>JBGAQX010000002.1:0-260199 GCA_044220545.1 Rhodocyclaceae bacterium | reverse complement strand
AGTTCGAATACGCCTCCGGCTTCGCCTCCGGGCGAATCGATGTCGAGAACGATGCCCTCGACCGAAGGGTCAGCGATTGCCGTATCGACCATGCCGGCGATCTCGGCGTAGGACGTGAAGCCCGATGCCGGGTCCAGGCCAACCGTGCGACGGACCAGCGAACCGACCACCGAAATGACGGCAATGCCCACCGGCGCATCGATCGTTGGCCGCTTCGAGACCAGCGGTGCGGCCAGATCTGATTCCGGCCAGTTCACCCGTTCTCCGAGCACGGAGAGGATCACATCCAGCTTGGCACGGGCGAGCAGAAGCGGCGTCCCGTAGAGACGGGACGCAAGATGAGGCAGATTCATGTCAGGGGTTCTCCTGGTTGTCGGGAGAGACAGGGGCCGCTTGTGCAGTCCCCAGGTCGTGGCGTGGATCGGACTCGAACACGAGGCCGAGGGCATCCGCCCGGGCGTTATCCGCTGCAATCTCGCGATCGACATCCTCGGCGTCATAGCCGAAAGACGAAATCGCCTCGGAGCGCGACAGCAGACCGGCACGCATGGCGGTGAGCATGGCGTTGAACTCCTTCTGCGGATCCACCCACTGCCAGCCCTGCGGAATCCACTTCACCGCCAGGTACGCGCGCCGCTGTGCCTGGCCGCCCCGGGCATAGCCCGGCAACGACAGTGCCCCTTCAAGCACAGCCTGCTCAATGAACGTCTGCCAGATTGGCCGGCACAGCTGATGAACGATCACGCCGTGCTGGAGTGCTTCGCAGCGGCGGCGGAACTCAAGGAGTCCAGCTCGGATCGAGGAGTAATTGACCTGGGTGAGATCCCCGGTCAGTTGCTCGTAGGTCACGCCCATGGCAGCGGCGACTGCCCGAAACTGCATGCGCAGGAACTCGGCGTAGCTCGCGCCAACATCGGCCGGCTGCGAGAATTTCACGTCCTCGCCGGGTTCCAGGATTTGCAAGGTGCCCGGTTCCAGCCCGGCCAGCGCCACGCCGTTGGGATCGGCCGAGCCTTCCCCCATCAGGTTGTCTTCGGGGGCCAGGCGGGTGATGAAGCCGGCGAACATGGCGGCGGTCTTCTTGCGCACCAGCTCGGCATCGTCGTACTGGTCGAGTTCGTTGAGTTTGACCAGGGCCCGCGCCAGCCACGGCTCGCCACGAATCTGGCCCGGGCGCAGCGGGCGGAACAGATGCAGGATTTCGCTGGCATCGATTCGCGCAGTCTCCATGCCACCATTGCCGGACATTGGCGCCAATGCGCCATCCTCGGGATGGGTGCGATAGAGGTGATAGGCCACGCGCCGTCCGAGCCGGTCGAACTCGATGCCGGCGCGGATCACATTGCCATTTTCGGCCGTGGTGTTGAGGGTCACCGGCAGATGCTCGGGTTCCAGCACCTGCAATTGCAGCGCCACGGCCAGACCATCTTCCTTGCGGCGGTAGCGAATGCGGATCAGCGCTTCGCCACCTTCGAGCATGGCGCGACAGGCCAGCGCCTGCAGACCATAGAAGTCGGTCAGGCCAGCCGCATCGGCATCCAGGGTCCAGTCGCGCCACAAGGCCTGGATCCGCTCGCGGATTGTCGGGTCCGCGACCAGTGACTGCGGCTTGATGCCAGTGCCGATGGCATTGGCGACATAGGATTCGAGGGCGGCATTGGCCCAGGCATTGCGACGCACCAGGTCACGGCTCTTGGTGCGCAGTTCCGTCTGGGTTGCCGTCATTGCCGCTACGGCCCCAGGATTACTCGGCAGCCAGGCAAACGAACGCCGACCGGCACCTGCGGCCTCGTGCAGCGGGTTGCTGCCGAACATGCGGCGGGAGATTCGCCGAATCCAATTGTGCTGAGTCCAGCCCATTCAGAACCCCTTCGCCGTGGTGATGCGGATCTGCCGGGCAGCACGCGGAATCAATCCGGTCGTCACGGCATCCTTGTGCAACGCCAGTTCGACCTCATGGATCGCTGCCGTGAGTTCGTCGATCGATCGGTATTCGACGGTCTTGTCGCCGAAGGTCACGCGCTTCTCGCCCTTGGCCAGTGCATCGCGCAGGGCCTGCAGCTGGGCCTCGGTGTAGGTCGGCGTGCTCACCGGAACACCACGAGGTTGATTTCGGTGGAATCGGCAAAGCTGCTCGCACCTGTCGCGCAGGCAATATCGACGTACTGGACGGTCTTTTGGTCGGTGGTGGATCGCACGATGGCAATACGCTGTTGCCCACTATCGACGCTGCTGCGTGCAAGCGCCGTCCAGCAGTAGTTTGTGTTCGGGAACGGAGTGGCGAAATGCACGCGATAGCGACCTGCCGCCAGGCGGGTGACACTCGCGACGTTGTGTCCCGAATTGATGACGATGCTGTTGCCGACGTATCCAAAGCAAACCCATGCCTTCGCCACCCCGGGGTGATCGGCATTGATCTTGGCTTTGATTTCCAAACCGATGCGGCTGGCCAGCGCGGTGAGCTGCGATGCGAGGCTCATGTCTTACACCAGGGCGGCTTCGAAGATCGCGACAAAGTCGGTCGCAACGTCGCCAATATCGGTGGCAGCCACCGCACCGATGTTGGTCCTGGCCTGCTGCTGCTCCAGAACGGTGAGCGTCTGCGCAGCATCGAAGCGGACGCGCTTGTCGATGGCCGCCGTGAGTGCGGCAATGCCGGACTGATCGTTCTGCAAGGCCTGCTGGAGTTCCAGCAGCGTGTCGTAGGCCGGGTCGGCACCCCCCAGGATGTCTGCCTTGAGGGCATCGAGCAAGGTGACTACCTTGTTCGACGAATAGGTCGTCGTGGTCGACACCTGCAGGTCATCGATCATGACCGCCGTGACAATCGCAGCCTTGAGTTCGTTGATGGCGGCGACGAGACTGGACTTGTCCGTCGTGGTCAGGGCCGTCAAGGTGCCGGTGCGGCCTTTGACGGTATTGAATTCCTCGGCAACGCGGAGGACGAAGCTATTGAGTTGGGTTTGCAGGCTCATGGGATTTCTTCTCCATTCAGGTCAGCCAACGGCTGCGGATCAAGTGACGTCCCGGTTTGCGGACGCCAGAAACAGCGAGGCCACCGCTATGGGTGGCCTCGATATCGCGTACATCGGACGATTCAGGCGGATCGGTCGTCACGATCCCGAGTTGCTTTTCCAGTTCTCGCCAGTGGCGATCCTCGAAGCGATCGAGGCCGGAGGCTGCGGCAGCGGCCCGGGCATAGACGTAACAGTCCAGTGCCTCGTTGCGCTCGCGCATCTTTTGCCACTCGCGGATGGCGAAGCCGTTCCGGTCGCGCCGGGTAATCAACTGCTCGGCGCACAGTTGCTGCAGGAACTCGGCATCCACCTTGGGCAGATGAACAAAGCCAGCCGGGTAGCGGATCGTCAGACCGTCCTCGGCCACCTCCGGCGATTTTCGGAGGTTGTTGTAGAACTCCAGCTTGGCGATGCCGCCGGCCACCGAGAACACCTTGATACCCCGGCGCAGTTTCTTACCGCCAGACGTGGCATCGACAGCGGTCGGCGTGCCGACCAGGGCAGCGCCCCGGGCTACACCCTTGACGGCCATCAGACGCGGGTCGCGCACACCCCGGACAAACGCATAGGCTTCCTGCGTCGCGAAGCCGGTATCCAGTGCCAGACGACCCAGTCCAAGCTGGCAGCCGGTTTCATGCGTCCAGGTCTCGCGCAGCACTTCGGCCAGTGATTGCCACACCTCGTCGCGGGCGGTGTCACCCATCAAAACGCGATGCTCGACCAGCCAGGACTCCTTACCTCTGCCGAAGGCCCAGACCGAGACTTCGATCCGATCCTTCTGGACGTCGGCACCCGCTGTGAGCAACAGGCCACCGATCGGCACTGCGCCAATGCGATAGTCCTCGCGCCGTTCCAGCAGTCGCTGCCAGTCGGGTGCTTCACCTTCCTCGACCCAGGTCTCGCCGAGTTCGGTGTTCTTGAAGGTCTTGATCTCGGCTGACGATCCGGACTCCTTGCTGATGGATCGCTCCCAGGCCAAGGCGATGTCGCGCCACGACCGCCAGCCAATCGGGCTGTACAGAGACGACAGGTGAAACCCCGCCGTGCGGTTATTCCCTTCGGCCATCGGGCGCCATTCGCCGTGCTCCAGCATCCATGTCTTGTGATGCTCAGGAATCGGCACCTCGCAGGACTCACAGACGTAGGCGGCCGTCTCTGGGAAAGTGCCGTTCTCGCCACGCTCCCATCGAAGTTGCTCGAAGCGCAGCCACTGCCGGTGACCGCAGTGCGGGCACGGCACGAAGAAGCGTCGCTGGTCGGAGGCTTCGTACTCCCGTTCGATGGTGCTGACGCCGGCAATCGTCGGCGTCGACACAATGAAGATTTTGCGCCGGGCAAAGGTGCGCGTGCGAGCCTCGGCCAGCGCCACGGCATTACCTTCGCCATCGACGTCGAGCGGATAGCCGTCCACCTCGTCGAGGAACAGGTAACGGACTGGCATCGAGCGCAGGCCGACGGCGCTGTTCGCACCGGTCATCACCAGCACACCACCACGGAATTCCTTTGCGAGGATGGTGTTGCCCGAGTCACGGCTCCTGGCCGGCGCAATCAGTTCCTTGAGGATCGGTGACTCCTCGATCAGGGGATCAATCCGCTGCTTGGAGTTACGCTTGGCCATTTCCACGGTCGGCCAGACCGCCATCATTGGACCGGGGGCGTGGTGAATCACGTAGCCGATCCAGTTTGATCCCATTTCGGTGGCGCCCAACTGGGCCGCCTTCATGAACACCACACGCTCGACCGGTGAGGTCGGTGACAGACAATCCATGATTTCCTTCAGATACGGCGTGCGGCTGGTACGCCAGCGCCCCGGTTCCGAGGAGGCCTTCGAGGACAGCATGCGATGCCGGTCTGACCATTCGGATACCGACAGCAACGGATCCGGGACGAGCCCCTCCCGCCAGGCGCGTTCGATGTCGAGCGCGCCTTCGTACTCTTCCAGTTCCATCAATCCACCCGGGCGCGCAGTTCGCCGAGTTCGATCAGGTGATCGCGCACGGCGGATTCCAAGGCCACGTGCAGTTCGTGGGCGTCGATCTCCAACTTGGCCGCCATCTGCGCGGAAATGCGTGCCGGCCAGTTGAGCCAGGCATCGCGTTCGGTGCGAGCCAGCCGGAATACGTGGGCAATCGCCTGTGCCCTGTCGACCAGATCGCCCTTGAGTTGCGCCAGGCGCACTTTATTGGTCTGCGCCTTGACCACTTCGTTGACCGTCCTGGCCTGCAATAGCGAGGTGCCACCGGTCGAAAGTACGGGGGCAGCCGGTTCCGCTGGCTCCATCGTCCGTGCGCGAGGCGGTTCAACGGCAGCGGGCGCTGCCTTGGCCGGGGCCGGTTTCCGGGCGCTCACGGTGTTCTGTGCCCACTCCAGGTCGGCCCGGTTCGGCTCGATCGTGCCATCTGCTTCGGGCGTGATGCGCCCGCTATCGATCGCCTTCTTGACTGCCACGTGAGAGACGCCGCGATGCCTGGCGTAAGCGCGTATCGACAGACCCATGATTTACATCAAGCCCATCGCAGATGTTCTCCAACGTTGCGATTCAGAGCTTGGCTTTCCTCCAGAACAGCGCGTTCATGCAATCACCATCACCACACGCGAGGAGCAGAGCATGAACAGCAAACAGACCATCGAGGCCAAAGTCATCGACACCAACCATCGCCTGCGCGGCTGGATGAACGTCGATGTCGAGTTTCACCAGAACCTGCCGGTCGAGGTCATCCACGACGGTAAGACCTACACCTACACGGGCAAGGACGGCGTCTGGGTGTCCACCGGCCGCGAGACGCGCGAGATGGCCACCCCCGAAGATGCCCGCCTCTGGATCACCCTCGACGGACACATCGTCCTCGAAGACTGAATATCACCCACCACCAGGAGACCACCATGACACCCCGCATCACACTTAGCACGACCCAGTACGACATCCTCGAACACGCCATCGACCAGACCAGCGGGCAGATCGTCTGGTTTCCCGAGAATGTGAAGGGCGGTGCCCGGCACAAGGTCATCCAGGGCTTGTTCAACAAGGCCCTGATTACCCGCGACGGCCAGGACAACTACTTCGTCGCCGCCGAGGGTTACGTGGCCCTTGGGCGCGACCGGCCAACGCCTGCGCCCCTTCACCCCGACCCCGAGGTCGAGGCCGCCGTGTCGGCCGCTGAAGCCAACTGGGCGCAAGAAAAGCAGGTCGCGGCCCAGCGACTGCTCAAAGTCGGCGTCGAGGGCAAGCCCCGCATGCGCGACAACAGCAAGCAGGCCACCGTGATCCAGATGCTGCAACGCCCCGAGGGCGCCACCATCAGCCAGATCTGCGCAGCCACCGGCTGGCAGGCCCATACGGTGCGCGGCACCTTTGCCGGGGCCTTCAAAAAGAAACTCGGGCTCAACCTCACTTCGGACAAGGCCGAGGGGGGCGAGCGCATCTACCGGATCATCTGATCCGCAAAACAATCAGGGCGGCCCGATCACCCGGCACCGCCCTGATTCACCCCATGGAGACGGGCTTATTTCTGTCTTACTTCTTGGCTTTCTTCTTCGGGGCAACGGCGGCCTTGAAGGCGGCGCCAGCCTTGAACGTCGGAACCGTGGTGGCCGCGATCTTCAGCGCTTCACCGGTCTTCGGATTCTTGCCGGTACGGGCAGCGCGCTTCGATGCCTTGAAGGTGCCGAAGCCAATCAGGGCCACGTCGTTGCCCTTGGCAACAGCGGCAGTGATGATCTCGACCAGAGCGTCGACGGACTTGCCGGCAGCGGCTTTGGAAACCTCGGTCTTGGCGGCCAGAGCTTCAATCAGTTCCGATTTGTTCATGTGGTGCTTACTCCCCTTGGTTGGAAAGCGGGGATTCTGCCACCAATTCATTCTTCATCAAAAAGTGCTTGGCTTCCTGATTGAACAGCGCGTTCATGCGCATGTCACATCAATCAACAACCGGAGACCACCATGATCACCACCATACGCGCCCGTTTTACCCGCAAACCCTACAGCCTCGATGAGGTGCTTCACAACACTGACCCGAGCGCACCGCCTGAGCCTATCGCGATCGAGTTCCGCAAGGAACTGACTGCCGCCGAATACGACGCCTTTGCCAGCACCCTGCTGGAGGATCGCGAATGGCTTACCGGACGCGGTGGCCATGCAAATGGTCAACGACAAGTCGTGGAGGTCAACGCCCCCGGCCGCACCACCCTCTACGTCGATCCCTCCGGCGGCAGCTACGGACGCTACGTCGGGGTGGCGATTGACTCGCCGACACCCAGCAACGACCAGGCCAATGCGATCCGCTGGCTGCTCGACAATCGTCGGCCCGAAGTCAGTATTGACCAGGCACTGCGCACCCTGCGCATCGCGTTGAGTGGCGATCGCCAGGCGATGACATTACTCGACCAGATCGCCTCGGAAAATTGATTCAAATTCTTCGATAAATAGCTTGGCTTCTCAATCAAACAGCGCGTTCATAAGGGTGTCGCAACGATCAACCCGAAGGAGATAACGATGACTACCCAGCAAACCATCCCCGCCTCTCAGAACGAAGCCTGGGGCTTTTTTGGCACGATGAACGACAACGCCGAAGCAGCCTGGCCGATCGCGATGACCGCGATCTCGGACGCCACCAACCAGCCCCTCGAGTCGGTCAGACTGTTCCTCGACAGCCGCCACGGACGCCACTTTGCGGATGACGTCCTCAATGAGATGCTGCGGGGCCACACGATCCAGCAGGCCATCGACGCCGCCGTGACGCGGTGGATGGGCTGGACGATTAGCCGCCAGACCAGCAAGGACTACGGCATCCCCAAGGGGCTGCCTTACCTCACCGGCTTCGTGATCCACTGCGAAGTGACCGACGAGTCCTTCGAAGCCGAAGCAGCGTAAGGAGATCAACATGGCCGCCGTCGTTACCACCCCGCAGATCGAAGCCAACTACGACAAGTTCATTGCCGAATTGACCAAACTCACACGTAAGTACGGGGTGGCAATCCAGTCAGTCGGTGGGATATACCTCGCCGACGACCCTGGCGAGTTCCGCAACGTCCGCTACGTCGCCGACATCACCAGCGGCGACCTCCTGCCGGAGTTCCCCACCGACTGACGGTGTATCGAACGCCACGCCGTCGGACTGCCGGATGGCCTGCGCCCCGGCATAGTCCTGCCAGCGGCGAACGATCACATCGACGTACTTTGGATCCAGTTCGATCAGTCGCGCCTTGCGGGCCGACTTATGCGCCGCGATCATCGTGGTGCCCGACCCACCGAAGGGGTCCAACACCACGTCGCCCGGCCGGCTCGAATTCCGGATCGCCCGTTCCACCAATTCCACCGGCTTCATGGTCGGGTGCAGATCGTTCTTCTGCGGCTTCTTGATCTGCCAGACATCGCCCTGGTCGCGGTCGCCACACCAGTGACGCTCGGCGCCCTCGGGCCAGCCGTAGAGAATCGGTTCGTACTGACGCTGATAGTCGGCACGCCCCAGGGTGAAAGTATTCTTGGCCCATATAACGAAGGTGGACCAGTGGCCGCCAGCCGCACGGAACGCCGCCTGCAAGCGGTCCAGTTCGCTCGACGACATGGCCACGTAGATGCCACCCTGGCAATGCGCCACGGTGGGCGTCAGGGCCGCCAGCAGGAAATCGTAGAACCCGTCACCCAGGTTGTCGTTGAGGATCGCGCGATCCTTGCCGCGCATCTTGTCCTTGGCCGAGTTGGCGTAATTGACGTTGTACGGCGGATCGGTAAATACCATGTCGGCAATTTCGTCGCCGAGTACCTTCGCGTAGGCATCCGGGTCGGTGGCATCACCACAGATCACCCGATGCTCGCCGCAGATCCAGACATCGCCCGCCCGGGATACGACCCTACCGGATCCCTCCGGAACCGCATCCTCGTCAGTATCACCCTCGGTGGTTGTTTCTTCGCCAGCCATGAGGTCGGCCAGCGCATCGGCATCGAACCCGGTCAGCGCCAGATCAAAGTTATCGTCTTGCAGTGCGGCCAGTTCGACCTGGAGCATGGCCTCGTCCCATCCGGCGTTCTCGGCGATGCGGTTGTCCGCAATCACCAGGGCTCGGCGCTGGGTTGGCGTCAGGTGGTCGAGAACGACGACCGGCACCATCGCCAGACCAAGTTTCTGGGCCGCCGCCAGGCGACCATGCCCTGCCACGATGACGCCATCGCCGCCGGCCAGGATCGGATTGGTGAAACCGAATTCGGCGATCGAGGCGGCGATCTGGGCGACCTGGGCATCCGAGTGCGTGCGCGAGTTGCGGGCATACGGCACCAGCTTGGCCGTGGGCCATTGCTCAATCTTGTCGGCAAGCCAGGAGATGGTCATGTCGCACCTCCGATCCGTTCGGTGGTTACTTCCGCGAAGGTCTGTCCCGTCGCCGCCAGTGTTACCGGCACCTCGGGAAAGTTCTGCTGGAAGCGCTTCACGGCGACATCGACGTACTCTGGCGCGATCTCGGTGGCGCGTACCTTTTTGCCGGTGCGCTCGGCGGCCAGCAGCGTCGTGCCCGAGCCGCAGAAGGGTTCGAAAACGAGTTCGCCGGCATCGGTGTATGACTCCAGAACGAACTGGGGCAGCGCCACCGGGAACACGGCCGGGTGGTCAATGTCCTGACCGATCTTGCCCTTGTGCCGCATGATGCGAATCACGGAATCGGGAATCTTGGTCTCTTGCGTGACCTGGCCGACATGGTTCCAGGCGGTCTTGCTTCCATCCTTGTTGCGCATGCCGCCGGCACTGGTACCGTCGCCGCGCAGATGGGTGTCCCTCCCGGCGTAGATACAGGGCACAAACTTGTTCGGGCGTCGCGCTTCGGAGTCCTTGCGGTTGAAGTGGAAGACGAATTCGAACGAAGGTGCCAGCCGGCCATTCCAGTCACCTGGCAATCCCGGCCCCTGGTCCCAGACATACCAGGCGAAGCGCCGCCAGCCCTGGGTGCGCATCCAGTCGAGCCAGCCATCCCAGTAGGGAATGACTTCCTGCTCGCGGTGGATCAAACCAAGATTGACCAGCACCTGGCCATTCGGGGCCATCGGCAGGTTGGCGAAGACGCCCCGCATCAGGGCATCCCAATCAATGATGGTGTTCGTGTAGTCCCGCTGGTTGCCGTAGGGTGGTGAGGTGAAACACAAAGCGGCTTGCTCGCCGGCCATCAGCGTTCGGACGACGCCCGGGTCCGTGGCATCGCCACAGATGACGCGATGCGCGCCGATCTGCCAGACATCGCCTGGACGCGATACCGGGTTCGATGGCGCCTCCGGCACATCGTCGGCGGCATCCTCTTCGGTGTCGGCCGAGGACTCGTCCTGCAATGCCTGCTCGGCACCGACCAGCAGTTCCTCGATCTCCTCGTTGGTGAAGCCAGTCATGGTCAGCTCGTACCCCGACTCCGACAACTCGGCCAGTTCCAACGACAGCAATTCCTCGTCCCACCCTGCGTCCAGTGCCAGTCGATTGTCGGCGATCACATAGGCCCGTTTTTGTGCTGGCGAGAGGTGACCGAGTTCAATCACCGGTACTTCGAGCAGATCCAGCTTGCGCGCAGCCGCCAGACGGCCATGACCGGCAATGATGCCGTTGCTGCCGTCGACGAGGATGGGCTGTGTCCAGCCGAACTCGACAATGCTGGAGGCGAGCTTGGCGATCTGCGCCTCGGAGTGCGTGCGCGGATTGCGGGCAAAAGGGATCAGCGTCTCGATCTTGCGATACTCGATGCGCAGTTGTTCGGTCATAGGAATGCAAAAACCCGCCAAAGGGGCGGGTCGTAATTGGGGTGGTAACTCGATTCAGGTGGTAACCAGGGTGGTAACTGGTAACCTCAATTTGCGGTCAGACGGTAGCGAAATGCCGCGCTCGCGCCCCCCGCATTGGTTTTTTGACAGGAAGGACCCGTCGAATTTCTGTCTGAACAGCGATGTGAGCGCGCTGCCCACACCGCTATCCAGATCATGGCGCAAAGATACTGAAAATCCGCCTACGATGTAACACCCCGATTCCGCCACAGTCCAGCAATTCACTGCAAATGCCAGCACTGTCCGGAAATATTGCTCAATATTGCTAAACCACCTTCACGCCGTTGTTTAGCCGGTCGGCTACATTCGCCAGTGCCTTCTGCCAGTGACGCCAGGCCGTCATGCGACAGCAGCCGACACGCCGACAGATATCCCGCCACTCGTAATGCTTGGCGCGCATCCAGACCAGATGCCGTTGCTCGACCTCCAGCCACTGCACCCAGCGCATCGTCTCCATCATGCGGTCGATGGCTTCTGGGGTGGGAGGCAGATGAAGGTGCGCCGATTCATCCGCCGAGTAGTTCTCCCAGTTGTCACGCACGAAAGCCGGCCAGACATTGAAGTAGCCCTGCACCTTGACGCGAGGGAGACGCCGTCCAGTTTCGGCCGCCTCGATAAACCGGGCTGCCACATCTTCTGCTGTCCACTTATCCACGACGCTTCTCCCCGTACAGTCGTTCGCCCAGTTGCCGGATGAATTCACGCTCGACAAAGTCCAGTCGATCGTCGTTGGCAGCCACCACCAGAATGCGCTGATCACGCCAGCCCTCCCGCTTGATCGCTTCCGGATCCTCCCGCGACGTGCCACGCCCGAGGGCACAGCGATAGGAAGGTGTCAGGGTCTGCATCTCACACCTCCTGCGTCGCGATAGCCCAATGCAGCAATGCGAGGGCATCGGCTTCGTTGTCGTCGGCAGGCTGGTGACCGAGTGCCAGGACGGCTGCCACCATTTCGTCCTTGCTTGCGTTGCCCTTGCCGGTTGCGTGCTTCTTGATCGTGCCGACTGGTACGCCCTGGTACGGGATCTGGTGGTGCTCGCACCACGCGGTGAGGGTGGCCAGGAACCCGCCGTAGGCGTGGGCAGCATCGGTCGAGACATGGCGTCGCACTTCCTCGAAATACAGGCAGTCGATGCCGTCGCAGGATTGTTTGATCTCGGTGAGCCAGCGCTTGAAGCGCAGAAAGCGCATGCCACCGCCTTCGAAGCGTTGCGGCCGGAAGCTCTCGGAGCCGCTGGTGTTGTTGCCGTCGCTGCCGCGCAGCGCCCAGCCGGTGGTGGTGCCCAGGTCCAGGGCGATGATGGTCGTGGTCATGGTGTCGGTCCTTGTTCGGTGCGGGTCTGACGCAGCTGACACAGGATGTCGAAACCTTCCGTGAGGCGCGCACGCGCACACGCGTATACGGAGTTACGACAAACAGCGTCAGCTGCGTCAGACACCAGGGTTTTCATGGGGATCAGTTGTCCGCGTAAGGGGTGTAGGCAGGCGTCGGCGGGTTCTTGAGATCAATGCCCTGAAATCCCCGCAGACCAGCGCTGTTGCGCCACTTATCCAGCCCGCGCGTGATGAGCAGATCCGAAAAGCGGCGTTGCGCACCGACAAATTCACCCGCCGCTTCGGCCCACTGCTTCCAGTCGTTGAAGAGTTCGGCAGTCAGCGACTTGGCGTTGGGCTCGCGCACGCAGCGCTCATCAAGCCATCGACCCAGCGCGTCCTCGGCTTCGAAATACTCTTCGGTGGCATCCACGACCCGCTGGGGAGGGGCAAGTCGTCCCTGGCGCTGCCAGTCCAGACAGCCCTGTACTGCCCAGGACAGAATGCCATCGCGCTCTGCAAGCAATTTCTGCTGCAGGTGCTTGTCGCGACGTTCGGGTGGCACGGTGATCGTGAAAGGGATCAGGTGCAGGCGCCGCTTCATCGCTTCGTCGATGTTGCGAATCGCCGGCTTGTGGTTGCCTGCGACGAACAACTTGAACTGCGGGAAGAACTCGAAGAAGTCCTGGCGCATGAAGCGCGCGGAGATCTTGTCGCCGCCAGTGAGGTTCTTGAGCTTGGACTCCGCCCATCGCCGTCCCTGCTCGGTCTCGATCGCCGCCACGAAGCGCGCGCCGCGCAGGCCTGCCATGTCGGTCGGGTGCCGGTCGGTGCGCGTTTCCATGAACGTATCCATCGGCGCGTTGGTCGCGTAGTCACCGAGGATGGTGGCCAGGGTGTTAACGAACACCGACTTGCCGTTCGCGCCGGTCCCGTACAGGAAGAACAGTGCGTGTTCCTGCGTCGAACCGGTGAGCGCATAGCCCACCATCCGCTGCAGATAGGCCTGCAGTTCCACGTCACCGCCCGTGACCTCATCGATGAATCGTCGCCAGGTCGGGCAGTCACCTCCCGGCGTGGCCGTGGTGATCTTGGTCATCCGGTCGGAACGGTCGTGCGCACAGACTTTTCCGGTCTTGAGATCGACCACACCACCCGGGGTGTTGAGCAGCCAAGGGTCGGCATCCCACTCGTCGGTATTGGCGGCATGCCGGCGATCGGCCCTGGCCAGCCGTTCCACGCCGCCGACCGTACTCGAACTGGCGAGTTTGGCGGCCACCTTGGGATTGTCGGCGCGCACGGCGGCATGCCGGCAAACGCTGCGGATCAGATCGGTGGCGGCCAGCGTGTCCTCGGTGCGCCAGCGATTGCCGTCCCAGACCAGCCAGCGGCCCCAGCCGGCGACGTAACGCCAGTCGCGGTGATAGCGCCGGGTGAAGGCCAGGGCCAGCGCATCCTCGGTGCCCCACACGGATGTGTCACTACCGACCACCGGCTCTGTGTCGTCGGCGACGTCGTGCATCTGCAGGCGCGGACCATGGGCGAGAAAGGCGGCGACATCAAAACCTTCGGTGATGGCGTCGGCCGCATCCCAGCCCTCGGCAGCATCTTCGGGCGGATACAGGATGTGGCAGGATTTGGCACCTGCCGACAGAACCGCCTGCGCTGCCTGTGTCGCGTACTCCCAGCCCGGCTTATCGCGATCGGGCCAGATCAGCACGGACTTGCCGGACAGCGGCGACCAGTCGGTTTTTTCCACCGGGGCATTCGCACCGTGCATCGCGGTCGTGGCGACGATGCCGATATCGATCAAGGCCTGCGCGCATTTTTCGCCCTCGACCAGCACGATCTGGCTGGCCGAGGCCATACCAGGCTGGTTGTAGAGCGGGCGGGGATCGGGCGGCGCCATTTTGCGTCGCCTTGCATCCCAGGGGCGGAATTCCTTCTTCCGCCCGGGCGGGTCGTAGCGATACACCACGGCGATCAGCTTGCCGGCGGCATCGTGATAATCCCATTTCGCCGTGGCCGGGCCGAGATCATCGGTCGGTGCTTCACGACGTCCCCGTTTTGGCGGCACGGCCGGCGCGCGACCGAGGATGTCGTTGGCCCCCTCGAGAACCCGCGGGAAATCGGCCTGCACATCGAGCCCCATGTGTCCGGCCAACAGATCGAAGATGTCGCCCCCGCTGCCCACGGCGCGGTCGGTCCACAGGCCGGACTTGTCGCCATCAAGCACCACCTCGAGACTGTCTCCCGGGCTACCGAGGATGTCGCCGATCAGGAAGCGGCCCTTGCGCTTCCTGCCTGCCGGAAACATGGCGGACAGCACTGACTCCAGCCGTCCCAGCAGCGCCGCACGGATTTCCTCCCGGCCGGCATCCGTGCATGATGGCGTGGGTTCGCCGGTCTCGTTGAAGTCAAGCATGTGCGGTCACCTCGGCGATGGTCGATTGACGTGAGCGCCGCGAGCGTTTCACCGGAGTCCAGAGCTTTTCTTCGTCGACCAGATAACCGGAGCGGACGGCCACCATGCGGACGAAATCCGCCTCGATGCCAAGCAACTCACACCAGAAATCCAGCCGCTTGCTCGCCAGGAAACGCCGGGCATCATGACGGTCGCGATCATCCCGTTCGTGGCAGTCGCCGATTGCCTGCACGATCACGGCAATCACCATTCGTGCCTCGGGCATGTCCTCCATGCCTTCCATCAGCTTGCGGGTCAGGACGCGAGTGATCATGCCGATATGCACCTTCGGTGCCGGCGGCGACCAGCGCAGCCGCTGGCCATCGGGAGAAGTTTTGAAACGGGTGTCGGAATAGTTCGTACTCATGAAGTTCTCCAGCAGCGGTCTTGCCAGGCGCACATGCGGCACTCGAAGTGCGTCGGGTCGTTATAGGAACGGGGTAGCTGTTCACCGGCATCGGTGGCCGCGATGAGTTGGGCCGCGCGATCGGACAGGCGCTGGGCCAGTCCGCCATCGAACGGCACCAGTTCGGCGTAGATCTCCATGGTGTCGGCATTGACCGCCGTGAAGAGCGCCGGATGCTCGTGCAGTTCGAGATAGGCCTGATAGACGGCGACCTGCGCCGCATACACCGGCTTCGAAACCGCCAGACGATGCTTCTCCAGGTCGCGCCAGGACTTGCCGCCGAGACACTTGTTCTCCCAGAGACAGGGATAGTCAAAGCCCTCGGGGCCACCGACGATGACGCCATCGACGTGCCCCTGCAGCCTGCCGTCCAGCAACGAGAAACCGAACTGCTCTCCGTTGCGGTCGTGCGTGCGCAGATCGAAACCCGCCTCGCGCAGCCAGCCGGTCATGCTGTCCTCGGTGACATGACCCCGCTCGAAAATCCGCAGGATGTGGCCGGGTGTCTCCCGACCGTAATCCACCTGCGCCCCGACAAATTCGAACTGCAGCGCGCGGCCACAGGACACGCCGAGGCGCGAGGCGCCGAGATAGGCACGCCGGCCTTCGCGCTGGCGGCGGGCCTGCAGACCCGCATCGATGAGTGCTGTCACGCGGCCGGAGAGCGAGGCGGTGGAGTTGAAGTCCATCATGGCGTGCTCTCCCACGGTAGATCGTCCTTCAGGTCCGAGAACGCATTGCTCTCCGGGGCCGGCAGTCCGCGAATCGGAGGCTCGCGCGTGGCTTCGTGATGCTCGATC
The DNA here is from genome assembly GCA_044220545.1 of Rhodocyclaceae bacterium. Taxonomy (GTDB): domain Bacteria; phylum Pseudomonadota; class Gammaproteobacteria; order Burkholderiales; family Rhodocyclaceae; genus Fen-999. Next base: position 244,406 of record JBGAQX010000002.1, on the reverse strand, counting down.
ATCGCGTCCGAATAGCAGGACACGATCGCATCGATCACACGCAGGGCTTCCTTTTCGGAATAGCTGCCCAGCGGCCGGTCGAAGCCGATCTCGCCGGCCGCCTCGCCGAACGCCTTGAGGCACTTCTGCATGGCGGCGATCTCTGCATCAGAGGGATCGATCATGAGTGCCTCCTGTTTCGATGGATCCGAGGCAAGCCATGACCCGTAAAGTCGGTGAAAAATGTCCTGGCAGCGGCGGCTGCAGAACACCCAGTCGAGGGGATAGCGCCGGGGGTCGGCGATCCTGAAGCGGCCATCGGAATGGCCGAACCCCCGGGCCTTTCGGAAACAGACCCAGCATTTCACGCGCCCTCCCGTTACTGGGCCCAGGCCGGCTTGCCGGCGACTGCGGGACGTGCCGTTGCGGCGGGGGTGGATGGCGCGTAAGACGCCGTTGCCGGGGCTGCCGACGTCCTGGCTGCGCCGCCCATTTGGGCCGCATAGTCCTTGTGGTCGGGCTCGATGACCTGACCGATGACATTGCGGTCATCGCCCTTGGCGTCCTTCTCGATCTCGACTTTGGCAAGGAACTCGATGCCGTCGAGCTCGGAGAAGTCACGGATGCGCCGCGCTGCGGCCGCCTGTGGTCCGTTGTCCTGGGGATGGATGTTGCGGGAACTGTTGAGCAGCGCGCGGATGAAGGTCCGGCCCATGTTTCCCCACGTCGGCCCCTTGCTACTGTACAGGCCGATGTTGCCCCACATCTTGCGGCGTGCGTGTGGCCCTTCGAGCACCACCGATTCAGTGGCAAGATAGACGGCACCCGTGGTTGGCGACTGCGTGGCATAACCGCCCAGCCAACCCTGCGCGGCATCGTCATGGCCACCCGGCTTGATGGTCATGCGCACCTTGACGATCGTTCCCTTGGGAATCAGGTCGAAGGATTGCTGTTGCTCGGCATCGTTGAAATCGTTCCAGGTATTCGTGTTCATTTGCTGCTCCTTGTCTTAGGTTCCTTTTTGGCGGTGACGCCAAGGGATTTGCTGATCTTGGTGGCGGCGGTACGGAGGGCGGCGATGTCCTTTTTCAGCTGGACGACGCGGGACTCGAGTTCGCCGTAGTTGTGGCGCAGCCAGGTGTTCTCGGCACTGATGCGCTTGATCGTTGCCCTGACGCCTTGCTCATAGCGCTCGAACTCGACGATCGAGATGGTTTCCCGCCTCATGAGGCCACCCCTAGGCATTTGCGGATGAGCTTGCCCAGATCGGGTTCCTCGATGGCATCGAGTCGACCGCTGCGGTCCTTGCTCGGGAAACCGTAGGGGTTGTCGGCACGGGTGACGAAGGCCCGGTACGGCGTGCCGTCATCGGCCTTGAGCACGGCCAGCGTGATGACCTCGTCCAGCACACCCGGCAGTTCGAGCGCGGTCTTGCTGCCCTCCAGTTGCAACTGGGTGTAGCGCCTGTTGAAGTCGTCGACCTTCTCCTCGAGGATGGCGACGTAGATCACGTGCTTGTCGCGCACATGCTGCAGGTGCGTGAGCGCCGCGATCATTTCCTGGCCGAGCAGGCCATAGGCACCCCGGTTGTCGGCCTTGCCGGTTTTCTCGGAGAATGCTTGCGGCTGTGTCTTGCACCAGGCCAGGCAAAGGCGGGACAGCACCGTCAGGCTGTCAACAAAGTAGTACTCGTACTTCGCCAGTTGCGCTGGGTCACCATAGTTTTCGCAGACATGCCGGTAGTGCGCCTCCGAGAATGCCTGCTCGGCGGTAGCGGTCGGCATCGGACCGGCCAGGAACACGACAAGGTCACGAAACTCGGCCCATGTGCGCGGCCGCACCGTGTCACCGGGCCAGTCCTTGACGGACATGTCACCGGCCTCAAGATCGACGAACAATGTCGACTCGGGCGGCAGATGCCGCAACTGCGTGGTCTTGCCGACGCCGGGAGGCCCGACGAGTCCGATCTTGGCCGAGTGGCGTTCGCGCATGCGTGCTTCGGCGGAGATGATGGGAAGTGCCATCACGCCACCTCCTTCAGCCGGTCGGCGACATCGAGTTTCCAGAGAATCTGGTAACCGGAATGACCGTTGCGGGAAAACGGCAGTGCTTCGCCCCAGGTACGACCAGCCTCCGTCAGTTCCCATTCGTCGCGTTCGTTGCGGTACTGATAGCCCAGATCGGCGAGACGACGATTGACCTGCTTGGCCGAGAGTCCGATTTGTTCGCCGAGTTTGGTCGGATTGACTGCCGCCAGCGACTCGTTGCATGCCGGCAGCGCGTGACGCATGGTCTCGATCGCCAGACCGGTGTTCTCGTGGATGCAGGTAAGGGCGGCGGCCATGGCGATGCCGGGCTTGACCCCTGGCACCCTGGCAACCGCCTCGCCGATCAGCAGGATGGAGGTGACACGGTCCTGGGTCGGAGCCGGCAATGCGGCAATGGAACCCGGAGCGGCGTAGGCGCCGGTCTTGCGGATGGACGGCAGAACCTCATGAGTTACCCAGCGCTTGAAGCGTTTGGCTTCCGGTTTGCGGCTTCGCAGAATGAGGTTATAGAGCCCGGCCTCGTTGACGACAGTCATTTCCTGGGGACCACCAGGGGTCGTCACAATATGACGACCCTTTTCGTCATCATCGAGTCTGGCAACCGAGCGATGAACCTCAACGATCTGCAGTGCGTCGCAGATGTCCGCTGCCACAAAATGTGGCTGTCCATCGGTCCCGGTGACAATGCGAACCGGATGTGATTCGAAGTCAAAAGCAACGAGTTCGTTCATTTCGCCACCTCGTCGACCAGGCCACGGATCAGATCGGCACCAAGGAAACCCTGCTTGCGGGCATGCGCATAGACATCCTCGAGGGCGACCTGGCGACGACTCAGTGCCGACCGTTCGGCATTCAGCGTCTGAGCGGCGAAGGCCAGTTCGTCGAGGGTGGCGTCGAACAGCGGCTTGATGACGACGTTGCCGTAGCGGTCCTGATAGCGGACCTCGGTCGGCAGGTTGTCGCCGGCCAGGGACATGACTTCCTTGCGGAGTTTCTGGATGAGGGTGTTGGCATTCATTGGTCGTTCTCCTGAACAGGGGCGATGCGGAAGACCGCCTTGCCGGCCTTGACCGTGCGGGCGTCCTTGAAGGGTTGCTTGAGGGTTTCCGGCCAGGCGTTGAAGCGGGTTTCCGGCACCGAGAACTCGACGTCGATGTACTGGTCGAGTTGATCGCCGCTGGCGACGATGCGTCTGGCGATTTCCGCCATCTGCGCCTGATCCCAGCGCACGCGCTTGGGAATCTCGACGGTGATGCGGATCGATCCATCGGCCAGATGCGTGGTGCCGAAGTCCTGACCGGCTTCCATCAGCGTCTGCCTTGCCTGCTCTCCGTAGCGTTTCTCCAGCGCGGCATGCATGCGTTCGCGTGATGCCTTGAGCCAGTTCTGGAACTCGGTGAGCATGACGTCGAGTTCCTGCAGTCTGGCCGGAGGCAGATCGGCCAGTTGCGCGACCGTCAGATCGGGAAGATCGTGGGTGTGGATGACGAGATCGCTCATGCCGTCACCTCCCGCGCCCGGGTCGCATTGGTTTCGTACAGACGATTGCGTTCGTACTCCAGGACGTCTTCTTCCCGGAATAGAACCTTGCCGCCGATCTTGAGGAAACGAGGGGAATTGCCGAGCGCGCGATACCGCTCGATGGTGGCCTCGGACTTGTTCCAGCGTTTGGCCAGTTCACGCTGGGTCAAGTGGCGAACCTGCGGCGTGGTCTCCGCCCGGTTCCTGACTTTGCTGCTCATGCACACCTCCGTGCAGTGGTTTGAAGGTGTGCGTATTTTTTATGTCACGTGGGTGGCAAACCGGGTGGCAGAGGTGACGTCAACGGGTGACAGAACGGCGACCGACGCAATTGGTCGGTACCTGGCAAACAGAAGAGGAATAGGCTGCGCGACCGCGCTAGTGTTGCGGGTCGGAGGAAGACTCGGCGTCGGATTCGTTGGCCGCCGTCAGGTGACGAGGCAGATCCATGCTGTCGTGAAGCAGCCGGAGCACTTCGATGATCGAAGCGTCAGGAGATGGGGAAATCCGGAAGACGACGAAGTGTCGTCCCTTGCGCCCGTGGCGGGCGACATGCAGGGTATGGATGTCCGGGCCGATGTCCTCACGGAGCCGCGCTCCGATCACATCGGGGCCCTGTGCCAGATCCTGCAATGCGCTGTTCAGGGTCTTGGCATAGGTTCTGGCCTGGGCCCGCCCGAAATTGTCGACGGTCCAGCGCAGGATGGCCTGGTAGTCCTGTCCGGCCGCCTCGGCAAGACGTATCGTCCAGCGTTGCTTCACGCTCAGCCGATGGCGTCAGCGGCCAGTCCGGCCAGGTGCTGGCCGAGCGCATCAGGGGTGGAGAAGGTCTGGAAACGTCCGGCCTCGATGTCGGTGATGCCGATCCGTGCCGCTTCCTGCAGGGCGGCCAGACGCGTTGAATCCTCGGCCTCGCGGCGCTCGATCATGCGCAGTCCCTCGCGCAGGACTTCGCTGGCGTTCTGATAACGGCCGGAGGACACAAGCTGCTCGACAAAGGATGCCTGATGCTCGGTAAGGACGACATTGCGGGTAGGCATGGCTGACCTCGTTTCATGGGGTATTGGCATAGTATGCCATTCCACGCCGATGGATGCAAAACCGGCTACAGATCCAGGCCGACATCGGCAATGGGAATATCAAGCCGGTACAGCTTTTCCACCTGCTGGTAATGAACCATCGCCAGAACCTGCGGAATTCGCTTGAGTGCCTGATTGGGCTTGAAGTTCTCTGCTTTTGAGTCGCAGGCATCCTGCATCTGGCGTTTGCTCAGTTCGTGCTCAGGCTGATCGAAGAAGGCAATCAGGATGGCCTTTTCCTGGGGCGAGAGCGGGATGTTCTCGCCATTGACACGGGCGTATCCCTTGCCGCGCACGAACCGGAAGGTAGTGTCCGGCAAATCCTCGTCGGCCTCCTCGGGTACATCCACGGGATGCGGCATCCGCACCGGGTTGAAATCAAAGCGGCCGGTGCCGAGCAAGGCGACGGCATCGAGCCGCACGACCTCGATATCGCGCAGGCGGGTTTCCTGCAATTGATCGGTGTTCGAACTGGTGACCACCGTGGCGATCGCGTCGCAGCGATCGGCGTGGATTTTTTCGCGGAGCGTTTTGGCGTTTTCCGGCCGGTCGATCATCCGCGCGAAGTACCAGGCGCGCTGCTTGGCACCGGAAAAAGTTGTGCCCAGATACCAGGCATGCTTTGGCCGAACAACCTTGCGCTCCGCTGCGCCGACATTCAGGCCGGTCGCAAGGTGGGCAATCAGCTTGTGCCACTGGATCGAGAAACGCAGCACGGCCGCTGCCGGGATCTCGATGGCACCGCAGCCGGTACAGAACCCCTTGAACCGGTTGCCGGGCATCTCCGTCTGCACCCGTGCTTCCTGCTCATGGCATTCCGGACAGCGCAGCCATTCCCGGCGCACGGCGGCACGGATCAGCCCTTCGAGGATCAGCAGATCAAGTTCTTCCCGGTATTCACCGCCGGAAGGCAGGGAAACGATGTCGCCCTCGGCCTCGAGCAACTGCATCAGCAGGCGCGTCGCCGCCAGGCGCTGACGACTCATTCGTCACCGTCCGGTGCCACCTGCAATTCCCTGAGCAACTGACGCGCCAGCGGCTGGTGGCGTTCATGCAGGCTCTTGATCGACGAGGTTCCCCATACGCTGCAATCGAAGCTGAAATGTCCCTGATCCGGCGCCTTGCGGTACACCATGACGGTGGCGGTATCGAGATCGTAGTCGGCCTTCAGCGAATGGACGATCTTGAGTCCCTGCCTGGCCAGCGCGATGGCATCCGGGTCGTTGATGTCGGCGGAGGCTTCGACCTGATAGGACGTCGATGTCGCCGTCTTTGGAACGAAGCGCACGCGGCGCAGACGCACCTTCTCGATGCCCATCGAGTTCAGATCGGAAAACGTTTCCAGTCCGTCACGGAGATTCTCGAGGTGATAGCGTGATGCTTCGATCTCCTCCAGCTTGATCTTCTGGCCGAGAACGATCTCGCCGAACTTCAGCAGGATGTTCTTGTGCGCGCTCTTGCCGCCCTTGGCGATGGATTCGACGACGCCGGTCCCGGGTGAATACAGGAGTGCTGTTTCCAGGGTGACGTTCACCGTGGTGTGATTGAACCCCTTTTCGCTGAATTGGGGAATGGCGGTCTTCGGGCCGATGACGTAGATGGTCAGCTGTATCCGTCCATCGAGGGAGCGCTTCGTCAATTCGATGTCGTTGCGCAGGCCGGCGCCATTCCGGCGATAGATCCTGGCGACCTCGGCCGCGAACTTCTCCAGGGTCGCGCGATCTTCCTTGACCACGCCACCGGCGTTCATCCTGAAACGACGCCACGAGCGGCCACGTACCTTGTCGCTGAAAATCAGTTCGAGTTCGGCGGTACGGAACTGGTCCTCGCGGTGAGCCAGCATCCAGAACGCTTTCTCATGTTCGTTCAGGTCACTGCTCATTTTTCCAGCTCCACGCGAAGTTTGTCGTGATGTTGCGGGTATGGCCGATCGTGATGATCGCTCCGTCATGCGAACTCTCCACAAGGTATGCATTCAGAAATTCGGACATCCTGCCGACTGGTTTCCGTCCGAAGCATCGTTCCATCTCGCGGATGCTTCTATGGCTGAAAAATCTTCGGATCCCGCCGTGGCCATCGTATTCCTCCTCACCGAACTGCAGAAGCCAGTCACGGATCAGCGGAGGAATTCCTCGTTGCTGGGAGCGAATAGCGGCGTGTGTCGTGACCATTTCAATTCTCCTTTGCCGGAATCGGTGCGGAAGCGCCTTTACCAAATGCGTCGTTCTCGGAGTTGTCCAGGGCCTTGAGCATGAGCTCGCCCAACTCCATGAAGTCCTCGTACTCCTTTGTTCCCGGAACAGAAGAGTCATCCAGGTAGCAGGAGAGACCGACGAACTTTTCAGGCATATCAAGCAGGTAGAGGCCACGATCGAACCTTTCTTCAGATGCGATCCGAAGGTAATACAGTGGATCCATGAATACCGCTTCCATTGCCTTGATCGGACTGGTAGGCATCGGCTCGTACCAATCGTCGAAGTCGGATGGCACGATGAATTTCGGCATCCCGAAATAATCAAGCACGGTATCGGCTGAGCGAAGAAACATGATCAGGCGATTGATGAATGCGTCTCGCACGATGTTGCTGGCGTCGACGACCGCATTCAGGGCCTCCGCTGTTTCCTTGTCGACTACGACGTTCACCGTCCTCGTCCCCATTCTCTTTAGCGACCCTGAGATATACCGACGTGCGCTTGGGGACAGGCGACGCCCATCGAGTTCCTTTGCCAGGTTGGGGGTCTCACGTTTGATCATGTGATTCAGAAACGCATCTCGCTTGATGCAGAGCCGATTCATCTGGTCATCGAAAGACTTGAACAACGGCTCGTAGATTTTCACGGTCATCTTGGTCTGGTTCATGGCGATCTCTTGTTCAATCAGTGCTGACAGAACGAAGATTAGATGATGAGAATTACTGCGTAAAGAACTTTGAGTAAAGAATTTACGAAGATTTGCGCGTTTCCATAACGCAATGATTAAAGACGTATTTTCTTTGGACTTGCCGTCACTTGCCGGAGGTTCGCATAGCTGCTCAGAGCAGCCGATATGCCACTGCAAACTCGGCTCAGACCACCCGGAAACCCTTGCCAGATGGACGATTGAAAACCTGCACCGAGATGCTCGTAGTCAACAGGTTTCGAGAAAACTGGCGTCTAAGAGCGCAGATTCCTGAAAAAGTGGGGGAGCAAGGTCAACAGGTAGAAACGAAAAACCCCGCACAGACTGGCGTCTTGCGGGGTCTTGCGTCCAGTCAGAGACTGGTTTTGCCAGTGTTACTGGCGGCCAGAACCTACTACGAACACTCGATACAGTTTTGATTCAGGCGAAATATTTTTTATTAACAATCAACATGTTACGAAACGCCAAAAACTGTCATTTAGTTCGCAACCCTCCTGGGGTTCAGAAATTGCTGCGAAAACGGGCCGAAAAAGTCGGTGCAGATCATCGGCCGTGGTCAACAGGTTTTGTCATCTGCCGATCCTCCAGGCAACCGGATTCCAGACAAGTTTGCAATCCTCGTTCGCTTCATCAAGGATTCGAACCGAAGGTGCAGCATTGGCAGCTTTGCGACACGGACCTGACGACCATGATGCTTGTTGATTGAACACACACATTCGACCCAAAGCCGTCAAACCATCAGACAAACGTGTAACAACCGCTATCTGAGCCAAGTTGTCGTTTGTCGCATCGATACAAGCGACAGCGAAGCGACGCCGGTAAGATGGCCGATCGGTCGTCACCGAAAGACAGCCATGACTGATGATTTGCAAAAACTCCATGCCCGTGTAGAAGCACTCGCCGCTCGCGAGGCAATCCGCGACGTGCTTTACCGTTATTGCCGCGCCGTCGACCGCGGCGATGCCGACCTGCTCAAGTCCTGCTATCACCCGGACGGCCGGGACGACCACGGCTTCTACAGTGGTCTGGGATCAGATTTCGCCGATTACGTCATCCCCATATTGGCGCAGTTGGAGCTATCCATCCACTCGCTGAGCAATCCACTGATTGAGCTCGACGGCGACCGTGCCTACGTAGAAACGCATTGGTCGGTCATCCATCGACTGAAGCGTGGCGGGAAATTGACTGACATTTGGGATCAGGGGCGTTATATCGACGAATTCGAATGCCGTGACGGCGAATGGAAGATCCTCAACCGTCTTGCCGTCATGGATGCAGAGCGCTGGAGCGATACGCTGAATTTCCTCGCCCTTGTACCCGACACCGACCCACACAAAGTGCGTACGGGTCGCCGTGGAATGGATGATCCGGTTTATCGGCGACGCGAACTCGGCAATCTGATACGTTCAGATTTTCGACTTCCCGACCTATGGGGAATTTATCGCCGACTTCTCGGTACGCCCCGCTTCTTGATTCGATTCCTCGTTACTTACGTTCTGCGGAAGTAGGTCCGGGCCTGAATTGACGCGCCTCATTGAACCCGCACCACGCGAACTTGCGCCACTTGTGCGCTATCTGCATGCCGAAACCGGCAGCGCTGGCAGTCACCTCCTACCGGCCATGCCATTTCCGGTTATCGGCTTGCTGATCGCTGGCGGTACGCGGCTCGACATAGACGGCCTCGGGGCAGGCAAACCAACGCCTCGTGTCTTTCTTGTCGGTCCGCTGACACGACCTTCTACACTGCATCTCAAGCCGGGCACGCAGTTCGTCACAGCTGTCTTGCAGGCCGGTGCGCTGCCAAGCTTCTTCGCCGGTGATGCGCGCCGTTTCGCCAATCGTGTCACGAACCTGGGCGAACTTTGGCCGGCAGCGGTACTCGACCGCCTGGTCGCCGATCTCGTGCCAGGAACTCCCGACAAGGTGGCGATTTCCTATTTTTCGATTCTTCTCGCCGGTCTCGCTTGTGCCACCTATCCGCCGCTACACATTCCGGAACGGCTGTGGGAAACCCCGATCGCTGAACTGGCGGCCGAAGCAGGCTACAGCACGAGACACTTCCAGCGTCTCGTCGGGACTCATTTCGGTTTCCCACCACGCGAACTCAAACGCTTCAGCCGCTATCTGGCAGCACTGCGGGGAATCATGGGCGGTGGCGGAAATGGCCGCCCTCTCGCCCAGCTTGCCGCCGACAGCGGTTACTTCGATCAGGCACATATGGCCCACGACTTCCGCCGGCTTGCCGGTCTTTCTCCACATTCCCTGCATCATGGCTTGGCAGCAAGGGATAACAACGCCGACCGGCTCTATTTTGTGCGCTACGACAAGAAGCACTGGCCTGCTTTGGGAATCGAGGGTTGACAGCAACGCTCCAACACCTGTTCGGCACCTGCGACAAACGTATGCTCGACGGCATAATTGGGTGAATTGACGTTACGGCAGGTCTCGGGATGCAACAGTCGTTCAGGTGGCTGCTTTGACGATGCAGCGTACGTCAGTTATTGGCCGACAGCGGCGCTGCAAACTCCCTCGAATTAATCGTTTTCAATGTCCGTTCAATGGGTTACTGCTGCCGTACTGATTAGAAAGTTCGTTTTGGTGACCCAATCGACCCAAAACGTATGCCACTGCAAACTCGGAGCCAACCGCCCGGAAAGCCTTGTGCCACAAGGGATTGAAAACCTGTACCAAAAGCTCGTAGTCAACAGCTTTCGAGAAAAATCGCTGTCAGAGAGAGAAAACAGGGTCTTTTTACGCAATCGTCATAGATACGAGGTCAACAGGTATAAACGAAAAACCCCGCAAACACTGGCGTGTAGCGGGGTTCTCGTTTTCGCTAGAGAAAAGTTAGCGAATTTTTACTGGCGTGGCGGAGACGCAGGGATTCGAACCCTGGATCCGGTTTTTGACCAGATGCTCCCTTAGCAGGGGAGTGCCTTCGACCACTCGGCCACGTCTCCAAAGGAGCGGGATGATACCCGCTCCGCGCATCGCGGGTCAAACTCAGGCGGCGGACTTGTCGAGCTCGAAGGCGCGATGCAGCACGCGCACAGCCAGTTCCAGATACTTTTCGTCTACCACGACGGAAATCTTGATCTCCGAGGTGGAGATCATCTGGATATTGATGCCTTCTTCAGCCAGAGCGCGGAACATCTTGCTGGCGACGCCCGGATGCGAACGCATGCCAACGCCGACAGCCGATACCTTGCAAATGTGACTGTCGCCCTCGATGGCGCGCGCGCCAACGTGCGGCTTGATCTGTTCTTCGAGAATCTTCTTGGTGCGGGCGAATTCGCCGCGCGGCACCGTGAAGGAGAAGTCCGTTGTGCCGTCGTGGCCGACGTTCTGGATGATCATGTCCACGTCGATGTTGGAGTCGGCGATCGGGCCGAGAATCTGGTAGGCGATGCCTGGCCGGTCGGGGACACCGAGCACGGTCAACTTGGCTTCGTCCCGGTTGAACGCGATGCCGGAAATGATCGGTTGTTCCATCTGGTTGTCTTCCTCAAAAGTGATCAGCGTGCCATTGGTTTCCTTGCCTTCGTCCTCGAAGCTGGACAGCACGCGCAACTTGACCTTGTACTTGCCGGCGAACTCAACCGAGCGAATTTGCAGGACCTTGGAACCGAGGCTCGCCATCTCCAGCATTTCCTCGAATGTAATGCGGTCAAGCTTGCGGGCCTCGGGGACGATGCGCGGGTCAGTGGTATAGACACCATCGACATCCGTGTAGATCTGGCATTCGTCGGCGCCGAGCGCAGCTGCCAGCGCGACTCCGGAGGTGTCCGAGCCGCCACGGCCGAGCGTGGTGATGTTGCCGTGTTCGTCTACGCCCTGGAATCCGGCAACGATGACGACGGTATCGCTATCCAGGTCGCGCCGCATGTTGGCGTCTTCAATATTGAGAATGCGCGCCTTGGTAAAGGTGCTGTCGGTCAGAACCTTGACCTGGGCACCGGTATAGCTCTTGGCCTTGAGGCCGAGATCTTTCAGGGCCATGGCCAGCAGGGCGATGGTGACCTGCTCGCCGGTCGATACCATCACATCGAGTTCGCGCGCGTCGGGCTGTGGCGAAACCTCCTTGGCGAGCCCCAGCAGCCGATTGGTTTCACCACTCATGGCGGAAACGACGACCACCAACTGATGCCCCTGAGCCTTCCATCGCGCCACGCGCTTGGCGACGTTGCGGATGCGTTCCGGCGCGCCCATCGAGGTGCCACCGTACTTCTGGACAATTAAAGCCATGACGTATTGAATGGATATTTGTGAAAAAAGCTCGCCATTATAACGGCTTGCCCAATCCATGACCAAGCCTGGGCAAGTCCGGTGAAAATATTTGCCGACGAACATGCCATGGGCCTTGTATGGCATAGCAATACTGGCTATGCTGTCAGGCATATGACTTCGGTAATAGGTCGGTAGCTGACGTCATACCTACACGTCGTAATCTGTCGTAGTTGATCGCAATTTGATAAGGAAAGATCGGCATGAAAACCACAGAGAAACTGGATGTCCGCGAAATTCGCCGTAAACTGGGCATGAATCAGCAGCAGTTCTGGTCCCGCCTGGGTGTTACGCAGAGCGGCGGCTCTCGCTATGAAAGCGGTCGCAACATTCCCCGCCCCGTACAGCAACTGCTTCGACTGGTGCATGTCGAACAGATAGACATCGCCAAGGTAAAGCGGGAAGACTTCGAGGTTGTGGAATTTCTCAAGTCCAGCGACCCGGAAATGTTCAAGAGCCTGAAAAAGCAGGCCCGCGCCTCGCAGAAGAAATCCGCTTGAGCGACTGATCTCGCGTCAGGGGCTGACGTCTACCGTCAGCCCTTTTTCTTCCAGGCGCGCCGCGACCTCCCTGAGCCACTCGACTGACGCCGACTGTATACGGGGCGCTTCGGCTTGTGCCGACGGCCGCGCCAGCCCATACAGGTGAACGCCGCGAACGGCGTTGCGACAACGGCCCAGAAATTCGACCAACGCGTCGATCTCCTTCTTGGCGGGCAGTTGGCCATCCAGGGCGAAGAGGCAGGTTTGCACCCAGGTTGGGCAAAGTTGCCCGCAATGCCGCAAGCGCCGCTCGACGCTCTCCAGCTTCAGCCGGACACCGTTGATGCGGGCAATCGCCCTGCCGTCGGCCGCGTCAACCTTGAACCATACTTCACCATCGATCTCACCGATACGCGCGATGCCAGACCGGGTTGCGCGGCGGTCCAACAGGCTACCGTTGGTGATCAGGCGCAGCTTGACGCCGGGCAGCAGCTTGCGTCGGATCAATGCGCCAGCCGCCAGTTCAACCGCCTGGGGGAACTCGGCGGAACTGGTAGGTTCGCCGTTTCCCGAAAAAGCGATATCGATCAGGCGACGCTGCGCCTCCGGTACCCGTCGAGAGAGGAAGTCTCCGACCAGAATGTCCTCCAGCATCGTGTCAAGCTCGTGTTCGAGCCGCGCCAGGTCAATCGGCGGCGGACCGCCGCGCCGCAGGTTGGGCACCTGGCAATAGATGCAACGCCAATTGCAGGCATTGTTGGGATTCAGATTGATGCCGATCGAAACGCCACCCGCCCGGCGCGACACCACTGGATAGACATAGCGCAAGCCAGCGCTGTCGCGGGAATGATCGCCGATCGTCAGAATCGGGGTTGCCAGTAAGGGGGCGGGCATGGTGCGCCAATATATAATGCGGGCCAATCCAGCTTAACACCGATCCCATGTTGATCACCCGCCGCCTGGAATTCGACGCCGGCCACCGCATCCCTGACCACCGCAGCCAATGCCGTCACCTGCACGGGCATCGTTACGCCATCGAGATTACGCTTTCCGGTTCCGTTCTGGAGGCGACCGGCAATCCGGAAAACGGCATGGTCATGGACTTCTCGCGTGTCAAGCAACTAGCCAGCGAGCATGTGGTCGATGCCTGGGACCACGCCTTTCTGGCCTATCGAGGCGATGCGGCCCTGGTTGCCTTTCTCGATTCCCTGCCTGGGCACAAGACCGTGGTCCTGGATGCCGTGCCAACGGCTGAGAACCTCGCTTCGATCGCCTTCCGAATACTGGCTCCCGTCTATCAAGCGACCTACGGCAACCAGTTGCAGCTCGAACGGGTGCGGATCTACGAAACGCCGAACTGCTGGGCCGACGCCATCCGGGCCGACCCGCCATATCGAGGGTAGAATCCGCCCCCGTCATCGCTGCGGAGGCGTGGCAGAGCGGTTGAATGCACCGGTCTTGAAAACCGGCAATGTCGCAAGACGTTCGTGAGTTCGAATCTCACCGCCTCCGCCACGAGTACTATCGGCTTCTCCTACGAGCGCTCGAAGAGCGCGATGGATTCGACGTGCGAGGTGTGCGGAAACATGCTGGCGATGCCGGCGCCGCGTAACACATATCCTTTCTGGTGCACCAGCACGGCGGCATCGCGGGCCAGCGTGGCCGGACTGCAGGAGACATAGACAATCCGGCGCGGGCCGGATTCGCGCAGCGCGTTGACGACGGCTATTGCCCCTTCGCGCGGCGGATCGATCAACAGTTTGTCGAATGTGCCAAGCTCGGCCAGGCTCTCGTCGGTTGCCTCGAACAGGTTGGCGACATGAAAGTCGCAGCGCACCGCCAGACCATTGAGCTCGGCATTGGCGCGAGCACGCTCGACCAGCGGCCCGCTGCCTTCCACGCCGACCACGGTCGCCCCGAGGCGGGCGATCGGCAGCGTGAAGTTGCCCAGTCCACAGAACAAGTCACCGATGCGCTCACCCGGCGCCGGCTGCAACAGGCCCATCGCCCGCCGCACCAGCATGCGGTTGATGCCGTGATTGACCTGGGTAAAGTCGGTGGGGCGAAAACGCAGGACAACATCGAAGTCCGGCAGCCGATACGTCAGGGGCGCGGCCAGTGGCGGATGAAACAGCGCGGCAGTATCCGGGCCACCCGGTTGCAAGTAGAAACAGACGGCATGGCGGTCGGCGAAATCACGTAGCCGCGCCTCGTCGGCGGCCGCCAGTGGCTCCAGATTGCGCAACACCAGCACACGCTGGTCGTCGCCGATGGCCAACTCTATCTGCGGCAGGCGATCCGGCATCGACATGCCGGCGACCAGTTCCTTGAGCGCTGGGATCAGGCTTGAAATGGCCGGAGGCAGCACCGGGCAGCAATCCATCACCGCCACATAGCTGCTGCGCTTCTCATGGAAGCCGACCAGCACGCCGCCCTTCTTGGCCACATGGCGCACGGACAGCCGTGCCCGGTGCCGGTAACCCCAGGCCGGACCCGAGATCGGCGGGAAAACGGCTTCCGGCTTCAGCCGGGCCAGGTGCCAGAGCGCATCCTCGAGCACGCGCTGCTTGGCCGCCGTCTGCGCACCTGGTTCCAGATGCTGCATGCTGCAACCACCGCAGACGCCGAAATGCGGACAACCGGGCGTCACCCGCTGACTGGACGCCTTGACCACCCGCACGGTCTGCGCCTGCTCGAATGTGGGCTTCCGCCGATAGCTCGAGTATTCGACCGTCTCGCCGGGCAGCGCACCTTCGATGAAGATCGCCTTGCCATCGACGTGCGCAACGCCGCGACCTTCATTGTCCAGGGATTCGATCAGGGCGAGCGGCATGGTGGCAACCGGGCAAAAAGCCGCGATTATAATGGCGCGATGATCGCGACCCTGCTCGGCGGCCTCACGCCGCAACAATTCCTCGCTGAATACTGGCAGAAGAAGCCTCTGCTGGTACGTAACGCCCTGCCCGGCTTCACCGGCCTGCTAACGCGCGACGACTTGCTCGAGCTCGCCGGCCGCGACGACGTCGAATCCCGCTTCGTCTCGCAAGCGGGGGGCTGGACCATCAGCCACGGCCCGTTCGCCCGGGCCGCCCTGCGCCGCAAGGCCAAGCCCTGGACGGTGCTGGTGCAAAGCCTGAATCTCGTCCTACCGACCGCCGACGAACTGATGCGGCAATTCAGCTTTATCCCCTACGCCCGCCTCGACGACCTGATGGTCAGCTACGCCACCGATGGCGGCGGCGTGGGCCCTCATTTCGACAGCTACGATGTGTTCCTGATCCAGGGCATTGGCCAGCGCCGTTGGCGCATCGGCAACCAGAAAGACCAGACGCTGATCGACGGCCTGCCGCTACGCATTCTCAAGGACTTCCACCCGGTCCATGACTGGGTCCTCGAACCCGGCGACATGCTCTATCTACCGCCGGAATGGGCCCACGACGGTACCGCGGTCGGCGAGTGCATGACCTACTCCGTCGGCTTTCGCGCCGCTCCGACGCAGGAGCTTGCCGAACAGTTCCTGATGTTTCTCCAGGACCGCGTCTGCCTCTCGGGTCGCTACCGGGATCCGGGCTTGAAGCGTCAGCGGCATCCGGCCGAAATCGGCACGACCATGATTGACCAGGTGACCGAATTGCTTGCCGGCATTCGCTGGAATCGGGATACGGTCCGCGACTTCCTCGGCAGCTATCTCACCGAACCCAAGTCGCATGTCGTTTTCGACCCGCCTGAGAAGCCGCTGGGCCAAAAGCGCTTTGCCGCCGGGTTCGACCGACGCGGGCTGCGCCTGGATGCGCGCAGCCAGCTAATGTTCGCCGGCCAACGTTTCTACATCAACGGCGAGTTGGCCACCGTCTCGCGCGAAGACCAACCGGCCTTCCGCAACTTCGCCGACACCCGAATCTGGCCCCCCGGAACCCCGGTCAGCGATGCTGGCCAGCAGGTCCTCTACGACTGGTACCACGGCGGCTTCGCGCATCTACCATGAGCGAGAGCGCCGAACTGTTCGACAGTGAGGCTGGATTTCGTGCCGCCATCGATCTCACCCTGGCGGCCGCCCAGCGGGAGGTTCGGATCTTCGACCGCGATCTGGTTCGTCTGGGCATCGAGGATGCCGCCCACGTCGCCTTGCTGGGCCGGTTTCTGGCGGCTGGTTCGCACCGGCGCCTGCGTATCGTGTTGCACGATATGGCGCCGCTGGAGAAGCGATCGCCGCGACTCATTGCCCTAATACAGCAGCACCGCCACGCCATCGAGATTCGCACGACTCCGGACCACCTGCGCCAACTGACCGACTGCTGGGTCCTGGCCGACCAAGACCACGGGGCGATTCGCTTTCATGCCGATCACCCGCGTGGCAAGCGAATCACGGCATGGCCGGCGGAAATCGGCCCTTGGTGGCAGCGTTTCGACGAACTCTGGGAAGCCAGCGAGCCGCGCTCGCCGGGAGCCGTCACAGGGTTGTGACACAGATATTTTCCGGTTCGACGCCGATTGGCATGTCGGAAATCTTTGTTATACTCGCCAATTGGATGAAACGTCGTCCTAAAGAATTTTCGCTGGTAACGAAATCCCTGCTCCAAACCTCCTCTTCGATAAAGGAATACACATGAAACAGTCTCTCCTCATCGCCGCGCTCGTCGCCCTGACCGTTTCCGCCTGCGGCAAGCAAGAAGCCGCGCCCGCTCCGGCCCCCGCCCCCGTGGCTGCTCCCGCTCCCGCTCCGGCCGCCCCGGCTGCCGAACAGAAGGGCATGGAAGGCATGTCTGGCATGGCCGGCATGTCTGGTATGGCTGGCGAGCAGAAGGGCATGGAAGGCATGTCCGGCATGTCTGGCATGGCCGGCGAACAGAAGGGCATGGAAGGCATGTCCGGCATGGCCGGCATGGAAGGCAAGAAGTAAGCATCGCAATAGCCTTCCGACTCCCGTCGGAACAGAAAGGGCCAACTTCGGTTGGCCCTTTTTCTTTTCGGCCTGAATTGCGACCGACTCAGGCGAGATCCCGCCAACCGCACCCACCCTCCTGATCAGCGACCCCCACCCAATCCGGCTCGCACCCAAGCACCTCTGCCAGGGCCGCCTTAGCCAGCGTGGGACTATTGTTTTCCTGGCTCAAGTGAGCGGCCACGACGTGGCGCAAGCGCCCATGATCAACTCGACCGAGCAAATCTGCCGCGGCCGCATTGTCGAGATGGCCAAAACGCCCGGCAATGCGCCGCTTCAGGTGTGCCGGATAGTGGCCTTCGGCCAGCATTGCCGCATCGTGATTGCATTCGAGCACCAGCGCATCGCAAAGGGACAGAATTTCGACCATGTACGGGGTCACCCATCCGGCATCGGTAAGCACGCCCAGGCGACGGCCGCCGTCGGAGAATACAAACTGAGTCGGCTCGCGCGCGTCGTGGGGTACCGGAAAGGGATGAATCTCCAGGTCACCAATGGTGAAAGCGGTGTGGCTGTCGATGACATGCCGCGACAGGCCGTCCAGACCGATTGCGCCGAGCGTGCCATGACTGAGAAACACATCGAGTTCGTAACGACGCGCGACGGTGGCGACACCGCAGACATGATCGCTGTGCTCGTGGGTTACCAGGATCGCGTCGAGATCGTCCGGCGCAAGACCAACGCGGGCCAGGCGAGCGGACAGGTTGCGGGGGCCGAAACCACAATCGACCAGCACGCGGGTGCAGCCGGCCTCGACCACCAGGGCGTTGCCACGACTGCCGCTACCGAGCGAGGCGAAGCGCATGCAATAACCATTCAACCATTTGACGAAGACCAAGCCATCTTACTGGAAGCCCCCCGGCATCCCGCGATGATCAATCCCCACTTTGCCGGTTAGTTTGGCGATAATGTCCCTAAACGAATACTGCCGACTCGCCGAACCGAAGTTCCAGCCGGCGGGCCGGATAAGCTGGCAATCGACTATCGGAGTCCATTCACATGCAAACGTCCACTCACCCCACCACCAGCGAAAGCGCCCTGCACTCCGCCCGACTGCTCCGCTCGGAGCGCATCACCCCCACTGCTTCGAAGGAAGAGGTCAGGCAATTGGTATTCCGCACCGAAGACCCCGCCTTCGATGGCAAGGTAGGCAGCTGTATCCGCGTCATGGCACCCGGTCAATTTGGCAACCAATACCATTCCCGCCTGTATTCGATCGCGGATCAGGACCAGAGTCCGAAGCACAGCGCCGAATTCTCCATCTGCGTCCGGCGCTGCTCTTACGTTGACGATTTCAGCGGCGAGGAATACGCCGGCGTCGCGTCGAACTACCTCTGCGACCTGCGGCCGGGTGACGCCATCGAGTTTGCCGGCCCGGTCGGCTACCCGTTTGCCATCCCCGACAACAAGAACGCCAACATCGTCATGATCGGCATGGGCACCGGCATAGCGCCCTTCCGTGGCCTGATTCGGCTCATCTATGAAAAGATCGGCGGCTGGAAAGGCAAGGTGCGGCTCTACTACGGCGCACGCAGCGGGCTGGAGATGCTCTACATGAACGACATCAACAACGATCTGGCCAACTATTACGACCAGCCCACTTTCAAGGCCTTCCAGGCGGTCAGCCCGCGGCCCGTCTTCGATCGCCCCATAGAATTGGACAAGGCCATCGAGCAGAACGCCGCCGAGCTGTGGGAAATGCTCGAGAGCATGGACTGCCGCGTTTTCATCGCCGGCACCGGCGCCATGCTGGACATGGTGAAAAAGGCACTAGCCGGCGTCGCCGGCTCCACCGAGGCCTGGCGCGCCAAGCGCGACCAGTTGGTCGCGGCCGGTCGCTGGGCCGAAGTACTCTACTGAGGCAACCTCGTCATGCGGGGCGCGGCACGCCCGCCCCGCCATGGCTACTTGAGTTGCTCGAACAGCAGACGCAGGATCTTCTTGCCGGTGTCGCCGGTATCGATTTGACCGTCGGCCGTCAGCACCCGCACGCTGCTGGTCTCGCCGGTACCCTTGACCAGAATTCGATACTTCGGGCTCTTGTTGGGGTCGGGCTTGCTGCTCTTCCAGAAGGCCAACTTTGACAGGAAACCCTTGTCGTCGCCCTTCTTCCGGGCATCGATTTCCGGATCGACATAGCGCACGAAGTAGAGACCCTGGGAACGATCCCGATCCTCGACCGTGAAACCAACGCGATCCAGCGCCAAGCCGACACGACGCCAGCCGCGATCGAAGGGCTCCTGGAGTTCCAGAACGCCTCCTTCCGCCTGACCGGCCAGGATTCTGGCCTTTTCGTCCTTCGAGCCACCTTCAACCAGGATCGTCTTGGCGCGCGTCTCGTCCAGCCCCAGACGCACCATCAGGCGCCGCAACATTTCCGCTTCCAGTTCCGGATCGGGCGCGCGGGGCTGCCAGCGGGTTTCGCTCTTGCCTTCGTTGGTATAGACCTCGTACATACCGCGGTGGCTAATGTAGATCTCGGTGGTATCCGGCTGCGCGCCCTTTTCAATCCGGGTGCGGAATTTGTCGCGCTCGGCCGTCGAGTAGAGGTTGTCGAACACCTTGCCCAAGGTGCCGCGGATGATGTCCTGCGGCAACTTGGCGCGATTCTCGGCCCAGTCGGTCTCGATGATGCCGGCCTCGGGCAGTTCGATATTGACGATGAAGCCAAGGTCCTGCCAGAACTCCTTCAAGCCAGGCCAGATCTTGTCCGGGCCACCCGGCACCACCAGCCAGCGCTGGCTGCCCGACCGCTCGATGCGCATTTTCTCCACCTGCGGCAACACATCCTGGGCGGTACTTGTGCGCGTCTGGCCAGCGCGGTCGCCGGCATAGGCCGAGTAGGTCGCCGTGCCTTTCGGGCTGACGTCCGGCACCGCATAGCGATCGTCGCGGGTCGGCTGGGTCAGATCGGGCGGAATTTCCAGCGGCGGCAGCTTGCCCGCCGACTTGTATTCGATCTTCTTCGATTCGAGAATGGAACCGCTGCAACCGGCCAGCAGCGTCAGCACGACAGAAGCCATCAACAGGGCACTACGCTTCATGCGTTCCTCGCGGAATTAGAGTTGGATACCGGCTTCGCGCAGCGCCGCGCGCACGGTCTCGTGATGTTCGGGCGACAGGGGCGTCATCGGCAGGCGCACGCCGCTCTCGATCAGGCCCATCTCGACGCAGGCCCACTTGACCGGAATCGGGTTGGCCTCGACGAACAGGTTGCGGTGCAAGCCGAGCAGGCGGAAATTGATGGTCCGCGCGGTCGCGACGTCGCCGGCCAGACCGGCCACGATCATTTCGTGCATGAGCCTTGGCGCCACGTTGGCGGTCACGGAGATCACGCCGCGGCCACCCAGCAAGGTCAGGGCCAAGGCCGTCGCGTCGTCACCGCTCAATATCGCAAAACTGGGCGGAGCACGCTTCAGCAAGTCGGTACCGCGTTCGATGTTGCCGGTGGCATCCTTGATGCCGATGATACGGGGCACCCGCGCCAGACGCAGCGTCGTCTCGTTGGCGAGGTCGGCGCCGGTACGGCCCGGCACGTTGTACAGAATCATCGGCAGGTCCACCGCTTCGGCGATGGCCTTGAAGTGCCGGTACAAGCCTTCCTGGGTCGGCTTGTTGTAATAGGGCACCACCGACAGATGGGCGCTGGCGCCGGCCCGCCGGGCGAACTCGGCGAGCTCGATGGCTTCGGCCGTGGAGTTGGCGCCGGTGCCGGCGATGACCGGCACGCGTCCGGCCGCCTGCTCCGCCACGACCTGGATCAATTGGCAGTGTTCATCGAAATTGACGGTCGGCGATTCACCAGTGGTACCCACGACGACGATGCCATCGGAACCTTCTCGAATATGCCAATCGACGAAGCTCCTCAGCCGGGGCAGATCGAGACTGCCGTCCTCGTGCATCGGGGTGACGATGGCGGGCAGCGAGCCCTGAATGATCGTTGTTGCCATTAACTTGTACTTTGTGGGCAAAGGGGAAAAGACAATTTTACTCGACTGGAGTTCTACAGGTCCGCCAGAACCTTGATATGGGCGGAGACGCTGCGCGCCAGCGACGACAGCGAATAGCCGCCCTCGAGCATCGAGACAATCCGGCCTTCCGCCGATTCGCGCGCCACGGTCTTGAGTTGCTCCGTCACCCACGCGTAGTCGGATTCGACCAGGCCAACCGAGCCCATGTCGTCCTCGTAGTGGGCGTCGAAACCGGCCGAGATATAGATCAACTGGGGCGCGTACTGGCGCAGGCGCGGCAGCCAGACGTCGCTGACGATGTCGCGGAAGACATCACCGCGGGTACCCGCCTTGATGGGCACGTTGCACATGTTGGCGGCCGGATTCTCCGTGCCGCAGTACGGGTAGAAGGGATGCTGGAAGATGCTGACCATCAGCACCTTCTCGTCGCCGGCAAATATCTCCTCGGTACCATTGCCGTGGTGCACGTCGAAGTCGACGATCGCCACGCGCTCCAGGCCCCATTGCTCGATGCCGTGACGCGCCGCGACGGCGACGTTGTTGAAGAAACAGAAGCCCATCGCCTTGGCCCGCTCCGCATGGTGGCCGGGCGGACGAATGGCGCAGAAGGCATTGGGCGCCTCCTTGCGCATGACGATGTCCGTCGCCAGCACCCCGGCGCCGGCCGAGCGCAACGCCGCTTGCCAGGTGCCGGGATTCATGGCGGTATCCGGGTCGAGATGGAAGATGCCGGTCTCCGGAGAACTGGCCTCGACCATTTCCACATACTTGCGCGGATGCACGCGCAGCAGTTGCTCCATTTCGGCCAGCGGCGCGTCGTGATAGGAGAGATACAGGTCGAGTCCGGCGGCGATCAACCGGTCCTGAATGGCCCCCAGGCGCTCGGGGCACTCCGGGTGGTGGGCGCCCATGTCATGGCGCCAGCAGTCGCGATGGGTGATGAAGGCCGTTGTCATGTCGGGATTGGCATACAATGAAACGAGTCGATCATTATGACGCGATTTCCGGTCGTTTGTCGCGTTCCGCCGTGCAATCCGCTATTCCGTCCGCCGCCCAATCCATGCGTTCTCCGACTCCCCCCAGCCCGATGGAAATCGTTGTTGCCGCGGCCGGTCGCGTCGTTCTGGGCAAGGAAAGACAGGTTCGGCTGGCCTTGGCATGCCTGCTCGCCCGCGGCCACCTGCTGATCGAGGATCTGCCCGGCGTCGGCAAGACCACACTGGCCCATGTGCTGGCCCAACTGCTCGGCCTCCACTTCCAGCGCATCCAGTTCACCAGCGACATGCTGCCGGCGGACATTCTCGGCGTTTCCATTTTCGACCGTGAAACCAGCGCCTTCAACTTCCACCCCGGGCCGATTTTCGCCCAACTGGTACTGGCCGACGAGATCAACCGTGCCACGCCGAAGACGCAGAGCGCCCTTCTGGAAGCGATGGAAGAACGGCAAGTGACGGCCGAAGGCCAGACCCGCCCGCTGCCGGCGCCCTTCTTCGTCATCGCCACGCAGAACCCCGCCTATCAGATCGGCACCTTTCCGCTACCGGAATCGCAGCTCGACCGCTTTCTGATGCGCATCGAGCTCGGCTATCCGGACCGTGCCGCCGAGCGGGAACTGCTGGCCGGCGCCGACCGCCGGGAAATGCTCGCCGGCATGGCCCCGTGCATCGACCCGGCAACACTGCTGGCCCATCAGGCATCGGTGCGGCAAGTCCATGTCGCCGAACCGCTGATCGACTACGTCCAGGCCCTGGCCGGCCACACCCGGACTTCGGCCGACTGGCAGATCGGCCTGTCGCCGCGGGCGGCCCTGGCCCTGCTGGCCTCGGCGCGCGCCTGGGCGTGGCTGGCGGGACGCGACCACGTCTTGCCGGAAGACGTCCAGGCGGTATTGCCCGGCGTCGCCGGCCATCGCCTGCGGCCCGCCGGCAACCTTGCCGGCGGCGGCACCGCCGGGTCGGTGGAGCGGCTGATCGAGGCCGTCCCGCTACCCTAGTCACACCGACCGGCTCGATGCGACTGACCGTCACGCTGCGCGAGACCTTCATCGCCTGGGCCCTGCGCGTCCGGCCGCCGGAGCCGGTGCCGATCGTGCTCGGCCAGCGCCGCGTCTATGTCCTGCCGACGCGCGCCGGCCTGGGCTACGCCGCCGCCCTGCTCGTCATGCTGCTCGGCGCCATCAACTACAACCTCAGCCTCGGCTACGTGCTCACCTTCCTGCTCGCCGGTCTGGGCGTTACCGCCATCCTCCACACCTTTCGCAACCTGGTTCGGCTGAGCATCGCCCCCGGGCGGGCACCGGCTGTTTTCGCCGGCGAGACGGCCAGCTTCCACCTGATTCTGCAAGGCACCGGCGGCCCGATCGAGCGACGGGCCATCCGGCTCTGGCTGCCCGGCGGCGAGGAGACCAAGGTCGACGTCGCCAGCGGCGAAGCCACCGACGCGTGCCTCCGCGTGGCAACCAAACGTCGCGGGCCGCTGGCGCTGCCGAGAATCGGCCTGGAGACCACCTTTCCACTCGGTCTGGTGCGCGCCTGGGCCTATTGCGCGCCGGACTTCCGCTGCCTCGTCTATCCGCAACCGGCGACCACGGCACCGCCACTGCCACATGCCGCCGGCGACTCCGGCGAGCACCTTGGCGGCGGGCGAGGCAGCGACGACTTCGCCGGACTGCGCGGCCACCAGCCGGCCGATCCGCCGCGCCATGTCGCCTGGAAGGTGGCGGCCCGGCAAGGCCACGACGCCCCCCTGCTGGCCAAGCAATTCGATGGCACCAGCAGCGCCAGATTGTGGCTCGATTGGGACCAACTGGCGGGTCTCGATGTCGAAAGCCGTTTGTCGACCCTGGCCCGCTGGGCGCTGGACGCCGACGCCGCCGGTCTCGACTGGGGGCTGCGCCTGCCGGGCACCCATCTGCCGCCCAGCCACGGCCCGACCCAACTGCATGCGGCATTGAGCGCGCTCGCGCTCTACGACCATGGCTAGGGCCGCCAGACACCCGCCGCTCGACCTGGCACAGGTCTGGTGGCTGCTGGCTACCGGCCTTGCCGTCATGGCGCCGCTGGCGCCGCACGTACCTGTCTGGCTGACGGCCGCCGCCCTGGCGACCTTCGTCTGGCGCGGCTGGCTGGCCTGGCGGGGCCAAGCGCTGCCGGCACGCTGGCTGCTGATCCTGTTGGTCTTCGCCGGCAGCGGCGGCGTGATGTTCCAGTTCCGCACCCTGTTCGGCCAGAATCCAGGCGTCGCCCTGCTGATTCTCTTTCTCGCCCTGAAGCAACTGGAAGCACGCACGGCGCGCGACGGCCTGGCCATCGTGTTCCTCGCCTATTTCCTGGCCCTGGCCCAGTTCTTCTATTCACAGGCGATTCCCGCCGCCATCGCCACGGCATTCGGCACGCTCGTGGCGACAGCCACGCTGCTCAGCCTGGCCGACCACCGGTCGCCGCCCAAGGCCCAGCTACGTCAGGCCGCGACGATGCTGTTGCAGGCCACTCCCTTCATGCTGCTGCTATTTGTGCTGTTTCCCCGCGTCCAGGGGCCACTCTGGGGGCTGCCCAAGGATGCCAACAGCGCCCTCACCGGACTTTCCGAGACCATGACCCCCGGCGCCATCAGCCAGCTTTCCCAGTCCGACGCCATCGCCTTCCGCGTCCGCTTTTCGGCGGCGACCGCCCTGCCAGCACGCCAGCAGCTCTACTGGCGCGGCCCGGTGTTGAGCGAGTTCGACGGCCGCGCCTGGCACGCGAGCCGTTCGGCGCCCAGGCGCCAATTGCCCTATGCCGAGCCCGCCGTTGGCGGCATCGATTACGAAATCACCCTCGAGCCGCACGGCAAGCCCTGGCTGTTCGCCCTCGAACTACCCGGCCAGACAGCGGCGGACAGCCTGGCCACGCCCGACTATCAGCTCCTGGCCCGGGAGCCGGTGACCAGCCGGCGACGCTATGGCCTGCGCTCCTACCCGGACCTGCATGCCGGACAGGACGATCCCGAAACGCTGCGCGCCAAGGCCGCGCAGTTGCCGGCGGGCTCCAATCCGCGCATCCGGGAACTGGCCGCCGGCTGGCGCGCATCGGCGGCCAGTGACGAGGACATCCTGCGCCAGGCGCAAGCCTTCTTCCTCCGCCAGGGCCTGATCTATACCCTGTCGCCGCCGCTGCTCGGCGAGCAGACCGCCGACGAGTTCCTCTTCGATACCAAGCAAGGCTTCTGCGAACATTTCGCCAACGCTTTCGCCGTCGCCCTGCGCGCCGCCGGCGTACCGGCCCGGGTCGTCACCGGCTATCAGGGTGGTGAAGAAAATCCGGTGGACGGCTACCTGACCGTGCGGCAATACGACGCTCACGCGTGGACCGAGGTCTGGCTGGCCAATCGAGGCTGGCTGCGCGTGGATCCCACCGCCATCAGCGCGCCAACGCGCATCGACCTCAACCTGGCGGCCGCCGTGCCGGCCGGCGATCCGCTGCCGATATTGATGCGCGTCGATCTCGCGTGGCTGCGCGACTTGCGCTTCCGCTGGGACGCGGTTACCAACACCTGGAACCAGTGGGTGCTCGGCTACAACCCGGAACGCCAGCGGCAACTGCTCCGGCGGCTGGGCATGGCCGAACCGGACTGGCGCGGCATGACGGCGGTGCTGACGGTCCTATCCGGCGTCGCCATGCTGGCGTTGGCCGCCTGGACATTGCGCCAGCGGCGGTGCCTCGACCCCGCCGCCGCCCTGTGGGTCAGGCTCTCGAAACGGCTCGCCCGCCGGGGCCTGGCGCGGCAAGCCGCCGAAGGTCCGCTCGACTACGCGGAGCGCGTGGCGACCGCCCTGCCCGCGGCGGCCGCCGACATGCGCGCCATGGCCGCTCTTTACGCACGGCTGCGCTACGGCCCGTGCAGTTCCGACGCGGCCGCGCTGATCGATCAACTACGCCACCGAATCACCACCTTCCACCCATGACCCGATTCGCCCGAACCGCCCGCCTGCTCGCACTGGTCGCCCTGGTCGCCACGACCCGCGTCCCCGAGGCCGGCGCCCAACCCTACCCCGAGCGGGTCGATGTCCAGGCGTTCATTGCCGAGATGGCGCAACGCAACGGCTTCGACCCGGCGACCCTGCGCCTCCAGTTCGGCAAGGCAAGACCCAGCCCGGCGGTGCTGAAGGCAATCGCGCCGCCAGCCGACCCGGCTGTGCGTTCCTGGCGGGCCTATCGGGGGCGATTCGTCGAACCCCGGCGCATCGCCGGCGGGTTGGCCTTCTGGGACGACCACGCCACCACCCTGGCTCGGGCCGAGGCAATCTATGGCGTACCGGCCGAGGTCATGGTTGCCATCATCGGCGTCGAGACTTTCTATGGCCAGCATACCGGCAACTTCCACGCCTTCAACGCTTTGACCAATCTCGCCTTCGACTACCCGCCACGCGCCGACCTGTTTCGCGGCGAACTGGAAGCCTTGCTGCTACTGGCCCGCGAAGAGCAACGCGACCCGTGGACTTATCGCGGTTCGTACGCCGGCGCCATCGGCCTGCCGCAGTTTCTTCCCTCCAGCCAGCGCCGCTACGCCGTCGACTTCGACCGCGATGGCCGTATCGACCTGTCCGGCAGCAGCGTCGACGCCATTGGCAGCGTCGGCCGCTTTCTCGCCGAACACGGCTGGCTGACCGGGGAGGAGATTGCCCGTACGGTACGGGTCGGCGGCGACCCCGCCGCACTGGTCGCCGAAGGCATTCGGCCCGTGCGGCTACCGGCGGAAATGGCCGCGTTTGGCGTTCAGACGGAAGGGGCGCCGGCGCGACCGGCGGCGCTGATCGACCTCACATCGCCCGACGCGCCCACCGAGTATCGCCTCGGCTTCAACAACTTCTTCGTGCTGACCCGCTACAACCGCAGCAGTTTCTACGCCGCCGCCGTGATGGATCTGGCCGAAAGACTGAGAGCGGCGCGGCCCGAAACGCCGGCCAACTGAAGCCGCAAGACGTCTTACAGCACCGCGCGCCTTACAGCACCGCGTCCTTGCCCACGCCCTCGCGGACGAGTTGCCGGCGCAACTGGCTCAATGCCTCGAGCTGAATCTGCCGTACCCGCTCGCGAGTGATGCCCAGATCGTTGGCCAGATCTTCCAGGGTCGCGACCTCGCCGCCGTTCAAACCATAGCGGCGCTCGATGACCCGACGCTGCTTGTCCGACAGACGCGCCACCCACTCGGCAATGCGCGCCTCGATTTCCGCCTGTTCGAGATGATGCTCGGGCGACTCGACCACGTCGTCGGCGATCGCGTCCGAAACGGAGAGGTCTGAATCGACCTCCAGCGGCGCGTCGAGCGAGGCGGTACGCTCGTTGTAGGCCAGCAGATGGCGGACTTCCTCGACCGGTCGATCGAGCAGTCGCGCCACGGCGGCGGCATCGGCATGGCGATCCGTCTCGCCGGCCGACTCCAGTTGCCGCAGGGCGCGCAACACCAGGTTGAGCTCCTTGACCACATGGATCGGTAGCCGGATGGTGCGCGACTGGTTCATGATCGCCCGCTCGATGTTCTGGCGTACCCACCAGGTGGCGTAGGTGGAAAAACGGAAGCCCCGCTCGGGGTCGAACTTCTCCAGGGAATGAATCAGGCCCAGATTGCCTTCCTCGATCAGATCGTCGAGCGGAATGCCACGATGCTGGTAGTGCTTGGCAATGCTCACGACAAGGCGCAGGTTGGCCTCGATCATGCGCTGCCGCGCCGCGAAGTCGCCCGCTCGCGTGGCGCGGGCCAGCCTCAGCTCCTCGCCCGGCGAGAGCAGGGAACTGGCACCGATGTCGTTCAGGTAAAGCTGGGTAACGTCCTCGATGAAGTCGACTTCACCGCCGACGCTGTCGATCTCGACACCGCCCCCGTCCACATCGGCGTCGCCCGCTTCCTTGAGTCCGTCCTGTTCCACTATCGCGCCGGCAGGAGTTTCAATGGATCGACCGGCTTGCCCTGGCGCCGGATCTCGAAGTGCAGCTTGGGCTGATCGGCATCGGAGCTGCCCACCTCGGCGATCTTCTGGCCTTTGCCGACCGTCTGGTCTTTCTTGACCAGGATCTTGCTGGTATGCGCGTAGACCGAGATGAAGTCGCTGTTGTGGTGTACGACCAGGAAGTCACCGTAGCCGCGCAAGCTGCCCACATAGTTGACCTTGCCGGCGGCCGCGGCCTGAATGGGCTCGCCGGTACGTCCGGCCAGGTCGATACCCTTGTTGCTTTCCTTGCCGGCGCCGCCCTCGACGAACTCGTTGAGCACCTTGCCCGCCACCGGCCAGGTCCAGTCGATGGCATCGCCGCCCGGTATGGCGGCGGCCGGCGCCACGGCCGGCGTTGCGGGCTTGTCGGCGACTTTTTCCGGTGGCTTGGTTGCCGACGCGATGGCGGGGGCGCCCTCCATGGCTCGTACCTGTGCCAGCGCCTGGTCGGAGTACGCCACCTTGCCGCCCTTTGGCTCCCGCTTGACATTGTCGCCACCGGGACTCGGCGCCACCGACGGAGAATCCGTCACGACAACAATGGGTGCCGACACGGCAATCGGCTTGACCACCGCCGCGCCGTCCGGCGGCGCCACCCGCAGTTCCTGTCCAACCTCGATCTTGCCGGGGTCGGTCATGTTGTTCCAGGCCGCGACATCCCGATGGTCCTGGCCGTGCTCCTGGGCGATGCGCCGCACCGTGTCGCCCTTCTTGACGATGTAATAGCCAGGGCGCGCCACCAGCGGCCCCGCGACCGCGGGCGCGGTTGCCGCGCCAGCCGCCCCGGCTTCGACCACCACGGGTGCGGCGCGGTCGGCGACCGGTACCGGCGGCCGGCTGCCACAACCGGCCAGCGCCAACAGGATCACCACAAACAGGTAAGGCCTCATCTCATTCGACTCCCGGCAACAACGGCACGAAGCGCACCGGATCAAAACGTGTTTCGACAAAGCCCTGCTCGGTCCGTTCGAACAGGCTCAGTATCTGGTCATGCGTGCCCAGGGGCAGCATCAGCCGCCCGCCGGGAGCCAACTGGTCGAGCAGTGCCCGCGGCACGGCCGCCGCCGCCGCGGCGACGACGATGGTATCAAAGGGTGCCGCTTCCGGCAGCCCTGCCATGCCGTCGGCGTGTTTCAGACGCACATGAGAGAGTTTGGCCAGCCGAAGATTGTCCCGCGCCTGCGCCAGCAAGGGCGCCAGACGTTCCACGGCGAAGACCTGCCGGCTGAGGGTGCCGAGCACGGCGGCCTGATAGCCGCAGCCGGCGCCCACCTCCAGCGTCTTGCCCAGCCCGGCGCGCCCGGCCAGCAGCAACTCGATCATGCGCGCCACGACGTAGGGTTGGGAAATGGTCTGGCCGAGAATCAGCGGCAGCGCGGTGTCTTCGTAGGCCCGCTGCGCGAGCGCCGGCCCGACAAAGACATGGCGCGGCACGGCGGCCATCGCGGTCAACACGCGGTCGTCACGGATACCCTGCTCGCGGAGGCGCTCGATCATGCGCGCACGGGTGCGCTGCGAGGTCATGCCAATGCCCTGCAGCACGGTCATCTTGCCTCCGCCGGGCCGCCCCAAGGAGGCATACGCCCCCCCGTGGGGGGCAGCGAGCCGGGTTTGCGAGCGTGGGGGGCCATACATGCCTCCGCCGGGCCGCCCCAAGGAGGCATACGCCCCCCCGTGGGGGGCAGCGAGCCGGGTTTGCGAGCGTGGGGGGCCATCATTTCACCAGCCACTCCTGGATCGTGCCGATCTGCCCGACGTGCGTGAGGTCGATTTGCAGCGGCGTCACCGATACGAAGCCGTTGGCGACGGCGTGAAAGTCCGTGCCCTCGCCGGCGTCGGCGGCCTCTCCGGCGGCCCCCACCCAATAGACGGTTTCGTTGCGCGGCGTCACGACCGGCACGGCGGGTTCCGCCTTGTGGCGACGACCGAGACGGGTGACCCGCGGACCATGCACATCGGCCTCGTCCGGCACGTTGACGTTGAGCAGCACCGGTTCGGCAAAGGCCTGCCGCTGGCAGCGCTCGACCAGTTGCCGGGCAACCCGGGCGGCGGTGGCAAAGTGGTTGCCGTGCTTGCTGGCCAGGGAAACGGCGATCGCCGGCACCCCGAGCAGATACCCTTCCATCGCGGCCGCCACGGTACCGGAGTAGATGGTGTCGTCGCCCATGTTGGCGCCCAGGTTGATACCGGAGACGACCATGTCCGGCCGGTGATCCAGCATACCGGTGACGGCCAGATGCACGCAGTCGGTCGGCGTGCCATTGACGAAATAGAAACCGTTGGCCGCGCGACGCAGGCGCAGCGGTCGGTCGAGGGTCAGGGAATTGCTGGCGCCGCTGCGGTCGCGCTCGGGCGCGATGACGGTGATGTCGGCGATCGGCGCCAGTGCTTCGGCGAGCGCCGCGAGCCCCGGGGCCGCATAGCCGTCGTCGTTGCTCAACAGGATACGCATGACGACAGTTCAGGCATGAGGTTCAAGGGGGATGAAGAAAACCGATCAAGTATACCGAATGTCCCGACCTCGCCGTCGCCCTAGTCAAGGCAGGAACTCCGGCTCATCAAAATACTTGCCTTGACCTAAAGTCATACGTATGATTGAAACGTTCGTTTAATCCGATTCTGCCGCCAGCCATGCCGTTGCCGCCAGCACCTGCCAACCGTGACACCCGCGAGCGCATCCTCGATGCCGCTGAATCGATATTCATGGCCAATGGCTACGAAGGCGCATCGATGCGCCAGATCACCGGCGAGGCCGGCGCCAACCTCGCGGCCGGCAACTATCACTTTGGCGGCAAGGAAGCCCTGTTCCAGGCCGTACTCAGCCGACGCTTGCAGGTGCTCAACCAGGAGCGCCTGCGCGTACTCGACGAACTTGAGGCCAAGGCCGCCGGCACGCCCCTCAAGCCCTCGCAGATCGTCGATGCCTTCTTCGGTACCCTGCTGCGCATGGGCACCGAACCCGGCGGCGCGACTTTTCTGCGCCTGATCGGCCGCACCCTGACCGAACCCGCCGAATTCATCCGGACGGTGTTGGCCGAGGAATACGCCGACGTGCTGGAACGCTACAAACAGGCGCTGTTCAGCGCCCTGCCCGAAGTCCCGAGGGAAGAGATCGTCTGGCGCTTCCACTTCATGCTCGGCGCCACTTCCTACGCCATTGCCGGTACCGATACCCTGCGCCTGGTAACCGACTGGCAGACCGGCGCGGCGCATGACGATCCCGCTCGCCTGCTGCCGCGACTCATGTCCTTCCTGCTTGGCGGCCTGCGCGCATCGCTGCCTGACCTACCACCCACCTCCCCCACTGCCGCCGAATTGCGCGGCCAAAGGAAGTCATCATGACCCTAACGCTATTGATCGCCGCCGCCCTATGGGCGCTGGTTACCCTCGTGATGGTGCGCCCGGTGCGCCGGGCCATCATCACTCGCCCGATATTCGCGCTCTATCGCCGCATGCTGCCGCAGATGTCCGATACGGAACGCGAGGCGCTCGACGCCGGCACGGTCTGGTGGGAAGGTGAACTGTTCCGCGGCCGGCCAGACTGGACCAAGTTGCTCGCCTACCCAACCCCAAGACTCACCGCCGAAGAGCAGGCCTTCCTCGACTACGAGGTCGACGAGGCCTGCCGGCTGGTAGACGACTGGCGCGTCTCGCACGAACTCTACGATCTGTCGCCCGAGGCCTGGCGCTACATCAAGGAGAAGGGCTTTCTCGGCATGATCATTCCCAAGTCCTACGGCGGCCTGGGTTTCTCGGCCTACGCCCATTCGCAGGTGATCACCAAGCTGTCCACCCGCTCGTCGGCGCTGGCCGTATCCGTGATGGTGCCAAACTCGCTCGGCCCCGCCGAGTTGCTGCTCCACTACGGTACCGAGGCACAGAAGAACCACTACCTGCCGCGCCTGGCCAGCGGCCGGGAAATTCCCGCCTTCGCCCTCACTTCGCCCTGGGCCGGCTCCGACGCCGCCGCCATTCCCGATGCCGGTATCGTCTGCAAGGGCCTGTGGCAAGGCCGCGAAGTGCTGGGCATGCGTGTCACCTGGGACAAGCGTTACATCACCCTGGCGCCAGTCTGTACCCTGCTCGGCCTGGCCATTCGGCTCTACGATCCCGATGGCCTGCTCGGCGACAAGAAAGACATCGGCATCACTTGCGCCCTGGTGCCCTATGACCATCCCGGCGTAGACACCGGCCGTCGCCATCTGCCCCTCAACGCATCCTTCATGAACGGCCCGACGCGCGGCAAGGATGTCTTCATGCCGCTCGACTACATCATCGGCGGCCCGGCCATGGCCGGCCAGGGCTGGCGCATGCTCATGGAATGCCTGGCGGCGGGCCGCTCGATCTCGCTGCCATCTTCCAACACCGGCATGGCCAAGATGACCGCTCGCGCCGTCGGCGCCTACGCCCGCGTGCGCAGCCAGTTCAGCCTGGCCATCGGCCGCTTCGAGGGCATCGAGGAGCCGCTGACGCGGATCGGCGCCTACGCCTACCTGATGGACGCCACCCGCGTCATGACGGCCGGCGCCGTCGACCTCGGCGAGAAGCCGTCGGTGGTCTCGGCCATCGCCAAGTACCACGTCACCGAACGGGCGCGCCAGGTGGTCATCGATGGCATGGACATCATCGGCGGCAAGGGCATCTGCCTTGGCCCTTCCAACTTCCTTGGTCGGGCCTACCAGCAACTGCCCATCGGCATCACCGTCGAGGGCGCCAACATCCTGACGCGGAGCCTCATCATCTTCGGCCAGGGGGCCATTCGCTGCCACCCCTATGTCCTGGCCGAGATGGCCGCCGCCAACGAACCCGACCGCAAGAAAGGTCTGGTCGACTTCGATGCCGCCCTGTTCGCGCACATCGGCTACGTGATCGGCAATGGCCTGCGCGCCTTTTGGCACGGCGTGACCGGCTCGCACACGGTGGCGGTACCCGCCGTGGCGCCCGAGGCGCGCCGCTACTACCAGCAGTTGACGCGTTTTTCGGCCGCCTTCGCTTACCTGGCGGACATTTCCATGCTGGTGATGGGTGGCGACCTCAAGCGCCGCGAGAAACTGTCGGCACGGCTTGGCGACATCCTGGCCCAGATGTACCTGATCTCCGCCACGCTGAAGCGCTACGAGGCCGAAGGGCGCCAGGCCGACGACGCGCCGCTGATGCACTGGGCGATCTGGGACGCCATGTACAAGGCGCAGGAAGCCTTCGACGGCGTCATCGCCAATTATCCGAACCGCTTCTTCGCCTGGTGGCTGCACAAGGTGATCTTCCCCTTCGGCCATCCGTATGTCGTCCCGTCGGACCACATCGGCCACCAGGTGGCGAAGCTGCTGATCACGCCCTGCCCATCCCGCGACCGGCTGACGGCCGACTGTCATCTGCCGGCGAGCGCCGACGAGCCGATCGGCGCGCTGGAGCAGGCCCTGGCCGCCACCCTGGAGGCGGAACCCATCGAGGCCAAGATTCGCGCCGCACAGAAATCCGGTCGCTTCGAAGGCAACCCGGTCGCCAATGTGCGCGACATCGCCAGCGCCGCTTTCGAGGCCGGCGTCATTTCCCCCGCCGAGTATGAAGTGATGCGGCGGCGCAACCGCCTGCGCGACATCGTGGTGCGGGTCGACGACTTCCCGTTCGACTTCGGCCTTGCCAGCGCGGTGAAGCCCGTCGAAGAAAGGCGGGCGGCGTGACCCCTCCCGTCTACGTCGTCGATGGCGCGCGCACGCCCTTCCTCAAGGCGAAGAATGCTCCGGGGCCTTTCGCCGCCTCCGATCTGGCCGTGCAGGCCGGCCGGGCGCTGCTCTTGCGTCAGCCCTTCGCGCCCGGTGATCTGGACGAGGTGATCCTCGGCTGCGCGGCGCCGGCGCCGGATGAAGTGAACATCGGCCGCGTGCTGGCCCTGCGTCTTGGCTGCGGCGACAAGGTACCCGGCTGGACGGTGATGCGGAATTGCGCCTCGGGCATGCAGGCGCTCGACTCCGCGATCGCCAACATCCAGCGTGGCCGCGCCGACCTGGTGCTGGCCGGCGGCACCGACGCGCTATCGCGCGCGCCGCTATTGCTTTCCGACGCCATGGTGCGTTGGCTGTCCGGCTGGTACGCCGCGCGTGGCGTCGGGCAGAAGCTGGCCGCCCTGCGCCGTCTCAAGCTCGGCTACCTGGCGCCTGTCATCGGTCTGCTCAAGGGCCTCACCGATCCCGTGGTCGGCTTGCTGATGGGCCAGACTGCGGAAAACCTGGCCTGGAAGTTCGGCATCTCCCGCCGCGCCATGGACGAGTATGCGGCGGAAAGTCATCGACGCACCTTGGCGGCCCGCGCAGCAGGCTGCTTCGACGAAATCGTGCCACTGGTCGATGGCACTGGCCAAGTCCATACCGAGGACGACGGTGTGCGCGCCGACTCGACACCGGACAAACTGACCACGCTGCGACCGGTCTTCGACAAGCCCTACGGCAACATCAGCGCCGGCAACAGTTCGCAAGTCACCGACGGGGCAGCGCTGCTGTTGCTGGCTTCCGAAGAAGCGGTGGCACGCTGGAACCTCGAACCGCTCGGCAGGATTGTCGATAGCGAATGGGCGGCGCTCGATCCCGCGCTGATGGGACTCGGCCCGGTGCACGCGGCCACGCCCATACTCAAGCGCCACAACCTGGCCCTCAACGACCTCGACGCCTGGGAAATCAACGAAGCCTTCGCCGCCCAGGTGCTGGGCTGCCTGACGGCTTGGGAGGACGAGGCCTACTGCCGCGAGCAACTCGACCTGCCGGGCGCGCTGGGCAAACTGGACCCGGCCAAGCTCAACGCCGACGGCGGCGCCATCGCCGTCGGCCATCCGGTTGGCGCTTCCGGCGCGCGCATCGTCCTGCATCTGTTGCACCGGCTTAAGGCGGGCGAAAAGGGCATCGCCAGCATTTGCATCGGCGGCGGCCTGGGCGGCGCCATGATGGTGGAAAGATCATGAACCACTGGAAACTCGACCGTGACGCCGACGGCCTGGCCTGGGCAACCCTGGACAAGGCGGGTGCCAGCACCAATACGCTATCGCCGGATGTGATGGCGGAACTGGCGCAACTGCTCGATCAACTCGACCGCGAACCGCCGAAGGGTCTGGTCTTCCGCTCCGGCAAGGCGGCCGGCTTTATCGCCGGGGCCGACATCGAGGAATTCGCCCGCCTCGATAGCGCCCAGTCGGCCCGCGCCCTGATCGCCCGGGGCTGGGATCTCTACAACCGGCTGGCGGCGGTTCCCTATCCGACGCTGGCGCTGATTCGTGGCCACTGCGTCGGTGGCGGCCTGGAACTGTCGCTGGCTTGCCGTTACCTCATGGTGGTGGACGAGCCGGCCACCAAGCTGGCGCTGCCCGAAGTGATGCTCGGTATCTTTCCCGGCTGGGGCGGCATGAAACGGCTGCCGGAACGGATCGCCCCGCCCGAGGCGCTGGACATGATGCTTACCGGCCGCAACATCGACGCCCGCAAGGCCAAGCGCATGGGCTTGGCCGACGATTGCGCTCCGCCCCGTCTGGCCGAAACCGCCGCCCGCGCCATGGTGCTGTCCGGCCGGCCGCGTCGGCCCCGCCCGCTCTTGCATCGGCTGATGAACGGACCGCTCAAAGGCTTCGTCGCCAGCCAGGCACGCAAGCAGGTGGCCAGCCGCGCCCGGCCGGAACATTATCCGGCTCCCTACGCAATCATCGACTGCTGGGCGCGGCACGGTGGCAACGCGCTGGCCGCGCCGGAACTGATCGACCGTATCGTTGCCTCGCCGACGGCCGGCAACCTGGTGCGGCTGTTCTTCCTCCAGGATCGGCTGAAGGCCTTCGGCAAGGAAGTGGATTTTCCGCTGCGTCGCCTCCACGTGGTCGGCGCAGGAGTCATGGGCGGCGATATCGCCGCCTGGGCGGCGCTGCGCGGCTTCACCGTCACCTTGCAGGACCAGTCGCTGGAGCGGGTCGCCGCCGCGATCGGCCGCGCCGGCAAATTGTTCGAGCGGCGCCTGAAAGACCCGCTTGCCCGCCGCGCCACCTTCGACCGGCTGATACCGGACCCCCAGGGCAATGGCGCCCCGCACGCGGACGTGGTGATCGAGGCCATCTTCGAGGACGCGCCAGCCAAGCGCGCTCTGCTGGCCAGCCTGGAAGCGCGCATGCGGCCCGACGCCGTGCTGGCGACCAACACCTCCAGCCTGCGCCTGGAGGACATCGCCACCGCGTTGAACGATCCGGCCCGCCTGGTCGGCATCCATTTCTTCAACCCGGTGGCGAAGATGCCGCTGGTCGAGGTGGTGGCGACGACCGGCGCCGATCCGGCCATGCTCGCCCGCGCCAGTGCCTTCGTGCGCGCCATCGACAAGCTGCCACTGCCGGTGAAAAGCGCGCCGGGCTTCCTGGTCAATGCCGTGCTGGCACCCTACATGCTCGAAGCCATGCGCTGTGTCGACGAGGGACTGGCGCCGGAAACCGTCGACGCCGCTATGCTGGCCTTCGGCATGCCCATGGGACCGATCGAACTGGCCGACACCGTTGGTCTGGACATCGCCCTGGCGGCGGGACGACAGTTGGCCAATGCCGACCAGCCGCCGCGCTGCCTGGCCGACCGGGTAGGACGCAACGAACTGGGGCGCAAGACCGGCCGCGGCTTCTACTCGTACCGTGACGGCAAGCCCGCAAAGGGGATGGCCGGGGAGATCCCCGCCGGCCTGGTGACCCGCCTGGTGACGCCCCTGATCGAACGGACGCGCGCCCTGGTCAGGGACGGTATTGTTGCCGATGGCGATCTGGCCGATGCCGGGGTAGTATTCGGAACCGGCTTCGCGCCCTTTACCGGCGGCCCGCTGCGCTATGCGGATGGATTGAAGAAATAGAGTCGGAAGACACGGGAAACATAATCTCAAGGAGGAGAAAACATGAAGCAAACGATGAAACTGATCCCCGCGGCCATTCTGGCGCTTTCCGCCGGTTCGGCGGTCGCTTCCGCGTTCCAGTTGCTGGAGCAGAACGCCAGCGGCCTTGGCAATGCCTACGCCGGCTCCGCCGCCGTCGCCGACAACGCCAGCACCATCTTCTTCAATCCGGCCGGCATGACGCAGTTGCAGCCACGGGAAATCTCCGCCGGCCTGACCGCCGTGTTGACCAGCTACGAGTTCACCAATAGCGGTTCCAGCACCGGCGCGCTGACCGGCAGCGGCGGCGATCCCGGCGGCCTCGGCCTGATCCCCAATGGCTACCTATCCTGGGCGCTCAACAAGGACCTCTATGTTGGCGTCGGTTTCGGCGCCCCCTTCGGATTGAAGACCGACTATGACAATCCCTGGCTCGGCGGCGCCCAGGCGATCAAGTTCGACATCAAGACGTACAACATCAACCCGTCGATCGCCTACCGGGTGAACAACATGGTTTCGCTGGGCTTCGGCGTCGACTGGCAGCGCATGGAGGCCGAGTATGTCCGCATCGCCGGAGTCAATCCCGCTCCGATCGCGGGAGTCGTACCCGTGCCACTCACCTCGACGACCGTCCAACTGAAAGCGGATGACGACAGTTGGGGCTGGAATGCCGGCGTGCTGCTCAACCTCTCGCCGAGCACCAAGGTTGGCGTCTCCTACCGCTCGTCGGTCAAGCACAAGCTGGATGGCAGCCTGACCGCATCGGGCCCGGCGGCCCTGGCGGCCTTCCACGTCTCGCAATCCGGCCCGGCAACGGCGGATATCGAGCTACCTGAAACCTTCATCATCAGCGCCACCCAAGCCATCAACAGCCAATGGGAAATGCTCGGCGACATTTCCTGGACAGGCTGGAGCAGTATCGACAAGGTCGATGTGGTCAGGGCCAACGGTACCGTCGCCCAAACCCTCGACACCAAGTTCCGCGACACTTGGCGGGTGGCCCTGGGCGCCAATTACAAGCTGTCCGACTCTTTGAAGCTTAAGTTCGGCACCGCCTACGACCAGACGCCGATCCGCGACCCGGAGCATCGTCTGGTTTCGCTGCCGGACAACAACCGAGTCTGGCTGTCTACCGGCGCGCAATGGAAGCCGAACAAGGCTTCGGCCCTCGATCTCGGCCTCACCTACCTGTACGTGAAAGATCCGGACATCAACAACAACCAGTCCGGCAGTCTGCGCGGCCTGGTCAAGGGGTCGTACTCCGACAGCGCCTGGATCTTCGGCGCGCAGTACTCGATGAGCTTCTAAATTGTCATCCCTGGCCCGGCGCCCGCCGGGCCAGCCATCGGAGGAGGGCAAAGGGATGTTGAACAAGAAACTATCCACCGCTGTCGTTCTGACCGCGGCTCTTCTGGTCACTCCGGCGGTTCGCGCCGCCGATGTTGCCGGCGTGCATCTTGACGACCGCGCCCGAATCGGCAATGCCGATCTGGTCTTGAACGGCGCCGGCGTGCGCACCAAGGTCTTCTTCAAGGTCTATGTCGCGGCCCTGTATGCGGCCAAGAAGACAACGGCCGCCAGCGCCCTCGTCGAGACGCGTGACCCGCGCCGCATGGCGCTGCACATGATGCGGGACCTGGACGCCGACTCGCTGGTCGGCGCGTTGAAGGAAGGGCTGCACAACAACCACAGCCCCGCCGAGCTGGCCAAGCTCAAGGCCGAGATCGATCAGTTCGAAGGCCTGATGCGCGGCGTCGGCAACGCCCGGAAGGGTGACCTCATCACCATCGATTTTTCCGGCGAAGGCACCAACATCGGCTTCAACGGCCAGCCACGCGGCAGCGTCGCCGGCGAGCCGTTCGGCCGCGCGCTGCTGAAGGTCTGGCTCGGCGACAAGCCGGCCGACACCGATCTGAAACAGGCCCTGCTGGGCGGCTGAGCGGAGGGAGGAAATCATGGACAAGATCTGGCTCAAGAGCTATCCGCAAGGCATACCGGCGGAAATCGGTCCCCTGACGGAATCCTCGCTGGCGGAGCTGATGGCCAACGCCTGCCAGCGCTATGGGGACCGAATCGCCTACCTCAGCATGGGCAAGAGCCTCACCTACGCGGAGCTCGACCGCCAGTCGCTCGCCTTCGCCGGCTGGCTGCAAAGCATCGGCCTGGGCAAGGGCGGCCGCGTCGCGCTGATGATGCCCAACCTGCTCCAATACCCGATCTGCCTATTTGGAGCGTTGCGGGCGGGCTGCATCGTCGTGAATTGCAATCCGCTCTATACGCCGCGCGAACTCGAACACCAGTTGAAGGATTCCGGCGCCGAAGCGATCGTGGTGGTGGAGAACTTCGCCCACACCGTGGAGCAGGTTCTGCCGCACACCGCCGTCCGGCATGTGATCGTCACCTCGATGGGCGAGATGCTCGGCTTCGTCAAGGGGATTGTCGTCAATCTGGTGGTACGCCAGGTGAAGAAGATGGTGCCCGAATGGCATATCCCGGGCGCGCTCGATCTGCACACGGCCCTCGCGGCGGGCCGCCGCCAGACCTTCCAGGCACCGGAGATCGGTCTCGACGACTTGGCCTTTCTGCAATACACCGGTGGCACCACCGGCGTGTCCAAGGGGGCGATGCTGACGAATCGCAATATCGTCTCCAACGTCACCCAGGCCCATGCCTGGATCAGCTCTGCGGTACGCGAACGCGAAGAGGTGATCGTCACGGCATTGCCGCTCTACCATATCTTCGCCCTGACCGCGAATTGCCTGACCTTCCTGCGCATCGGCGCGACCAATCTGCTGATCGCCAATCCGCGCGACATTCCCGGCTTCATCAAGGAACTCAAACAGGTCCCCTTCACGGTCATCACCGGCGTCAATACCCTGTTCAACGGCCTGCTCAACCATCCTGATTTCGCCAGCCTGGATTTTTCCCATTTGCACGTCACGCTCGGTGGCGGCATGGCGGTGCAAAAGCCGGTTGCCGATCGTTGGCAGGCGGTCACGGGCAGCGCGCTGATCCAGGCCTATGGGCTGACCGAGACATCGCCGGCGGCGACCATGAATCCGCTGGACCTGAAGTCCTTCAACGGCGCCATCGGCCTGCCCATCTCGTCGACCGAGTTGTCGATTCGCGACGACACCGGCGCCGAACTGGCCGTCGCCCAGATCGGCGAGATCTGCCTGCGCGGCCCGCAGGTCACCAAGGGTTACTGGCAGCGGCCGGAAGAAACCGCCTCGGTCTTCCATGCCGATGGCTTCCTGCATACCGGCGATGTCGGCTATGTTGACGAGAACGGCTTCGTCTTCCTGGTCGACCGCAAGAAGGACATGATCCTGGTCTCCGGCTTCAACGTCTATCCCAACGAGGTCGAGGAAGTGGTGGCATCCCACCCCGGCGTCCGCGAGGTGGCGGCCATCGGCGTACCCAGCGAACACTCGGGAGAGGCCGTGAAAATTTTCGTGGTCCGCAAGGATCCGGCGCTGACCGCGGAAGCCATCATCGCCTACTGCCGCACCCAGTTGACCTCGTACAAGGTGCCCCACCAGGTTGAATTCCGGGAAGACTTGCCGAAGACCAACGTCGGCAAGGTATTGCGCCGCGCGCTCAAGGAATAGGCGGAAACCACCACTGCGGCGGCAAAACAAATGGGGGGCGGAGCCCCCCATTTCGCTACCAAGCAACCGGAAGCTTCCGGTTACATGCCGTACTTGGAAATCACTTTGGCGTAGCCCTTGTCGGCCATGCACTTGTCTATCGCATCGAGCGCCTCATCACGACTGCTGTAGGCGCTCATCACCGATCGGCAGGCAGCCAGATCGGTATCGTGCTTGAGCACGTCGGCACCATCCTGCACGTAGGCATGTTTGTTGGCACAACCGGCCAACGCCAGGACAAGACCACCAAGAATAGCCACGTATCGCATGAATGCTCCTCAGTTGTCAGACGGAA
The DNA here is from genome assembly GCA_044220545.1 of Rhodocyclaceae bacterium. Lineage (GTDB taxonomy): Bacteria > Pseudomonadota > Gammaproteobacteria > Burkholderiales > Rhodocyclaceae > Fen-999. Next base: position 203,419 of record JBGAQX010000002.1, on the reverse strand, counting down.
ATAATGTTGATCTTACCAGTGTTCCGCCCCGGCGCATTCTCGGCCGGCGGTGCCCGCCCGGCCGAGGCGCCTCGCGAGGCACGCGGGGCCACATGATACGATTCCACCACCGCGCAACGGCTGTTGAAGAATGATCGGCGCCATCACCCTGCTCCTGGTTTTCCAACTGATCGGCGAAGTGGTCGCCCAGACGCTGGCGCTGCCCATACCCGGCCCGGTGATCGGCATGGCCCTGCTCTTCGCGGCACTTACCCGGCGTGGCGGCCCATCGACGGAGTTGCGCGGCACCGCGCAGGGCCTGTTGCAGCACTTGTCCCTGCTTTTCGTTCCCGCCGGCACGGGCGTGATGCTCCACTTCCAGCGGGTGTCGGACGAGTGGCTGCCCCTGGTCGTGTCGCTGGTGGCCAGCACGGCAATCACCATCGCGGTGACGGCGGTGGTACTGCGCCTGTTGAGCCAGCGTGGCCACCACAACGGCAAGGGTGCGCCATGACGCCACGCCTCAGCGAGATATGGGTCTATCTGGCGGCCTCGCCGCTATTGGGCCTGACCCTGACCCTGCTCGCCTATCAGGGCGCCTACGCCCTGCACAAGCGTTGCGGCGGGCATCCGCTGGCCAACCCGGTATTGCTGGCGGTGACGGCCCTGGTCACCCTGTTGTGGGCGACCGACACGCCCTACCGAACCTATTTCGACGGCGCCCAGTTCGTGCACTTCCTGCTCGGCCCGGCCACCGTGGCGCTGGCCATCCCCCTTCACGCCCAACTGGGCCGGCTGAAACGCATGGCGCTGCCGCTGCTTGCCTCGCTGCTGGTCGGCTCGCTGACCGCCGCCCTTTCGGCCGTGGCCATCGGCGGCCTGCTCGGCGCCAGCAAGGCAACGCTGCTCTCGCTGGCGCCGAAGTCCGTCACCACGCCGATCGCCATGGGCGTCGCCGAGCGGATCGGCGGGCTGCCTTCATTGACTGCCGTGCTGGTCATCGCCACGGGAATCCTTGGCGCCGTCGGGGCGCGCTACGTCTATCGGGCGCTGCGCATCGAGGACGACGCGGTACGCGGCTTCGCCATGGGCATCGCCTCGCACGGCATCGGCACGGCGCGGGCGTTTCAGGAAAGTGAGCAGATGGGTGCATTCGCCGCGCTGGCGATGGGGCTCAATGGCCTGATGACGGCCCTGCTGCTGCCCGTGGTGATGCCCTGGGTGATGGGCTGAGCCAACGGCGCAACCCGGCCGGCCGCCTTAGAACCGCGCGGTGAACTTCAGCCGAAGATTGCGCCCGAACTGCGGCATGCGGTCGCGCAATCCGGCCAGCGTGGTATCGAGCGCCACGGGGTCGTCGTAGCGATGGTCGAGCAGGTTGTAGATGCCCAGGGCGACATCCCAATTCCCGGCGGCCGGCTGGTAGCTCAGGTTGACATTGACGATCGCATAGCCGGCCACCCGGTTGCCGCTGTCGCCGGTGAGGCGGCGACCGACCAGTTGCCCTTCCACGCCGGCCAGCCATTGGCTATCGAGAATGGGCGCGGCGAGATTGCCGTGCAAGACGTCACGCGGCATGTTTTCCAGATAGCCGGAGGCGATGGTCGGCTGCTGCCGCGTATAGCCGACGCGAACGGAAGCGCGATTGCGCCAGCGATGCTGGAACTCGAACTCGGCGCCGCGCGCGGTGACCTCCGGCAGGTTGCCCGACAGCCCCGTGGCGGCATCGACACCCAGCATGTCGGCAATGCGAAAAGTGTACAGGGACGCCGTGACCGCGCTACGCGGGCCAAGACGCTGCTCCCAGGCGAGGTCCAGCGACTTCATCCGTTCCGGCTTCAGGTCGGGATTGCCGACCGCGTAGGTCGGCGGAAGGTAGTAGCGCTGATAGACGGTCGGGTCGCTGAAAGCGGTGGCGTAGAGCAGCTTGAAGATGCCGCCGTGGTCGTTCTGGCGCACCAGGCCGACCCGCGGGCTCCAGTGGCCCGGCATGCTCGTCAGCTTGTCGTAGCGCAAACCGAGCGTGAGATAGGTGGCATCGGCGATGGCGAGTTCATCCTGCGCATAGACGCTGCCCTGGCGGCTGCGCCGACGATCGTCGAGACATGGCGCGCCATCGATGCCAAAACAGCCGTAGCCAACATCTTCGTTGCGCTGATCCTGGCGACGATTCTCCTTGAATTCGATCCCGCCGATCCAGCGGTGTCCCTGCCAGGCGGTCGAGAGCAGGCGACTCTCCAGGCCCCACCACTGGCCGGTGGCACGATCGCGGTTGAGGACATACGGCGGGTAGTCGTAGGGAAAGTCCCCCTTGTAGATGTATTGCCCGGCATAGACGCGGCTGTGCAGCGAATTGCCCTGGCCGAGCTTCTGGTCGCCGGCAAGCTCGGCGAGGGTGTAGGCATCGGCCTCCCGGTGCCGGTTGTCGTCGACCAGGGTGCCGTAGGAGCCGGTGGGGATGATTTCGTCCCGGGCCGAATGAATCAGCGTCGCCCGCCAGTGGTCGGTCTTGTACCGTGCGAAGAACTTGCCTGCCCGTTCTCCTTGCACTCCGTGGACAGTCGGATCGACACCCGCCGCGGCCAGATCGGAAAACGCCAGGCCGCGTCCGCCGACATTGCCGGCGGTGTACGACAACAGCACATCCGCGCCGTTCTCGGTGAGCTTCCCCCAACTGACCCGCCCGACACTGGCGCTGCCGCTGGCGCGGCTGGCGGATACTTCCGTGCCCTCCAGGCCGCCACCATGGCGGGTCACGACGTTGATGACACCGAAAGTGGAGTCGCCTCCATAGACCGAGGCGCTCGGGCCACGCACGACCTCGATCTGTTCGATCAGATCGAGATCCAGAGGAAACGCGCTGTCAAAATTGGTGCTGCCATAGACGTTTTCGTTGACCGGGATGCCATCGATCAGCAGTTGCAGCCGTGATCGATAGTCGCCCGGCGCCGAGACACCCCGGACCCCGACGAAGGAATAGGTATGGTCGCTGGTGATGGTGTAGCCGTTGAGCGAGCGCAACGCGTCAGCCAGGGTCCGCCAGCCGTAGGCGCGAATATCGGCCCGGGTCAGCACGGATACCGCCGACGGGGTCAGCGCGGCGTTGATGGAGAACTTCGGGGTCTGGATCACCCGGATCTTGAGCAATTCTTCCAGGGACAGTTCGGCGATGTCATCGGCCTCGGCAGCGGCCTGGGCCGGCCCGGCGAGCAGCGCGGCGGCGAGCGCGGCCAGGGCGGCACGGCGCAAAGCAGTCATCGGCGGCTCGCTCATGCGCCCCGCCCCGCCAGGATCGAATTCGCCGTTCGCCGCTTCTTCAACCATGTCAGCATGGTGGCAAAGAGCAGGTCCGGGTCGACCGGCTTGGCGACGAAGTCGTTCATGCCCGCCGCCAGGCAGCGGGCCCGATCCTCGGCAAAGGCGTTGGCGGTCATGGCGATGATCGGCAGCTCGGCGCAAGCGGGGATCTGGCGTATGCGCCGTGTGGCTTCGACGCCATCCATCTCCGGCATCTGCATGTCCATCAGCACCAGGTCATAGCCGGTCTTCTGAACGCGCTCGACGGCCTGCGCGCCATCCGCCGCGACATCGACCGAGAAGCCCATGGCTTCCCGCAACAGCTCCAGCATCACCTCCTGATTCACCCAGTCGTCTTCGGCGAGCAGAATTCGTGAGCCGCCGAATTCGCTGGCAAGCTGGCGCTCCGCTTCCGTGCTCGACAAGACCGCTTCCTGCCGCGAGTCCGGCCGGGCAAGCACCTTCATCGGCAAGCGAATGGCGAACGAAAACGAGCTGCCCACATCGGGCGTGCTGGCCACCTGGATGTCGCCGCCCATGAGCTGGACAAGGCGCTTGCAGATGGCCAGGCCCAGCCCCGAGCCACCGAACTTGCGCGTCATCGAGCCGTCGGCCTGCTCGAAGGAATTGAATATCTTGGCCATGGCCTCCGGCGCGATGCCGATGCCGGAATCACTGACCGAAAAGTCGATCAGCATGTCGTTGGGCGTCTCTTCCCGGACTTGAATGGCCAGCACCACGCCGCCGGCCTTGGTGAACTTGATGGCATTGCCGACCAGATTGAGCAGTACCTGCTGGAGTCGCAGCGGGTCGCCGACCAGTTCGCGCCCGGCCAGCCGTTCATCGATGTTGCAAGTCAGCGCCAGGCGCGCCACTTCGGCCTTGGGCGTGACCAGGCTGTCCAGATTGGCGACCAGACCGTCGATGGTGAATGGCGTCTGCTCGAGCGTCATCCGCTCGGCGTCGATCTTGGACAAGTCGAGGATGTCGTTGAGCAGGCCAAGAAGATGATTGGCCGCATGGCGAATCTTGCCCAGTTTGTCGAGCTGGGTCGGATCCGTGTTGCTGCGCGCGAGCAGGTAAGTCAGACCGATGATGGCGTTCATCGGCGTGCGCAACTCGTGACTCATATTGGCCAGGAACGAACTCTTGGCCCGGTTGGCGGTCTCGGCCTGTTCCTTGGCGATCGACAAGGCCAGCGTGCGCTCCTGGACGGTATCCTCCAGGTGATCGCGATGCCTGGCCAGTTCAAGGTCGCGATCGGCGATCTCGGCGAGCATGGTGTTGAAGGCATCGGCCAGATGGCCGATTTCATCGTCCGAATACTTCATGGCGCGCTGCGAATAGTCTCGTGAATTGGCGACCTTTCTTGCCGTATCGGTCAGCGATCCCAACGCCTCCAGCAACGAGGCCTGCATGCGATGCGCGATGAGGAAGGCGGCCACGAAAGCGATCAGCGAGCCCGCCAGAAACAGCACGGCGTTCCAGGCAATCTCGCGCCATACCCGGTCAAGGCTGGCCGTCAGCGCGACCGACCCCACCACTCCCGTGGCGGTGCGAATCGGCACGGCCGCGACGATGAACGACGAGTCGACGTACTCGGCGCGCTCCCGGTGCGCCTTGTCGGCCAGGGCGACGACCCGCTCGGGCAGCTTGCCGCCGGGCTTCAGATAGTCGTAGTGAAAATCGGTTTCCAGCCCCTCGAGGTCGGCCGCGATCACATCCGGATGAGATTGCAGGGAACTGAACAAACGCTCGGCGCCGGCCTTGTCCTTGAAGTCAACCACCGCCGAGGCATTGAAGGCGATCACGTCGGCCATCGAAAACAGCTCGGTCAATTTGGCGGCACGGCGCTGATCCATCTCGCGCACCGTGAACATCAGGAATACGAGCAACAGCCCCATGCCAACCGACGTCGCGACGATCAGCGCCAGCTTGCGGCGAATGTTCCGCTGCGGCATCACTTGGCGCCGCCGATTACCTGCCGCGCCAGGCGCATCATCTGCGAACTCGGCTTGAGGCCGGCTCGGGTCAACGAATCGGCGTTGACATCGAACTGTAGCCGCCCCTCCGACCGCGCCAGCGCAATGCCTCCGCCCTGTCGGGCAAAATTATCGACATCGCTGACAGCCAGTACCGGCTTGCCTTCCAGGAGCGCCCCTCGTAGTTCGCCAGATAGGGCCCCAACTGATCGCGCCCGAACAGGCAGATGGTTGCGCTCGACCCGTTTCCCGGCCACTCGATGTACTTGAGGAAATTGACCAGAAACGCCGCCTTGAGCTGCTGTTCCGTGTTGACCTCGGCGAAGCCATGCCCGCAAGCCAGCACGAACATGAAAGTCGCCGCAAGTCGGCCAAGCAAGTAACGCGGACGCTCAAGAAACATGGTGGCGGCTCAGTAGGTCCAGCGCGCTGAAAGCAACAGCGACGGGCCGATTTCGAGAGGAACCGAGGGGATGTAGTCCGAGATGAACTCGGTGCGGCGACCGCCGATCAGGTTGCGACCCGTGGCGGCCAGCTCGAGGGTCTTGCTCAGCTTGTGGGCATAGCGCAGGTCCAGCGTGACATAGCCGGGGACGCGCACCAGATCGAAGTAAGGCGCATTGGTCCGGAAGTACCCGGCGGAACCGCGAATCCAGGCATCGAACTGCTGGCTTGGCGACAGGTTCCACTGCGAGCGCAACGAGCCGTAGTGGCGGGGAGTCGCCTTCTCGGAATCCTTGATGGATGACTGGGCGGCCGGGTTGCCGGAGTCCTCCATTTCTATGCGCGTCCAACTGTAGGAGAGCTGGAGGCGCCAGGCGGGCAGCACCAGCCAATCGGTGGCCAGCTCGGCGCCGGTGATCCAGCCGCCGGAACAGTTGCATGGATTCACGTCCTGAATGATGGCGAGCGGGAACAGTGTCGCCATATCGACGTTCCCCAATCGACCGGAAACGCGATCCGTGTAACGCTGACGATAGCCGGTGACATTGGCGTTGAAGTTGGTCGAAAGCTGGGTTCGATAGCCGAGCTCGATGCCTCTCATCGTCTCGGCTTTCAATGCCTCGTTACCCGGGGCGTTGCGAATCACCACCGGCAGCGGAATAGGTGGCCGCGCCGGCTGGAAGCCGATCAGCACATTGGCATCGTGCTCCGCGCGCGCCGGCATGCGCGGCGCCTTGGCGTACTTGACCCAGACCGTATCGCCATGGGACGGCGTCCACATCAAAGTGGTATTCGGCGCAAATGTGTAACCGCCGAGATTGGTGTAGTCCCAGCGCGCGCCGGCGCCCAACCGCAGCCGGTCCGGAATCAGGGTCCAGTCGTCATGGACGAAAACACCCGTCGTCCGCTGGGTATATTTCGGATGGGCCAATGACAGAACGATGGCCGACGGAGTCGCGGTGTCGGAGTTGCTGCGATGACTCAAACCCCATAGCAGGTCGTGGGCGGAAAACGTATAGCGGCCTTGGTAGTCGAGGTCAACGGTCGTGCGATCCTGTTCGAAATAGTCGCTGATATCGATCGACGATGACTCCAGGGACATCTGGACCGACGATTCGATGCCCGCGCCGGTCAGCCAGCGATAGCGACCGGCCACACTCTGGCCGGCATCAACCTGTGTGAATTGCCGCGGACGAATGGCAAGGGGCAGGGTCGGCGCCAAGTCGAGCATGGCCAGATCGCCCAGCGAGGACCGCGAGGCCTTGGCCCATAGCGCCAGATCACGGCCGACACCGAGGCTTCGGTCGAAACGGGCATTCAGCAAGGCGTTGCTCAGGCGGTCGTTGCCCTTGTCGCCACTCGCGCTCTGCCTGGATGGCTCGGCATGGCGACCCTGGAACGATAGCTTCCAGGTGGTGTCTTCGTCGAGACTGCCCCCCTGGCGTGCATAGAGACTCCCCGTGCCCCGCGTGCCAATAGTGGGCGCCACCAAGCCACCGGCATGACTTCGGGAATGCTTGCTGATGATGTTGATGACGCCGCTGACCGCGTTGACGCCCCACATGGCGGCACCCGGCCCGCGGATCACCTCGATGCGCTCGATGTCTTCGAGGGCGATGGGGTCGTCCTCCCACATGACGCCGGAAAACATGGGATTGTAGATGCTGCGACCATCGATCAGCACTTGCAGTTTGTTGGCGAAACGGCCATTAAAACCGCGTGCGGCAACGGCATAGCGTCCGCTGTCAATCTGCGCCACCTCAATCCCGGGCACCATGCGCAAGACGTCAGGCAATGCCTGGGCGCCGGAGCGCCGGATATCGTCGGAGGATATGACAAAAGCCGCCGCCGGCACATTGGCCAGACTCTGGCTCTTGCGCGACACCGAGGTGATCTCGGTCTTGGTCAGGTCTTCGAGGCTGATTTCGTCAAGCGCGTCGGCCGCCCAGCCGTGAGACGCGGCGACAGCCAGAAGCATGGCCGTCAGCCGTTTATGCTTGCGTATCATTGGATCCACCTTCGATTATGTCGACCGGCAGTTTTCGAAGCGGCCCAAAAAACCTGCTTTCTGTCTGCCTATGGGCGGAATTGTCATCCAAGGCAGAACGTCGGGGCAAGCAAAATCTATTGCTAAAGTTAGCTCCCTGGGCCACAAGTCACTCGTTTCCGTATCCGGCTGCGGACAGGCTGGCTCAGGGAGGCGGCTTTGATGCAGATCAATTCGCGCACCAGCGAGGTGCCGAGAATGATCCATCGGATCGCCCGCGACACGATTTCCACCAACCGAGGACATTCGCCATGAAAGCCCGCCCGATCTTCCGCTGTTTCCTGGGCGCCATGGCGGCGCTGGCACTTGCTTTTCCGCCGTCGGCGTTTGCCGCCTCGCCTGTACCCGAGAGGAAGGAATTCAGGATCCTTCACGTCATGAGCTATCACTCGCCATGGCGCTGGACCGATCGCCAGATCGAAGGGTTTCAGGAGGAACTCAAGGGCGTCAAGACCACGTACCAGGTATTCCAGATGGATACCAAGCGCAATAGCTCGAAGGAACACAAGGAGAAGAAGGGCCAGGAGGCGCGCTCCCTGGTCGAAACCTGGCAGCCGGACCTTGTCTATACCACTGACGACGACGCGCAGGAGTACCTGGCGAAATACTACGTAAACAGGAAGCTGCCGTTCGTCTTCAGCGGGGTCAACAACGACCCGGCCACCTACGGATTCGCCGGCAGCGAGAACGTGACCGGTGTGCTCGAGCAGGAGCACTTTCTGGAGTCGGTACGGCTGCTCAGGAAAATCGTCCCGGGCGCGCGACGCATCGCTTTGGTCTTCGATGACGCGAAGATGTGGGATCCGGTACGCAACCGGATTCTGAAGGCCATGACCCAGTTGCCCGACATGAGGATCGTCGCTTCCGACACGATTCTCACGTTTGCCGAGTACAAACGGAAGATGAAGGAGTATCCGGACATTGCCGACATCGTCGGCACCATCGGTATCTTCAACCTGAAGGATGAAGACGGGAGGAACGTGCCCTATCAGGACATACAGAAGTGGACCGTTGAAAACAGCACGCTGCCCGATTTTGCCTTCTGGATCGACAGGGTCTACTACGGCACGCTCGGCGCCGTCACGGTGTCGGAACGCGAGCAGGGGCGTGCGGCCGGACGCATCGCCCGTTCGATACTGACCGAGGGCCGTGGCCCGGCGAGCTTCGCCATGGCCCCGACCACCAAGGGCATGCCGGTCGTCAGCCTGGCCCGGGCGAAGCGGCTGGGACTCAAACTGAGCGCCGACTTGCTGCTGACGGCGGAAGTGATCCAGCGGTTCGAGTGGGAACAGCCGTGAAACTGGGCCTGCGCGCCAAGATCGTCCTGATCGTGGTCGGCGCCGTGCTGGCCGGCTTGGTGGCGGTGTTGTCGACCAGCACCTACCTGTTCACCGATGCATACATCTCGTCGCTCCACTCGCGCTCGACGGCGATAGCTCAGGGTCTGAAGACCCAGATGGATCGCATCCTTCAACTGGGAATTGACCTGGACAGCCTGGTGGGCTTCGACCGGCAGTGCAAAGACGTGGTCGACACCTACGACGGGATCGAGTTCGCCATGGTGACGGGCCGCGATGGCACCATTCTTTTCCATAGCGACGCGGCAAAAAGCGGCGGCAAGCTCGTCGCCCCGGGCCTGCTGGCCGCCGTGCGGACCGCTGCCCAATCCACCACCGACTACACGAGCGAGGGGGCCAGTGGCCACGCCGCCGTCGTACCGATCCTCGCCACCGACGGGGCCCATCTGGGCAGTGTGGTCGTGGGCCTTTCGGCGCGCGTCATCGACGACAAAGCGCGGAGGATTGTCTTTACCGTGCTCGGTGTCGGCTTGCTGTTTCTGATGGTCGGCACCGGGGCGCTGGGCATGGTGCTCTCATATTCCATTTCGCGGCCGATGAACGCCTTGATCGGCTCGATCGAACTCATACGGTCGAATACCGCCGATCTGAGCCGGCGGGTCGAACTGCGATCGGAAGACGAACTGGGAACCCTGGCTCGCGCGTTCAATGACCTGATGCAGAGCCTTCAGGACACGACGGTGTCGAAGGCGAGCCTCTCGGCGGCCTACGACGCCTTGCGGGAGAGCGAGGCAAAGTATCGGGAACTGGTCTCGAATGCCAATGCCATCATTTTGCGCATGGGGCTCGATGGCACGGTGACGTACTTCAACGAGTATGCCGAGCGCTTCTTCGGCTATTCGGCCGCCGAGATCCTGGGCCGGCATGTCGTGGGTACCATCGTCCCCCGGCTCGAGTCGACCACTGGTCGCGATCTCTCCGACATGGTGTCCGCCATCCTGGCCGATCCGAACAAGTACGGGACCAACGAAAACGAGAACGTCACCAGGGACGGCCGGCGCGTCTTCGTCCGCTGGGCCAACCGGATCATCGTCGGCGAGCACGGCCAACCTGTCGGCGTGCTGTGCATCGGCCAGGACGTTACCGAGAAGCGGCAGGCCGACAGGGAGCTCGAGCTGTACCGCCATCATCTCGAAGAGCTGGTTCAGGAGCGTACCACCGCCCTGTCGATGGCCAAGGAAGCCGCCGATGTGGCGAACCGCGCCAAGACCGTCTTTCTGGCCAACATGAGTCACGAGCTGCGTACGCCCCTGAACGCCATCATGGGCATGACCGACCTGGCCCTGCGCGGGGCCACCGACCCGAAGCAGGCCGATCGGCTCGCCAAGGTCGCGCAAGCCGCCCGGCATCTGCTCGGCATCATCGGCAATATCCTGGACATCTCGGAACTGGAGGCCGAACGATTCAATCTGGAACAGGTCGATTTCAAACTGGACGACGTGCTCAAGGATCTCGGCGCCATGGCGGGCCCCAAGGCGGCCGCCAAGGGGCTGACGCTGGTCATCGACGTCCCCCCCGGTCTGCTCGGCCGGACGCTGCGCGGCGACCCGGGACGCCTGCGGCAAATACTCCTCAACCTGACCGGCAACGCCATCAAGTTCACCGTCGAAGGTTCCGTGACGGTGCGCGCCACCGCGACCGAGGAGAGTTCGCGGCACGTGGTATTGCGCTTCGATGTCCGCGATACCGGCATCGGCATTTCCGCCGAGGATCAACAGCGCCTGTTCGCGGCCTTCGAACAGGCCGACGGCTCGACGACCCGCAAGTATGGCGGCGCCGGACTGGAGCTGGCCATTTGCAAGCGGCTGGTCGATATGATGGGCGGCAGCATCGGGGTCGAAAGCGAGCTTGGCGCCGGCAGCACTTTCTGGTTCTCAGTCCGGCTGGACACGGTTGACGCGTTGCCCGACCTTGAACCGGCGCCCGTTGCCTCCAGGGCGGAAAAGGAATTGAAGGCCCGCCATTCCGGTGCGCGCGTTCTTCTCGCCGAGGATGAACCGATCAATCAGGAAGTCTCGCGTGCCCTGCTGGAGGTGGTCGGACTCAAGGTAGACTTGGCCGAAAACGGGATGGAAGCCGTCGAAATGGCCAAATGCACCGACTACGACCTGATACTGATGGACATGCAGATGCCGAAGCTGAACGGGGTGGCGGCGACCAGGGCGATCCGGGCGCTGCCGGGACGTGAGAACACCGCCATCCTGGCGTTGACCGCCAATGCCTTCACCAGCGACCGGCAGCGCTGCCTGGACGCCGGAATGAACGACTTCATCACCAAACCGGTCGATCCGGAGGTTCTCTTCCAAGCCATCCTCAATGTCCTGTCGCAAGCGAAGCAGGGGCCGCCGTCATGCTGCGCCTGATCGATCACATCGTTCGCACGTCCGCCCAACGGGATCGAACCGAGATCAACGAGGCCGTGGTGCATGCGATGGCCGATCTGTTCAGTCCTTCGTCGTTGACCATCTACCGGGCCTTCCCCCAGGCAAGGCGAACCATGGTCTTTGCCTGCGCCGGCATCGGCCCGGACGGGCGCTATGTACGCAATGCCTACCTGCCGGAAACAAGCTATTGCCAGCCAATCGACACCGACCCCCTGCTGCAAAGGGTTCAAGCACAACTGACGGCGGCGCTTGAAGTGATGCCCGAGGGCGGCGACCGCCTGGTTTTCCCCGTTGCGCCGGCGGACCGCCTGCTCTACCTGATCGACATCACCGTCTCCGAACACCTGTCGCCGCGCGAACGCACCGTGCTGATGGGGTTTGTCGAGTATCTCGGCAACCACATCGCCCTGCTCGACTACGGCGAATCGGACACGTTGACCGGGCTGCCCAACCGCAAGACGTTCGACAAGCATCTGTTCGAGGTGCTTGGCCAGGCGACGGTCGACCAGCATCCGGGCTTGCCCGAAGCCGCCACCCGGCAACGACGCAAGGGCAGCGAGGATGGCCGGCACTGGTTGGCGGTCTGCGACATCGATCACTTCAAAGCGGTCAACGACGTCCACGGTCATCTGATCGGCGACGAGGTGCTGGTCATGTTCGCCCATCTCATGCGCGATACCTTCCGGTTTCAGGACCAACTGTTCCGTTTTGGCGGGGAGGAGTTCGTTGTCGTGCTGCAACCGACCGGCGAGGAGGCGGTTCAACGGGCCTTCGACCGTTTTCGCCAAGCCGTCGAAAATCATGTCTTCAGCCGGGTTGGCCGCATCACGGTCAGCATCGGTTACAGCCAGTTGCTTGGCAACGACACCCCGCCGGCGGTCATTGAACGGGCCGACGAGGCGCTGTACTACGTCAAACAGCATGGCCGCAACGCCGTTGCGCGCTACGAAGCCTTGGTCGACTCCGGCCAACTGGCCACCAAGACCTCTCGCACCGGCGAGATCGAACTCTTTTAGTGCGCGGCTACCGGCGGGTCAGCCGCTGATCCGTTCGTAGTAGCGGGCGCGATACAGCAGCCGCCGCCGCTCGGCGGTTTCGGCAAACCCGGCCCGGTCATGCAGTACATTGTTGCTGGCCAGACCCATGCCAGGCTCCAGACGTCCACGTAGCGTCCAGGGTGTCGGCGTGGCGAGAATCCGCTCCAGCGCGGCCTTCGCCGCCCGCGTGGCGGCATCGTCCCGCCAGGCAATGCTGACGGTACGCGCCGTGTAGCGCATGTGCAGGAAGCCCTGGGCATCGACCGAGAAGACCGGTCCCGGCTGTTCGGCGCGGGCGACGCCATTTTCGTCATTGCGCGGCGGAATGGTCATGGCATCCGGCATGGACAACGCACGGATGTAGTCGGGATTCTCGTCGCGCAGCAGAAGATAGGCGATCTCGTGGTCGAGCAGTTGATTCTCGCCACCGCTGGCGGCGCTCTCGACACAATGAAGCAGCAGGCCGCGAATGGTGCGCTCGGGTACGTTGTAGTAGCCGTCGGTGTGCCATTTGATGGGCTTGTCGGTGTACGGGATGAATTCGCGGCGCTCGCCGCGCTCTTCCGCTCCGCGCACGGAAATCGGCGAGATGGCGTCGTCGTCGGTCAGCCAGTGGCTATCGAGCGTCTTGAGGCCGAGTTGCAGACCGAGTCGGCGTGGAATTTCCTTGTCCGGATCGCGTCCGGTCTTGCTGATATAGATCGCCATGTTGGCGACCGCATTGAGATCCAGCAGGCGCTGTAGTTCCGCCGGCTTGAGCGCGCGCGGGTCGTCGATTTCGACGACGATGTCGTCGAGCCGGCGCGGGGCGGTGTCGAGCTTGCGCTGTCGCCAATTGGCATAGGCGCCGGCGGCATCGAGATCGAAAGGTGAGTTCAAATCATTCTCCGCTGACACCGGCACCCTCGCGCCGACGGGAAGTTTCCCCACCGGCAAACAGTCCGGCGAGGGTCTTGTCGAGCGCCTTCAGCGCTTCGGGCACTTCGATGTCCATGACCTGATCGACCACCCAGAGGCGATCCTTCTCCGGCAGACCTTCGCGCAGGCAGGCGGCGAACAGGCGCTTGAAGCCGAAGTCCGGGCCGTCCGAACCATAGTCGAACTCGGCGTATTCCCCGCCACGGCGGTTGAACAAATCGATGAAGTGCTTCCGACAGGCGCCGGGTTCGGCAGCGCCCAGTAACATGACATTGTTCTCTTCGACGATCTCGGCCATGCGTTTGGCCAACGCGGAGGTAAACTCGACACGTCTTTCCGCGGCCAGTTTCATGTGGGCAATCCGATCCGCCGCCATGGCCATGAAGACCAGGAACTCGCAAACGAAATCGAAGTAGGGGCGACCGATGTCGATGTCGTAGTTGGCCGCCCGCATTCGCTTGATGGCATCCACCGCCAGTTTCCAGGCCAGGAGGCACACCACCGAAGCCAGCGTCGCCGCGGAGCGCTGGCCTTCGGTGTGGAAGCGGCTGCGGATGCGGACAGCCAAATCAGACCCCCCGCCTTGAGGCGGGGGCCAGGGGGGAGTGGGCCATACGAGCCTAAGGCGGGTACGTCAGTACCCGCCCTTGCCCTTCGGTTGCGGCAGCCCGGCCACCTTGCAACCCTGCTTGGCTGCACCGCCATCGGGGAACAGATCGAACATCAGCTTGTTGTCGGCCTCCGGCATGTCGGCTTCTTCCTGCAAACCCTTGATGAGATTCCGCAGGTTCGGCGTGTGGCCCTCTTCCTTGTATTTCTCGCGGAGATAGTTGATGACCTTGTGATGCTGATCGGTCAAGGTCAGACCGCAGGCCTCGGCAATCACCGTGACGGACTCGTCGCTGAAGTCCGGCTCCAGCAGGTAGCCATAATCGTCCACTTCTTTTTCTTCGCCATTGATGACGTAACTCATAGGATGTCTCCTTCAAGTGGGGGCAAGAAAGCGTCTATTTCTTGCGCAGATAGAATTCATTGGCGCTGCGGGCCATCGGCAGGGTGGCCAGCAGTTCCACGGCCGCGTGGGTCGCCCAGGATTGAATATCGGCCACAGCACCCGGGCAATCGCTGACCAGTTGCAGCACCTCGCCCGACTTCATGCCGTCAAGCAGCTTCTTGGCTTCCAGGATCGGGCCGGGGCAGGACACACCGCGCATATCGAGCGTGACATGGGCGATCAATGTCGTTTGCGCCCCACCGGCCTTGCGCAAGGTGTAGGCCGTCTTGCCGTCCGCCTGCTTCACGCTTTCGACAAACTGGTTGCCGGTAAATTTGCACCAGGCGAACAAGTCGTCCGACGTACCGGGGCAGTCGGACAACAGCTCCATCGTCTGGTCCGGTTGCAGGTCGTCGATGATCTTCTTGGCGCCCAGAAGCGGCGCCGGGCAGGGCATACCGCACATATCGATGGTAACGACTGGTTTCTCGGACATGGTACGTCTCCTGTTTGCTTGTTTCCGTCAATCCTCGACAACGGCAACCGCCTTGTGCGGCACGAAGATGCCACAACCGCGTTGCCGCTCGTCCCCTAGTCCATTCCGCTGCAAACGCAGCGAATCCCGCTCGGTCAAACCATGCAGCATCAGGCTGAAACCGCGCCACTCGCGGTGCGCACCCGCCGCCCGCCGGGCCTTGCCACAAACCAGATGGCCGGCAATACCCGCCACCGCCAAAGCTTCGCGACAAGCAACCGTGAAGCCTTGCTCATCGCTCTCGCCCATTGTGACGAAGGACGAGTACAAAACCTTGGTCGGAGACAGGGAGCGTTGCGTCGAGGTTCCCACCTC
The DNA here is from genome assembly GCA_044220545.1 of Rhodocyclaceae bacterium. Taxonomy (GTDB): domain Bacteria; phylum Pseudomonadota; class Gammaproteobacteria; order Burkholderiales; family Rhodocyclaceae; genus Fen-999. Next base: position 188,129 of record JBGAQX010000002.1, on the reverse strand, counting down.
CACTTCGCCGCCCAAGTCCAGCCGTGATCCGGTCAAGGCCCTGGCCGCATCGCCACAACCGGCCGGAAGCCGGAGTGCAAGCCTGGCCCGTCGCGTCAAATACATCTCGCTATCGCCGGGACTGACACCCGCCAGGGGATGCACGCCAACCAGTTCCAGCTGGTCGAGCCACCGCAGCCGCTCGCGCAGCCCCTCCCAGAGACGGTCCGCATAGTCCAAGGCAATCGCCCGGCCGCGCAGGGCGAATACCAGATCGACCACCTCGTCGTCGCTAACCATCACTCCCGCGTCTGACCGGCCTTCGCCCATGCCAACATTCCCGTTGCCCAACGTTCTGCCGTTATGGGGTCGATATCAAAGATTGTAAACCGCCTATGCTCGCGAATGCGCACACGCAACATCGGCATGCCGCCAGCGTCGAACGCGACCTGCTGCAACTCGATTTCCTGATTGCCGATCGGCACCCGGAACTTGTCAATACTGATAATCTGGTCCACGGGAGTCGCTCTGGATATGTTTCAATTGACGGGGCAGCACTATCGCACTGTAGTCTACGCTATGGCCATTCCCGGATAGGCTTGTTAAGGAATACTCCCAAAGGGTAGGTAACGCTAGCCCGTTTTGGGAGGAAAATCTACCGCTCAGAGGTATGGTGCGGTTGGCGGTCGCTACTTAACATGCTGCCAGCCCAATGTCGGTCCAAAGACGCGTCCAACGATAGATGGCGGGACGCCGAATGTACAGTCCAAACAGAGGAGACAACACGATGGCCAAGCAACTCCCCCAAACCCCCATGCTGGACCAGCTTGAAACCGGTCCGTGGCCCAGCTTCGTTACCGGCTTGAAGCGCCTGGCGAAAGACAAGGACTACGTTGTCGACGTGCTTGGTCACCTCGAGCACTCCTACAAGACCAAGAAGGGATACTGGAAGGGTGGCACGGTCGGCGTCATCGGCTATGGCGGCGGCGTGATCCCCCGCTTCACCGAGATCAAGGACGACAAGGGCAGCCCGGTTTTCAAAGATGCCGCCGAGTTCCACACCATCCGCATCATGCCCGCCCCCGGCATGCACTACGATACCGACACCCTGCGCCAGTTCTGCGACGTCTGGGAAAAGTATGGCTCCGGCCTGATCGCCCTGCATGGCCAGTCTGGCGACATCATGTTGCAGGGTTGCACCACGGAAAATGTGCAGCCAGCCTGGGATGAAATCAACAAGATGGGCTTCGACATGGGTGGTGCCGGCCCGGCGGTCCGTACCGCCATGTCCTGCGTCGGTGCCGCGCGCTGCGAGCAGTCCTGCTACGACGAAGCCAAGGCTCACCAGGTGGTGATCAACAAGTTCCTTGACGACATCCATCGCCCGGCCCTGCCCTACAAGTTCAAGTTCAAGTTCTCCGGCTGCGGCAACGACTGCATGAACTCGATCCAGCGGGCCGACATGGCTGTCATCGGTACATGGCGCGACAACATGCGCACCGACGATGCGCTGGGCAAGAAGTGGTTTGCCAAGCATGGCATGAACGAGCTGGTCAATGACGTCGTCACGATGTGCCCCACCCGCGCCCTGCAGGTCAAGGACAACAAGGACCTCAAGAAGGATGCGCACGTCTCCGCCGTCGCCCTGAACGACACCCAGTCGCTCGAAATCGACAACAAGGACTGCGTGCGCTGTATGCATTGCATCAACGTCATGACCGGCGCCCTCGGCGTTGGCAAGGACAAGGGTGCGACCATCCTGATCGGCGGCCACAGCCACCTCAAGATCGGCGCCACGATGGGCACCGTCATCATCCCCTTCATGGATCTCAAGAAGGACGAAGATTACGAGCAGCTCGTCGAACTGGCCCAGACGACCATCGACTTCTTCGCCGAGAACGCTCTCGAGCACGAGCGCACCGGCGAGATGATCGAGCGCATTGGCCTTGCCAACTTCCTCGAAGGTATCGGCGTGGATGTGGATGCCAACATGGTCAACAACCCACGGATGAATCCCTACGTTCGCACCGACGACTGGGACGAGGAAGTCGCCAAAATCAACGCCAAGAAGAAGGCGGCAGCCTAAGCAACCGCATCGTCTGGCCAAACCGGGTTCCGTAGGGGATCCGGTTTTCGGCCAGGGTGATGACCCTATTCGTATAACGACAATTCACGACTAAATTACTCGGAGACGATTTATGGCTCAATCTCAGATGCGCAAGCCAGTCGAGTACTTCCTCGACAACAAGAAATACCTCCACCCGAAGTTTGCCGCCAACTATGGCAACTGGAAATATCATGATCGTCCGCGTCCCGGCGTCCTGCACCACGTCGCGCATTCCGGTGACGAGGTCTGGACCGTGCGCGCCGGTACGCAGCGGCAGATGGACGTCTATACCATCCGCAAGCTGTGCGATATCGCCGACCAGTTCGCCGAAGGCTTTGTTCGCTTCACGATTCGTTCCAACATCGAGTACACGGTATCCAGCGAAGGCAAGGTTGCACCGCTGATCGCCGAGCTCGAGAAGCACGGTTTCCCCGTCGGCGGTACCGGCAACTCCGTCTCGATGGTCGCCCACACCCAGGGCTGGCTGCACTGCGACATCCCCGGCACCGACGCCTCTGGCGTGGTCAAGTCGATGATGGACGAGCTCTATGAGGAGTTCAAGAACGAGCAGATGCCCAACCGCGTCCGCCTGTCCACCTCCTGCTGCGAGATCAACTGCGGGGGCCAGGCCGACATCGCCGTGGTCATCCAGCACACCAAGCCGCCGAAGATCAACCACGACCTCGTCGCCAACGTCTGCGAGCGTCCGACCGTGGTCGCCCGCTGCCCGGTCGCGGCCATCCGCCCGGCGCTGGTAAATGGCAAGCCCTCGCTCGAAGTCGATGAGAAGAAGTGCATCTGCTGCGGCGCGTGCTACCCCCCCTGCCCGCCGATGCAAATCAACGACCCCGAGCATTCCAAGCTGGCTATCTGGGTCGGCGGCAAGAACTCCAATGCCCGCAGCAAGCCGACCTTCCACAAACTGGTCGCCTCCGGTCTGCCGAACAACGCACCGCGCTGGCCGGAAGTCAATGCCATGGTCAAGAACATTCTCATGACCTACAAGGCCGACGCCCGTCCGTGGGAGCGCATGGCCGACTGGATCGACCGCATCGGCTGGCCGCGCTTCTTCGAGAAGACCGGTCTGCCCTTCACCAAGTACATGATCGACGATTGGCGCGGCAGCCGTTACAACCTGAACGCCTCCGCTCACATCCGTTTCTGATATCGGAACCGCAATGAAGTTTTCCATTCTCATCAACGAGGGTCCCTACACCCACCAGGCCTCGGATTCGGCATATCAGTTCGCCAAGTCCGTCCTGGCCAAGGGCCACGAGATCTTCCGCATCTTCTTCTACCACGACGGCGTCAACAACGCGACGCGTCTGACGACGCCGCCGCAGGATGATCGCAACATCGTCAATCGGTGGTCGAAACTGGCCGACGAGCACAAGCTGGACATGGTGGTGTGTGTTGCCGCCGCCCAGCGCCGTGGCATCGTCGACGAGGGCGAAGCCAAGCGCAACGGCAAGGACGCCACCAACCTGGCGCCGGGCTTCCGCATCTCGGGCCTCGGTCAGTTGATCGAGGCCGGCATCCAGTCCGACCGTCTGGTCACTTTTGGCGACTGAGGGAGACGACACCATGACCATCAAGAAATTCATGTTCGTCAACCGCAAGGCTCCCTACGGCACCGTCTATGCGCTGGAGTCGCTGGAGGTCGTGCTGATCGCCGCCGCCTTCGAGCAAGACGTTTCGCTGGCCTTCCTCGACGATGGCGTCTACCAGTTGAAGAAGGGCCATCAGACCAAGGGCATCGAAATGAAGGGCTTCGAGAAGACCTACGGCGCGCTTGAGGACTACGACGTCACCAAACTTTATGTCGACCAGGAGTCCCTTTCCGCCCGCGGCCTGACCGCCGATGACCTCTGCGTGCCGGTGGAAGTAATGAGCCGCGCCGCCATCGGCAAGCTGATGGAAGAGCAGGACGTGCTCCTGTCGTTCTAAGGGAAAACACATGCTGAACATCATCAATAAATCCCCCCTGGACCGCGGCTCCCTGGATAGCTGCTTGCAGTCCGCCGAAGGCGGCGCCATCCTCCTGATCGAGGATGGCGTCTACGCGGCGACCAAGGGTAGTGCCGGCGAGGCCAAGCTGAAGTCGGCCGGCGGCAAGTTCAAGGTCTATGCGCTGGCTCCGGACATGGAGGCCCGTGGTATCGCCGATCGCGTCATGGACGGTGTCACCATGGTGGACTACGGCGGCTTTGTCGACCTGGTCGCCGAGCACAAGTCCAGTCAGTCGTGGCTCTGATTGCACCGCGTACGAGCATCAACGGATCACTCACTTAGGAGACAACGGAAATGGCTATCGAAGTTAACGGCAAGTCCTACGAAACCGACGAAGAAGGTTACCTGATCAATCTGGGCGAATGGAATGAGGATGTCGGCGCCTATCTGGCCCAGACCGAGGGTGTCACGATGACCGACCAGCACTGGGAAGTCATCAACTTCCTGCGCGACTACTACAACGAATTCCAGATCGCCCCGGCGGTTCGCGTGCTGACCAAGGCCATTGGCAAGAAGCTCGGCCCGGAAAAGGGTAACAGCCAGTATCTGTATGAACTGTTCCCCTATGGCCCGGCCAAGCAGGCCTGCAAGATTGCCGGTCTGCCCAAGCCCACCGGCTGCGTTTAACCGACAAGTTTCGGTTCCCGATCGACACCGGCCAACACCTTGAGTGTCGGCCGGTTGTCGGCGGCCGGCTGCGGTTGCCCGACCTGCCGGTCACGCATGAACGCATGCCCTTGAGCGTACGCACATGACCACATTTTTTGCGATCCTGTTTTACGTTGCCGCGGCGGTATTTGTCGCCGGGTTGGCGTACAAGATTCTCGATTTCGCGCGAACCCCGGCGCCTCTGTCGATTCCGACCACGCCCGCGCCGACGACATCGGCTGGTGTCGTCTTGCGCATGTTCCGCGAAGTTGTCTTCTTCGAGAGCCTGTTCAAGGGCAATCTCTGGATCTGGATTTTCGCCGCGCTCTTCCATTTCGGTCTTGCCCTGGTCGTGGTGCGGCATCTGCGCTACTTCATCGAGCCCGTCTGGTTCTGGGTTTCCTTCGCCCAACCCTTCGGCATGTATGCCGGATTTGCCATGGTGGCTGGACTCGCCGGCCTCTGGGCACGACGCTTCTTCGTCGAGCGCATTCGTTACATATCGACGATTTCCGACCACCTGATACTGGCCCTGCTGGTATTGATCGGTCTGACCGGTCTGGGCATGAAGTTCCTGATGCATACCGACATCGTCGCCGTGAAGACATTCTTTCTCGGCCTGATGCGCTTCAACATTCAGCCGCTGCCCGAGGATCCAGGGCTCTACCTGCACCTTTTTCTGGTTGCCGCGCTAATGATCGTCTTCCCGTTCAGCAAGCTGTTGCACGCGCCGGGCATCTTCTTCAGCCCCTCGCGGAACATGGCCGACAATCCGCGCGAATCCCGCCACCTGGCGCCTTGGGCGGCCAAGTTGGAGAAAAACTGAGATGGCCGCACCCGACAGCAAAGCCAAGATCGAGGCTCCCGCCTTCCGTGAGTTTCCGGTGGTGCCGGCACTTCAGGTCGCCGCGACGGAGAGTGTTCGGTCCTATGTCGCCAACGACAAGATCCAGGAGGCCATCGGCTTCACCGGCAAGTTGGCCGACGACTGGCAGGTAACCCACGACAAGGCCATCGGCCACATGGGCGTACTGCTCGAGAAGTATCGCTCTCTCAAGGTGTACATGGATGCCTGCGTCCATTGCGGCGCCTGCACTGACAAGTGCCACTATTTCATCGGCACCAACGACCCCAAGAATATGCCGGTGGCGCGCCAGGATCTGATGCGCAGCGTCTACCGCCGCTACTTCACTCCGGCCGGCAAGATGTTCCCAAGTCTGGTAGGCGCCCGCGACCTGACGAAGGAAGTGCTGGACGAGTGGTTCACGTACTACTGGCAGTGCTCGGAGTGCCGCCGCTGTTCAGTGTTCTGCCCCTACGGCATCGATACCGCCGAAATCACCATGGCGGGTCGCGAGATTCTCGACGTGGTTGGCTACGGTCAGAAGTACTCGAACGAGATCATTGGCAAGGTGCACAAGATCGGCAACAACCTCGGGCTGCCAGGTCCGGCGCTTGCGGATACCCTGTCCGGTCTTGAAGAGGACGTCAAGGACGAAACCGGTGCCGACGTACGTTACCCGCTGGACGAGGCGGGCGCCGAGGTGCTGCTGGTCACCCCCTCCGCCGATTTCTTCGCCGAGCCGCACATCGAAAGCCTGATCGGCTACGGCAAGGTCTTCCATGCCGCCGGCATCTCCTGGACTCTATCGACCAAGGCTTCGGAAGCCGGCAATTTCGGCATGTTCATCGGCAACTATGACCAGTTGCGCAAGATTGCCCTGCGTGTGCGCGAGGCCGCGCTGGAGCTGGGCGTCAAGCGCATCGTGGTCGGCGAGTGCGGCCACGCCTGGCGCGTCGCCTACGCTTTCTGGAACACCTTGACCGGCATCGGCGCCGGCGCCAACGATCCGTTCGCCGTTGAACTGCAGAAGCAGCTCGACCCGAACTACAAGCAGCCTTCGCACATCTGCGAGGTGACCTGGGACCTGATCCAGGCCGGGCGGCTCAAGTTCGACAAGGAAGCCAACGATAGCCGCATCATCACGTTCCACGATTCCTGCAACGTGGCCCGCGCATCCCGCATGGGCGACTACCCCGGCGGCCAGTTCGACATCCCGCGCAACATCATCAAGGCCGTGGCCAACAAGTATCACGAGATGGCCATCGACACCACGCGCGAAAAGACCTTCTGCTGTGGCGGCGGCGGCGGATTGCTGACCGACGAGCTGATGGACATCCGCGTCAAGGGCGCCCTGCCGCGCATGGAAGCGCTGAAGCGGGTGGTCGACGACCACGGCGTCAATTTCATGGCCACCATTTGTGCCATCTGCAAGGCGCAATTTACCAAGGTGTTGCCTTATTACGGTTTCAACATGCGCCTGGTTGGCGGCGTGCACCAGTTGGTCAGCACAGCCATCAAGCTTGGCAACGAGCAGTAACACAACGACACCCCGGAGACAAAAGCTATGTCAGTGACGACCGATACCCAAGACACCAAGCTGTCGTTCCGCCGCTACGAGGAAGGCGACACCAAGGTCAAGCGTTGGCAGGACAATATCTTCCAGGCCAGTTGGTCCCACAAGTGCCCGACCTACATCCAATCCACGCCGCCGTGCCAGGGCTCCTGCCCCTCCGGTGAAGATATCCGTGGCTACCTGAATATCGTTCGCGGTGTCGAAAAGCCCCCGATGGGTGCCGACGGCAAGCCGATCATGCCCTGGCAGGAATATGCCTGGCGCCGACTTACCGAAGCAAACCCCCTGCCCGCCGTCATGGGCCGCGTCTGCCCCGCGCCCTGCGAAACGGGCTGCAATCGCAACCAGGTCGAAGACCACGTTGGCATCAACTCCGTCGAGCACTATCTTGGCGAGTACGCCATCAAGAACAACCTGCAATTCAAGAAGCCCGAAACACAGACCGGCAGAAAGGTTGCCGTCATCGGTGGTGGCCCGGCCGGTCTTTCCGTGGCCTACCAGCTTGCCCTGAAGGGCCACGCGGTAACCATCTTCGATGACCACGAATTCCTCGGCGGCATGATGCGCTACGGCATCCCGGGCTACCGCACCCCGCGTGACGTGCTTGATGCCGAAATCCAGCGCATTCTCGATCTGGGCGTCACGGCCAAGCTGAAGTGCCGCATCGGTACCGACATCACCATGGAGCAGATTCGCAAGGATTTCGACGCCGTATTCCTCGGCCTCGGCGCCCAAGCGGGCCGCGCCCTGCCGGTCGAGGGCGACACCAGTGCGCCCAATGTGGTCACCGCCACGGCCTTCCTGAAAGCGTTCAATGACGGCCGTCTGCGCCACGTTGGCAAGCGCGTGGTGGTGGTTGGTGGTGGCGATACGTCCATGGACGTCGCCACGGTCGCCCGTCGTCTCGGCCACATTACCAACGCCAAGCCGACCGACTGGGAAGGCGCAATCGCCGGCCGAATGGCCCAGGACGTTGCCGACATATCCAACCGGCAAGGTGCCGACGTCGTGCTGACCTCGGTGTTCACCACCGACAAGATGATGGCCAGCAAGCCCGAAATCGAGCATGCGCAGTCGGAAGGCATCGACATCATGGGTGGCTGGATGCCCACTGGTGTCGTCAAGGGCGCCGATGGCCGCGCCACCGCGCTGCGCGTCTGCCAGTGCGAGGCCAAGATGGTCGGCGGCCGGCTGGAAATCAAAAAGGTTGAAGGCAGCGAGAAGGATCTGCCGGCCGATCTGATCGTCTCCGCGATCGGTCAAGCGGTTGATTTCACCGGTCTGGAAGAGTTCAACAATGGCAAGGGTGCCATCAGCGCCGACAAGAACTATCAACTTGCCGGCAAACCCGGCGTCTATGCCGGTGGCGACATCATCCGTCCCCACCTGCTGACCACCGCGGTGGGCCACGGCGCCATCGCCGCCGAAGGCATCGACCAGTTCCTGAACGGAGTCGAGGCCGGCCGGCGGCCGAAGATCGACGTCCATGTCTTCGACCTGATGCGCAAGTACGTCGAAAAGGGCATCGGCTTCGAGGAAATCAAGGAGCCGCTGCGCGGCACCAGCGAATCGAAGGGCGCGGTGCATAACTTCGAGAACCGCTCCGACCGCTATGTGATTCCCCACGACCAACTGTTCCTCGGCCATTTCCAGTACACGCCCCGCAACAAGCGCAATATCACCCACCTGAACAAGGAAAGCGCGCTTGGCAACTTCGAGGAGCGCCTGGATCCGCTGGACGACAAGCAAGCGGTGGCCGAAGCCAAGCGCTGCATGAGTTGCGGCCTGTGCTTCGAATGCGACAACTGCGTCGTCTATTGCCCGCAGACGGCTGTCTACAAGGTCAAGAAGACCGAGGCAACCACCGGCCGCTACGTGGCGACCGATTACGACAAGTGCATTGGCTGTCATATCTGTAGCGATGTTTGTCCGACCGGTTACATCCAAATGGGTCTCGGCGAATAAGGAAATCTTCATGCTGCCCGTCGCACGCCTGGTCCGCTTTGCCTTGCTCGCCGCCGCCGCCGGACTGGCCATTGCCAGCCATGCGGCCCAGGCCGCCGACGGCGGGGTGCCCAAACCCACCATCAAGATCGAAACCGAAGGCAAGTGCATCGCGCCGGCGGAGGAGATGCGGCGCAACCATATGGACATGCTGAAGCACCAGCGCGACAAGACGCTGCGCGAAGGTGTCCGTGGTGCCAAAGTCAGCCTCAACGGCTGTATCGAATGCCACGCCAGCAAGAAGACGGGCTCGGTGATTGGCCATGACGACAACTTCTGCCAAAGTTGCCACACGTATGCGGCGGTGAAGCTCGATTGCTGGGATTGCCACCAACCCAAGGCGGGCTACAAGGCAACGGGAGTCAGACCATGAACGACAACGACAACAAGCGGCGGGGATTCCTCGCCGCCGGCGCGGGGGTGGCGGCGGGCCTCGGACTCGTCGCGCTGGCCCCGGGTGTCCATCTGATCCAGGTTTCCCAGGCGCAGTCGAAGCGACCGGCGGGTGAACCCGCCTCCAAGTTGCAGCGCTGGGGCTTGCTGGTGGACACGACCAAGTGCGCATCGGGATGTGATGTGTGCGTGTCCGCCTGTGCCACCGAAAATGGCATCAATGAAAAGGTGGCTGATCCCGCCCAGCGGGCACAGTGGATTCGGAAGATCGACCTGAAGGATCCGCACAATGGACGCCAGCATTCGCTGCCCATGATGTGCCAGCATTGCGCCGAACCTCCCTGCGTCGACGTCTGCCCAACCGGAGCCTCGATGAAGCGCGCCGACGGGATCGTCCTGGTGGATCGCCATATATGCATCGGTTGCCGTTACTGCATGATGGCCTGCCCCTACAAGGCGCGCTCATTTGTCCATCAGCCACTCACCGAACAGAATCCGGAAGTGCCGCGCGGCATGGGCTGCGTCGAATCCTGCACGCTTTGCGTCCATCGGGTCGACAAAGGCCTGAAACCGGCCTGCGTCGAAGCCTGCCCGGAAGGCGCCATGGTATTTGGCGACCTCGAGGATCCAACCAGCGACATTTCCCGCCGCATCGCGCAGACAGCCACCACGCAAGTCCGGGCCGATCTGAAGCTGAACACCGGCGTTCGTTACCAAGGAATCTGACACCATGATCCTGGCACCCTACTCCCGAGCCGAGGAAAAGCTGTTCTACGCCTTGGCCGCGCTAGGCGCGTTGGTCGTCGCGATCGGCTTCGGCGCCGCGCTGTACATGGAACACAACGGTCACGTCGTTACCGGCATGAACAACCAGGTGGTCTGGGGCGTACCGCACGTCTTCGCCATCTTTCTGATCGTCGCCGCCTCCGGCGTCCTCAACGTCGCCTCGATGGGCTCGGTGTTCGGCAAGACCATTTACAAGAAGCGAGCGCCGCTTTCGGGCCTGCTGACCCTGGCCATGCTCGCCGGTGGCCTGTTTGTGTTGATGCTCGACCTCGGCCGCGCCGACCGGGTGATCGTGGCCGCCACCCAATACAACTTTACCTCGGTCTTTGCCTGGAATGTCTTTCTCTACTCGGGGATGTTCGGCATCGTGGCCGTCTATCTCTGGACATTGATGGAACAGCGCATGAGTCCGTGGTCGAAGCCGGTCGGCTTCGCCGCCTTCGGCTGGCGCCTCATACTCACCACGGGTACCGGCTCGATCTTCGGCTTCCTTGTCGCCCGCCAGGCTTATGCCTCCGGCCTGCTGGCGCCGATGTTCATCGTCATGTCGTTCGCCTGGGGATTGGCCGTCTTCATCCTCATCCAGGCGGCCATGTTCCGCTGGAACCATATCGTCATCCATCCCCTGGTACTGCGCCGGATGAAGAATCTGCTGGGTCTCTTCGTCGCCGCCGTCTTGTTCCTGGTGGCCGTCTACCACATGACGAATCTCTATTTCGCCAAACAGGTGGCCTTTGAGAAGTTCTTGCTGGTGGATAGTGGTTTCGCAACGATCTTCTGGATCGGCCAGATAATTCTGGGTAGCCTTGTCCCGCTGGGGCTGCTGTACCACCCGACCTTGGGCATGCGCTGTGGCGCCGTGCTTACCGCCGCCGGACTGGTCGTTGTCGGGGCCTTTTGCCAGCTCTATGTATTCATCGTCGGTGGCCAGTCGTTCCCGCTGGAGATCTTTCCCGGCATGAACATCACCAGCAGCTTCTTCGATGGACAGGTGGCAAGTTATACGCCGAGTCTTCCCGAGATCCTGCTTGGCTTCGGTGGCATTGGTCTCGCGTACCTGATTACCACGGTTGGCGTGCGCGCATTCAAGTTCCTGCCTGAAGACGACTACGTTCATCTCAGCGAGGCGGCGGTTCGCCAGAACGATTGAGGCACGCAACGGCCCGACTCATAGTCGGGCCGTTACCCGCCAGCCCGGTCCATGCACCGCTTTCTCGTTTCGGCCGCCCACAAGTCTTCCGGGAAGACCACCGTCAGCATCGGTCTGGCCGCCGCCCTGCGGGCACGGGGCTACACCGTCCAGCCCTTCAAGAAAGGCCCGGACTACATCGACCCGCTCTGGCTGGGCCTGGCTGCCGGACGCAGCTGCCGGAACCTCGATTTCTTTCTGTCCCCGAACAGGGAGATCTCCGCGCAGTTCGCCAGTGCTGGTCACGATGCCCAAGTATGTCTGGTGGAAGGCAACAAGGGACTCTACGACGGACTGGCGCTCGACGGCGCCAACAGCAACGCGGCGCTGGCCAAACTGCTCGACCTGCCGGTCATGCTGGTACTGGACGCCCGCGGCATGACCCGGGGTATCGCGCCCCTCATTCTCGGTTACCAAGCCTTCGACCGCGACATCCGCATCGCCGGCGTCATCCTCAACCGCCTCGGTGGCAGTCGCCACGAAGGCAAGCTGCGCGCCGTCATCGAGCACTACACCGATGTAGCCGTGCTTGGCGCCATTCACGACGACCCGCGTCTGACCCTGGTTGAACGCCATCTGGGGCTGATGCCCACCAACGAAACGCGGGTGGCGGCGGCTCAGATTGCCGATATCGCCGAGCGGGTCGCCGCGCAGGTTGACCTGGACCGCCTGCTGGCGGTCAGTCAGACCGATCTTGCGCTCCCCCAACCACCGCGGGCGCCCCGGCAGCCGGTGGCCGACGCACCACTCCGCATTGCCATCGCCCGCGACGACGCCTTCGGCTTCTACTATGCGGACGACCTCGACGCCCTGATCACCGCCGGCGCCGAACTGGTACCTTTCAATGCCCTGTGCGACCCGCGTTTGCCCGCGTGCGACGCCCTGTTCATCGGCGGCGGCTTTCCGGAATGTTTTCTGGACCAACTGGAGGCCAACAGCAGCTTGCGTACCGACATCCTCAATGCGATCACGGCCGGCCTGCCCGCCTACGCCGAATGTGGCGGACTGATGTACCTGGCCAATAGCATCTCCTGGCGGGGCAAGACGCGCCACATGGTCGGCGTCATTCCTGGGGAGATAGCCATGCACGACAAGCCGGTCGGCCGAGGCTATGTCCTGCTGGAGCCAACCGGCGAGCACCCCTGGCCCGATGCCAAGACAACAAGCGGCTTACCCGCGCACGAATTCCACTACTCCAGTCTCGAAGGCCTGCCGGCCGGCCTGCGATATGCCTATGCGGTCAAGCGTGGCCACGGCATAGACGGACGACGCGATGGAATTGTCATTAACAATCTGCTCGCGTCCTATACGCATCTGCGGGCCACGGCGGGCTGCGACTGGCCGGCTCGCTTCGTTCACTTTGCCCGGCAAGTTCGGCGGACCGCAACAATTCAGGAGTGCCAACCATGTTCAAATTGACCCCCGCGGCCGTGGAACAGATACGTAGCGCCGCCGAAAGCCAGACGGACCATCCAGCCCTCCGGGTAGCCGCCAAGATCGATGACGACGGCGAGATTTCTTATGGCATGGGCTTCGACGAGGAACGGGAAAGCGATCTAGTGCTCGACTGCGAAGGCGTGCAACTCCTGATTTCGCCGCATAGCCAGGAGCTGCTCGACGAAGCGACCCTCGATTTTGTCGAGTTGCGCCCCGGCGAGTTTCAGTTCATTTTCATCAACCCGAAGGATGGCGCCTGTGCCGGCCGCGAACGCGCCAGTGGCTGCGGCTCCTGTGGCGGAGGCTGCGCCTGATGGTCACGATGAACACAGCGCCCGCCCGTCCTGGCACCGTCTATCTGGTCGGCGCCGGCCCCGGCGACCCGTCGCTGCTCACGCTGCGCGCCGCCCAGTTGATCGGCGAGGCCGACGTCATCGTCTTCGACAACCTGGTATCGACGGAAATCCTGGCCACGCTGGCACGGCCCGACGTCGAGCAGATCTACGCCGGCAAGGAACGTGGCAATCATGCCTTGCCCCAGGAAGAACTCAATCTGCTGCTGGTACGGCTGGCCAAGGAGAACAAGCGTGTCCTGCGCCTGAAGGGCGGCGACCCTTACACGTTTGGGCGCGGCGGCGAAGAGGTCGAAACCCTGGTCGAGCACGGCATTCCCTTCGAGGTGGTACCGGGCATCACGGCGGCGGCCGGGGTCGCCGCCTACGCGGGCATTCCCTTGACCCATCGGAATTACGCCCAGGCCTGCGTCTTCGTCACTGGCCACCTCAAGGACGGCAGCATGAATCTCGACTGGCCGGGACTGGCCCGTCGGCGCCAGACGGTGGTCATCTACATGGGCCTGCACGGACTGCCCGTGCTGTGCGAGAAGCTGATCGAGCATGGCCTGCCACGGGACTGGCCGGCGGCCATAGTCCAACAAGGCACCACGCCCCGCCAACGCACCGTAACGGGCACACTGACCACGCTCCCACAACTCGCCGAGTCCTCGCAACTGAAAGCCCCGACCCTGATCATCGTCGGCGAAGTCGTCAAGCTTCACGACAAGCTGAGGTGGTATGGAGAGTCGAACTGAGGGGTCGGCGGCGCGCCACCGGACTGGCAGCCCCGGACGGACTACTGTTCGCGCAGCTTGGCCGACTTGTGCTCGACCGCGAAGACTGCCGCCTCGACACGCGAGGTAAGGTTGAGTTTGGCGAGGATGTGGCGGACGTGCAGCTTCACGGTATCGTGGCTGATGTCCAGCGCCCGCGCGATGGCCTTGTTGGATAGTCCCTGGGCCAGGTAGTCCAGGATCTCTCGCTCGCGAGCCGTCAGGCTTTTCAGCGCATCGACTTTCTCGTTGGGCGGCGCGCCCCCTTGCAGCAGATGCACCAGCTTCATGGTCATGGTTGGCGCCACCACCGTCTCGCCGCGCACCGCGCGTTGTACGGCATCGACCACATCGTCCGGCTCCATGTCCTTGAGCAGGTAGCCTTGGGCGCCGGCGCGCATGGCGTTGGCGAGATCTTCCTCGGCATCCGATACCGTCAGAATCAGCACCGGCCCCCGCCAGTTCTCCGCGCGTATGCGGCGCAACAGGGCGACGCCGCCGTGAGGCGGCATGTTCAGGTCGGTAATCACCACATCCGGCTTGAGCTCGGCCAATAGACCGAGCGCCGCTTCGCCGTTGGCCGCCATGCCGGCCACGCAGATGCCTCCGCGGTGCTCCAGCAGTTCGGCCAGCCCCTTGCGAAACAGCGTGTGGTCATCAACCAGCAGGACGCGTATCTTGCAGTCGACCATTTCAGTGGCCCCTCAAGGCCATGACCGGGAAGGTCAAACGGACACGAAAACCGCGCTCGGGAAGATTGGCCACTTCGATGCGACCGCCGATCTTGCCGGCCCGCTCGCGCATGATGGTCAAGCCAAAGTGATTGCGCAGACGGGGATGCTCTTCAAAGCCGCTGGTCCGATTGGCAATGGCGAAAAAGCCCTGGCCGCCGCGGCCATTGTCCTCGACCGTTGCCACGTAGTAGTCCCCCGCGCCTTCCAGCGACAGCTTCGCCTTGGTGGCCCCCGAGTGACGAACCACATTGGCCAGCGCCTCCTGGATGATGAAGAACACCTGGGCTTCCTGATCCACCGACAGGCGCAAGTCCGACACGCGGTTGTCGAATTCCAGGAAGATGCCCGTCCGATCCTGGAAGCCGACCGACATTTCCCGCAGGGCATGGGCCAGACCAAGGGGGTCCATCCGATTGCGAAACTGGGTCAACAACTCGCGCAACTGCCCGTAAGCCATGTCCAGCGCCTGGGCGACGTCGCCGGAATACTTGCCGGCACGCACCGTCTCCCCCTCCACCAGGGCGTCTTGCAGCAACGCGACGCGCATCTTCAGGTAAGCCAGGGTCTGGGCCAGCGAATCGTGGATCTCGGCGGCCATCATCTGCCGCTCGTTCATCAACGCGATGCGCAGATTCTCACGCTTGAGGCGGGCGTTCTCCAGGGCCATGCCCAAGTGTTCGCCGATCGAACGAAACAGGACAACGACTTCCTCCGGCAGTTCGAAGCGCTCGGGCAGGAACAGGTTATAGGTGCCGAGCAGGTGGCCGGCATGTTGTAGCGGTACGACCACCATGGCTTGGCAATCGCGATCGAAGTAGTGATGCCCGGTACGTACGGCACAGTCGTGCAGGTCGATTTCATAGTGGGCGCGGTTGTCGCGCACCGCCAGGCCGCATTGCCCGCAATCGATCGGCACCACTCGCTCGCGCTCGACCACTTCCGCCGGCAGGCCGCGGGCACCGACCAGGCGCAAGTGGCGACCATCGGTGGTAAGCACCCGCACGGCACCGGCGCTGGCATGGGCCAGCCGCAACATGGTGCCGAGAAAACGGCCAAGCATCTCTTCGACATCATCCTCGTCGGCCAGACTCGCCGACACTTCGGAAATGATGCTCAGTGCCTGTAGTTTGGTGGTGTCGTCGATCTCCAGGTCGAGACCGATGGGACGCGGTGCGCCGGCGACATCCATGGCTAATGTCTTCCTTGAATCAAAGCGGGAATTTTACGCCGGAAGCGGCCAGGCGCCGGACAGGATCTTCTCCGCCCAGAGCAGCGCGGTAACGGTCTTCGCATCGCTGATTTCACCGTCGCGCACCGACAGCAGCGCATCGTGAATGCTCAGCTCGATCACTTCCAGAATCTCGCCGTCGTCGAGCGCATGGCCGACATAGGCCAGCCCTTGGGCCAGGAAGATCTCGATGCGCTCGTCCGAGTAGCCGATGCAGGGATGCATGGTGCCGAGATGCCGCCAGTGCTTCGCCTTGTAGCCGGTCTCCTCGCGCAGTTCACGCCGCGCGGTATCGAGGATGTGCTCACCCGGGTCGATCTTGCCCGCCGGCAGTTCGACGAAGATCCGGCGCAGCGGATAGCGGAACTGCCGTTCGAACAACAGGTGGCCGTTGTCCAGCACACCAATGACCACCACGGCACCCGGATGCGCCACCCACTCGCGAAGGCTTTCCTTGCCGTCCGGCAGTCGCACTTGGTCGCGACGGACGTGCAGCAGCTTGCCCTTGAATACTTCTTCGCTGGCGAGCGTCTCTTCGTGGAAATCGGAATCGTCCATGGCCTTGCCGGTGTCGTTGACGAAGCTGCTCATGTTACACGGGGCGCCCCATGGGCACCCCGCGCCCATTTCACGAGCGGAGCAGCGCCACCGTACACCACATCATCAGCGTGTCGGGAAAGAGGCCGAAGTACGCCACGGCCAAGCCATTCACCGAGAGGAGAAGACGCATGTCCAGGCTCGCCCGGATGGGTGCGCTATCGACCGGCGCGTCGAAGTACATCAGCTTCACGATGCGCAGGTAGTAGTAGGCGCCGATCAGCGAGAAGAGCACGGCCAGCACGACCACGACGAGATGCCCGGCCGCCACGGCGGCAAGCAGGACCGAGAACTTGGCGAAGAAGCCGACGAAGAAGGGAATACCCGCCATCGACAACATCAGGATCGCCATCATGGCGGCAAACCAGGGACTGCGCTGATTGAGGCCCTTGAAGTCTTCCAGGCTCTCGGCCTCGTAGCCCGCCCGCGACAGCAGGAGGACCATGCCGAAGGCCCCCAGCGACATGATGACGTAAGCCACGCTGTAGTACATGGCCGAGCTGTAGGCGTTGACCAGGGCCATCGGGTCGACTTGCGCGCCGGCGACCCCGCTCATCAGCGCCAGCAACATGAAACCCATGTGGGAGATCGCCGAATAGGCGAGCATGCGCTTGATGTTGCTCTGGGCAATGGCCGCCAGGTTGCCAAGACCGATCGACAAGACCGCCATCAGCATCAGCATGGTCTGCCATTGCTCGGCGAGACCGAACAGCCCGGACACCAGCAGGCGGAGCGCCATGGCGAAAGCGGCCAGCTTGGGTGCCGAACTGATGAACAGGGTAACCGCGGTCGGCGCACCGTGATAGACGTCGGGAATCCACATGTGGAAGGGCACGACACCCAGCTTGAAGGCAATGCCCGCCACCAGGAAGACCAGGCCAAAGACCAGGATGATCCGATTGGTGTTGCCCTCCTGGATGGCGGCGGTGACGCCACCCAACTCGAGCGTGCCCGTGGCGCCGTAGATCATCGACATGCCGTAGAGCAAGAGGCCGGAGGCAAGCGCGCCCAGCACGAAGTATTTCATCGCGGCCTCGGTGGCGCGCGGCGAGTCGCGGTCAATGGCCACCAAGGCGTAGAGGGACAACGACAACAACTCGAGGCCCAGATACATGGTCAGGAAGTTGTAGGCCGAAATCATCACCATCATGCCCAGCGTGGCGAACAACACCAGCAGGTAGTACTCGCCCTTGTCCAGGTCGCGGGCCGCCAGGTAGTCGCGGCCATAGACGAGCACCACCATGACCGCGATGTAGACCACCAACTTCAGGAAATCGGCCACAGGATCGTCGACGAACATGTTGCTGAAGGTCAGCGACACGCCGCCATCGAAGGTGGCGACGGTGATCGCCGCGCAACCCACCAGGGTAAGCAGGGCCAATAGCGCGGTTAGCCAGCGACGCCCCGGGCCGGCAAACAAATCGACGACCAGGACCACACAGGCCATGGCGGCGAGGAAGATCTCCGGCGCGGCCGGATACAGATCGGGCATGACGAAGTTATTCAGCATCGTTGCTCTCGCGCCGGGTTACAGCTTGCTCACGGCGACATGCTTCAGCAGGCCATCAACGGAGGCATGCATGATGTCGGTGAAGGGGAAGGGATAGATGCCCATGACCAGCACCGCGGCCGCCAGCAGGGCAAGAATCAGGAATTCGCGGTCGCCAATGTCGGTCAACTGCGCCACATGGTCGTTGGCTACCGGGCCGAAGACAACCCGCTTGTACATCCAGAGGGTGTAGGCGGCGCCGAGGATCAAGGTGGTCGCGGCGGCGAAGCCGATCCAGAAGTCAAACTTAACCGCGCCGAGAATCACCATGAACTCGCCGACAAAGCCCGAGGTGGCCGGCAGGCCGGAATTGGCCATGGCGAACAGCATGAAGAAGGCGGCGAACTTGGGCATGGTATTCGCCACCCCGCCGTAGTCGGCGATCTGCCGCGAATGCATCCGGTCGTACATGACGCCGACGCAAAGAAACATCGCCGCCGAAACAAAGCCATGGGAAATCATCTGCACCAAGGCGCCTTCGACACCCAACTGGTTGAAGATGAAGAAACCCAGTGTGACGAAACCCATGTGCGAGATGGACGAGTAGGCAATCAGCTTCTTCATGTCCGACTGCACCAGCGCGACGAAGCCGATATAGACTACCGCGATCAGCGACAGCGCGATCATCATCGGCGCCAGGTAGTGGCTGGCGTCGGGCAGGATGGGCAGCGAAAACCGCAGGAAACCATAGGCGCCCAGCTTGAGCATGATGGCGGCCAGCACCGCCGATCCGCCGGTCGGCGCCTCGACGTGGGCGTCCGGCAGCCAGGTATGCACCGGCCACATCGGCACCTTGACGGCAAAGGCGACCAGGAAAGCAATGAACATGAGGATCTGCGGCTTCATGCCAAGCGGCAGTTGGTGCCAATCAAGCAAATTGAAGCTGCCACCGGCTTCGAGGAACAGGTACAACAGAGAAACCAGCATCAGGAGAGAGCCGAGCAGCGTGTAGAGGAAGAACTTGAACGCCGCATAAACCCGGTTCGGTCCGCCCCAGACCCCGATGATGATGTACATCGGGATCAGGCTGGCCTCGAAGAAGACATAGAACAGCATGGCGTCGAGACTGGAAAAGATGCCGTTCATGAGCCCCGACATGACCAGAAAAGCGGCCATGTATTGCGCCGACTTCTCCTCGATCACCTCCCAGCCGGCCAGCACCACCAGGACGGTGATAAAGCTGTTGAGCAGGATGAACAACATGGAAATGCCATCGACGCCGAGGTAGTACTGGACATTGAAGCGCGGTATCCAGGGCGCCAACTCCACGAACTGCATGCCGGCGAACTGGCGGTCGAAACCGGCATAGAGCGGCAACGTGACCAGCAAGCCGGCCACCGCCACCGCGAGGGAAAGCCAGCGCACGAGATCGCGCCGTTCCGAGCCGATGGCGAGAATGGGGAGTGCGCCAAGAATGGGCACCCAGATCGCGAGGCTCAACAGGTAGGAATTCATCCGCTTCTTTTCCTATCAGCTACGAACCAACCACCACGTCAGCAGCACGAACACGCCGATGATCATGGAGAAGGCGTACTGGTAAATGTAGCCGCTCTGTAGCAGGCGCACGACACCGGCAAGGCGTCCGACCAGACGGGCCGAACCGTTGACGGCCACACCATCGATCAACACCTGGTCGCCGGCCTTCCAGAGGCCCCGGCCCAGCCCGCGGGCGCCGCCGGCGAAGAACCAGTCGTTGAAGCGATCAAAGAAGTACTTCTCTTCGAGTATCACGGCGATGGTGGCGAACTTGCCCTTGATCGTTGCCGGCAGGTCCGGGCGCTTGATGTAGAGAAACCACGCGGTAAGGGCCCCGGAGGTTGCCAGCCAGAACGGCAGGGAGGTCAGCCCGTGCAGCATCATCGGAACGACGCCGTGGAACTCCTCCTTCATATGCGCTAGCGCGTGATGGTTCTCGCCAATGAAGATCGCATCGCCGAAGTAGCCGCCGAACAGCATGGGGCCGATCAGGAAGCCGGAAAAGATCGCCGGAATGGCCAACAGGATCAGTGGCCACGTCACCACCTTGGGGGACTCATGCGGTTCCGTGGAGCCGTGATGCTCATGGCCATGGTCGTCACCGTGGCCATGGGCATGGTCATTGTGCGCGTGGCGGAAGCGCTCCTCGCCATGGAAGGCGAAGAACACCAGGCGGAACGAGTAGAAGCCGCCGACAAACACACCGGCCAACAGCGCCAGGTAAGCAAAGGTGGCACCCGGTACATGGGCCAGTTGCACGGCTTCGATGATCGAGTCCTTGGAGAAGAAACCGGCGAAGGGTGGCAGACCGGCATTCGCGATGGCGCCGATCAGGACGGTGGCGTAGGTGATGGGCATGTACTTGCGCAGGCCACCCATCTTGCGCATGTCCTGCTCGTGGTGCATGGCGATGATCACCGAACCGGCGCCCAGGAACAGCACCGCCTTGAAGAAGGCATGCGTCATCAGGTGGAAGATCGCCGCCGAGTAGGCCGAGGCGCCCAGCGCCGCCGTCATGTAACCGAGCTGCGACAGCGTCGAATAGGCCACCACGCGCTTGATGTCCGTCTGCACGATGGCAATCAGAGCCATGAACAGCGCGGTGATGGCGCCGATGACGATGACGAAGGACAGGGCCGCATCGGAGAGCTCAAACAGCGGCGACATCCGCGACACCATGAAGATGCCGGCGGTCACCATGGTGGCGGCGTGGATCAGCGCGGAGATCGGCGTCGGGCCTTCCATCGAATCCGGCAGCCAGACATGCAGCGGGAACTGCGCCGACTTGCCCATGGCGCCGATGAACAGCCCGATGCAGATCACCGTCAGCAGCATCCATTCGCTGCCCGGAATCAGGTGGAGCTGAATTTCGGTCAGTGACCGCGCCTTGGCGAACACCGTGGCGTAATCGAGGCTGCCCGCGTACGCGGCGATCAGCGCGATGCCGATCAGAAAACCGAAGTCGCCGACGCGATTGACCAGAAAGGCCTTCAGGTTGGCGTAGATGGCGGTCGGACGCGTATACCAGAAGCCGATCAGGAGATACGAGACCAGGCCCACCGCCTCCCAGCCGAAGAACAACTGGAGGAAATTGTTGCTCATCACCAGCATGAGCATCGAGAACGTAAACAGCGATATGTAACTGAAGAACCTTTGGTAGCCTGGATCTTCGGCCATGTAGCCAATGGTGTAGATGTGTACCATCAGCGAAACGAAGGTCACCACGACCATCATCACCGCCGTCAGGCGGTCGATCAGGAAACCCAACTCCAGCTTGAGGCCGCCCGCCTCCATCCACGTATACAGGGTGCCGTTGAAGGTGTGGCCGGCCAGGACATCCTGGAGCACAAGCATCGAACAGACCAGGGACACGGCGACGCCAAGGATGGTGACCCAGTGGGCGCCGGCGCGACCGATGGCGCGGCCGAACAGGCCGGCGACGAGCGCGCCGAGCAGCGGGGCGAAGGGAATGATCAGGTAGAGGGTCTTCATGCCGTTAGCCCTTCAGGCTGTCGATATCGTCCACATCGATCGTGGAGAGATTGCGGAACAGCACCACCAGGATGGCCAGGCCGATGCCCGACTCGGCGGCGGCCACCGTCAGGATGAAAAAGACGAACAGTTGCCCCGCCGCATCGTTAAGGTAATGCGAGAAGGCGACGAAGTTCATGTTCACCGCGAGCAGCATCAATTCGATGGCCATGAGCAGAACGATCAGATTCTTCCGGTTGAGGAAGATGCCGATCACGCCGATGGCGAACAGGATGGCGCCGAGCACCAGATAGTGCGTCAGGGAGATCATTCGGCCTCCTTGTTCTCGGCGGGCATCCGCAAGACGCGCAGGCGGTCCGTCGCCTTGACGGCAATCTGTTGCGCCGGGTCGAGATGCTTGACATCCTGGCGACGACGCAATGTCAGCACGACGGCGGCGATGATGGCGACCAGCAGGATGATCGAAGCCAGTTCGAAAGGATAAACGTAGTCGGTGAAGAGCAGCCGGCCCAGCTCCTTGGTATTGCTGTGGTCGGCGGGCAGCGCCTGGTCGGGGAAGGCTGTCAAGCCGAAGTAGCCGGTCGACAAGAACAGGATCATTTCGGCGACCATCAGCAAGCCGATCGTCGCCGCCAGCGGCATATTGCTCCAGAAGCCGCGCCGCAAGCGGTTGATGTCGATGTCGAGCATCATGACCACGAAGAGGAAGAGCACCATGACGGCACCGACGTACACCATGACCAGGGCGATGGCCAGAAACTCCGCCTGCAAGGTCAACCACAGTCCACCGGCGTTGAAGAACGCCAGCACCAGATAGAGCACTGCATGGACTGGATTGCGGGCGGTGATGACGCGCAGCGCGGCGAAGATCATCAGCGCCGAGAAAACGTAGAAGACGACGGTTTTCAGGTCCATGTCGCTTACCGGAACTTGGCATCCTGCGCGCGGGCCTGGGCGATTTCCGCTTCATAGCGGTCGCCGTTGGCCAGCAGCATCTGCTTGGTGTAGTAGAGATCGCCGCGCGTTTCGCCGTGATACTCGAAGATGTGCGTCTCGACGATGGCATCGACCGGGCAGGCTTCCTCGCAGAAGCCGCAGAAGATGCACTTGGTCAGGTCGATGTCGTAACGAGTGGTGCGCCGGCTGCCGTCGTCCCGTTCGCCCGATTCGATGGTAATGGCCATCGCCGGACAGACCGCTTCGCACAACTTGCAGGCAATGCAACGTTCCTCGCCGTTCGGATAGCGGCGCAGCGCGTGCAAACCGCGGAAGCGGTTCGACATCGGCGTCTTCTCTTCCGGATACTGGATGGTGATCTTCGGCGCGAACATGTAGCGCAGGGTCACGGCCAGGCCCTGGCGGAGTTCGCCGAGGGAGAAGCTTTGGATCAGATCGCGGGCGCCCATGGTCAGATTATTTCCAGATATTGAAAGGTGACATCATCCAGACGCCGACCACCGGAATCCACAACAGGCAGAGCGGCACGAACACCTTCCAGCCCAGGCGCATGATCTGGTCGTAGCGATAGCGCGGGAAGGTGGCACGCAACCAGAGGAACAGGAACAGTATCACCGACATCTTGGCGAACAACCAGAGGATGCCATCGGGCAGGAAACCCACCGGCGACAGCCATCCGCCGAGGAAAAAGATGGAGACCATGGCCGAAACCAGGATCATGTTGGCGTATTCGGCAAGGAAGAACATGGCGAAGGCCATACCCGAGTACTCGACCATGTGGCCAGCGACGATTTCGGACTCGCCCTCCACCACGTCGAACGGCGCCCGATTGGTCTCGGCAACTCCGGATACCAGGTAAACGATGAACATCGGCAGCAGGGGTAGCCAGTTCCAGGACAGGAAACCGAGCCCCCAACCCGCAAACATGCCACGATTCTGGGCGCGAACGATGTCGGAAAGGTTCAGGCTGTTCGACACCATGAGAATACAGACCAGGGCCATGCCCATGGCGATCTCGTACGAAACCATCTGCGCCGCCGAGCGCATGCTGCCGAGGAAGGGATACTTCGAGTTGGACGCCCAGCCGGCGATGATGACGCCATAGACACCGACCGAGGTAATGGCCATCAGATAGAGCACGCCGGCATCCAGGTTGGCCAGCGCGCCGCCCTCGAAAAATGGCACCACCGCCCAGATCGCCACGGCCGGCGCCATGGCCAGCGCCGGAGCGAGGAAGAAGAGGCCGGGATCGGCCTTGGAGGGCAGCAGCACTTCCTTGAAGAACAGCTTCATGCCGTCGGCGATAGGTTGCAGCAAGCCCCACGGGCCGACCCGGTTGGGGCCGATCCGTACCTGCATCCAGCCGATGATCTTGCGTTCCCAGAAGGTGAGATAGGCGACGCCCAGCAGCAGCGGCACCAGAATGACCACGATCTTGACGATGACCCAGATCAGCGGCCAGACGGGCTTGAACCAAACCCACAACGGCGCCCAGTATGGCCCCCAGAGCCACTCGAAGAAGTGCAGCACCGACGCTTCCATCAGGTACGCTCCACGGAGACGGCGCCAGTCGCGGCGCCGAGGTTGGAGGTGGATGCATGGGCTGCGGCCACACGCACGCAGTTGTCCGGCACGCCGGCATCGAGCGCGGCGGCAAGTACCACTTCGCCATCACCGGCGCGCACCCGCACCTGCTCGCCGGCGGCCACACCGACCTTGGCCAGGGTTGCCGCGTTCATGCGAGCAGCGGGTGCCGCGGCATCCTTGGTCTGTTGCAGACTGGGCGCGCGGCGCGTCAGCGGGTCGGCGGAGTAGATCGGCACGTCGGCGACCCGTTCGAGGCCAACGCCGCTCCCGGCGGCGATACTGACGGCGACGGTCAGCGCATTGTCCAGGCCAGCGACAAACTCGGGTTTGCCACCCAGTACCTCGTCGCGCACGGCCTCGCTGCTCTCGTAGTCGAAGCCGTCGAGCTGGAGCAGATTGCCAAGAACACGCAGAACTTTCCAGGCCGGCCGCGTTTCGCCGAGCGGCTTGGTCACGGCGAAAAAGCTCTGAACGCGGCCTTCGGTACTGACAAAGGTACCGGAGGTTTCACTGAACGGCGACACCGGCAGGATGGCATCGGCGTATTCCAGCGCCGCCGCCGATTTGAACGGCGACAGGACGATCACCGTGTCAGCCTGCTTCATGGCCGCCAGGGCCTGGCGACCATCGGCACAATCGAGTTCCGGCTCGGCGCCCACCACCAGGTAGGCGCGGCGTGGCTCGGCGATCAGGCGCGCCGCGTCGAGGCCATCGCCGCCCGGCAACGCCTTGGCGACATAGCCGCCGACCGTGTTGGCCGCTTCGCCGAGGCTGCCAAACTTGCCGCCGAGGAAGCCCGCCAGTTGCTGCGCGAGCGCCTGCAAAGTCGCGGCCTGTGCGTGTTGTTGCGCAAAGTTGCCAAGCAGAACAGCACTGTTCTTGCCGGCGGCCAGGCTCTCGGCAATCCGCCTTGCCTCGGGAGATACCGACACCGACAGATCGCAGCCGACGCCCTTCAACTCGGCCACGGCTTTCACCACTTGGGCGAGGCATTCGGGCAACTGCGAAGGCGAGGCAATCAGCTTGCCGGCCAGAGTCATCAGCAGATCGTCGTCCGCCGCGTGGATTACGGCGACCTGAGCACCTCGCTTGACGGCCTGCCGCAGGCGCAAGGCGAGCAGCGGTTGCTCCTGGCGCAGGAAGCTGCCAACCACCAACACGCGGTCGAGCTGGTTGATCTCGGCGACCTTCATGCCCAGCCAGGGCGTGCCGACGCGCTTGCCGTCAGCCGAGAAGTCGCGCTGACGCAGGCGGAAATCGATGTTGTCGGAGCCGATGCCGCGCATCAGCTTGCCGGACAGGAACATCTCCTCCAGCGTTGCGTGAGGACTGACCAGCGCCCCGATTGCGCCGGCACCCTGCTCCTTCGCCACGTCGCGCAGGGCATGGGCAACGTAGTCGAGCGCGTGATTCCACTCGACTTCCTTCCATTGGCCACCCTGTTTGACCAGCGGCTTGGTCAGGCGATCGGCACCATTCAGGCCCTCGTAGGAGAAGCGATCCTTGTCCGAGAGCCAGCATTCGTTGATGTCTTCGTTCTCCAGGGGCAGTACCCGCAGAACGCGATCATGCTTGGTCTGGACGATGAGGTTGCTGCCCAGGCCATCGTGCGGGCTGATCGACTTGCGCCGCGCCAGCTCCCAGGTACGCGCGGCGAAGCGGAACGGCTTGGAGGTCAGGGCGCCCACCGGACAGAGGTCGATGATGTTGCCTGACAACTCCGAGTCGACCGTCTTTTCGACAAACGGCATGATCTCGGCGCGGTCGCCGCGAAACGCCTGACCGAGCTCCATGACACCGGCAATTTCCTGCGTGAAGCGTACGCAGCGGGTGCAGTTGATGCACCGGGTCATGTCTGTGTTCACCAGCGGCCCGAGGTCCTTGTTGGCCACCACCCGCTTCTCTTCCTGGTAGCGGGACTGGCCGGCGCCGTAGCCGACGGCAAGATCCTGTAGCTGACATTCACCGCCCTGGTCGCAGATCGGGCAATCAAGCGGGTGATTGATGAGCAGAAACTCCATCACACCCCGTTGCGCCTTGACGGCCAGATCGGAGTGGGTGAAGACCTTCATGCCGTTGGTCACCGGTGTGGCGCAGGCCGGCAGCGGCTTGGGCGCCTTCTCCACCTGCACCAGGCACATGCGGCAGTTGGCGGCGATGGACAGCTTCTTGTGATAGCAGAAGTGCGGGATGTAGATGCCGGCCCGATGGGCGGCATCGATCACCATGCTCCCTTCCTGAACCTGGAGTGCCTTGCCATCGATCTCGAGTTCTAGCATGGCGCCCCCGCCATCATCCGGGTGTGGAAGGTGCTGCCGGCCTTCTGGATCTCGGGTGGCACCAGGCATTTCCTGTGTTCGATGTGATACTCGAACTCGGCACGGAAGTGTTTGAGCATGCCCTGCACCGGCAGTACGGCGGCATCACCGAGCGCGCAAATGGTGCGACCAGCGATGTTGCCGCCGAGATCGAGCAGCAGATCCAGATCGTCGGGGCGGCCCTGGCCATGCTCGATACGGTGAACGATCTTGTACAGCCAACCGGTGCCCTCGCGACACGGCGTGCATTGACCGCAGGACTCTTCGTAGTAAAAGTAGGAGAGACGCTCGAGCGCCTTGACCATGCAGACTGTCTCGTCCATGACGATAACGGCGCCGGAGCCGAGCATGGAGCCGGCCTTGGCGATCGAATCGTAGTCGAGCGTGCAGTCCATGATGAGTTCGGCGGAGAGCACCGGTGCCGAGGAGCCGCCGGGGATCACGGCCTTGAGCTTGCGCCCGCCGCGCATGCCGCCAGCCATTTCCAGCAGCTTGGCGAACGGCGTGCCCATCGGCACCTCATAGTTGCCCGGCTTGTTGACGTGGCCCGACACTGAGAAGAGCTTGGTGCCGCCATTGTTCGGCTTGCCCAGGTTCAGGTAGGCCTCGCCGCCCATGCGCAGAATGAAGGGAATCGCGGCGAAGGTTTCTGTGTTGTTGATGGTGGTTGGCTTGCCGTAGAGGCCGACATTGGCCGGGAAAGGCGGCTTGAAACGCGGCTGGCCCTTCTTCCCCTCGATGGATTCGAGCAGCGCCGATTCCTCGCCACAGATGTAGGCACCCCAGCCATGGTGGGAAAAGAGTTCGAAATTGACGCCCGATCCCAGAATGTTCTCGCCCAGATAGCCGGCGGCGCGGGCCTCGGCAAGGGCGGCCTCGAATCGCTCGTGAATCTCGAAGATCTCGCCGTGAATGTAGTTGTAGCCGCGACCGGCACCCACCGAGTAGCCGGCGATGATCATGCCCTCGATCACCGAATGCGGGTCGTAGCGCAGGATGTCCCGATCCTTGAACGTACCGGGCTCACCCTCGTCAGTGTTGCAGACGACGTACTTCTCCGGTGCCGCCTTGGGCATGAAGCTCCATTTGAGACCGGTCGGAAAGCCGGCGCCGCCGCGGCCGCGCAGCACCGATGCCTTGATCTCGGCGATGATCTGGTCGGGCGCCAGCCTGTCGGCCAGGATGCGCCTCAGGGCTTGATAGCCGCCGCGCGCCTCGTAGTCCTTGATGCCCCAGCCCGCGTCGCCTTTGTTCCAACCGGCCGACAGCAGCGGATCGATCGCTTCGATGAGGGCCATTACTTACATTCCTCCAGCAGACGATCAATCTCTTCCGGCGTCATGAAGCAGCGCATGCGCTTGTTGTTAACCAGCATCACCGGCGCGTCGCCGCAAGCGCCCATGCATTCGCCTTCCTTGAGGGTGAACTTTCCGTCAGCGGTGGTTTCGTTGAATTCGATGCCGAGCTTCTGCTTGACATATTCGGCGGCGTGCGCGCCACCGGAAAGGGCGCAGGGCAGATTGGTGCACACCGTGAGCTTGTACTTCCCGACCGGCCGCAGATCGTACATGTTGTAGAAGCTGGCCACCTCGAAAACGGCGATCGACGGCATGCCCAGATAGCCGGCGACGAACTCGATGGCTTCCTTGGCCAGCCAGCCCGTTTCGTCCTGGGCGATGGCCAACGCCGCCATGACCGCCGACTGCTTCTGGGCCGGTGGGTACTTGGCGATCTCGCGGTCGATCTTGGTAAGTGATTCCTGGCTGAGCATTCTCGGTTGCCTGTCTATCGGTCGGTATCGCCCAGCACCAAATCGATGGTGCCGATGATGGCCGTCACGTCGGCGATCATGTGGCCCTTGCACATTTCCGTCAGCGCCGCCAGATGCGGGAAGCCGGGTGAGCGCAACTTGATCCGGTACGGCTTGTTGGCGCCATCGGACACCGCCCAGACACCAAACTCGCCCTTGGGATGCTCGATGGCCGCATAGACCTCGCCGGCCGGCACATGCATGCCCTCGGTGAAGAGCTTGAAGTGATGGATCAGCTCTTCCATGTTGCCCTTCATCGCCTCGCGCGCGGGCGGCGCCACCTTGTGGTTGTCACTGATCACCGGACCGGGATTCTTGCGCAGCCAGTCGATGCACTGCTTGACGATCCGGTTGGCCTGTTTCATTTCCTCCATGCGGACCAGGTAGCGGTCATAGCAGTCGCCATTGGTGCCGATCGGGATGTCGAAATCCATACGATCATAGACCTCGTAGGGCTGCTTCTTGCGCAAATCCCAGGCAATGCCGGAGCCACGCAGCATGGCGCCGGTGAAACTCATCTGCAATGCCTGCTCGGGCGAGACGACGGCGACGCCCACCGTCCGCTGTTTCCAGATGCGGTTGTCGGTCAACAGCGTGTGGTACTCGTCGAGGTAGGTCGGGAAGCGGTTGGTGAAATCTTCGAGAAAATCGAGTAGCCCGCCCTGGCGGCTATCGTTGAGGCGCTTGACGGTCGCATCGTCCTTGAATCGATTCGCCTGGTATTTCGGCATCTGCTCCGGCAGATCCCGATAGACGCCGCCGGGCCGGTAGTAGGCCGCGTGCAGGCGGGCGCCGGATACCGCCTCGTAGACATCGAACAGGTCCTCGCGCTCGCGGAACGTATAGAGCACCATGGTCATGGCGCCGATGTCGAGGGCGTGCGTGCCGATGTTGAGCAGATGGTTCAGGATGCGCGTCACCTCGTCCATCATCACCCGAATGTACTGGGCGCGAATCGGCACCTCGACACCCAGCAACTTTTCGATGGCGAGGCAATAGGCGTGCTCGTTGCACATCATCGAGACGTAGTCGAGCCGGTCCATGTAGGGCACCGACTGCAACCAGGTACGCGTTTCGGCCAGTTTTTCGGTGGCGCGATGCAGCAGGCCGATATGCGGATCGGCGCGTACGACCACTTCGCCATCCAGCTCAAGAATCAGACGCAGCACACCATGTGCCGCCGGATGCTGGGGGCCGAAGTTGAGTGTGTAGTTCTTGATCTCAGCCACCGCCGCCCACCTTCCCGTAACTGTCTTCGCGGACGACTCGCGGCGTGACCTCGCGTGGTTCGATGGTCACCGGTTGATACACCACCCGCCGCTGTTCCGGGTCGTAACGCATCTCGACATAGCCGGAAATCGGGAAATCCTTGCGGAACGGGTGGCCGACAAAACCGTAGTCGCTGAGGATGCGCCGCAGATCGGGGTGACCCTCGAACACGATGCCGTAGAGATCGTAAGCCTCGCGCTCGTACCAGTTCGCGCCATGCCAGAGATTGGTGATCGTCGGCAGCACCGGCGCGCCATCGTCGGCGGCGAAGGCGCGCAAACGCAGGCGCCAGTTGTGGCTGACCGAGGCAAGATGACATACCGCCGCAAAGCGTCGTCCGTCATCGCGGCCGGAAAACGTCGAATAATCGATGCCCGATAGGTCGATCAATTGTTCGAATTTCAGTTCGGGATGATCACGCAAGCCGCGAGCGACCTCGTGGTAGTTCGCCGCCGACACCTCTACGGTGACTTCGCCATGACTCAGCACTGGCGCGCCAATGCGCTCGCCCAGCACTTCCTTCAGCTTTTCAGACAAACGTTCCAGCTTGGCGCTCATATTGAGGTCGGATCGAAATCAGCGGGCGATGGTATAGGTGCGCTTGATCTTGTTCTGCAACTGTATGAGGCCGTACAACAGGGCCTCCGCGGTCGGCGGACAACCGGGCACATAGATGTCAACGGGTACGATGCGGTCGCAACCACGAACCACCGAATAGGAATAGTGATAGTAGCCACCGCCATTGGCGCAGGAGCCCATCGAAACCACCCAGCGTGGCTCGGCCATCTGGTCATACACCTTGCGCAAGGCCGGCGCCATCTTGTTGGTCAGCGTACCCGCGACAATCATTACGTCGGACTGACGCGGACTGGCTCGAAACACGATGCCGAAGCGGTCCAGGTCATAGCGGGAACAGCCGGCGTGAATCATTTCCACCGCGCAGCAGGCCAGACCAAAGGTCATCGGCCACATGGAACCGGTACGCGTCCAGTTGATCAGCTTGTCCAGGCTGGTGGTGACAAAACCCTCCTGCATGACGCCTTCGATGCTCACGGTTCAGTCACTCCCAATCCAGAGCGCCCTTGACCCAGGCGTAGATGTAGCCGACCACCAGAATGCCGAGGAAAACCAGCATTTCAACAAAACCGAACATCTTCACCTCGGGGGTGGCGACGATTTCCTTGAAGATTGCCGCCCAGGGAAAAAGGAATGCGATTTCCAGATCGAAGAGGATGAAAAGAATGGCTATCAGGTAGTAGCGCACGTCGAACTTCATGCGCGCCTCTTCGAAGGGCTCAAAGCCGCACTCGAAGGCGGAGAGCTTTTCGCTGTCCGGGCGGTTGGGGGCCACCAACCAACCGAGAAGAATCGGAGCACAGCCGAAGGCCAAGCCAACGACCACGAAGACGAGGACAGGAAAATAGTTTTCCAACATAAGCTTGCAAGCCCCGCCACGTTATCGACTCCCGCGCGTCGCGGTTGCCGCTGTTATCACTGGTGCCGACGGCGAGACTCGAACTCGCACGGCTTTCGCCACTACCCCCTCAAGATAGCGTGTCTACCAATTTCACCACGTCGGCTACAACCTTGCCCCAGCGCGGCCTTCCACGCTACCGGCGAAACGGCGCGAATAATAACACTTATGCGCCGAACAATAATACTGATTTACATCAATTCTTACTTCGGAATGTCCTTTGCCTTCGAATCGCCCTCGGCAGCCGGGGCGGTCGGCGCTTCGGGCTTGTCGACCGGAGCAGCCTCCACGGGCACAGTCGTCACCGTATCCATGACGCTGCCGGAGACCTTCGGCTTTGAAGTGGCTAAATAGGTCAGCCCCAGACTGGTGATGAAAAATACCGCCGCCAGAATTGCCGTTGTCCGGGAAAGAAAATTAGCCGAACCCGAGGCGCCAAACAGGCTGCCGGAAGCCCCGCTACCGAAGGCGGCACCCATGTCGGCGCCTTTGCCGTGCTGGATCAGAACCAGTCCAATAACGCTCAAGCCAACCAGAATATGAACGGTCAGCAGCAACGGAAACAGCATTTCCATTAGTAAAGCCCTTTATCAATCAACCCGCGGCGCAGATACCGAGGAAATCTTCCGCGACCAACGCGGCGCCACCAATCAGGCCGCCGTCAATATCGGCCTGCCCGAATAGTTCTTTCGCGTTGCCCGGCTTGACACTGCCACCATAGAGAATTTGCAGACCGGCGGCCACCGCGGCACTCTCGGCAGCCACGCGGGCGCGGATCAGCGCGTGAACTTCCTGCGCCTGCGCCGGTGTCGCGGTCTTGCCGGTGCCAATTGCCCAAACCGGTTCATAGGCCACCACGGCTTGCGCCAGGGCAGCCACACCTGAACTAGAAATCACGGCATCCAATTGACGGGTCACCACCTCGGCGGTGATATTGCCTTCCCGCTCGGCCAACGTCTCGCCAACACAGAGAATCGGCGTCAGACCGGCTTTCAGCGCGGCGGCGAATTTCGCCGCCACGACGGCGTCGGTGTCACCATAATAGGAACGACGCTCGGAATGACCGACGATGACATAGCGGCAACCGAACTCCTTGAGCATCGCCGCGCTGACCTCGCCTGTGTAGGCCCCTTGGGCATGCTCGGAAACGTCCTGCGCGCCCCAAGCGACATTGCCACCCGCAAGGGCGGCTTGGGCCTGAGCCAGGTAAGGATACGGCACACAGACGGCCACTTGCGCCTTCAGACCGGCGGCACCAGCGCGCACGGCAGTCAGAAGCGAAAGGTTGGCAGCCAGGCTGCCATGCATCTTCCAGTTACCGGCGACGAATTTGGTGCGGGACATTGTTGTATTCTCCGATTGCTGTTCTCGGTGAGCCGCTGATTATAGCGACAGCCCCGCCCGCCGGCAACCAAAGCCGTCACCAAAGCAGCCGATCAGCCGAACCGCCCCGATATGTAGTCTTCAGTCGCCTTCTTGGTCGGTTTGATGAATATCTGATCGGTGACACCGAACTCGATCATCTCGCCCAAATACATGTAGGCGGTGAAATCGGAGATGCGCGCCGCCTGTTGCATGTTGTGGGTGACGATCAGGATCGTCACTTTCTCTTTCAATTCCGTGACCAGCTCCTCGATGCTCGCGGTGGCAATCGGATCCAGCGCGGAGGTCGGTTCATCGAACAGCAGGATTTCCGGGTCGGATGCCAAGGCGCGGGCGATACAGAGTCGCTGCTGCTGGCCGCCGGACAGGTTGGCACCCAGGTCGTTCAGACGGTTGGATACCTCACCCCACAAGGCCGCCCCCTTCAGAGCCTGCTCAACGCGATCGTCGATTTCCGACTTCGCCTTCATGCCTCGAACGCGCAGACTGTAGGCTACGTTTTCGTACACCGATTTCGGAAACGGATTCGGCTTCTGAAACACCATCGATATCCGCATGCGAACTTCGATGGGGTCGACGTCCTTCGCCAGCAGGTTGGTGTCGTCCGGGTGCATGACGATCTCACCCTCGTAGCGATTTCCCGGGTACAGGTCGTGCATGCGATTGAACGAGCGCAGCAAGGTCGACTTGCCGCACCCCGACGGACCGATCAGCGCGGTGACCTTCCGCTCATAAACCTGAAGATTGATGTTCTTGAGGGCATGGAACGCGCCATAGTGGAAATTCAGGCTACGGCACTCCGCCTTGGCGTTCAGCTCCTGCTCCAGCGGCACTTCGATGGTGTTTTCGTTCATGGCGATTACCACTTGATATTCTTGCGCAACCGGTAGCGCAGCCAGATGGCGGCGCCGTTCATAATCAGCGTCATCAGCACCAGAACGAATCCGGCGGCGGCGGCATTGACCTGAAACTCCGCCTCCGGACGGGAAGTCCAGTTGAACATCTGAATCGGCATGACCGTAAAGGGGGCGAACAGCCAATCGAACAGGCCGGCCGCCGGTTCGCCGGTAAGCGGCATGGGGGGCAGAAAGGCGATGAAGGTCAGCGCGCCGATGGTGATGATTGGCGCGGTCTCGCCGATGGCGCGAGCCATGCCGATGATGACGCCGGTAAGGATGCCGGGGGACGAATACGGGAGTATGTGATCCCGCACCGTTTGCCACGTGGTGGCGCCGCAGGCGTAAGACCCCTCGCGGATAATCTGCGGAATCGCCCGGATCGCTTCGCGTGTGGCAACGATGACCACCGGCAGGATGAGCAGCGCCAAGGTCAGGCCCGCCGAAAGGATGCTTTGACCGAAACCGAACTGATAGACGAACAGGCCGAGCGCCAGCAGCCCGTAGACAATGGACGGTACCCCGGCAAGATTGGAGATGTTGATCTCGATGATGTCGGTCAGCCAGTTCTTTGGCGCGTACTCTTCGAGGTACACGCCAGCGGCAATGCCCAGGGGCACGGCGGCGGCGGCGGTGACCACCATGACCAGCGTGGTGCCGACCCAGGCGGAAAGAATGCCCGCCTGACCCGCCCGGCGCGAGGGGAAATTGGTGAAGAAATCGGCATCGAGACGCGGTATGCCTTGAATCGCCATATCGACGAACAGTGTAACGAAGGTGAGCACACCGATCATCAAGGCAAGGACACCCAGAACACCGAAGAAGGCATCCCAACGCTTGGCCCGCGCAATGATGCCCCGGATGAGCTGTAGATCCTGCGCTTTCATCAATACACCTCGCGGTACTTCTTGCGCAGCCAGAAGCCGAGCAAATTAAACGACAGCGTCATCAGCATCAGGCTCAAGCCGGCGACAAAGATGGTCTGGTAGCCGATGGAGCCATGGGGCAGATCACCCAGGGCCACCTGGACGATGAACGACGTGATGGTGGCGCCCGGCTCCGCCGGATTGAAGGTCAGGTTCGGCTGCATACCAGCGGCCACGGCGAGGATCATTGTCTCGCCGACCGCCCTGGAGATGCCGAGGATGTAGGCGGCGGCGATACCCGAGGTCGCCGCCGGCATCACCACCCGAAGCGATGTCTGCAACCGCGTCGCACCCATGGCATAGGAGCCCTCGCGCAGACTCATCGGCACGGCGCGCATGGCGTCCTCGGACAACGAGGCCACATAGGGAATGATCATGATGCCCATGACCAGGCCGGCCGACAGCAGGTTGAAGCCCGGCAAGTCAGGGTAGATCTTCTGCAACAGGGGGGTCAGAAAGACAAGCGCGAAGTAACCATAGATGATGGTCGGCACGCCGCCCAGCAGTTCCAGGAAGGGCTTGGCGACTTCCCGCACCGTGAAGGGCGCAAACTCGGAGAGATAGATGGCGATGATGGTGCCTAGAGGGATAGCCACGAGCAGCGCCACTACGGAACTGGTGATGGTGCCGGAGAGCAGGACCATGATGCCAAAGTGGGCGTCGTCGAACAGCGGAGTCCACTGGGTATCGAACAGGAAGTCTTTGAGCGGCACCTGCTCGAAGAACACCCAGGATTCCTTGACCAGAACATAGACGATGGCGGCCGTCGTGAACACCGAGAGCATCGCGGCGCCGAACAACAGGAACTCGATGACGCGCTCCTTGACGTGACGCGACGCCTTCTTGCGCAGGCGGTCGCTGACCTTTCCGGCGGCGGACGGGGGTGAAATGGTGGACACGGCGGCAGTCATGCGAGGAAATGGTGGGCAATTATGGCCGCGCTCGCGCGGCGGGAAAAGCTGAAGTTCCGGAGCACCCGCCCGGAGTCCCGGGCGGGCTTTCAGGCGGAGGGATTACTCCTTGGTTTCGCGCTTGACGAGCTCGTCGATCTTGACGCCAACCTCCGGCACACCACCGAACACCGTGCCAAGCTTCATCTTGTTCACATGCTCGGAGTTGACCTCGTAGATCTTCGCTGGCAGCGGCACGTACTTCACTTCCTTGGTCAGCTTGGCGCCCTCCTTCATGTAGAAGTGCACGAACTCCTTGACCTCCGGACGCTCCAGCGACTTGGCATTGACATAGATGAAGATCGGCCGCGCCAGGGGCTGATAGCTGCCGTCTTCCACAACCTTCGCGGAGGGTACGACAAACTGCTTGCCGTTCCAGATGGCGGCGGCCTTGAGCTTGGCCTGGTTCTCGATGTAGTAGGCGAAGCCGAAGTAGCCGATGCCCCCCTTGTCGCGCGACACGCCCTGTACGAGGACGTTATCGTCCTCCGAGGCGGTGTAGTCGCCGCGCGAAGCCTTGGCCTTGCCGGTAATGGCTTCGGTGAAGTACTCGAAAGTACCGGAGTCGGCGCCCGGACCGTAGAGCTTGAGCGGCAGGTCCGGGAAGCTGGCATCGACCTGATTCCAGTTGGTGATCTTGCCCTGGGCGGCCGGCTCCCACATGACCTTGAGTTGCTCGGGCTTCAAGTTGGCCGCGAAAGCATTGCTCGGATGCAGCACCACGGTCAAGGCATCAAAGGCAACCGGCAGCTCGACATACTTGATGCCGGCGGCGGCGCAGGCTTCCATCTCTTTCTTGACGATCGGACGCGACGCGTCGGAAATGTCCGTCTCGCCACGACAGAACTTCTTGAAACCGCCGCCGGTGCCGGAAATGCCCACCGTCACCTTGACGGCGCCCTTCTTGGCTTTCTGGAATTCCTCGGCAACGGCCTCGGTGATCGGATACACGGTGCTGGAACCGTCGATCTTGACCAGCGTATCGGCAAAGCTGGAACCGGCGGCGAGAACGCCGGCGGCGGCGAGGGTCACGGCAAATACATTCTTGTACGAATTCATCAAGCTATCTCCTGGTCGGGCTGTCGGATCAGGCGGAAGTCTAGGTAGCCTTTGTTACAGCTTCGTGACGCAACGCGATATTGCGCCACAGCCGGACCCCGACCCTCGGTCAAACACGCACCGTAACCAGCGCGCAACAATAGGCCGGCAAGCTGGCGCGATGAAGTCACATGCCCGACAGGAAACCGCGTCGCCAGCGCCACCGCGCGTCCTGATGATCACCGACGTCTATTTCCCGCGCATCAACGGCGTCTCCACCTCGATCGAAACGTTTCGCGCCGACCTGTCGGCCCAGGGAGTTTCCATCCGTCTGGTGGCGCCCGAGTATCCGCGGCCGCACGCGACAGCCGACACCTGGCGCGTAGCGTCGCGCCGGCTGCCCTTCGACCCGGAAGACCGCTTGATGCGCTGGCGACCCCTGCTCGCCGCGGTGCGGCAGGCCGCCCAGGCGGGTGTCGACATCGTTCACGTGCAGACGCCTTTCGCCGCCCACTACGCCGGTGCGCGCATGGGCCAGGAACTGAACGTGCCGGTCGTCGCCACCTATCACACCCACTTCGAGGAATACATCCAGCACTATCTGCCGCTACTGCCGCGCCGCCTGCTCAGAACCTTCGCCCGGCGCCTCGCACGCCACCAGTGCGACGAGCTCGATGCCGTCGTCGTGCCTTCACCCGCCATGCGCGACACCCTGATCGACTACGGCGTCCGCGCCCCGCTGCATGTGCTGCCGACGGGCATTCCGGTCGGGCAATTCTCCGGTGGCGATGGCGGCCGCTTTCGCGCCCGCCATGGCATCGCCGCCGATCGCCCCCTGGCGCTCTTCGTCGGCCGCGTTGCCCACGAGAAGAACATCGGCTTCCTGCTTGAGGCGATGCCCCATGCGCTCGGGCGGTGCCCGGACCTCCTGCTGATCATTGCCGGCGAGGGGCCCGCGCTGATCGCCCTGCAACGTCAGGTCGCCACCCTGCGCCTGGGTGACCGTGTCCGCTTCGTCGGCTATCTGGATCGACATCAGGAACTTCCCGACTGCTACGCCGCCGCGAACGTCTTCGCATTTGCTTCGCGCACCGAAACCCAGGGCCTGGTGTTGCTCGAAGCCATGGCCGCCGGCCTGCCCGTCTATGCCCTGGCCCACATGGGCACGAAAAGCATCATCGAACCGCAACGAGGCGCCGTGGTCGCGCCGGATGATCCGGCCGCGTTCGGCGATGGCCTCGCCGAGCTGGTTGGCAACCAGCTTCGCCTGGCCCGCCTGGCCCGCGACGGACGCGCCTTTGCCGAGGAATGGTCGGCACCGGAGCGAGCCCGGCAGTTGGCCGGGCTCTATCGCTCGCTCGTGATTTAATGCCGCCATCTTGGACACCTCGCCATCACCCATGCAACAGGAAAGCCCCTTCAAGGGCAAGACAGGCCTCAGACGGGTCTGGAATGCCATGTTCTACTCCATGGACGGCCTGCGCGCCGCCTACCGTCACGAGGACGCCTTCCGCCAGGAAGCCTGGCTGGCCGCCCTGCTGATACCACTGGCCCTGTTCCTGCCCGCCAGCGGCATCGGCCACGCGCTGATGATCGCCAGCGTACTGCTGGTATTGATCGTCGAGCTGATCAATTCGGCCATTGAAGCGGCCATCGACCGCATCTCCCTGGAGAACCACAGCCTGTCGAAGCGGGCGAAGGACATCGGCAGCGCCGCGGTCCTGATCGCCCTGATCAATGTCGCCGTCACCTGGGCGCTGATCCTGGTCGGCTGAAATACCGGCGCAACACAAGCGACATGAAGCCGTCGCCCGGCCCGGGCAGCATGGCGGCATGGCTGGCAAGCATTCCCGCGAACATGGCTCGGTAACCGCGCTGCACATAGCGGTCGTCACCGAAACCTACCCGCCCGAGGTCAACGGCGTCGCGCTGACCCTCGCCCATCTGGTGGCCGGCCTGCGTCGGCGCGGCCACCGCGTACAGTTGATCCGGCCGCGCCAGAGCCGGCTGGAATCGCCCGCCCGGGGTCTCGACTTCACGGAGGTGCTCACGGCCGGCCTGCCCATTCCCGGCTATCCGGGCCTGCGTTTCGGCCTGCCCGCCGGCCACGCGCTGCGCCGCCTCTGGTCGAAGGACGCGCCGGACATCGTCCATGTCGCCACCGAGGGTCCGCTCGGCGCTACGGCGGTCGCCGCGGCGCGCCAGCTCGGCTTGCCGGTGTCGTCCGGCTTCCACACCAATTTCGACGCCTACAGCCACCACTACCGGCTCGGCTGGCTGCGTGGCCTGGTCACCCGACACTTGCGCCACCTCCACAACAGAACGGATCTGACCCTGGTGCCAACCCGCCAACTGGCGCGGCACCTGGCCGCCGACGGCTATCGAAACGTCGACGTCCTGGCCCGAGGCGTGGACACCCGGCGCTTCAATCCGCACCGCCGCTCGCCGACGCTGCGCCAGTGCTGGGGCGTCAAGGATGACGCCCTGGTGGTTGCGCACGTGGGCCGACTGGCCCCGGAGAAGAATCTTTCCCTGGTCATCGAAGCCTTCGACGCGATCGCCGCGCGGTGTCCCGACGCCCGGCTGCTCCTGGTCGGTGACGGGCCGCTGTTGCCCGGCCTCAGGCGCAAGCATTCCCGCCACATCTTCGCCGGCATGCGCATCGGCGATGATCTGGCGACCTACTACGCATCCGCCGACCTGTTTCTGTTCCCCAGCCTGACCGAGACATTCGGCAACGTCGTACCGGAAGCGCTCGCCAGCGGCCTGGGCGTGGTTGCCTTCGATTGCGCCGCCGCCGCCGACCTGATCTCGGATGGCCACAACGGCCGCACCGTGCCAGCCGGCGACCGACCGGCCTTCATCCAGGCGGCGATCGATCTGGCGCTGGACCGGCGGCTTCTGGCCACGCTGCGCGCCCGGGCCGCCAGCTCGGTCGCGGCGCTCGACTGGGAGGAAATCCACGACCGGTTCGCCGACCGACTGACCGGATTGCTGGCAACTCGCGATGGGAGGCAATATGACGAAGACCGCCGAGTCCTGGCAACGGATTAACCAGCTCGATCTGGCGTTGTGCCTGCGCATGAACCAGCTCAGCCACGTTCGGCTGTGGCGTCATCTGTTTCGCGCCGTGAGCCGGCTGGGCGACGGGGTCTTCTGGTACCTGCTGATGGCATTGCTGCCGCTGGCCCATGGCGCCGCCGCCTGGCCCACCGTCGGCCGAATGTTCGCCGCCGGCCTGCTTGGCCTGGCAACCTACAAGTGGCTGAAGCGCCGCACCTCGCGGCCGCGTCCGTGCCAGGTCTATGCGGCGATCTCCGCCGCCGCGCCGGCGCTGGACCGCTTCAGTTTTCCCTCGGGCCATACCCTGCACGCCGTATCGCTCTCGCTGGTGGTCGTCGCCGGCTTTCCGGAACTGGCCGTCGTCCTGTATCCGTTCGCGCTGCTGGTCGCCTTCTCGCGCCCGATACTGGGTCTGCACTACCCCAGCGACGTCATCGCCGGCGCGGTCATCGGTGGCCTGGTGGCGCAGGTGGCGCTGAGCCTCTAGTCCGCGCGGGAATCGTTGGCCGGAACGGTGGCGGCCGGTCGAAACTCGCCGCACCACGCATGCGGGCCAACTAGCGGAAACTTCCAACGATGCACGTCGCGCGGCATCTCGCCCCCGAACACCGGCGGGAAGCGATGGCAGGCGCCCGTGGCGCTGTCGTGTTCCCGGAAGTAGCGGCAGGACAAACAGCCGCCGTGCGCGCCAATAGGAAGCGCCACCCCCTACCCCCGCATCCGTCGCGGCCGCCGGCGGACCCGTGGTCCCGGCGGGCGGCTATCCAGTCGGCGGGCCCGGCGCAAGGCGAGAAACTCGACCATCCCCCAAAGCAGGGCGCTGCCGAGCGAGCGAATATGTTGCGCGGTGATCCTGGCGGACATCTTGTCACCTTTCCTTCAGAGGCCGTCCTGCTGCCAGAGGATCAGCAGGCCGGGCTCGAACAGATCGTCGACCACACGTTGCAGGTCCAGCAGTGCTTTCAGGCGCGCGAGCATCGACGTTCTCCAGAAGTGCATAGCGCCACCGTAACAGTCACCGGTTAAGCTTCCGTTTCACTCCCGCGACATCATCGTGTCCTCGTCACTACCCGAACAATACGAACTGGAACAAATCATCGACGAGGGCGGGCGACGTCTCGACGCGCGCATCCTGCACACGGTGGCGGCCGGCGGGCTGGACTTCCCGGTCCACGTCGTGACGCTGGGCAATCCCGACCTGGATGTTCCGGCGGTCGGCTTCTTCGGTGGCTTTCATGGTCTGGAGCGCATCGGCACCGCGGTTGTCCTGGCCTATCTGCGCAACCTGGTGCCAAGGCTGCGCTGGGACACGGTGTTGCTGCGCAAGCTGGAAACCCTGCGCCTGGTCTTCGTGCCCATCGTCAATCCCGGCGGCATGTGGCGCGGCACCCGGGCCAATCCGAATGGCGTCGACCTGATGCGCAACGCGCCGCTCGACTCGGCCGAGCGCGTACCGTTCCTGGTCGGCGGCCAGCGCCTCAGCGCCGGCCTGCCCTGGTATCGCGGTCCGGCCGAAGGGCCGATGGAAGCCGAAAGCCAGGCCGTCTGCCAAGTGGTGGAAGAGGAACTGCTGGCGCGCGAGTTCAGCCTGGCCATCGACTGCCATTCGGGCTTCGGCCTCTCCGACCGTATCTGGTTTCCCTACGCCTGCACGCCCCTGCCCTTCGAACACCTGGCCGAAGTACATGCGCTCATGGAAATCTTCGAGGAAGCCCATGCCCACCATAACTACGTGTTCGAACCGCAAAGCCGGCAGTACCTTACCCACGGCGACCTTTGGGACCACCTCTACCTGAAGGGGTCCGCGCATCCCGAGCGGATCTTTCTGCCGATGACGCTGGAGATGGGCTCCTGGCTGTGGGTAAAGAAGAACCCGCGCCAGTTGTTTTCTCGGCACGGCATATTCAATCCCTTGATCCAGCACCGGCAGCAGCGAGTGCTGCGTCGCCACCTGTCGTGGCTGGAGTTTCTCACCGACGCGGCCAGCAGCCATCGCCACTGGCTGCCGGTCGGCGACGAGCGCGCCCGGCGGCGCGAGGCGGCGATCCGGCGCTGGTATTTCGGGAACCGCCGATGACCTCCTGGATCCTGCTGCGCGGCCTGACGCGTGAAACCCGTCATTGGGGCGACTTCCCCGACACGCTGCAAGCGGCGCTGCCCGACGCCGACATCACCGCCATCGACCTGCCGGGCAACGGCGCGCGCCACGAACTGCGCAGCCCAACGAGCATCGAGGCCATCGCCGCCGACTGTCGCGGCCAGGCATTGGCAAGCGGCCTGCGTCCGCCCTTCACGCTGCTGGCGATGTCCCTGGGCGGCATGGTGGCGGTCGCCTGGGCCAGTGCCCATCCGGACGAGATAGACGGCTGTGTCCTGATCAACACCAGCCTGCGCCCATTCAGTCCGTTCCACCAGCGGCTACGCCCCACCAGCTACGCCACCCTGTTCCGGCTCGCCATGCCCCTCGGCCACAGCGCCCATGAAGCCGAGGTGCTGGCGCTCACCAGCAGCCGCGCGGCCGATTTGGCCGGCCTGCAGGAGACCTGGGCGGCCTGGCGACGAGAACACCCGGTGACACGGATCAACGCCCTGCGCCAACTCGCCGCCGCCGCCCGCTACCAGGCCCCCCGCCAACGGCCGATCGAACGCCTGCTGATCCTCGCTGGCAGTCAGGACGCCCTGGTCAATCCGAGTTGCTCGCGACGACTGGCCGCCGCCTGGCGAGCCGCCTACGCCGAACATCCGACCGCCGGCCACGACCTGCCGCTCGACGACGGCCCATGGGTCGCGGATCAAGTACGCCGCTGGTTCGTCGCCACCAGCGGCGCGTAGGCAGGCTCCGATTCGCGGCCAAGGGGGATTGGCGCTATCCGAGCGCCGGGGAGCTCGTCCCGCTTGCTTCCGTCACTGCTTCGCCTCCACCGCGATCGGCTTGATCACGACCAGCTTGCCGTTGTCCGTCTGGCGATTGTCGCGGAATTCGCCTTCCCAATAGTCGCCCGATGCCCAGGTCAGGCGGCCCTTGCCGTGCTTGCTGCCGGCAACCCATTCGCCGTTGTATTGATCGCCGTTCTTCAGCGTGTAGACGCCCGTTCCATGCGGCTCGCCGTTCTTGAAGCGCCCCTCGTAGCGATCGCCATCGGCAAACCGCAGGATGCCCGTGCCGGTCATCTGATCGTCCAGCCAGTCACCCTCGTAGCGCTGGCCGTTTGGCCAAACGAATGTTCCGGACCCTTGCTTCTTGCCCGCCACCATGGGGCCTTCATAGCGATTGCCGTCCGCCCAGGTCACGATGCCCGTGCCGGACAAGGTGCCAGTGACCGGATCGGTGGTGAAGCGGCCAGCGGCTGTCATGGTGCCGATCTTGATGATCCGGTCCTGGCTGGCCGCCACCGGAACCGCCGCCTGCCGGCCCTGGCCGGCTTCGCCGGCGGCCACCACGGGCGGAGCCACCGACGCGAGTTCGAGCGGAGCGGTCGGTGGTGCGGATGGCGCATCGGATGGCGACTGCCTGCCCTGAACGGGGGCCTTGGGTGGCGGCTCGGCGGTCACCGGTTCCGCCGGTGCGGGGCCGCGAGTGGTCGTGGCCGCGGTTGCCGGGACACTGGCGGCAGCCATCGGCGTGGCGGCAGCCATCGGCGTGGCGGCAGCCATCGGCGTCGACTCTTCCACCACGGATTCCGGCGTTGCCCGGGTGCTTTCCGCGCCGGGGGAAACCGTGGCGGGAAGGGATCTTGCCGCCGGTGGCGGGCTACCCGCGCCCTTGTGCTTCGCATCGATCTCAAAAACCAGTTGCTGAACCAGACGCTGCACCATGCCATCGAGCGTCAAGCCACCTTGCGCACCTTGCGAGAAGCCCATCACCGAAGTCGACTTGGAGCCGACTTCCATTTTCTGCTCGGCATAGCCCGTGGCAACCTGCTCGGTGGTCACCGCGTCGAGCACCTTGTAGCGCATGCCGATGAGCCACACACCGGTGCCCTCCTCGGTCTTGATGGAGCCGACAAACGTGCCCGCCGCATCCGAACGCCTGTCATTGCGACCGACTATGCTGAGCAACTGGCCGACCGCCCGGCCATCGAAGCCTTGCTGGGCGGTGGCAACCGGTTCGGCCTT
This sequence comes from Rhodocyclaceae bacterium, assembly GCA_044220545.1. GTDB lineage: Bacteria > Pseudomonadota > Gammaproteobacteria > Burkholderiales > Rhodocyclaceae > Fen-999. The sequence continues at coordinate 144,688 of JBGAQX010000002.1, read as the reverse complement.
GAGAATGTCGAGCTTGACGACCCATTTCGTGGTCTTCAGCTTGCCCCTTTGCAGCAACTTGCGCGCCGCGTCGGGATCGCTCAAGGTGTAGGCCAACTGGAATTCCTGCAGCAATGGCCCCAGGTCGGACCGTTCGAGCACGCCGAAATTGGCCTGGCTCAATTCGAGTTCCGCGAAGTCGGCGATGTTGTTCGGCCCGAACTTCTGCGTGAAGCTTGCGTTGCTGCTCTTGATGTCTCCGGGAATCACGACGAGATTCGGCCCGCGAACCGTGGCGTTCTTGTATTCGACCGGCTTGTACATCGCCTTGTCGGCCATCTCGTTGGCCCTTTGCGCGCTACCCGAGCCGGCAGTCGGCGAAGGGTTGTTCGCATCCTCGGGCCGGGACGGATTGGACTGTGTGCAGCCCGCCAGAACATAGCCACCGATCAGTAACACAGGCAGCAGATGCCGCGAATGGCGCTTCATTTTCGTTCACTCCCCTTCAGGCGAATTGTAGTTCGCCAGGAGATCAATACAAACCCGGTGGCCGTTGCTCTCAAGGCCGGAGCAGAAGACTTTCGGAAGCTGAAGGATTGCGGGAGACGGGCTGCGCCGCGAGCCGTATGTCTTCGGCTACAAACCTGCCGCACTCCGACAGGCGTCGGCGGCTATCGTGCCTGATCGACCGCGCCTGGACTGGATGATGGCCGCTCCAAGCCAGGAGCCGCCGGTCACCTGCACGACGAAGAAATCATGCTGCCAGGGCATCGGCCATCCACGACGGAACAAACCCCGCTGAAGCGGGGTTTGCCGTAAGGAGTTGCGGGATTACTGCTTGCGCCTGCGAGTAGTGGCCAGAGCAGCGAAGCCTAGGCCGACAAGCGCGAGAACCCCTGGTTCGGGGACAGAAAGAGGAAGCAGCCGGTTAGCATTTGTAGTATGAATTTGTGACGTGCCCTCATAGCCGCTATAGGAGAAGTCATTGGCTGAACCGCCAAGCTCGCCGACTCTAATCCACCAATGATCATGACCGCCGTTGATGACGCAAGCACCAGCGCCACAATTGTTGCCGAAAATTGCTTCAAGCAATCCGCCCTGCGCGTCAAATACTATCAAGCCGCTGTTCGCGGTAGTCTCGTCGAATGCCCAACTGCCAAAGGAGACGTTGAGATCGAGGAACAGCCCGGCCGAAAAAGCAGTGCCACCACCGGCTGGCGCGACGCTGTCGTCGTAGGTGAAAGAGCCAATGTTGGGACCGAACAGCAGTGGCCCAGACGTTGAGCTGAACTCGAAATTGCGTGTTACCTGCGTGGCGAGTGCCGTACCGCCTGGAACCGAAAGTGCCGCGAGCACAGCGACCGCGACGGCAAGCGCAGATGCCTTAAGAGACATGATGGGTTCCCCTTTTCCGTTGGCCAATTTTAATTTCGAGATCAGCATCAATCGTGCCATCAGCGCCCTGACCATAAGAAGCAACGGCTTGCGTCAGGCAGACTCGAACAGTCGGATGTAAATGTAAAGCAGTCCGACACTCTTGTTTGTTTCTCGATTGCGGGACTCGGTTGCGCGCAGCAGTCGGCACACGCTGATGATGGCCTCTCATTGTTGCCCTTGCCACGCCCAGCCTTCTAATGAATAATTTCCCGGCACCCGACATCGCTATGAAATTTTCGATGCTGTCTTTGCACCGGATCGAAATTCGGACATAAATTGATATCAACCAGTGGAGGAACGATCATGAAAATGCGATTGATGGCTTTGTCCGTTCTGGTCTGTAGCAGTTTGCTGCCACTTTCGCAGCCTGCGCAGGCATACGGCGGTGGCCCATGGGGTGGTGACGCCCCATGGGATCGCTTTGACGGCCCATGGAACAGCGTCGATGGCCCGTGGAACAGTGGCGGTCCATGGAACAGGGGCGGTTCGTGGAATAGAGGTGGCCCGTGGGGTGGTGACGCCCCGTGGGACCGTTTTGACGGCCCATGGAACAGCGTCGGTGGCCCGTGGAACAGGGGTGGTTCGTGGAATAGAGGCGGCCCATGGGGTGGTGATGCTCCGTGGGATCGTTTTGACGGTCCGTGGAACAGTTTTGACGGCCCCTGGAACAACCGTGGCCGACGCGGCCGCAGCTTCAGCCCATTCAACTGGTAGGCACCCTCTTCCCCTGCCAGGTTTTGTCGCCTGGTAGGGATCGAATTGGCGTCGTTCTTGCGACGAAGCCGAAATCGGCTGTGCCCAACCCATCACCCCACGGCAATGGGGTATCTACTTGAAGCACATAGGCGGGAGAGTCCCGGGCGAAGTCAGTGGCGCGATACCGGCTGGTCGAGGATGGCTTCGTAGGAGTCGATGAACTGCTCGAATTCCTCCTGGTCGTGGTCCTGGGTCAGGAACTGGCCGAATTCAGCGCGCATGCGTTCTGCCGTCGCGCCGCGCAACAAACCCATCCGGCCATTGCGCTTGTCCAGTATCTCCAGGGCGTCATGGGCCGGATAGTCGATCACGTAAAGCTGCGGATTGTTGAACAGGACATTCATGGCGCTACCTCCATCGTCGGCTGATTTGGTAGATGCGCCCGATATGGCCGTATTCAATGCCTGTCGGGTGTGGAATCGGTAACGGGGCGGTAACCTTCCCGACGCACCCCTGTCACGCGGCCATGCCAGCATGTCGGCATGGACCGCCTTGCCATGGCCCCAATGATCGACGCGGCGATAAAGGTCCGCGCCATCTTTATCTCCGATGTCCACCTCGGCACCCGCGGCTGCCAGGCGGAACGGCTACTGGAGTTCCTGAAGGGCCACGACGCCGAATATCTCTTCCTGCTCGGCGACATCGTCGATTTCTGGGCCATGCGGCGCGGCGTCTATTGGTCGCCGATACAGAACACGGTCATCCAGAAGGTGCTGCGCCGGGCGCGCCACGGCGAGAAGGTGATCCTGGTGCCCGGCAACCACGACGAGGCCCTGCGCGAACACGATGGCACCGATTTCGGCGGTATCAGCGTGGTCGGCGAGTACATCCATACCACGGCCGACGGGCGCCGCTACCTGCTCATTCACGGCGACGAGTTCGACCAGGTGACCCGCCACCATCGCTGGGTGGCCCTGCTCGGCGACGTCGCCTACAACGCCCTGGTGCGGATCAACGGCTGGCTATCCTGGCTGCGGCGACACCTCAACATTCCCGGCTACTGGTCCCTGGCCGGCTACGCCAAGCGCAAGGTCAAGACAGCGGTCAATTTCATTTTCGACTTCGAGGACTCGGTGATCCGGGCGGTGCGCGAGCGCGGACTCGACGGCGTCATTTGCGGCCACATTCACAGCGCCACGCTGCGGCGGATCGACCAGATCACCTACATCAACTGCGGCGACTGGGTGGATAGCTGCTCCGCCGTGGTCGAACATCTGGATGGCCGGATGGAACTCATCCATCACGGCGCCGTGCTCGCGCCGGTCCGCGCCTGATCGGCCCGGCGGCGGCACCCAACACCGGGATGCGGCATCCAGGTGCCGCGGCGCCCGGTCTAGCCAGGATCGACCCAGCGCAGCAACGGCACCCACTGCGCCCAGTCCCGCCCGTCTTGCGCGGCCGGCAGGTCGAATATCGTCATGCCGTGCGCGGCGGCCTGCACGTAACGCTGCGTGTCCCGCAAGCAGGTCACGACCGGCAATCCGGTCGCATCGAGAAAGCGCTCCAGTTCGCCGGCGGCGCGCGTATGGGCATCGACGCGCATGCCGACCACTGCGATGCGCACGGCCTCCCGGCGAGCCCGCTTGGCGGCCAGCAACTCGTCGAAAAACTGCCGGGTCGCCAGGATGTCGAACAGCGAGGGTTGCAGCGGCACGATGACCCGGTCGACCATGCGCAACAACTGGTTGAGCCGCTTGCCGTGCAGCCCGGCCGGCGTATCGAGCACGACATGGGTCGTATCCTTGGGCGGCCGGGCCGTCTCGCCCGACATGTCCCACGAATCTATGTAAGGCAAGGCGGGAGAACGGATACGCAACCACTCGCGGGATGACTGCTGGCGATCGGTGTCGCCCAGCATCACGCGCTTGCCGCCAATCGCCAGCAAGCCGGCGAGATTGGTTGCCAGCGTGCTCTTACCCGAACCGCCCTTGGGATTTGCGATCAAACACCGTTCCATGGCCTCGAGTTTATCACCGGGCCAAGCCGCCATCTATCGCGCCACAACGTGTCCAGCCCTATCGTCTTGCGGAGTCGCAACGATGCCGCGCCGACTATTTCGGGGGCCAACAATCCGCAAGCCGAACGTCGTCACAAAACCTTCACGCCACTATCCAGTCGATCTGGTAAAGATTGCGCATTTCCCCACTCATTGCCCAGACCATGATCTTCTTTCATCTATTCTCCCGCGACCCCGATCTGGTTGAACTGCCGGCCGGCGCGACTCTCTTCAAGGAGGGCGACGTCGGCGAGCACATGTACGTTCTCGTCAGCGGCACGGCGGACATCACCATTCGAGGCAAGCTTGTCGAACAGGCCGAACACGGCACCATCATCGGTGAAGTGGCGATGCTCGAGTCCTGCCAGCGCACCGCCACCGTCACGGCGAAGTCCGATTGCCTGCTGGCCAGAATAGACCAGAAGCGCTTTGGCTATCTTGTCTCGCAGACGCCCTATTTCGCCATCGAAGTCATGCGCGTGATGGCGGCGCGGCTGCGTCACTGCGACGAAATGATCTGACGTGGCGGTCGCCATCCAGGGCCGCTTTCCTCTGGCGACGGCCCAGGGTCTTCTGGTCGCCGTGCTGACAGTCGCCACAAGCCTGGCCACTGTCGCGCAGACCCGGGGATCGATGCTGGCCGTGGCCGAGATCCGCGCCTGGTGGCCCGGCATCGCCGGGGCGCTGCTGGCGTCGCTAGTGGTGGCGTGGCTGACGGCGCGCCTGGTGGCCACGCCATTGCGCTTGCTGACCGCCGATGCCCGGGCAATCCGCACGTTCCGCTTCGACGGGAACGCGCGGCGTTCGTGGTTGCGGGAGATCGACGCCCTGGGACTCGCGCAGCGGGAAATGAGCGATACCGTCCGGCAGTTCATGGAGATCTCCGGGCGGATGGCGGCCGACCATCGCTTCTCGAGCCTGCTGGATACAGCCGTGCGGGAGATACTGGCCGCGTCGAAACTGCGGGCGGCGGCGCTTTATCTACATCAGCCCGACGGCCGCTTGGCGCCCGCGGCATGGCTGGACGCCGAAGGGCGGCTCGGCCTGCCGGCCCCGCGCGAACTCCCCGCCACCCTCGCCGACGATCACCCGCTGCGGCCAGCGGTGCAATCGCGACGCATGGCTCGCGCCGCGCTGTTGCCGGCGGTGCCGCCAACGGGCATGGAATGGCTGACGGCGTGGTTTCCCGGGCGCGGCGTGAATGTGCTGACGGTGCCGCTGCTCAATCGCCCGGGCGACATCGTCGGCGTGTTGTGCCTGGCAAGTCCGGGTGAGGACGGCGCCTTGCCGGACGAGCTGGAGGCCTTTGTCGGCACGCTGTCGGGCGTGATCGCCGTCGCCGTCGATCGGCAGCATCTGATGGATGAGCGGGTACTGCTGTTCGATGCTCTGGTTCGGGTGGTGGCGACCGCCATCGACGCCCGGTCGCCGCATACCGGCGCCCACTGCCAGCGGGTACCGCGCCTGGCCGAAATGCTCGCCGAAGCCGCCGCGAACGCCGGGACGGTTGACCTGGACGACGATGCGCGTGAAACCCTGCGCCTGGCCGCCTGGCTTCATGATTGCGGCAAGATCGCCTTGCCGGACTTCGTCGTCGAGAAACCAACCAGACTTGCCGCGTTCCATGATCGCATCCACGAAATTCGCACGCGCTTCGAGGTCCTCAAGCGCGACGCCGAGATCGCCTACTGGCGGGATCGCTGCGCCGGTGGCGATGAGAACGCGTTGCGGTCGCGGTTGGACAGGGAGTGGCGGGAGCTCGACGCCGATTTTGCCCTCGTGGCCCAGTGCAACCGGAGCACGGACGCCTTGCCGGCCGACGCGGCGCGACGACTCGAGGCTATCGGCGAGCGCATGTGGCGGCGGACGATCGATGACCGACTGGGCGTCGGCCATGAGGAACTGGAACGCAAGGCCCGGGTCCCGCCCCGGGCCCTGCCCGCCTCGGAGCACCTGCTGGCCGATCGACTCGAACACCTCATCGACTGGGTGCCACTGGAGCCACTGTCGCAAGACACCGCCCGCACGCGGCTCAAGCCACCCCGGCACAAGCTCAATCTGGGCGAGCGCTACAACCTCGGCGTCGGCCATGGCACCCTGACTCCCGAGGAACGCTATCTGGTCGACGCCCACGCCAGCCTGACCCTGACCATGCTGCGCGAACTGCCCTGGCCGCGACGCCTGCGCTCCGTACCCGATATCGCCGGCGCCCACCATGAGCACATCGACGGCAGCGGCCATCCGCGCGGACTTGGCGGCAACCAGATCGGTCCGCTGGCGCGCATTCTCGCCATCGCCGACGTGTTCGAGGCCCTGTCGGCGCGCGATCGTCCGTACCAACCGGCCCGGAGCGCCTCGGCGGCGCTGTCGATCATGGCCGACATGGTCTGTGCCGGCCATCTCGATCGGGAACTGTTCGCCTTGTTGCTGACCTCGGATACCTGGCTCCGCTACGGAGAACAGTTTCTTGCCGCCGAGCAGATCGACAAGATCGATGTCGACATGCTGCTTCGGCGCGTCGCGGGAGAATAGGACGATGGCGCGGAGCCCCCGTCCCGCCGATTCCCCGCGCACCGCGCCGAGTCCGGAGGGCGAATCGCCACCATCGGTCGAAGGCTATCCCGGCCATCCCGAGCTACGGCGCATCCTCGACGCCGATCTGCTGTCGGTGCGGTTCCGCCCGGTGGCCGCGTTGCGCGAGTGTTCGGTCTTCGGCCATATCGGTACGATCGCCGGACCACAGGATGCGCTGCTGCACACCGCTGAAAGGCTGTTTTCAGAGGCGGTCCGCGCGGGTGAAGTGTCGCGCCTCGGTCGGCTGATGCTGACCACCGTGATGGGCCACTACGCACGGAGCGGTAGCGATGGACGACTGTTCCTGCGCCTACCGGAAGCGATGGTGTCCGTGCTTGGCGAGCGGTTGCTTGTTCTCCTGGCGGCGAGCCTCGAAGCAACCGGCTTGCCTCCCGCCGCGGTGATTGTGGTGATGCCATCGCTGGGATGGCCGGCGAAGACGGCGGACTTCCAGCAGGCGGCAATCATCGCCGCTGGCTGCGAACGACTGGGGCTGACCGTGGCCGGCGGTACCCTTGGCTGCGCTCTGTCGGAACGCCATTTGTGGCATGGGCACGCACCGCCGTTCATCATGCTCGAGGAAGGCCAACTCGATGGCGCCGATGCCGATCTGATCGCCGGCGGCCAGCTCGCCATGGAACTGCGCGCGGCCCGCGAGCGCGGTAGCCGGATCGTCGCGCAGGGCATCGACGAGCGACGCGATCTGCGCGTCGCCGAGCATCTGGGCATCGATCTGGTCGCCGGCAATTTCATCGGGCACGCCAATTTCCAGCCGGCGCGGGTTCTCGCCGCCGCCGCCTACAAGCTGATCCGCCAGTCATCGGCGCATGCCGAACCGCGCGAGGCGGATTCGACGCATCTGCTCAAGCGCCTGAAGATCGACGTGCCGCCCGTGGCGCCCGACATGCCGGCCGAGACCGTGTTCGCCACCTTTGAACACCACCCGCGCCTGCGTGCCGTGGCGGTGGTGGAAGGCGGTGTCCCGGCCGGCCTGATCTCCCGTTATGAAATGATCGACAACATGGCCCGGCCCTATCGTCACGAGCTCTACGGCCGCAAGGCATGCACCCGCTTCATGGATCGAGAGCCAATCATCGTCGACGTGAATCTTTCGCTCACGGAACTGACCGAGATTCTCGTACACGCCGACCCGCGCCATCTGGTCAGCGGCTTCATCGTCACCGACGGCGGCTGCTATGCGGGCATGGGCTCGGTTCAGGACCTGATGCACGAGATCACCGCGATGCAGATGGAGGCCGCCCGCTACGCCAATCCCCTGACCCAGTTGCCCGGCAACGTCCCGATCAGCCAGCATATCGACAACCTTCTGGCGACCGGCGAGCCGTTCGTCGTCTGCTACGGCGACCTCGACCATTTCAAGCCCTTCAACGACGTCTATGGCTACGCCAAAGGCGACCAGGTCATCGCGCTGACCGCGCGCATTCTCGCCGAGTGCAGCGAAGCGGATCTGGATTTCGTCGGCCATGTCGGCGGCGACGACTTCATTCTGGTGATGAAGAGCCCCGACTGGATCGCCCGCTGCAAGCGGGCGCTCAAACTGTTCGAAGAGGAGATTCTCGGCTTCTTCAGCCACGACGACATCGAGCGCGGCGGATACGTGACCGAGAACCGCAAGGGCGTGCTCGAGTTTCACCCGCTGACATCGTTGTCCATCGGCGCCATGGAGGTGGCGGCCACCCAGTTCGCCAACCATCTTCAGGTATCGGCAATAGCCACCGAAGTCAAGAAGAAGGCCAAGGCCATCGCTGGCAACAGCCTATACGTCAACCGCCGCCAGTACCTTGGCGACGGTGAGGCCGGTTCCTCGGCTTAGCCGCGCCCGGTTTCTAGTGGGATACCTTGGGATTGGCGCCAATGAGCGACCACTCGCAACAGGTGGCGATGTCATGGCTCCGATTTTCCAGACTCGGCGGGATCGCCCGAGCGGGTTCGAGGAGCCCGCCCGCGGAGCTGGCCTCGTCGCCAACCTTGTCGGTGGCCAATGCAAGCTGGGGGGCGGTGTCGGCGCGGACGCGCTTCTTCTGCCATTGTTCGCGGTTCATGATCTCTCCTTTGCGACGCGCGCCGCTCCGTTCATCACGATGAGCTGGATCGGCCAATGGATGGCATGCGGGCCAATCGAGGCGAGACCCCCGCGATCGTGCCTGAAGTTTCCAGGCGCAAGACTGAGAAGGACACTATACGACCGCGGTATTACACCCTTGCGACAACAGGGTTACAGCCAGCATCGACCAGCCGGCCTGCCCGGCATGCGGGGACGAGTGAGCCGATCATGCCGACTTCTTGCGCCGGACATACGTCTGAAATACCGCCGGTCTAGATTTGTCCGGCGTGACGTTGGCGCCCATCGCGCCGACGGCGACCGCGTGAGGAGTACTGTTGTGACACAGACCAATTGCGCCCGCTGCTTCAGCCACCTGACTCGTCGGGAGCTGCTCCGGGAATCGTTGCTATGCGCCGACTGCGAGCGGCGCCTGCTCGCCACGGACGTCGAGCGCGAGGAAATTCGGCAGTTGCCGTTCGACGATCCGGACCTGACCAGGTTTCGCCCGGAATCCAGCGCCGACTAGCCGCTCGTCGCATGCCGGACGGGGATCGAGACGCCACGGCGCGCCGGCGCCATGTCGATCAATCCGACGATGGCGGGCGCGTCTGATGAATCCTTGGCAGACGCAACTCGCGCACCACCTCCAGTTGCGCGGGCACGGCGGCGAGCAGTTCGGCATGGCGCGGGCCGTACCAGCCGCCAATCAGGGCAACCGCCTCGCGCAGGTTCGGGTCGTTGCCGGCGCAGGCCATCAGCACCGTGCCCGCGTTGGCCAGGTCGTTGAGCTGACCCAGCTTGTCCTGCAGCGCGGCCAGCCGCCGGGCCGCCGCCCCGAAGGACCGCTTGGGCATCAGCGGGCCGAAGAACTCGATCGCGTAGCGCAGGCGCTTGATGGCGATACGCAGCGCGTGCAGCGACGTCGGATCGTCGATGCGAGCCAGCGCCGCCAGGTGATGGGTGCGGCGTTGCAGTTTGCGCAACCGGCGCTGTGCGAACTCGATCAAGGTCTCGGCGGCCACGGGCTCGGTTGCTGGCTGCTCCACCACCGGCGGCGCCGGCTCGGCAAGCGCCTTGCCATTGAGCAGCGACGCCGCCAGCAGGATCAGCCTGCCGTAGTCTGGCCGGGCGAGGAAGCGCCCGGTGTCGCCGTGTGAAGCAAAGCGCTTGTCGGTGAGAATGCCGGCCAGGGTCGAAATGCGCGGGTCGTCGCCGAGCGCGGCGCTGACCGGGCCGATGATTTCCGTCAACAGAACATCGAGATCCCGGGTGCGGCCGAGCACGCTCATCAACTCGCGCAGCGGCGGCACCAGGGCTTCGACGAAGTCCTCGGGCAGCACCGGCTCGAACATGCGCATGGCCGCCCGCAGCCGCCGCGTCGCCACGCGCATCTGATGCACATACTCGGCGTCGGCGCCAAGCAGCGCCCCGCCATGGTTGCAATGCAGTTGGGCGAGGCAGTTGAGGGCGATGGCGCGGAAGGCCGCCAGCGGCCGGTCGGCGGCGGCGATGGCGACCGGCGTGGCCCGGGTCGGCGCCGCGCGGACATCGTGGGCGAGGCGATAGCCGCGCTCGGCCTTGGAAACCAGCTCGGGCGTCAAGGGCACCCGCGCGGCCAGGTCGAAGGCGATGTCGTAGAGCCGGGCCGGCGAGCCCTTGAGCAGTTCGATCTCGACTTCGGAAATCGGCGCGCGCCGACCATTGGAGGCAATCCAGCCGCGATCGAGCATCACCAGCAGCGACACGTTGTGCGCTGGCTGCAATTGCCAGGCGATCCGGCGGAAGCTGGTTTCGAAGAGCGCGGTCAAGCCGCGCGCGACCTTCGGCTTTTCAAGGAAGCGGCGTACCGCCTCGTCGTCGATCGCGGAGAAATCGAAGCGATTGAGATACGGCGTTTCCCATTCCCGCCGCGCGGTCAGGCCACCTTGCGACTCGCTGTCGCACTTGACCGTCTGTAGCCAGCCGGCGCCGTCCTTGCGCAGCCGCAGGCTGATGCCCCGCTTGTGGAGCGCCAGCCGCCGGGTATCGTAGTAGATGCCGACCAGCGCCTCGCCATGGCGGCCGACCGCCCGGCGCAGCAGCGGATGCCGCATGAAGAGGGCCTGCGCCGTTTCGGGCAGGCTGAGTCTAAGCGCTATCTGGGTGGACATGGGTGGCGGGCGCGTAGCGCCAAGGGTATATCGCGCCGGGAGTATAGGTTGTGACCCCCCGAAAGATTATTACAGTCGTCGCGCCGGACATTCCCGCGCGGCCTGGGCCATTGCCGCCCACCTGCCATTGCCGCCCACCTTGTCGGCGCGCCAGTCCTTTGCTAAGGTCCCCGCGACGCCACCCCGAGGGAGTGCGAGATGGGCATGATGGGAACCGCCGTGGGTAGAGCGTTCGCCCCCGCGCAAGACTGCGAGCTCACTGCATGGCTCTTCCTGAAGGGCCTGGCGGTGGTCTATGCGGCCGCCTTCCTGTCGCTGGCGGCGCAGATCGAGGGCCTGGCCGGGGCCCATGGCATCTTGCCGTTCCGTGAGTTGCTGGCGCGGGGCTTTGCCCGGGACGGCTACCTCGCGTGGCTGGAACTGCCCACCGTGTTCTGGCTCAACAGCAGCGATGTCGCGTTGCAGGGCGCGGCGATTGCCGGGGCGATCCTGGCCGCGTTTCTGTTGTTGGGCTGGGGCAAGCGCCGCCCGATCCTGATCGCGCTGTTCGTGCTTTACCTGTCCCTGTACCACGCCGGGCAGACCTTCACCGGCTTCCAGTGGGACTACCTGCTGATGGAATGCGGTTTTCTGGCGATCTTCCTCGCCGACTCGCCCTCCCGGTTGATCGTCTTCCTGTTCCACTGGCTGCTGTTCCGCCTGCGCTTCCTGTCCGGCCTTGCCAAGCTGACCAGCGGCGATCCGTCGTGGCGCCATCTCACCGCCCTGCGCCACTACTTCGAAACCCAGCCGTTGCCGCATGTCGGCTCCTGGTATGCCCATCAGCTTCCGCCCTGGCTGCTGGACACGGGCGTGGGTCTGACCCTGTTCGCGGAACTGGTCGTACCGTTCTTCATCTTCCTGCCACGCCCGTTCCGGATCGTCGCGGCCGTGACAACGATCATCCTGCAACTGCTGATTCTCGCCACGAGCAATCACAACTTCATCAATCTGCTGACCATTCTCCTCTGCCTGTTCCTGCTGGACGATCGCATCGTCGGCAAGCTGTTGCCGCGCTCGCCGGGTCCTCGGCAAGCCGGGAAGTCCGACCCGGGGCCAGGCCGGCGCCTGAAGGTCCTGAGCGGCGCGGCCGCCTTGCTGATTCTGGCCGTGAGCCTGAGCGGCATGCTGGAAATGATCATGCGGCGTCCGTTGCCCCCGGCGCTATCCGCCCTGGCCGATGTCGGGCCGAGTTATGGCGTCGGCAACGTCTATCACCTGTTTCCGACAATGCAGACCGAGCGCCAGGAGCTGCGGATCGCCGGCAGCTACGATGGATTCCGGTGGGAGCCGTATGTCTTCCGCTACAAGCCCGGCGCACTCGATCAGACCCCCGCGTTCATCGTGCCCCATCAACCCCGCCTGGACTGGATGATGTGGTTCGTGCCACCCCAGGGGCGCGACATGAATACCTGGTTCAGCCGATTCCTCGACGCCCTGTGGCGCAACGAACCCGCCGTCGGCGACCTGCTCGCTCACAACCCCTTCGAAGGACGCGCGCCACCCAGGTTCCTGCGCGTCGACGCCTACCGGTACCGATTCACTTCGCCGCCGGAACGCGCCCGAACCGGCGCGTGGTGGAAGTCCGAATACCTTGGGGAATTCCCTGATGTGCCGCCGCGCTATCCGTAACGTGGTTCCCGAGTTGGTGCGCCAAGTGTTCAATGCTGCGGCGATCCCCTTCGGCTCGGCTGATATGCGTCGGGTGGCGGCTCCGGCCAACTGCTGCCCCACACCTTTTTCACAAAGCCGCCATCTGAGCGACCCCTGCACTTCGGGACCTGCCGGCGGGCTAACCTACGCACATCAACCAGACCAATCAGCCGGAAGAACAAAGGCGTGTTTTCCATAAGGTCTAGAATCGCCAGCGGGTATGTTCTTGGGAATCACTTCCAGATACGCCCCAATCGATTTTGCGAGAAAGAATGGTCGTATGCCCGGGATAGAAGAGAAACCTGACGATCCGATGATCGTGCGGGCAATGGACAAGGGACAATTTGTTCGCGTCAACGATTCGTTCAAGGCCAGGACGGGTTTTGACGCCGCCGAACTTGCCGAAAAACCTTTCCTCGACTGGATCGTCCCAGGCGACCGCGCGAGCGTCCAAGCCGCGCTGGATAGAGGCGAGAAGTCGTTTCTTGCCCGTCATGCCACTCAAGACGGCCATGCGCTCCTATTGCGCATACAGGTAGAAAGGCACGTGGAGGGCTTTTATTTCCTCGGTCGGTGCGCCACGGTCCCCGCTCAGCCCGAATCCAATCAACCGGGGCCCGCCGGGGCGACGATGTCGGGCACCCTCGACGCCATCGCGCGGATCATCGAGGAGCAGAACCCCGGCTTCAAGTGCTCGATCTTGCTGGTCGATCAAGGCCGCTTTGTTTTCGGCGCCGGACCCAGCCTGCCGGATGATTACAACGCGGCTGTCAATGGCTATGCGATCGGGCCGACTGTCGGCTCTTGCGGCACGGCGATCTTCTGGAACACGCCCGTCATCGTGGAGGACATCCAGGCCGATCCGCTTTGGGCGGCATTGGCCGCACTCGCCAAGAAAGCGGGCGTCGCCGCGTGCTGGTCCCATCCTTTCGTCAGCAGCAGCGGCAAAGTACTGGGCGCCCTGGCGTTTTACGCCCCCGCGCCTTGCGCGCCGACGGCCGAGCAATTGAGCCGGCTCAAGGCAGCGGCGCGCATCACCGGCCTGGCCGTGGAGCGCGGACGCGCCGAAGAGGAGCTAAGACGCGCCGATGCAGCCACCCAAGCGGCGCGCAATCGGTTGCAAGCCACACTGAATGCCATGCCCGATCTGCTGTTTGAAGTGGACGCCGAAGGCCGCATCTTCGACTACCACACCCATCGCGACGACCTGCTGGCGGCCCCGCCGGAAGCGCTTTTGGGCAAACGGTTTGCCGATCTACTGCCGCCCGATGCCGCCGACGCCTGTCAACGCGCCATCGACGGCGCGGCGCAACACGGCGTTTCTTATGGCGTGAATTACCGGCTGGCCTTGCCGCAGGGGGAACACTGGTTTGAACTCTCCGCCGCCCCCTTGCATTCAGGTGACGAGTCCGCCCCGCGCTTCGTCATGATCAGCCGCGACATTACCGAGCGTCATGCCAACGCGCTGGCCCTGGAGGAAATGAAGACAGCGCTCGCCAGCTCGCGCGACTTGCTGCGGCAGGTCATCGACACCGTGCCGCTGCGCATCTTCTGGAAAGACCGAAAGGGCCGCTACCTGGGCTGCAATCCGGCGTTTGCCCACGACGCCGGCAAAGCGTCGCCGGACGAACTGCTCGGTCGGGACGACTACGCCATGGGCTGGGCCGCACAAGCCGATCTCTATCGCGCCGACGACAGACACGTTGTGGAATCGAGGCAGCCGCGGCTGAACTACGAAGAACCCCAGGCCACGCCGGACGGAAAAACCATCTGGCTGCGCACCTCAAAGATTCCCCTATACGACCGCCAGGGTGAAAACATCGGCGTGCTCGGGGTGTATGACGACATTACCGAGTACAAACGGGAAGAGCGGCGTAATGCCTTGGCCATGGAAGCGGCCGAAATCCTGATCTGGGAAATCGACTTCGCCTCCGGCAAACTGGGCTACGAAGGCAGCGCCCTTGCCAGCCTGGGCCTCGACGTGTCGGATGCCCCGGATACCCTGGAAGGCTGGCTGGCGCGAGTGCATCCCGATGATCGCCCGCACTTCATGGCGCTGGTGGAGCAGGCGCTGCTGCCCGGGGCGGAGCATGGGTTCGATTGCGAATACCGCTTCCAGAACCCGGATGACGGCTACTCCTGGCTGCAGACAGTGGGCCGGGTGACGCATCGCGATGCGGCGGGTCGCCCCCTGCTGGGCGCCGGATATTCCGTCAATATTGATGCGCGCAAGCGGGCAGAGGCGGAGCTCGAACGTCACCGCCTCCACCTCGAAGAGCTGGTGCAGGAACGCACGGCGCAACTCACCGAAGCCAAAGCCGCCGCCGAAGCCGCCAGCCGCGCCAAGAGCGCCTTCCTTGCCAACATGAGCCACGAACTCAGAACGCCGATGAACGGTGTCATGGGCATGATCGACCTGGCGAAGCGGCGCATGGCCGACTCCAAGGGGCTGGATCATCTCGACAAGGCCAAGAGCGCCGCCAAGCGCCTGCTTGGCATCCTCAACGACATCCTCGACCTGTCCAAGATCGAGGCCGAGCGCATGGTGCTCGACGACCAGCCCCTGCAGCTGGCCCAGAGCGTCGCCCAACTGACCAGCACCCTCGGCCACAAGGCCACCGAGAAAGGGCTGCGCCTGGGCATCGACCTTCCCACCGAGCTCGCCCGTGCCCCCCTCCAGGGCGATCCGCTGCGCCTGGGGCAGATTCTCATTAACCTCGTCGGCAACGCCATCAAGTTCTCCGACCATGGCGAAGTCGTCCTGCGCATTCGCTCGGTCGGCGAGTCGGCCGCGGCCATGCAGCTGCGCTTCGAGGTCGTCGACACCGGCATCGGCATTTCACCGGAAACACAGGCCCGCCTGTTCCGGTCCTTCGAGCAGGCCGACAGCAGCATGACCCGCAAGTACGGCGGCACCGGCTTGGGCCTGGCCATCTGCAAACACCTGGTGCAGTTGATGGGCGGCGAAATCGGCGTCGAGAGCAGCCCGAGCAGCGGCAGTATCTTCTGGTTCGTTGTTGCCCTCAAGAAGCGGGCGCAAGACGCCGGCACGCCAGCACCGGCTAGTGCGGGACTGACGGCCGACCAACGTCTGCAAGCCGACTACGCCGGCACGCGCATCCTGTTGGCCGAAGACGAGCCGATCAACCAGGAAGTCTCGCGCAGTCTGCTGGAGGATGTGGGGCTGGTGGTGGATATAGCCGAAGATGGGCAGGAGGCGCTGGCACTGGCCAAACAGAACACCTACGCCCTGATCTTGATGGACATGCAGATGCCTCACCTGAACGGGCTCGATGCCACCAAGGCGATTCGGCTACTGCCCGCCTACGCGCAAGCGCCAATACTGGCGATGACCGCCAACGCCTTCAATCAGGATCGCCAGGCCTGCTTTGATGCCGGTATGAACGACCATATCCCCAAGCCGATCGATGCGGACAAACTGTACGAGACCTTGCTGAGGTGGTTGGAGAAAGGTGGTAACTGATCGGCGGATTGAGTGCGGAAACCCGCCATAGACTCGTCAGTGATTTGTACGTCAACAGTGGGCCGGGTGCAGGCATTTTCATCTGGAAGGATACGACCGCCGAATTCGCCGATTGCCTGATCGGTGCCAAAAACCGACGGCTTGGCTGTCCGGCGACGGCAACCTTCGATGCGCAGCCTTCCAAGTTGCCGGGGGTTATAGCCGCCTAAGGACCCGCGCCGCCCAGTCGTCCAGATAGGTAAACACCACCGGCACGACGATCAGCGTCAGCAGCGTCGAGGTGATGACGCCGCCGTCGAGGTGATGACGCCGCCGATGATGGCGTGGGCCATGGGCGCCCGCTGCTCGGCGCCCTCGCTGGAGATCAGAATGAGCGGCGCCATGCCGGCGACCATGGCGAAGGTGGTCATCAGGATCGGCCGCAGCCGCACGCGACCGGCTTCGACGATGGCCGCCCCGCGTTCCATGCCGCCGCCGCGCAGGTGATTGACGAAATCCACCAGCAGGATGGCGTTCTTGGTCACCAATCCCATCAGCATGATGACGCCGATGATGGAAAAGATGTTGAGCGTGCTGCCGGCGAGGAACAAGGCGGCCATCACGCCGATCAGCGAGAGCGGCAGCGAGCTCATGATCGCCAGCGGCTGGACGAAGCTGCCGAACTGGCTGGCCAGCACCATGTAGATGAACACCACCGCCAGCAGCAAGGCCGAAACGGCATAGCCGCCGGACTCGGCCATATCCCGGCTGGCGCCACCGAGGTCGAAGCGGTAGCCGGCCGGCAGGGGAATGTCCTTCAGCGCGGCGGCGATTTCGCCGCTCACCTCGGCCAGCGGCCGGCCGGCCAGGCCGGCGGTCAGGGCGATCTCGCGCGCCAGGGCGCGGCGGTTGATCTGCGTCGGCCCCAGCGTCGCCCGCACCTCGGCCACCTGCGCCAGGGGGATCATGCGCGGCCGGCCGGTCACCGGGTCCGTACTGCCGGCGAAGTGCAGGGCAACGAGGTCGGCGGCGGATTCGCGCTCGCCCGGCGCCAGGCGGACGCGCACGTCGTAGTTCTCGCCGTCGGGCGCCTTCCAGGTGGTGGCGGCATCGCCGGCGATCAGCGGCCGCAGCGCGAGGCCGATGCGCTCGACCGAAAGCCCGGCCTGGGCGGCCAGTTCGCGGTTGAGGCGCACGTCCAGCGTCGGCTTGGCTTCCTTCAGGCTGAGGTCCACATCGGCGAGACCACGGATGTGCGCCAGCTTTTCGGTGACCTGCGCGGCGATGCGCTTCAGTTCGGCGAAGTCGCCACCCTGGATGGACAGATAGATCGGCTTTTCGCCACCGCCCGGACCGTCGGGAACGATGATCGCCTTGAGGCGGATGCCGGCAATGCGCGCCAGCCGTTCGCGCAACAGCGGCACGAGCTGCTTCTGCGTGCGGCTGCGCTCGGCGCGCGGCGTCAGGCGCAGGTCGATCACCGCCGCGTTCTTGCCCAGCGAGCCGCCCACATTGACGCTGGCGTAGGTTTCCACCACTTCGGGGAACTCGCGCAGCGCGGTCTCGACCTGCCGGGCCTTGGCCTCGGTGTAGTCGAGCGCCGCGCCCTCGGCGACGTCGAAGCGCACGCGCAGGCGCGACAAGTCCGGCTCGGGCACGAACTCGCCGCCGACCACCGGCACCAGGGCGAAGGCGCCGAGCAGCGACGCGGCCGCGATCAGCAACACGCTCCTGCGGTGAGCGAGCGCCCAGCGGATCACCCGCGTGTAGAACTCGATCATGCCGTCCATCCAGGCCTCGAACCAATCCAGCAGCGGCCCCACCCAGCCGCCGTGCTTCCTGCCGTGGGCATGCGGATCGCGCCAGACCGAGCTCAGCATGGGGTCGAGGGTGAAGCTGACGAACATCGAGATCAGCACCGCCGCCGTCACCGTCAGGCCGAACTGATAGAAGAACTTGCCGATGATGCCGCCCATGAAGCCAACCGGCACGAATACGGCGACGATCGACATGGTGGTGGCGAAGACGGCCAGGCCGATCTCGCGCGTGCCGTCCAGCGCCGACTGGTGGGCGCTCTTGCCCATCGCGGCGTGGCGGACGATGTTCTCGCGCACGACGATGGCGTCGTCGACCAGCAGGCCGACGCAGAGCGACAGCGCCATCAGCGTCATGACGTTGATGGTGAAGCCGGCCAGGTAGATGAAGAACAGCGTGCCGACCAGCGCCACCGGCAGCGTCAGACCGGTGATGACCGTGCTGCGCCAGGAACCGAGGAAGAGGAAGACGATGGCGATGGTGAGCGCCGCGCCTTCGAGCAGGTTCTCGCGCACCCCGGAGAGCGAGCGGCGCACGCCGGTTGACCCGTCGCTGAGGACCGTCAGGCGAATGCCCTCGGCACCCAGCTCGTTGGCGAGCTGGGCGGTCTTGGCGCGGACCAGATCGGCGATCTCTATGGTGTTGCCGCCCTGTACCTTGATGATGTCGAGCGTCAGCGCGGTCTGCCCGTTCACCAGAGCCACCGACTCACGCTCGGCCTCGCCGTCGCGGATGGTCGCCAATTGGCCGAGGTAGATCGGCTGGCCGTTGCGCTGTGTGACGATCAGGCGCTCGAAGGCCGCCGGGGTCGGCAGCCGGCCCTGAATCTGCACCAACTGCTCACCGCCGCGCACCGCGAGGCTGCCGGCCGGCAGTTCCTGGTTCTCCGCCTTCAGCGCAGCCACCACCTGGTCCGCGCCGACGCCGAGCGTGTACATGGCCTCGGGCTTGAGCAGCACCTGCACTTCGCGCTTGGTGCCGCCTACCAGCGTGACGTTGCCGACCCCCTTGATGGTCTGGTACTGCTTTTGCACATAGTGGTCGGCGCGCGTGGTGAGGTCGCGCAGCGACACCGTGTCCGAGGTCAGGGCCACCGAGACGATGGGCCGTTCGTCGGGATTGAAGCGGCTGATGGTCGGCTCGTCCACCTCCTTGCGGAAGGCGCGCTTGACGGCCGCGACCTTCTCTCGCACGTCCTGCACGGCCACTTCCGGATTCACCGTCAGCACGAACTCGGCGACGACGATGGACAAGCCCTCGTAGGAATAGGAATAGAGGTTCTTCAGGCCGTTGACGGCGCTGATGGCTTCTTCGACCTTGCGCGAAACGTCGCTCTCGACGATCTCCGGCGAGGCGCCGGGGTAGGTGGTGTTGACCACCACGACGGGGAACTTGACGTCGGGCAACTCCTCCACCGTCAGGCGTTGCGAGGAAAACAGGCCGAGGACCATCAACGCCAGCATCATCATGGTGGCGAAGACCGGGTAGCTGATCGAAATGCGGGTGAACCACATGGCGCGGCGTTCCGATCAGCGGCCGGGAGCGGCCGGCGCCGTGGCCTCGGCGTTGGCGTCCTTGGCTTCGGCGACCGCCTGTCCGGGGGCGATGCCGCCGACGCGGGCGAGGATGGCCGTCTCGCCCGCCTTGACGCCCGACTTGATCTCCATGCGCCCGCCGACCTCGTCGACCAGGCCGACTTGCACGGCGCGCAGTTCGGCGCGCCCCTGGGCGATCACCAGCACGGTTGGCGTTTCGGCGCCGCCGCGCAAGGCCTCGCGCGGCAGGGTCACGGCGTTTGCCACTTCGCCCAGCCGCAGGTAGCCGCGCGCGGCCATGCCGCCCCTGAGCCGGCCGTCGGCATTGGCCACGCGGATGTAGATCGGGATCATGCGGGTGGCGGCGTCGGCGGCCGGCGCGATGCGCTCGACCCGGCCCGATGCCGGCGCGTCGTCGGCGCCTTCGGCGACCAGGCTGACGTTCTGGCCGACGCGCACGGCGCCGACCTGACCGACCGGCACGCTGGCGGCAAACTCCAGTTCGGCGAGATCGACGATGCTGAACAGGCGCGTGTTGAGGGCAACATGCTGGCCCGGCTGGACGGCGCGCTCGGCGACGATGCCGGCCTGGGGCGAGCGGATGACGGCCTTGCTCAGCGCCTGTCGCGCCAGCGTCAGTTGGGCTTCACGGGCGCGCAGGGCCTCGCGGTTGGCGTCGAGTGTGCCCCGGCTCGCATCGAGGCCACTGGCGGAAATGAAGTTGCGCTCGCGCAAGCCCTCGTTGCGACGCTGGGCTTTCTCAGCGAGATCAAGCTGGACGCGGCTGGCGGCCAGATTCGCGCGCTGCTCGGCCAACCGCGCCTCGAGGTCGCCGGTATCCATGCGCGCCAACACCTGGCCCGCCTTGACGGTCTCGCCCGGCCGCGCCAGCACGGCATCGATACGGCCCTCGACCTCGGCGGTAAGCACGGATTCGGCCAGTGGCTGGAGCACCCCGGCGAGAGTCAGTGTCGCCGCCACCGATTCGCCGCGCGCCACGGCCAGATCGGCGGCATCCAGTTCCAAGGGAGCGGCGGCATCGGTCTTGGCGGCGGTCGACTCCGCCTGGGGCCTCGCCAGCAGCCAGGCCACGACGATCATGCCGAGCGCCAGGACGACGAGCAGCGAACGGCGACGAAACAATGCGGGGGATTTCATGAAGACTGAACACTCCGTGGTTGAGCCGACCCTTTATAAGTTAACCCGTCGCCATGTCAATAGGCCGCTGGCCCATTGACGCCCTCGGCCACGGCGTCATCGACGCTTCATCGCCACGCAACATCGCCGTAACGGATGTCGCCAACAATGCCCGCACACCCAAAGCGCACAAGGAGAAATGCATGCTGCATGCTCAGGAATGGCGGTCACAACGCAATCACCATCAACACTATTCGGTCGGCCTGGCCCAATCAGCCGACGAAATCGAGGCGGCGCAGCGTCTGCGCTATCACGTCTTCGCCGAAGAACTCGGCGCCCGGCTGAACACGCGCAAGACGGGGGTGGACATCGACTTCTACGACGCCTACTGCGAGCATCTGGTGGTCCGCGACGAGCAATTGGGCAAGGTGGTCGGCACCTATCGCATCCTCACGCCGGAAGCCGCCCAGCGGGTCGGCAGCTACTACTCGGACAACGAGTTCGACCTGACCCGCCTGGCCCATCTTCGGCCCGGACTGGTCGAGATCGGCCGCTCCTGCATCCATCCCGACTACCGCACCGGCACGGTGATCGCCCTGCTGTGGGCCAAACTGGCCGAGTTCATGCTGCGCGGCAACTACCGCCACCTGATCGGCTGCGCTTCGGTGGGCATGGCCGACGGCGGCCACAACGCGGCGAATCTGTTTGTCCAGCAGATCGACCCGCATATCGCGCCGCTGGAATACCGGGTGTTCCCGCGCCATCGCCTGCCCTTCGAGCGACTGGTCACCGGCCAGGCCGCCGAGGTGCCGCCGCTGCTCAAGGGCTACCTGCGCGCCGGGGCCTGGATCTGCGGCGACCCGGCCTGGGATCCGGACTTCAACACGGCCGACCTGCCCCTGCTGCTGGCGATGGATCGCCTCAGCCCGCGTTACGCCAGGCATTTCATGAAGGCCGAGGGCGGCGCGGCGTAGCACCGTTGTATTGACTTAGCGCAAAACGGCCGCTCCCCAGACGTGGAGAATTTTCTCCGTCGTCCTTGGGGGGTAGGCTATGACTGGCTCAGTGGATTTCCTGGCCGCGCGCAATGCGACGGTCGAGCAGGAACTGGAGCGGCGGGGTATCGACCGCCGCGAATTCTTCAAACTGTGCGGCGCGCTCGCTTCGCTCATGGCCTTGCCGGCCGGCGCGGCGGAACAGTTGGCCGCGGCGGTGGCCAAGGCCCGCCGCCCCTCGGTGATCTGGCTGTCGTTTCAGGAATGCACGGGCTGTACCGAGGCGCTGACCCGCTCGCACAGCCCAAGCCTGGAAAGCCTGATCTTCGACCTGATCTCGCTCGACTACCATCACACCCTGCAAGCCGCCTCGGGCGACGCCGCGGAAGCGGCCCGCGAGGCGGCGATGAAGGAAAACGCCGGCAAGTACCTGGTGGTGGTGGACGGTTCGATCCCGCTGGGCAATCCCGGCTATTCGACCATTGCCGGCGTGTCGAACATCGAGACGCTCAAGGAAGTGGTGGCCGGCGCGGCGGCGGTGATCGCCATGGGCACCTGCGCCGCCTACGGCGGCCTGCCGGCGGCGCAGCCGAATCCCACCGGCGCCGTGGCCATTCGCGACCTTATCAAGGACAAGCCGGTGGTGAACATTCCCGGCTGCCCGCCGATTCCCATCGTCATGACCGGGGTCATCGCCCACTATCTGGCATTCGGCGCGTTGCCGGAACTGGACGGGCTCGGCCGACCCAAGGCCTTCTACGGCGAAACGATACACGACCGTTGCTACCGGCGGCCCTTCTATGACCAGGGCAAGTTCGCCGAGACCTTCGACGACGAGGGCGCACGGCGCGGCTGGTGCCTGTTCAAGCTCGGCTGCAAGGGACCGGTGACCTACAACGCCTGCGCCACCAGCAAATGGAATGGCGGCGTTTCCTTCCCGATCCAGTCCGGGCACGGCTGCATCGGCTGTTCGGAACCGAACTTCTGGGATGCCGGCGGCTTCTACAACGCCTTGTCGATGCCGGCCCACCCCCTGAACGTCGGCGCGGGCATCGCGGCGGCCGGCGCGGCGGCCGGCGTGGCGGTGACTTTCTTCAATCGCGGCAAGAAGGGCACGGCCAAGGCCGGGCACGAGACCACGACCCTCGACGATCTGGAGAAATAGCATGGATCAACTGCAATTTCTGACCTGGGTGCGCGGCACGGGCCTGAATCTGACGCTGGCGATCTTCGTGCTGGGCGTGATCTGGCGCCTGATCGAGATCTACGGTCTCGGCCGCAAGCAGGATTTGTCGGCGCCGCGTGACGTTCCCGGCGCTTCGGGATGGCACACCATCTATCGACGGTCGATACCGCCACCGGGAATGCTCAGGCTGTCACCGGTGAGTTACATCGGCGGCTATGTGTTTCACGGCGGCCTGGCGGTGGTGGTGTTCCTGTTTGCCCCGCACATCGCGCTGATCACCAGCCTGCTGGGCGTGACGTGGCCGGGGCTGCCCTCGCAGGTGGTGGATTTTGTCAGCGTGGTGACCATGGCGGCGATGGTGGCGGTGCTGGCCGACCGCATCACCAAGCCGGCCAAGCGCTTCCTGAGCACATTCGGCGACTGGTTTACCTGGACGCTGACCTTCCTGCCGCTGCTCAGCGGCTGGCTGGCCGTGCATCACCTGTTGCTGCCCTATACGTTGATGTTGGCGCTGCACATTCTTAGCGTCGAGTTGCTGTTGATCTTCCTGCCCTTCACCAAGCTGTTCCACGCCTTCACGACGTTTGGTTCGCGCTGGTTCAACGGCGCGGTGAATGGCCACAAGGGGGTGCCGGTATGAGTGCTTCGCTCGAGAAGGGCGTTCGTGTCCTCAAGGAAATGATCGACGCGCCGATCGCCAGTTACCTGAACAGTTGCGTCCATTGCGGCATCTGCGCCGAGGCGTGCCTGTTCTATACCGAAACCGGCGACCCAAAGTACACGCCGATTCACAAGCTGGAGCCGATGCGGCGCCTCTACGAACAGGAATACACCCTGCTCGGCCGGCTGGCCAGGATGGTCGGCCTGACCAAGCCCGTCACGGACGCCGAACTGGCCGAGTGGCAGGAACTGGTCTACAACAGTTGCACGCTCTGCGGCCGCTGCTCGGTGGTCTGCCCGGTCGGCAACGACATCGTCTATATGGTGCGCAAAATGCGCGAAGGCATGTCGGCGGCGGGCCACGCCCCCGATGGACTGAAGGGGGCCGTCACCCGCACGGTGAAAATCGGCAGCCCGATGGGCGTCAAGCTGCCCGCCGTGAAGGCGCAGATGAAGCACGTCGAGGCCGACTACGGCCTACAGATTCCGCTCGACCAGGAAGGCGCGGAGTACCTCGTGATGCTCTCGTCGATGGAGATCATCAACTTCCCCGAGTACCTGGGTGCGATCGCCAAGATCATGCGCCATGCCGGCAAGACCTGGACGTTGTGTTCCGAGGCGTTCGAGGCCACCAATGCCGGCATGCAGATCGGCAACTCCGATCTGGCGCGGGTGATCGTCAAGCGCATCGTCGATGGCGCGGAAAAGCTCAAGGTCAAGACCGTGATCAGTCCCGAATGCGGCCATGCCTATACGGCATTGCGCTGGGAAGGGGCGAATCTCATTGGCCGGCCATTCACGTTCAAGGTGCAGCACATCGTCGAAGTGCTGGAAGATCTGCGCCTCGCCGGCCTGCTCAAGACCGAGGGCATGGAGACGGACCGCCTGACCTTCCACGATCCGTGTCAACTGGCGCGGCGCGGTGGCGTGATCCAGCCGCAGCGCAACCTGATGGCCATGATCGCCAAGGACTTCCACGAAATGCCGGATGCCGGCTTCATGAACTGGTGTTGTGGCGGGGGCGGCGGCGCGAGCGCGATCGAGGAGGGCGAAGAGCTCCGCCTCGAGGCATTCAAGCGCAAGAAGAGCCAGCTTGATGCTGTCAAGCCGAAGCGGCTGGTGACGGCCTGCGCCAACTGCCGCATCGTGCTGGAGGAAGGTCTCGAGCACTACCAGATGAACCTGCCGGTGGTCGGGCTGACCGAGACCATCGCCGAGCACATTCCCGACCCTGTCGGCAATGACTGAGGGAGAGGCCGATCATGCCCATCAGCAACGATAAAGAACTGAAGGCCGCGCTGGCCGCGCTGACCGACACCGAGCGGCGCCAGGTGGGAACCCTGCTGGTACAGCAGGTATTCGATCTGTCCGGTGATGCGCGCATCAAGGGGGCACTGGAACTGGCCCGGCGCGCGGATGCGGGAAACGCGGAGCTGGCCGTCGCCGCCGCCGGCGTGAATACGGCGCGGGTCGAGAGCTTCACCCAGTGCGGACGCGATACCGACTGGACGGCGCAGGCCGCCCACTTCGTGGCGCGCGCGGCGCAGGAGTGCGTCCGGCCCATCGTCGATCTCGGCACGGCGTGGGAAGCGGCGATGCAGGCGCGCATGGCCCGCATCTGCCAGACCCTGGCGGCGGGTGAAGGCACCAACAACACCGAAGCGGAGGCGCAATATCGGGCGCTCGAAGCATTCTTGCAGGCAAAGGGACGCGCATCATGAACCAGCCAAGTCAACGCCTCATCGTCGACCCGGTCACCCGGATCGAGGGCCATCTGCGCATCGAGGCGCAAATGGCCGACGGCCGCATCGAGGAAGCATTCTCCTCGGGAACCATGGTGCGCGGCCTGGAGATCATCCTGCGCGGGCGCGATCCGCGCGACGCTTGGGCACTGGCGCAGCGCATTTGCGGCGTCTGCACCCTGGTGCATGGCCTGGCCTCGATTCGCGCGGTCGAAGACGCGCTCAAGTATCCGATCCCGCCCAACGCCCAGTTGATCCGCAACCTGATGATCGGCGCACAGTATGTGCACGACCATGTGATGCACTTCTACCACCTGCACGCCCTCGACTGGGTGGATGTGGTTTCGGCGCTCAAGGCCGATCCGAAGGCGACCTCCGAGCTGGCGCAATCGCTCAGCAACTATGCCAAGACATCGCCCGGCTACTTCAGCGACGTGCAGAAGAAGTTGAAGAACTTCGTCGACGGCGGCCAGCTGGGCATCTTCGGCAACGGCTACTGGGGTCACCCGGCGTACCGTCTGCCTCCCGAGGCCAATCTGATGGCCGTCGCCCACTATCTGGACGCCCTGGTCTGGCAGCGCGACGCCGTGGCGCTGCACGCCATTTTCGGTGGCAAGAATCCGCACCCGATGTTCGTCGTCGGCGGCACGCCAGTGGCGATCAGCATCTGGCCCGAAGGTGCCGGCAAGGGACCGAGACCCCTGGGCGGTCAGGGTGGTACTTCCCTCGACGTCACCGGCCTGGCGCGCGTTCAGGAGGTGATCCGCTCCATGCGCGATTTCGTCGATCAGGTCTACGTCCCTGATACGCTGGCCATCGCCGGTTTCTACAAGGACTGGTTCCGCCAGGGCGAAGGCTTGGGCAACTTCCTGACCTACGGCGATTTCCCGGCCAAGGGCATGAGCGACGTCGGATCGTTCATGCTGCCGCGCGGCGTGATCCTCAACCGCGACCTGTCGCATATCGAGGAGATCGACCTCAACGCCGAAGGGGAAATCCAGGAGTACGTCAGCCATTCCTGGTACGACTATTCCGGCGGCAAGGATTCCGGCCTGCATCCGTACAAGGGCGAAACCAAGCTCAACTACACGGGGCCCCAGCCGCCCTACGCGCAGTTGGAGGTGGACAAGGCCTACTCCTGGCTCAAGTCGCCGCGCTGGAAGGGCAAGCCGATGGAAGTCGGGCCGCTCGCCCGCGTCCTGATGCTCTACGCCAAGGGCCACGAGCCGACCAAGGATCTGGTGACCATGGCTTTGAAGAAGCTCGACCTGCCGGTCGAGGCGCTCTACTCGACGCTGGGCCGGACGGCGGCGCGCACGCTGGAAACCAAGATCATCGTGGACGCCATGCAGGGCTGGTACGACCAGCTGGTGGCCAACATCAAGGCCGGCGACGTCGATACCTTCAACGAGGCGCTCTGGGATCCGGCCACCTGGCCGAAGCATTGCCAGGGCGTTGGCTTCATGGAGGCGCCGCGCGGCGGGCTGGGCCACTGGATCGTCATCGAGAATGGCAAGACCGCCAACTATCAGGCCGTGGTGCCCAGCACCTGGAATGCCGGGCCACGCGATCCGCAAGGTCAGGCCGGCGCCTATGAGGCGGCGCTCAAGGGCCACGCCATCCACGACGGCAAGCAGCCCATCGAGGTTCTGCGCACCATCCACAGCTTCGACCCCTGCATCGCCTGCGCGGTGCATGTGGTGGAACTGCCGGAAGAACAGACGCCGGGCAGCCCTTCCTGACCTGACTCGCGCGCCGCCGGTCAGGCGCCGGCTGCTTCGCGCACCGCCGCGGCGATACTTTCCGCCTGAGCCATGACCAGCGGGCCGTCGCTGCCCTCGACCATGACGCGCAGCACCGGTTCGGTACCCGACGGTCGCAGCAGGACGCGCCCTTTGCCGTCGAGCGCCGCTTCCGCCCGATTGGCGGCCATCTCGATGCCATGATCGCTCTTCCAGTCGAAGCCGGCCGGCATGCGCACGTTGATCAGCTTCTGCGGATACATGGTGAGATCGCCGCAAGCCTCGGCCAGCGATTCGCCGTTGGCACGCAACGCGGCCAGCACCTGTAGCGCGGCGATGATGCCGTCGCCGGTCGTATGCTTGTCCAGACAGATGATGTGGCCGGAGTTCTCGCCGCCGAGCAGCCAGCCCCGTTCCTGCATCAACTCCAGCACATAGCGGTCGCCGACCTTGGCGCGGGCGAAGGGAATGCCCAGCCGGCCCAGCGCATGTTCGAAGCCGAGATTGGTCATCAGCGTGCCCACCACGCCGGTCACCGCGTCACGGCCGTGGCGCTGGCGGGCGATGACATACAGGAGCTGGTCGCCATCGTAGAGCCGGCCCTGGTTGTCGGCCATCACCAGCCGATCGCCGTCGCCGTCCAGCGCAATGCCGATGTCGGCCCGGTGCTCAAGCACCGCCCGGCGCAGCGACTCCGGCGAGGTGGCGCCGACTCCGTCATTGATGTTGAGTCCGTTGGGGCTCGTGCCGACGGTGACGACCTCGGCGCCCAGTTCGTGGAAGACGTTCGGCGCCACCAGATAGCCCGCGCCGTGAGCGCAGTCGACGGCAATCTTCAGGCCGCGCAAGTCGAGCTCGTTGGGGAAGGTGCTTTTGCAGAACTCGATATAGCGGCCCCGCGCGTCGTCGATGCGCCGCGCGCGGCCGAGACCGGCCGAGTCCCGGCAGGCGATGGGTTGCTCCAGTCGTGCCTCGATGGCCTCCTCGACCGCGTCGGGTAGCTTGGTGCCCTGGGCGGAAAAGAACTTGATGCCGTTGTCGTCGAATGGATTGTGCGAAGCGGAGATCACGACGCCGGCCTGCAGGCGCAGGGCACGGGTCAGGTAGGCGATGGCCGGCGTCGGCAGCGGCCCGGACAGCATGACGTCCACGCCGGCCGCCGCGAAGCCGCACTCCAGGGCCGCTTCCAGCAGATAGCCGGAAATCCGGGTGTCCTTGCCGATCATCACCGTCGGCCGCTGCTCGCCAACGGGCATGGTGTCCTGGCTGATCAGCGCGGTACCGGCGGCAAAGCCCAGCCGCAACACGAAGTCGGGCGTGATCGGTTCCTCGCCCACCTTGCCACGCACTCCGTCGGTGCCAAAATATTTTCTCGTCATTCAGATTTCCTCGATTGTTTGCAGGACGGCCAGCGCGTCGCGCGTCGCCGCCACGTCATGAACCCTGACCAGCGCCGCGCCCCGTTGCACGGCCAATAGCGCCGCGGCGACGCTGGCATGAACCCGTTGGCCGACTGGCCGGCCGGTGATCTGGCCGAGCATCGACTTGCGCGAAGTCCCCGCCAAGACGGGCAGTCCGGAATCGACCAGCCGATCGAGGTGGCGCAGGAGGGCCAGATTATGCGCCAGAGTCTTGCCGAAGCCGAAGCCGGGATCAATGACAATGCGCTCGCGGGCAATGCCGACGGATGCACAGGCGGCGACACGTTCCGCCAGAAAGTCGACCACCTCGGTCACCACGTCGCCGTAGCGCGGATCGGTCTGCATGCCGCGCGGCTGCCCCTGCATGTGCATCAGGCAGATGGCGGCCGGCGAGGCGGCCACCGCGGCCAGCGCGCCGGGCGCCTGCAAGGCGGCAATGTCGTTGATCATGTCGGCGCCCGCCGCCAGGGCGGCGCGCATGACTTCCGGCTTGACGGTATCGACCGACAGCGGCACGCCAAGGTCGCGCAAGGCGGCAATGACCGGCAGCAATCGCTCCAGCTCCTGCCGGGCGGGCACCGGGACGGCGCCCGGGCGCGAGGATTCGGCGCCCAGATCGAGAATATCGGCCCCCTCCTCGACCAGCCGCATGCCCTGCGCCACCGCCGCGTCGACCTGGGCGCGCAAGCCGTCGCCGGAAAAGGAATCATCGGTCAAGTTGACGATGCCCATGACCAGCGGCCGGCTCAGGTCGAGTTGAAACCGACCGCAGGAAAGAAGTTTCGTCATAAGTAAAAAAGGCCGCGCTTCGCGCGGCCCGTCAGCAGGTGCCTCGTCAGGCGGGCGCCGTGGCGGTTGGCTCCGGGCCTGGTGTATTGTCGCCAGCCGGTTTCACCGGCGCGGACGATGGTTTGGGCGGACGCGGCGGCTTGCCCGCCATGATGTCGTTGATCTGATCGGCATCGATGGTCTCGAGTTCAAGCAGTGCGGCGGTCATGGCTTCGACCTTGTCGCGGTTCTCTTCCAGCAGCCGACGCGCCAGGGCATATTGCTCGTCAAGAATGCGCCGGATTTCGCCATCGACCTTTTGCAGCGATGCCTCCGACATGTTCTTGTGCGTGGTCACCGAACGACCGAGGAAGATCTCGCCCTCCTCCTCGCCATAGACCATCGGGCCGAGGCTGTCGGACATCCCCCACTGCGTCACCATGCGCCGTGCCAGATCGGTGGCGCGCTGGAAGTCGTTGGAGGCGCCGGTGGTCATCTGGTTCATGAACAGTTCCTCGGCGATGCGGCCACCGAACAACACCGTGATGGTGTTGAGCAGCCGGATGCGATCCTGGCTGTAGCGATCCTCGGTCGGCAACTGCATCGTGACACCCAAGGCGCGTCCCCGCGGAATGATCGTGACCTTGTGCACCGGATCGGTCTTGGGCAGCAACTTGGCGACCACCGCATGGCCGGACTCGTGATAAGCGGTGTTCTTGCGCTCTTCCTCGGGCATGACCATGGAGCGGCGCTCCGCGCCCATCATGATCTTGTCCTTGGCGCGCTCGAAGTCCTCCATGTCCACCAGGCGCTTGTTGCCGCGAGCGGCAAACAGGGCGGCCTCGTTCACCAGGTTGGCCAGATCGGCGCCGGCAAAACCCGGGCAACCGCGCGCCAGTACGGACGGATCGACGTCCTGCGCCAGCGGCACCTTGCGCATATGCACCTTGAGAATCTGTTCGCGACCACGGATATCCGGGAGCGGCACCACCACTTGGCGGTCGAAACGACCGGGGCGCAGCAATGCCGGATCGAGCACG
The DNA here is from genome assembly GCA_044220545.1 of Rhodocyclaceae bacterium. GTDB lineage: Bacteria > Pseudomonadota > Gammaproteobacteria > Burkholderiales > Rhodocyclaceae > Fen-999. Next base: position 114,535 of record JBGAQX010000002.1, on the reverse strand, counting down.
TCGGGCCGGTTGGTGGCGGCGATGACGATCACGCCAACGTTGGCCTCGAATCCATCCATCTCGACCAGGAGCTGGTTGAGCGTCTGCTCGCGCTCGTCGTTGCCGCCGCCGAGGCCGGCGCCACGCTGACGACCCACGGCGTCGATTTCGTCGATGAAGATGATGCAGGGCGAGGCCTTCTTGGCCTGCTCGAACATGTCGCGCACACGCGCCGCGCCGACACCGACGAACATTTCGACGAAGTCGGAACCGGAAATCGAGAAGAACGGTACCTTGGCTTCACCGGCGATGGCTTTGGCCAGCAAGGTCTTGCCGGTACCCGGCGATCCGACCATCAACACGCCACGGGGAATGCGGCCGCCGAGCTTCTGGAACTTGGAGGGATCGCGCAGGAAATCCACCAGTTCCGAGACTTCTTCCTTCGCTTCCTCGCAGCCGGCGACATCGGCGAAGGTGACGGTGTTGTTGGCCTCGTCGAGGATGCGCGCCTTGCTCTTGCCGAACGAGAAGGCGCCACCACGCCCGCCGCCCTGCATCTGGCGCATGAAGAAGACCCAGACGCCGATCAGCAGCAGCATCGGGAACCAGGAGACGAAGATGCTCATCAGGAAGGACTGCTCTTCCTCGGGCTTGGCAACCACCTTGACGTTGTTCTTGAGCAGGTCAGACACCAGCCAAATATCGGACGGCGCGTAGGAAATGATTCTCCGGCCGTCGGCGGCGGTTGCTTCAAGCGTCCGCCCTTGAATAAGAACCTTCGTGATATGGCCCTGCTTGACCTCCTCGAGGAACTGCGAGTAGTCCATCGTGGCCTGCGCCGTCTGGCGGGAATTGAACTGGTTGAAAACGGTCATCAGAACGATGCCGATCACCATCCAGATCGCGAGGTTTTTGAATAAATTATTCAAGGCGTTATCTCTCTCTGCTCACTTTGGCGCGAATTTGTTCATTCTAGAGCCGATTTCAGGTGCCTGCAAACAGGATCACGGACGCTTGCCACGTGCCAGCAAATAGGTTTCCGCGCTGCGATCCCTCGATGCCGCCGGCTTGCGCACCAGCAGTGTTTCAAAAGCGCTGGCAATTTCCCTTCGCAGATCCATGAAACCAGCCCCCTGAAAAACTTTGACCAGCATGTCGCCGCCCGGTTTCAGGTGCTGACGGGCGAACTCCAGGGTCAGTTCGGCAAGGTGCATCACCCGCGCGTCGTCGGACACCGATATGCCCGACATGTTGGGGGCCATGTCCGACAATACAAGATCGACCGGCCGACCGGCGAGCGTAGCCTCCAGCCGATGCAGGGTTTCATCCTCGCGAAAATCCCCCTGGATGAACTCGACGCCGGCCATGGGCGTCATTTCCAGCAGATCGAGCGCGACCAGCTTGCCGCCGGGCTGGATGCGCCGGGCGGCGTACTGGCACCAGCTACCCGGCGTCGCGCCCAGGTCGACGACCGTCAGGCCAGGTTTCAGCAAGTGGTCCTTTTCGTCGATCTCGCTCAGTTTGAACACGGCCCGCGAGCGCCAGCCCTCCTTCTGCGCCCGCTGAACGTAAGGGTCGTTGACGTGGTCGTTCATCCACGCGTTGCTTTTCTTCTGCCGCCGGGTTTTCTGGGTCATCGGGTTAGAATCCGCTCCATCATGATCGAACTAACACCTGAACAACGTCGGGCGCTGCGCGCCACTGCCCACCCGCTCCATCCGGTCGTCAGCATCAGCCAGAATGGTCTTTCCGAGAACGTCATCAAGGAAATCGACCGATCCCTGCTGGCGCATGAACTGATCAAGGTCAAACTCTACGGTGTCGAACGGGACGAGCGCGCCGTCCTGTTGGCGGAAATCTGTGAAAAAACCAACTGTGCCCCGGTGCAGCAAATCGGCAACACGCTCGTGCTTTGGCGGCCGAAGCCCGATGACAGCGAGGCGCGGCAGGCGGCGGGACCGAAGAGCAAACCGATGACCAAGAAGCAGGCCGCCATGGCGCAGGAAGGCCAAACGCCCCCGGCGGCCAAGAAGCCGCCAGCCAAGGCAACCCGCCGCAGAACCGTCGGCGCCAGCGCCCGGAACCCAGCCCGGACCACTCGAGCTACTCGTACCTGACGTCGAGAATCTCGTATTCCCGGCGGCCGCCCGGTGTCTGCACCTCGGCCACGTCGCCGGCAAACTTGCCGATCAGGGACCGGGCCACCGGCGAGTTCAGCGAAATCTTGTTCTGCTTGAGATCGGCTTCGTCGTCACCAACGATCTGATAGCCAACCTTCTGGCCATTGTCCATGTCTTCGAGTTCAACGGTGGCGCCAAACACCACGCGACCATCGGCGTCGAGCGAAGCCGGATCGATGATCTGGGCGTTACCAAGCTTGCCCTCAACCTCGGCGATCCGCCCCTCGATGAAGCCCTGACGTTCCTTGGCGGCATCGTACTCCGCGTTCTCCGACAGATCGCCATGCGAGCGTGCCTCGGCGATGGCCGCCACCACCGCCGGACGTTCGATGGTCTTCAGACGCTTCAATTCTTCGCGCAGCAGCTCGGCGCCGCGCAGAGTGATCGGTATCTTGCTCATAGCGATGGCGCCGGGCCGCCCCAAGACACCATGCGTCCCCCCGTGGTGGGCAGCGAGCGAATGTAAGTGTGGGGGGCCATTAGTTTAGTTCCGTGTGGAGCGCCTGAAGGGCGTAAGTCTCCAGGCCGGCGTGACGCATGCCTTGACAGGCCGCCAGGCCACCTTCCACAGTGGTGAATAGCGTGACCTTCTGCGCCAGGGCCGAGGTGCGAATGGAGCGCGAATCGACGATGGCCGAGCGCTTTTCCTCCACCGTATTGACGATGAAGGCGATCTCGTTGTTCTTGATCATGTCCACAACGTGCGGCCGCCCTTCATTGACCTTGTTGACCACCGTTACCGGCACGCCCGCCTCGGCTATGGCGGCGGCGGTGCCGCGCGTGGCCAACAGTACGAAGCCCAGTTCGTGCAATTGCCCGGCAACCGCAGCGGCCTTGTGCCGATCGGCCGGCTTGACGCTGATGAAGGCCTTGCCGGACTTGGGCAGCCTGGTGCCCGAAGCAATCTGCGATTTGACGAACGCCTCGCCAAAAGTACGACCAACGCCCATCACTTCACCGGTCGACTTCATTTCCGGCCCGAGGATGGTGTCGACACCGGGGAACTTGATGAACGGAAACACCGCTTCCTTCACCGAAAAATAGGGCGGAATCACTTCCCTGGTCACGCCCTGGTCGGCCAGACTGCGGCCGGCCATGCAGCGCGCCGCGATCTTGGCCAGGGGCAGGCCGGTCGCCTTGGACACAAAGGGCACGGTGCGCGAAGCGCGCGGATTCACTTCCAGAACATAGACGACGGCATCGTCGCCGCGTCCCTGAATGGCGAATTGCACGTTCATCAGCCCGCAGACGTTGAGGCCCTTGGCCATCTTTTCGGTCTGGCGGCGCAGTTCGTCCTGAATCTCTTTCGCCAGCGTGTAGGGCGGCAACGAGCAAGCCGAATCGCCGGAATGAACGCCCGCCTGTTCGATGTGCTCCATGATGCCGCCGATGATCACCTGCTTGCCATCGGACAGCGCATCGACATCGACCTCCGTGGCATCGTTGAGAAAGCGGTCCAGCAGCACCGGAGAATCGTTGGAGACCTTGATCGCGTCGCGCATGTAGCGCTCGAGGTCCTTCTGCTCGTGCACGATTTCCATCGCCCGACCACCGAGCACGTAGCTGGGGCGCACCACCAACGGATAGCCAATTTCGGCCGCGAGGCGGATGGCGTCCTCCTCGGTGCGCGCGGTGCGGTTGGGCGGCTGCTTGAGTTTAAGATCGTGCAGGAGCTTCTGGAAGCGCTCGCGGTCTTCGGCGGCGTCGATCATGTCCGGGCTGGTGCCGATGATGGGCACGCCGTTGGCTTCGAGGTCGCGCGCCCGCTTCAGCGGCGTTTGGCCGCCGAACTGGACGATGACTCCAACCGGCTTTTCGACATGGACGATCTCGAGGATATCCTCCAGCGTCAGCGGCTCGAAGTAGAGGCGGTCGGAAGTGTCGTAGTCGGTGGACACGGTCTCCGGGTTGCAGTTGACCATGATGGTTTCATAGCCATCCTCGCGCATCGCCAGGGCCGCGTGGACGCAGCAGTAGTCGAACTCGATGCCCTGGCCGATGCGGTTCGGGCCGCCACCGAGGACCATGATCTTCTTCCGGTCCGTCGGCCGCGCCTCGCACTCATCCTCGTAAGTCGAGTACATGTAGGCCGTGGAAGTCGAAAATTCGGCGGCGCAGGTATCGACGCGCTTGAACACCGGGCGGACGCCCAGCGCCTGGCGACGCTCCCGCACCATCGTCTCGCCGATGCCGATCAGGGTCGCGATGCGACGATCGGAAAAACCCTTGCGCTTGAGCTGGCGCAGCGCGGCGGCATCGAAGCTGTCGAGGGCGCGGCCAGCGATGTCGCTTTCGATCTGGACCAGTTCCTGGATCTGCACCAGGAACCAGGGGTCGATCCTGGTGCGCTGATAGATTTCGTCGAAGCTGAACCCGGTGCGGAAAGCCTGGCCAAGATACCAGATGCGCTGGGCACCCGGGCTGGCCAGCTCATGGGCGATTTCCTCGCGCTCGGCCTGAATCTCGTCGAGTCCATAAACGCTGACCTCGAGGCCGCGCAGAGCCTTCTGGAGCGACTCCTGGAAGGTCCGGCCCATGGCCATGACCTCGCCCACCGACTTCATCTGGGTGGTCAGGCGGTCGTTGGCGGCCGGGAACTTTTCGAAGGCGAAGCGCGGTACCTTCGTCACCACGTAGTCGATCGAGGGCTCGAACGAAGCCGGCGTGGCACCGCCGGTGATATCGTTGCTCAGTTCGTCGAGCGTGAAGCCCACGGCCAGCTTGGCGGCGATCTTGGCGATGGGAAAACCGGTCGCCTTCGAAGCCAGCGCGGATGAACGCGACACGCGCGGATTCATCTCGATGACGATCATGCGACCGTCATCCGGATTAATGGCGAACTGCACGTTGGAGCCGCCGGTATCGACGCCGATCTCGCGCAGCACCGCGATGCTGGCGTCACGCATGATCTGGTATTCCTTGTCGGTCAGCGTCTGTGCCGGCGCCACGGTAATCGAGTCGCCGGTATGCACGCCCATCGGGTCGAAGTTCTCGATCGAGCAGACGATGATGCAGTTGTCGTGCTTGTCGCGCACGACCTCCATCTCGTATTCCTTCCAGCCGAGCAGGGATTCCTCGATCAGCAGTTCCTTGGTCGGCGAGGCTTCCAGGCCACGTTTGCAGATCTCGGCGAATTCTTCCTGGTTGTAGGCGATGCCGCCGCCGCTGCCGCCCATGGTGAAAGAGGGACGGATGATGGCCGGAAAACCAAGCGCCGCCTGCACCTGCTGCGCCTCTTCCATGCTGTGGGCGATGGCCGACCGGGCGCTGCCGAGACCAATCCTGGTCATGGCCTTCTTGAACTTCTCGCGGTCTTCGGCCTTGTCGATCGCCTCCTTGGTGGCGCCGATCATCTCGACCTCGTACTTTTCGAGCACACCGTGCTTGGCAAGGTCGAGCGCGCAGTTAAGCGCCGTCTGGCCGCCCATGGTCGGCAGCACCGCGTCGGGCCGCTCCTTGGCGATGATATTTTCCAGCACCCGCCAGGTAATCGGCTCGATGTAGGTCACGTCGGCCATGTTCGGGTCGGTCATGATCGTGGCCGGATTCGAGTTGACCAGGATGACCCTGTATCCCTCGTCGCGCAGCGCCTTGCAGGCCTGGGCGCCGGAATAGTCGAACTCGCACGCCTGACCGATGATGATCGGTCCGGCGCCAATGATGAGAACGCTCTGGATGTCGGTACGCTTGGGCATCTATTGCGCCTTCTTGTATTCGTCGAGTTGCTTGATGAAGCGGTCGAACAGGTAGCCAACGTCGTGCGGGCCGGGGCTGGCCTCGGGGTGTCCCTGGAAGCAGAAGGCCGGCCGATCGGTCCAGGCCATGCCCTGCAGACTGCCGTCGAACAACGAAACGTGAGTCACCTTGACATTGACCGGCAACGTGGCCGGATCGACCGCGAAACCGTGGTTCTGGCTGGTGATGAGCACCTGCCCAGTGTCGAGATCCTTGACCGGGTGGTTGGCGCCGTGATGGCCAAACTTCATTTTCAGTGTCCGGCCGCCGCCGGCCAAGCCCATCAACTGATGGCCAAGACAGATACCGAAGGTCGGCAGTTTGCGGTCGAGGAACTCGCGGATGGCGGCAATCGCGTAGTCGCAAGGCTCGGGATCGCCGGGACCATTGGAAAGGAACACGCCATCCGGCTTCAACGCCAGCACCTCCGCGGCCGATGTCCGGGCCGGCACCACGGTGAGTTTGCAGCCTCGCTCGGCCAGCATGCGCAGGATGTTGCGCTTGACGCCGAAGTCATAGGCGACGACATGGAACTTGAACTCTTGCCGCGCCACGTAGCCCTTGCCGAGCCGCCATTCGCCCTCGGTCCAGTCATAGGCCTGGTCGACACTGACCACTTGGGCCAGATCCATGCCCGCCAACCCGGGGAAGGCACGCGCCTTGGCGATGGCCACATCGCCGTCCAGGTTGTCGCCCGCTGCCAAACAACCGGCCTGGGCGCCCTTCTCGCGCAGGATGCGGGTCAGCTTGCGGGTGTCGATGTCGGCGATGGCGACAATGTTTTCGGCCTTGAGGTAGGCGTCGAGGCTTTGCTCGGAGCGAAAATTGGAGGCGATCAGCGGCAGGTCGCGAATCACCAGACCGGCGGCGTAAACGCGCGACGCCTCGCAATCCTCGCGATTGACGCCGACGTTGCCGATGTGCGGATAAGTGAGGGTGACGATCTGCCGCGTGTAGGAGGGGTCGGTAAGGATTTCCTGGTAACCCGTCATGGCCGTGTTGAACACGACTTCGCCGACGCTGGCGCCGACCGCGCCGATGCCGAGCCCCCGAAATACCGTTCCGTCGGCCAGGGCAAGAAGGGCGGGCGGAAACTGAGGCACGATCGGGCTCCTGGGTCGGCGTGGCATGAATGGACGCGCAGAAAAGGGCAACCCCGAACTACGGGAAGTGCCCCCTGGCAAACTTTCGAATTATAGCCCGCTGCGCCGCAGCAGGCAATGCCACTCAACGCAGGCCGAGCACGTCCTGCATGTCGAAGAGGCCCTTGGTCTTGCCGCGCAGGAAACGCGCCGCGCGCACCGCGCCCAGGGCATAGGGCATCCGGCTGGCGGCTTTGTGGCTGATCTCGACCCGTTCGCCGGTGCCGGCGAACAGCACGGTATGGTCGCCGACGATATCGCCGCCGCGCACGGTGGCGAAACCGATCTGGGTTGCCGGCCGCTCGCCGGTATGGCCTTCACGACCATAGACGGCGCATTCCGCCAGATCGCGGCCGAGCGCGGCCGCCACCACCTCGCCCATGCGCAGCGCGGTGCCCGAGGGCGCATCGACCTTGTGACGGTGATGTGCCTCGACGATCTCGACGTCGTAGCCCTCGCCGAGAATGCGGGCAGCGGTATCCAGCAGTTTGAAGACCACATTCACGCCCACCGCCATGTTCGGGGCAAAAACGATGGGGATGTCGCGCGAGGCATCCTGAATGGCCAGCTTCTGTTCGGTATTCAGGCCCGTGGTGCCGATGACCATGTGCACCCCGCGCCGACGACAGACATCGAGGTGGCGCATCGTGCCCTCGGGACGGGTGAAGTCGATCAGGCAATCGACCGCGGCCAGCGTGCTCTCCAGATCGTCGCTGATGGCCACGCCACAAGGCGCGCCCAGCGATTCGCCGGCATCCTTGCCGAGAAAGGCGCTACCCGGCACATCCAGCGCACCGGCCAACCGGCCGTCGGCCGCCTGCTGAATCGCTTCGATCAGGGTACGGCCCATGCGGCCGCTGGCGCCGGCGACGGCAAAACGTATCGTGTCCATGGCTGTGATAGGCAAGTTACTTGGTCGGTACGCCGACCGGGGCGATATCGATGACCCGGCTGGCAGGCTTGGTGGGCGCCTCGGCGGCTGCGCCGGATTGATTGGCCACCACGTCGCCATCCAGTCGGGCCAGCTTGCCCTCGGCGAAATACACGATCAGGCGGCGCTGCTGAACGTCGCTGTGATCGCGGCCGGGCCGGAATCGATACACGTAATCCCAGCGGTCGGCGTGAAACATGTCCGCCACCAACGGCGTACCGAGGATGAATCGGACCTGATCCTTGCTCAAACCGGGTTTCAACTGCGCGACCATTTCCTGGGTCACCATATTGCCCTGACGCACGTCGATGCGGTACGGCGTCAGGTAGGAGGTGATCTCCGGCGTACTGGAGCAGGCAATCAGCAGCGGAAGGACGAGCAGGGCAAGCAGGCGCTTCATGGTGGCGGCGGAGGAATATGAGACGGAAACCATCTGGAATCGACAGGCGAATCGGTCTGCCACAATTTGGCGCAAAACTATATCATAAGCGTCCGATCGGGCCGGTCCCGACAGCCCCCATATACTGTCCCCCGCGAGTCATGTCCAAGTCACAAGAACTCAGGAACATCGGCCTCAAGGCCACCATTCCGCGCGTCAAGATACTGGACCTGTTCCAGAAAGCCCATGGCTCGGCCAGTCGCCACTTGACCGCCGAAGAGGTCCACCAGCAACTGGCCACCGATGACATGGACATCGGCCTGGCGACCGTCTATCGGGTGCTGACCCAGTTCGAGCAGGCCGGCCTGCTGGTCCGGCACTACTTCGAATCCGGCCGCGCCGTGTTCGAACTCAACGAAGGCGGCCACCACGACCATCTGGTCTGCCTGCAATGCGGCCGCGTCGAAGAATTTTACGATCCCGAAATCGAGCGGCGCCAGATCAAGGTGGCGCAGGATCGCGGTTTCAAAGTGGTCGAGCACGCGCTGTACCTCTATGCCGAGTGCGCGAAGACCGACTGTCCCAACAAGAAAGCCCTCTAAGGGCCGAATACGCTCCCTTCGGACTTGCCCGAAAGGATTCCCGTCAATGCCACGTTCCAACGCTCTCGGCGCCGCCATTCTGGTCGCCACCATCGGCCTGTTGCCGATTGATCGTGTCGCCGCTCAGGCAACCTTCGGCGACCTCCCGACACCCGTCACCGCGCCAGCCGCCGCAAGCCCGAGCGCGGCGACACCCCGCCCCTTCAAGGACATCGTCAAGGGTGCGCGAGAAATTCCGGGGCTTTTTGCCCTGTACCAGAAAGAGGACAAGGTCTGGTTGGCCATCGCCCCGGAACAGTTCGACAAGCCTTTTCTGTTCACCCATGGCATCCCGAAGAGCATCGGCGAAAGGGGCCTCTACGGCGGCCAGATGGGCGGCGCGCAGTTGGCCGTCTGGCGCAAGATCGGCGGCCAGGTGCAACTGGTCGCCAAGAATACGAAGTTCTTCGCCCAGCAGGGCACCCCCCAGGCCCGCTTTGTCGCCGAAAGCTTTTCCGATAGCCTGTTGGCCAGTACCAGTGTCGTCGCGGCGCCCCACCCGGACACCAAGGCCATCCTCGTGGAAGCCAACAGCCTGCTCTTCGGCGACATTCCCGGTTACCTGACGCGGCTCGAAGCGGCGTTCCGCATGCCCTTCACGCTGGACACCCGCAACACCAGCATCGCGCATGTCAACAACACAAAAGACCTGACCGGAATTCAGGTGCAAGCCCACTTCAGCGTGCCCAAACTGAGTGCGCCACCGATGACGCAACCGGCACCGCCGACGCCGTCCGCGCCGCCGCCGCCGAAGACCACGCCCGATCCGCGCAGCCTTTTCGTCGGTTTCTACTACAGTTTTGTCCGGTTGCCGGAAACGCCGATGCCACCGCGCCGCGCCGACGAGCGCATCGGCCACTTCGTCACGACACGCAGCGACTACACGGCCGATACCGCGCCGAAGCCGCAAGTTCACTACGTAAACCGCTGGCGCCTGGAAAAGCTCGACCCGACCGCCCCGATGTCGCCACCGAAGACGCCCATCACCTACTGGATCGACCGCAACGTGCCCGAAAAATACCGCCGGGCGGTGACCGAAGGCATCCTGGAGTGGAACAAGGCATTCGAGAGGATCGGCATCGGCGGCGCCATTGTCGTCCGTCAGCAGACCGAGCAGGATGACTTCGAAACCATGGACGCGCACCACGCCTCGGTACGCTGGTTCGCCGGCACCGACGTCGGCTTCGCCATCGGGCCGTCGATCGTCGATCCGCGCAGCGGCGAGATTCTCGACGCCGACGTCGGCATGTCCGATGCCTTTGCCCGCGGCGCGCGCCGCCTGGCCGCCGAGGATATCGGCAAGCCGCTCGCCTTCGACACCAGCATCGCGGCGGCCATGGCGACGCCCGCGCAACAGCAGATCCACCTCGCCTGCCACTATGCGGCCGAGAAAGGCCAGGAAGTCGACTTCGCCATCGACCTGCTCGAAGCGCGCGGCCTCGACATGGATGGCCCTGAGGCCGAAAAGCTGGCCCAGGACTACGTCAAGGAGATCGTGATGCACGAGGTCGGCCACACGCTCGGCCTGCGCCACAACTTCCGTTCGTCCACCGCCCACCCGCTCCAGCGCATCGGCAACCCCGCCTTCACCCAGGCGCAAGGCCTTTCCGGTTCCGTGATGGACTACCTGCCTTTCAACCTGGCCGTCAAGGGCGAAACGCAGGGCGACTACGTGATGACCAGCCTCGGCCCCTACGACTACCTGGCGATCGAATATGCCTATCGTCCGCTGGCGCCCGGCGCGGAGCCGGCCGAACTGGCCCGCATCGCCGCCCGCGCCACCACCGAACCCGAACTCGCCTACGCCACCGACGAGGACGCCGGCAACGGCAGCCTGGCTTTGGGCATCGACCCGGAGGTCAATCGTTTCGACCTCGGCGCCGACCCCATCGAGTTCTATCGCAAGCGCGTGCGGATCACCCGCGAACTGTGGGATCGCCTGGAAACGCTCAAGCTGCGGCCGGACGAGAGTTACGAAAGACTCACCCGGTCCTTCGCCTCCGGCTTCAGCCAGTTGGCGCGGATCGCGCCGCTGGTGGCGAAGTACGTCGGCGGCGTCCGCCACCTGCGCGACCACGCCGGCACCGGGCGGCCGCTCTATCAGCCAACCGACGTCGCCAAGCAGCGCGAAGCCCTGGCGCTGGTCACCGACACGCTGTTCCGCCCGGCCAGCTTCCGCCTCGATCCCGAACTGGTTTCGCGCTTGGCCATCGACCACTTTGCCCGCACCCCGAACCCGGATTTCTCCATCGCCAACAGCGTACTCAACCTGCAAAAGGCGGTGCTCGACAGCCTGCTGGCGGACAGCGTCGCCCAGCGCCTGCTCGACTCGCAGGACAAGGTGGCGAACCCGGCGGCGCTCATGCAACTCTCCGAACTCTACGACACGCTACAGAGCGCCATCTGGTCGGAACTCGGCTCCCCCGGCGAAATCCCGCCGCTGCGCCGCAACCTGCAACGCGAACACCTGAAGCGCATCGCCACGGCGCTGGTCCGGCCCGCCGCGACCACGCCGGCCGACGCCCGCGGCCTGCAGCGCGAGAACGCCCGGCAGCTCGTGCGCCAGATCCGGACCGCGCTGGGCAAACAGAAGCAGAAGGACAGCCGGGAAACCCGGGCCCACCTGGCGGAATGCCTGGACACCCTCACCGAAGCGCTCAAGGCACCGCTACAGCGCGGCGGAGTGTGACAACCAGCCCCGGTCGAGAGCAATGCCGCCGATGGCGTTACCGCGCCTTAGCCGGCGGCGCATACCAGCTTGATTCCGGCACCACCTTGGGCTTCTCCGGGTCGTGGTAGTAGTGTGGCGACATGATCTGTACCTGATGCCGGTTAAACGCGTCCTGTATCGCGGCATGCAGTTCGCTGGCAACGCGCGCCCGCGTCGTCGGCTGTTCGCTGTCGACATGGACAACCAGCCGGTAGGCGACGTAGAAGTCCGATAGAGCGGTCTGTGCGACGAAGGGCGCGGGCGATGTCAGTATCTCCGGTAGTTGCCCGGCCGCTTCCAGCAACAGCGCATGGACCTGCCGCCAGGGCGTGTCGTAGCCAATCGTGATCGTCGTGTCGAGGAAGAAGCCCTTCCCCGTGGTGGCCCGCGAGTAGTTGCGCGTCACATTCGCCAGGACAAGGGAGTTCGGCAAGGCGATCTCTTCACCCAGACCGGTGCGCAGGCGGGTGACGAACAGACCGAGATCGGTGACCGTTCCCTCGCAATCCTGGATGCGCACGTATTCACCCACCAGCAAGGCATGGGTGTAGACAAGGATCACACCGCTGGCGATTTGCCCGATCAGCCCCGAAGCGCCGATCGAGACCATGAGGCCGAGGATCACGGAGAGGCCCTTGAAGGCCTCCGTATGCGAACCGGGCAGATAGGGATAGGCCATGGCGACGGCGAACAGCCATACCGAGGCATTGACGATCCGCCGCGTCGCCGGCGCGGTATGGGCGTTCAGCACACCGGTACCTGACGGCGTGGCCGCCGCATGGGCGAAAAGCTCCGTCGATACCTTGGTCACCAGCCACGCGATGATGAAGATGAGCACCGAAATGAAGATTCCGGGGAGCGATTCCGTCACCCCGTGGAGCATCTGCATCAGCAGTTGGACAATCGATTGCGACAGGTTCTCGCTGGCCGGTCGGGTGAACGCAAACAGCCCGAGGCTGTAGGTGAGAAATATGAATACCGCGAACAGGCTCACGAGCCAGGTCACCAACACCGATAGCCGCTTGACGACCATGGGAAACAGCGTGGCCATGCGGGAGCCAAGATGCCCGGCCGGCATCGACTCGAGGCGCCCGGCCAGACGCCGGACCAGCCAATTCCGGATTCCTCGCGCGCCCTTCAGGATGACCGTCAGGGCGACGACCAGCAGGGCCGTGGCCAGCAAGACCTTGAGGACCGCCTCGACGTGGACGCGGGGATCGCGACGCTCCTTTGCCTCGGCCCAGACCTTCTGGAGCACCCGGGATGCCTGGTTGGCGAGATCCTCGGGCGAGTCCCCGGCCGGGTCGCGCGCATCGCCATCGACCACGAAGAACATCGGCTTCCCGTCGAGTTCGACCTCGATCCCTTGCGGCGTGGATTTCACCGAGGTCCAGCCCTCGCCCGGACTCTCAAGTGCCCGTTCGATCCGTTGCCGCGCCGTGGTCGCGCGCTCGATCGCGGAAAACGCGCCAAACGGGGCACGAAAGACGTGGACCGTGCGGTTGCCGATGGTCAGCGGGGCCTCGACCGCGGACTCTTCCGCGCCGGCCTGCCCGGGCAACAGCGGTCCCGCGAACGCGATGAGCAGGCATATCGCTCTCGCCAGACCGGCCAACGCGCGATTCAGGTCAATACGCGAAAATCGGTTGCACGACATGGCGATCTCCGAAATTACTGGCACGACATCTGGCGCCGTGCCGGCGGCGCCAACATTTCACTACCGCCCCAGCATCTCCCGCGCGTGGCGGCGCGTGGTGTCGGTGATGTTGATGCCGCCGAGCATGCGGGCGACTTCCTCGATGCGGCCCTGGCGATCCAGAACGTTCACACGACTGACGGTTTCGCCGCCGGTGGCTTCCTTGGTGATGGCCCATTGCCAGTCGGCCTGCGCCGCGACTTGCGGCAGATGGGTGACGCACAGCACCTGCCGTTGGCTGCCGAGCTGGCGCAACATCTGGCCGACGATTTCGGCGACACGGCCGCCGATGCCGACATCCACTTCGTCGAAGATCAAAGTCGGCGCCTGGCCGGCGCAACTGGCGATGACCTGGATGGCCAGGCCGATGCGGGACAGTTCGCCGCCTGAAGCGACCTTGGCGAGCGGCCGGGGCGGCTGGCCGGGATTGGCGGCGACCAGGAACTGCACATCCTCGAGGCCGTGGGCGGTCCCCTCGGCGTTGGTCTCCAGGGCGACCTCGAAACGGCCGCCGGCCATGGCCAGTTGCTGCATGCCCTCGGTGACGGCGGCGGAAAGGTCGGCGGCGCCCTTGCGGCGCTGTCTTGACAGACTTTGCGCCACCGCCAGATAGTCGGCCCGTGCGGCGGCTTCCTTCGCGGCCAGTGCCGCCGGGTCCGCCGCCAAGGCCAGCTCCGCCAGCCGGATCTCGAACCGGGCCAGCAGATCGGGCAATTCATCCGGCGTAACCCGATGCTTGCGCGCCGCGGCCGTGACCGCCTCGAAGCGCGCCTCCAGTTCGGCCAGACGCTCCGGCTCCAGTTCCAGGCGATCGCGGTAGCGCGACAAGGCATGGGTCGCTTCACCGAGTTGAATACGGGCGGCCTCGAGCAGGTCGGCCGGCTCCTTGAGCGCCTGGTCGTAGTCGAGCAAGGGCCGCAGGCGGGTCATCGCCTCGTCGAGCTGCGCCGTGACCGCCACATCGTTCTCGTCCAGGATGGCCAGCGCAGCGGCCGCGCCCTCCAGCAGGCTGGCGGCATGGGCCAGGCGACGATGCTCCTGGTTGTCCTCCAGCCAGCGCGCGGGCTCGAAGGCCAGCGTCCGCAGTTCCTTGACCTGCCACTCGAGCATTTCCTTTTCCTGCACGGCGGCCGAGACATCGCGTTGCGCGCGTTCCAGCGCCTCGCGCAAGCCGCGCCAGACGCGGAACCGCTCGGCGGTGGCCGTCGCCAGTTCCAGGGCACCGATCTGGCCGTCGAGCAGCGCCCGCTGGGCATCGGGGCGCAACAGGGCGTGATAGGCATGCTGGCCGTGGATGTCGGCCAGGAAGTCCGCCGCCTGGCGCAACTGGGTCAGCGTCGCCGGCGAGCCGTTGATCGTTGCCCGCGAGCGACCGCCGGCGTCGATCACCCGGCGCAGCAGGCAGCCGCCTTCGGTGTCGAAGTCGTTGCCGCGCAGCCACGCTTCCAGACCGCCACCGGCGGCCACGTCGAACTCGGCCGAGACTTCGGCCCGCTCGACGCCGGCGCGCAACACGGCGGCGTCGGCGCGCTCGCCGAGCGCCAGCGACAGGGCGTCGACCAGGATGGACTTGCCGGCGCCGGTTTCGCCGGTGAGCGCGCCGAAGCCCGGCTGGAAGTCGAGATCGAGCCGGTCGACGATGACGAAGTCGCGAATGAACAGTCTGCGCAGCATGGGTTGTCTTTCGCCCGCCTCAACGCTTGGGCACTTCGCTCCAGTGGAGCTTTTCGCGCAGCATGGCGTAGTAGTTGTACCCGGGCGGATGCAGCAGCGTCACCGCCAGCGTGGAGCGGGCGATGCGCACGCAGTCGCCCGAGTGAACATCGAAACGGGCCTGGCCGTCCACGTGCACCCGGCCATGCTGGGACGATACCAGCGTGATATCCACCCGGCTGTGGTCGGCGATGGTAATGGGCCGGTTCGACAGCGCATGCGGACAGAGCGGCACGATGGCGATACCGGAAACACCCGGATGCAGGATCGGGCCGTTCGCCGACAGGGCGTAGGCGGTCGAGCCGGTGGGTGTGGCGACGATCAGCCCATCGGCGCGCACCAGATAGAGAAACTCGCCGTCCACTTCGACGCGCATCTCGATCATGCGGCCGAGGTCGCCCTTGTTGACCACCACCTCGTTGAGGGCCAGGTTGCGAAACACCGCCTCGCCGGCGCGCCAGATGATCGCCTCGAGCAGCACGCGGGATTCGGCGGCGAACCGGCCGGCCAGCAGGTCGCCCATGCCGGCCAACATTTCGTCATGGGCGATGTCGGTCATGAAACCGAGCCGACCCCGATTGACCCCGGCCAGCGGCACGCCGAACTCCGCCAGCCGCCGCGCCGCGTAGAGCATGGTGCCGTCGCCGCCCAGCACAACGGCGGCGTCGGCCAAGCGACCCATGCGCTCGTAACTGGCGGCTTCGTCGTCGCGCGCGCCCACCGACGCGGCGATGCCCTCCTCGATCAGCACCCGCACCCCGTGCCGGCGCAGATAGTCGGCCAGCAGCGGCAGGGATTCCGCCACGTCGGCGCTGTGGTACTTGCCGATCAAACCAGCGGTACGAATGGTCTTCTGGAACGGGGCGGTCATGGCTTCGATTAAACCATATCTTTTTTCCCGCTAGAATCGGGCCATGCTCGACCGCCGCGCCCAGTCCCTGCTCAAGACCCTGATCGAACGCTACATCACCGAAGGCCAGCCGGTGGGCTCGCGGACGCTCGCCCGGCATTCCGAACTTGAATTGTCGCCGGCCACCATCCGCAACGTCATGTCGGATCTGGAGGAAATGGGCTTCATCGCCAGCCCCCATACCTCCGCCGGGCGGATTCCCACCCCCAAGGGCTACCGGCTGTTCGTCGATTCGTTGCTGACGGTACGGCCGCTGGCGCGCGAGGATATGTCTGAAATTCGCGGCGTCATCCAGCCGGACCAGCCGCAGCGGCTCATCAGCCATGCCTCGCAACTGCTCTCCGAACTGACCCATTTCGCCGGCGTGGTGGTCGCGCCGCGCCGCCAGTCGCCGCGCATCCGCCAGATCGAGTTTCTCAATCTCTCCGAAACGCGCATCCTGCTGATCATCGTCACCACCGACGGCGACGTGCAGAACCGCATCCTGTTCACCCAGCGCTCCTACACGCCCAGCGAACTGGCGGTCGCAGCCAACATGCTCAACGAGCACTTCGCCGGGCTGGAGTTCCCGCAGATCCGCACCCGCCTGCGCGACGAACTGCTGCAACTGCGCTCGGACATGACCGAGTTGATGAGCGCCGCTGTCGAGGCTGGCTCGGCGGCGATTTCGGAGACCTCGACACAGTATTTCATCAGCGGCGAGAAGAACCTCCTCGGCGTCGAGGACCTGTCATCCAACATGGGTCGGCTGCGCCGGCTGTTCGATCTCTTCGAGCAGAAGACCGGCCTGATGCAATTGCTCGACCTCTCCAGCCGGGCGGAAGGCGTGCAGGTGTTCATCGGCGGCGAATCAGGCATCGCGCCGCTCGACGAATGCAGTGTGGTCGCCGCGCCGTACGAGGTGGATGGCCAGGTGGTCGGCACCATCGGCGTCATCGGCCCGACGCGCATGGCCTACGAGCGGGTCATTCCCATCGTCGATATCACCGCCAAACTGCTGTCCAGCGCACTGGCGGCGCCATGAGCACGGCGGTACTGCTGGTCAACCTGGGCACGCCGGAGGCACCGACCGCGCCGGCGTTGCGTCGCTACCTCAAGCAGTTCCTGTCCGACCCGCGGGTGGTGGAGATTCCCCGGCCGATCTGGTGGCTGATTCTCAATGGCATCATCCTCAACGTCCGGCCGAAGAAGTCGGCGCGCAAGTACGCCCAGATCTGGACCCCGGATGGCTCGCCGCTCAAGGTGCATACGGAAAAGCAGGCCAAGCTGCTGCGCGGCGCGCTCGGTCACGCCGGCCACCGGGATATTGCCGTGACCTGGGCGATGCGCTACGGCGAGCCGGCCGTGCCCACCATGCTGGACAAGCTGCAAGCGGAAGGCGCCAAGCGCATCCTGGTCTTGCCGCTCTACCCGCAATATGCCGCGTCGACCACCGCCAGCACCTTCGACGCCGTCGCCGTCTGGCTCAAGACCCGGCGCAATCTGCCCGAACTCCAGCTCGTGCGCGACTATCACGACCACCCCGGCTACATCGGCGCGCTGGCGCAGAGCGTGCTGGATCACTGGATGGCCCACGGCCGGCCGGACGACAGCTATCGGCTGGTGATGAGCTTCCACGGCCTGCCCAAACGCTGCACCGACCTCGGCGACCCCTATCAGAGCGAGTGTCTGTCCACCGGCCGACTGCTCGCCCAGGCGCTCGGCCTGACCGAACAGCAGTACGCCATCACCTTCCAGTCCCGCTTCGGCGCCGCCGAGTGGCTGCAACCGTATACCCAGCCGACGCTCGAGGACTACGCGCGCGCCGGCGTCAAACGCGTCGACGTGATTTGTCCCGGATTCGCCGGCGACTGCCTCGAAACCCTGGAGGAAATCGGCCTGGAGTGCCGCGATGCCTACCTTCAGGCCGGCGGTGGCGAGTTCCGCTATATCCCCTGCCTGAACGAGCGCGCGGACTGGATCGCCGCGTTGACGCAAATGGTGCTGCACCGCCTCGGGCGCTGACCATCCCATCGGGGGCTATTGATAGCCCTTTGACTCAGATCAATTCAATTGCAGCACAAATGTCGCATTGCAGCATTAGAATACACTGATGAACTTAAGCGTGAGGCACGGCAGTCCACTGGCAAGTGGCCGCCTCATGGCGATGGTTGCAACGAGACGAAAGGCGGGAAAATGAAGGTACGCGAATTCACGGTGATGTTCGCGACCCTGTTGCTGTTCTGGGTGATGTTGATGGGCTCGCTGTCCTCCGACGTGCTCATGGTGGGCGGGGTCGCGTCGTTTGCCATCGCCTTCCTCTACCGGGACGGGCTTTCCTTCTTCACCGAGTTTCGCGCCACCCCGGCGGCGTTTGCGGCCGGGTTCATCTACTACGGCTACTTCCTCAAGGAACTGGTCAAGTCGAACTTCAAGGTCGCCGGTATCGTCATCTCGCCCTCGCTGCCCATCAACCCGGGCATCGTCAAGGTGCGCACCAGGCTGAAGAGCCGGATGGGGCGACTGATGCTCGCCAATTCAATCACCCTGACGCCCGGCACCCTCACGGTCAAGATCGACGGCGAATGGCTCTACATCCATTGCGTCACTGTGGAATCCGCCGACATCGAAGCGGCGACCGCCTCCATCGTCGCCGGTTTCGAGAAGTATCTCGAGGTCATCTATGGTTGATTTCCTGATCACCCTGGCCGCCGCCCTGGCCGGCATGGCCTTCCTGCTCGCCCTCTGGCGCTTCATGAAAGGGCCGACGCCCGCCGACCGGGTAGTCGCCTTCGATGTGCTGACCATCGTCTCCATCACCGGCATCGTCGGCAGCGCCCTGGTCGAGGGACGCGTCATCTACCTCGATGTGGCCCTGGTGTATGGACTGCTCTCGTTCCTCGGCGTCATCGTGGTGGCTCGTTATCTGGAACGGAGGCTGTGATGGGATCGATCCTCGACGTCATCGGCGGCCTGCTGATGGTTTGCGGCACCGGCTTCCTGCTGCTCGGCAGCCTTGGCCTGGTGCGCATGCCGGACATCTTCAACCGCATTCAGGCCGGCACCAAGGCAACCACCCTGGGCACCCTGCTGACCCTGCTGGGCGTCGCCTTCTTCCAGCCCGCCTGGTCGCTCAAGCTGCTGTTGATCGGCATCTTCCTGCTCTTCACCAACCCGCTGTCGTCCCAGATCCTCGCCCGCGCCGCCCACCGCAGCGGCCGGGGCAGGTTGCCGGCGCCCCAGATCGACCAGTTGGCGGACGATCTCCGAGAGAATTCATGAGCCACATCTTCACTTACATGAGCCTGCTGCTCGGGGGCGCGATGATCGTGGCCGGTCTGATGTCGGTCTGGGCCAAGCGCAGCCTGCCGATCGTGATCTTGTCCTCCGGACTGGTCAGCCTGCTCGCCTCCATCCAGTTCCTGCTGCTCGCCGCGCCGGACGTGGCGATGACCGAGGCGGCCATCGGCAGCGGCCTGACCACCTTCCTGTTCTTCTTCGTGTTGAACCGGGTCCGCCGAGGCACCCATCATGGTTAGCCGCTTCTTCGTATTTCTGCTCATCGCCGGCGTCGGCGCGATCTTCGCCGCGCTGCTGGCTGGCTATGTCCCCGATCACGAACTCAACCTGACCGCCCGCTACTACGCCGAGAACACGGTCAGGGATACCGGCGCGGCAAACATCGTCGCCGCCATCGTCGTCACCTATCGCGGCCTGGATACCCTCGGCGAGGTCACCGTGCTGTTCCTGACCGCCGCCATCGTCGGCCTGGTGCTGGCGGGCAGCCAACACCACGGCACGCACCGGCGCGAAGTACCGGTCTCCGGCGAGTTGCTGGTGACCGGCGCCCGCCTGCTGGTGCCGCTGATTTTGCTGCTGGGCGTCTATGTTTTCGTCAACGGCCACCTGACCCCGGGCGGCGGCTTCCAGGGCGGCGCCATCCTCGCCTCGGCGATCCTTCTGTTGCTGCTGGCCGACCCCGTGCGCGAGTTCAGCCACCGCTTGATCTCGGCCATCGAGTCGACCTCGGGGCTGATCTTCGTCGGCATCGGCGCGCTCGGCATCATTTACGCCGGCGGCTTCCTCGACAACCGCATCCTGCCGCTGGGCAGGCTGGGCGAACTGTTCTCGGCGGGCGCCATCCCCGTCATCTATTCATTCATCGGCCTCAAGGTCGGCGCCGAGTTCAGTTCCATGCTGGTCGACCTGTCGGAAACGGAGGAGCCCTGATGGAATACATCGCCCTGGCGACCGGTTTCATCCTGATCCTTATCGGCCTGTTCGGCGCCCTGACCAACCGCAACATCCTGCGCATGATCGTCGCCTTCACGGTCGCCGACACCGGCGTGAACCTCGTCATCATCGCGGTTGGCTACATGCGGGGGCGCGCGGCGCCGATCATCGATGCCGCGGTTGCCGCCGCCGATACCGTGACCCGCGTCATCGACCCGGTGCCGCAGGCGCTGGTGCTCACCGCCATCGTCATCGGCGTCGGCGTGACGGCGCTGATGCTGGCCTATGCCTACAAGCTTTACGAGAAGAAGCACACGCTCGATATCTCGAAGTTCACGGAGCTTAAATGGTAAGCGCCATTCACATCATTTCGGCGGCGCTGGCCGCGGCTTTCCTGCTTGGGGTGTTGAAGGAAGAGCGACGCGACGCGGCCTACGCGATCACGCTGACCGCCTTCGCCTTCATGACCTGGGTATCGGCGAGCTGGCTCTGGGCCTTCGCGATGGAAGACACCGCCCCGGTCGACATATTGACCGCCGGGGGCGTTCCGCCCTTTGCCATCAATTTGCGCATGGCGCTTCCGGAAGCCGCCATGACGCTGCTGGTGAACCTGACCGGCCTGCTCTCGGCGATCTACATGCGGAGCACCCTCCTTGTGCACGGCCGGCGCGCGATGGCGGTATTGCTGGTTGCCATCATGGCCCTGAGCGGCATCATCCTGACCCGCGACATCTTCAACATGTTCGTCTTCTTCGAACTGGCGGTGATCTCGACCGGCGGGCTGGTCCTGCTTTCCAAGAACGAATGCGCACTGTCCGCCGGCTTCAAGTACCTCATCGTCGCGCAAGTGATCTCGATGTTTCTGCTGATCGGCATCATCTTCGCCTACCACGCCACCGGCACGCTGAATATCGACGGCATGGCGGCCGCCTCGCTGGGCCTGTTGAATGGCGGCTCGATCGCGTTCTTCCTGATGTTCATCGCCATCGTCGCCGAGTTGAAGCCTTTCCCGGCCAACGGCTGGGCGCTCGACATCTACGAGGCGGCCCATCCGGCTTTTTCGGCGATTTTCTCCGCCGCGTCGGGCACAGCCGCCCTCTATGCCGCGGACAAGCTCCTGCTCATCGGTGGTCCGGCCTGGTTCCCGATGGCGACCGGCATCGGCATCGTCACCTTCGTCGCCGCCAACCTGCTTGCCCTGCCACAGACCAACGACCGTCGCCAGCTCGGCTATTCGTCGATCGCGCAGACGGGCCTGGTTCTGGTGGTTCTCGGCCAGCGCGACATCCTCGGCGACAGTACGTCCTTCATCGCCTTCGGCCTGCTGGTCGCCCACGCCGTGGCCAAGGCCGGGCTCTACTGGCTCTCGGGCCTGGTTGCCGGGCGCAACCTGACCGACTGGGCCAGCCTGCGCGACCGGCCGCTGCTGGTCTTCGCTTTTGCCACCTTCATAGCCATGCTCAGCGGCTTGCCCCCCTTCCCCGGCTTCTACGCCAAATGGGAGCTGGTGCGCGTGCTCGCCAGCGAGGGTCGCCTGGTGCTGATGGCGCTGATCCTGTTTGGCGCATTGATCGAGGCTGGCTATCTCTTCCGCTGGTTCGGCTTCATCATCAAGCGCGAAAAGCCCGCCGAGGAAGCGGTTTGCACGTCGCACAAGCTCACGGCGGTGGTTGCCGCCGCCGCGGCCAGTTGGGCGCTTGGCTACGTATGGGGCGACCTCTCCGGCACGCTGTTCGGCCGGAGCAACCTGCTGCTCGCCTTGCCGCTGCTCTTCGCCCTGGCCTTCCTGCTGCTGGACTGGCTACCCGCCTGGGTGAAGAACACCCTGGCCATCGTCGGGATGGTTGCTTTCTTTTATGCCACCAATCAGGACTACGACCCGCTGCGGCTGATCTTCGCCGTCATCTTCCTCATCGGCGGCCCACTGACCCTGCTGGCCAGTTACCATGCCCACGGCCGGCGCGTCGGCTTCTATCCCTCCGCCATGCTGATGTATGCCGGACTGGTGATGCTGATTCGCGCCACCGACAGCTTCGACTTTTTCGCGGCCTGGGAAATTCTCACCGTCGGCTCCTACTTCCTCATTCTGCGCGGCAAGCATTCCGAGCCGCACGCCCTCTCCTACATCGTCTTCTCGCTCGGCGGCGCCTTCCTGATCCTCGCCGGCTTCGCCCTGGCGGCCGCGGGCGAGGCCCGGTTCCCCGTCGCGGCGCTCGGCCAACTGGTCGAGCCGCTCGCGCCGTGGGTGTTCGTCCTGCTCGCCATCGGATTCATGACCAAGACCGCCGCCATCGGCGTACACATCTGGCTGCCCGGCGCGCACGCCGAGGCGGAGACCGACGTCTCGCCGATGGTATCGGGCATCCTGCTCAAGGCCGGGCTCTACGGCCTGATCGTGCTGCTCATGGCGATGGGCAAACAACAGCTCTACGGCATCGAACTCACCCATGCGCTGCTCTGGATCGCCGCCCTGACGGCCCTATTGGGCAACCTGATGGCGATCTTTCAGGAAGACGCCAAGCGCCTGCTGGCCTACTCCTCGATCGGCCAGATGGGTTACGCCCTGTTCGGCCTGGCGCTGATGAACCATCTCGGCTGGCTGATGGCGCTGATGTTCGTCATCAACCACTACGTGTACAAGTCGATGCTCTTCCTCTCGGTCGGCGGCATCGCCAAGCGCACCGGCACCCGCGAGATGTACCGCATGGGCGGCCTGATCCGCCTGATGCCGCTTTCGTTCATCGCCGTGATGATCGGCATCATCGCCGTGTCGGGCGTGCCGCCGCTGTCGGGCTTCGGCGGCCGCTGGATCTTCTACAACGCCATCATGACCGCCGAAACGCGCTTGCCGCTGATCATCATCTTCCTCGCCGGGCCGATCGCCTTCCTGTACCTGTTCCGCCTGATCCACACCATCTTCCTCGGCCAGCTGAAGGATGAACTTCGTCGCGTCAAGGAAGCGCCCTTCTGGATCATCCTGCCGCAGATGATCTATGTCGCCATCCTGCTGGTCGTCGCCGTCGTTCCCGGCCTGGTGCTGCGCCACGTCGACACCTACCTCAACCAGTTCTTTCCCGAGGGCGGGCTGGGCTGGACGAGCGCGGGCATTTCGACCCGGATCACCAGCGAATACGGCTACTGGAACCCCGTCGCGATCATGATCGTCGTCGGGGTGATCTTCGCCACCCTGCTGGCCTGGCTGGTGTTCGTCAATCGCAAGGCGCAACTGGTCAAGCAGTTCAACATCGCCTTCGCCGCCGAGCGGCCCTTCCGCCCCGAGACCACCCATTTCGCGTGGAATTTCTTCGCCCCCTACCGCAAGGCGCTGGGCTTCCTGGTCCAGCCTTTCGTCACCAATTTCTGGACCGCGGTGACCGACGTGCTGCACACCACAGGCGACATGGCGCGGCGGATCTACAACGGCAACGGCCAGACCTACGCCCTGCACTTCCTCGCCTTCGTCGTGATCGTCTTTTCCTTCGGGATGGGGATCTAGCCATGCAATTCGACTGGATGAAGATTCCCTACGCGCTGCTCACCCTGTTCATCGTCGTCAACTTCGGCATGTTGCTGGGCGCTTTCATGCAAAAGATCGGCGCGCGCGTCGGCCGGCGCCATGGCATTCCGATCTACCAGAACTATCTCGACCTCATCAAGAACTACGGCCTGCGCAGTTCGATCACCCACGGCACGATGTTCTACCTCGGCCCGGTGTTCCGCTTGTCGGGCGGCGTCGGCCTGCTGCTGTTCGTGCCGACCATCCACGGTTCGGAGATGTTCTCGAACCTCTCGTTCGCCGGCGACCTGATCCTCGCCCTGTACTTCGTGTTCTTCGGCACCCTCGGCATGGCGCTCGGCGCCGCCGAGAGCGGGCATCCCTACTCGGCGATCGGCATCACGCGCGGCCTGTCGCAAATGACCGCCGCCGAACTCCCCTTCGCCCTGGCCGTCTTCTCGGTGGCGCTCCAGTATCAAACCCTGTCGGTGACCGATATCGTCGCGGCACAACAGGGCGGCGTCCTGACCTGGACCCTGTTCACCAACCCGCTGGCGGTCACGGCGGCGATGCTTTCCTTCCTCGGCTCGATGATGCGCCCGCCCTTCGACGTGGTGCTGGCTCCGCAGGAAATACCGATCGGGCCGCCGACCGAGTATCACTCGTCCTACCTCGCCCTCATGCAGACCAATCGCGCGATCTTCCCGATCGCCAAGATCGTCATCTACATGAACCTGTTCTTCGGCGGCGCCGACAACTGGCCGGTGTTCTTCCTCAAGGTGTTCCTGATCTACATGGTCTCGGTCTTTGTCGGCGTGGTCTTCCCGCGCTTCCGCGTCGAGCAGTCGATTCGCTGGTTCCTCGTCTGGGCGGTGCCGCTGGGCGTCCTTTCCGTCGTGGTGGTATGAGGGTGAGATGAAAGAAGAACTGCTCAAACGGTGGGTAAAGGGCCCGGACGGCGTCGAGTTCGAGGTCGAACCGCTGCGCGACTACTACTGCGAGGCACCGCCCACGGTGATGCCGGCCGCCTACAGCAAGATCGTCGAGGGCCTGTTCAATTGGGCGCGCGCCGAATCGCTCTGGATCCTCGGCTTCGGCACCGGCTGCGGCGCCATCGAGATGCGCCCGCTGATGACGCCGCGCTTCGACGCCTACCGCTATGGCGTGCAGTGGCGGCCGACGCCCCGCCAGGCCAACCTGTTCATCATCTCCGGTTACCTCTCGGTGAAGACGCTCAAGCGCGCCATCCGTTCCTACGAACAGATGCAGAACCCGAAGTACGTGATCGGGCTCGGCTCCTGCACCATCAACGGCGGCATGTACTGGGACTCCTACAACACCATCAAGCGGCTCGACGACTACCTGCCGGTCGACCTCTACATCGCCGGCTGCATGCCGCGCCCGGAGGCTCTGCTGGCCGGCTTCGAGGATCTGAAGAAGATCATCCGCGCCGGCAAGGGCGAAGGCGCCAACCAATACGCCCAGAACTTCGACTGGTACAAGGCCAACCAGAAGAAGGTCATCCACGACTGGGACATGCCCGACTACAACTGGTGACGACCGAAGATGCGCGAACTCCACACCAGACTCAAGAACCTCTTTCCGCTCGGCGAGTTCACCGAACAGCGGCCCGACCTCGCCTTCCTGACCGTACCGAAGGAACACCTGCGCGCGCTGCTGGCGCACCTGCGCGATCGCGAGGGCTTCACCCACCTCGTGCTGCTGACCGCGGTGGACTGGCTCGAAGACGGGCGGTTCCAGCTCACCTATCTGCTCTGCGACCGAAGCAAGCGCCGCGACCTCGGCTTGCGGGTGTTCATTCCGCGTGAAGCCGCCACCATGGACAGCATCCATGAAGTCTGGCCGACGGCGGCAACCTACCAGCGCGAACTGCGCGAGATGTTCGGCATCGACTTTCCCGGCAGCCCGCGCCTGCGCGAGGACTTCATCCTCGAAGGCTGGAACGACATTCCGCCCTACCGGCGCGATTTCGACACGCTGAAGTATGCCAACGACAGCTACAACCAGCGGCCGGGGCGCGAGACGCGCGATCCGGCGACGCACATGAAGCAGCAACTCTATCCGGGTGGGCGTTGACATGACCTACACCCTCGACCGCGGCCAGTATCCGGCCAGGAAAGCCGACGGCACGCTCGACATCGACCTGAGCTCGGGCAAGTACCTGAAGCTCTGGCAGGGCCCGAACCACCCCGGCATCACCGGCAACATGTCGGTCGAACTCACCGTCTGCGGCGATGAAGTGGTGGAAGGCAAGACCCACGTCGGTTACCTGCACCGCGGCTTCGAAAAGCTGATGGAGCGCCGCACCTTCATCCAGTGCTTCCCGATCGTCTGTCGCATCTGCGTGCCGGAACCGGACTTCAACGAGTACTGCTACGCGGCCGCCGTCGAGGAACTCGCCGGTATCCAGGCGCCGGAACGTGCCAACTGGATCCGCGCCCTGATCCTCGAAATGGGCCGACTGAACAGCTACATGATGTATCTCGGCGGCCAGGCCGGCGCACTGGGCCAGGGCGTGATCGGCCAGTGGACCACCTACGTCCGCGACCTGATGCTCGACCGCTTCGAGGAACTGACCGGCGCCCGGATCTATCACATGTTCATCCTGCCCGGCGGCGTGCGCGACGGCCTGCCGGAAGGTTTCGAAAAGCGCATGGAAGAAACCCTGCGCGAAGTCGAAACCACGCTGCAGGATGTGTACGACGTGATGTTCTGCAACGCCGTATTCAAGAAGCGCACCGTCGGCGTGGGCGTGATCGATCCGTCCTGGCTGGACGAGTACGGCGTCACCGGGCCGAACGCCCGCGCCGCCGGCGTGGCGAAAGACGTGCGCAAGGACCAGCCCTACCTCGTCTATTCGCGGCTCGATTTCGAGCCGGTGATCGGCCACGATTCCGACATCTACACGCGCGCCGACGTGCGCCGCCGCGACGTGCTGGTCTCCGTCGATCTCATCCGCCAGATTCTCGCCCGAATGCCCAAGGATGGCCCGTTGATGGCGCCAACCCCCAACGTGCTGCACTGGAAGATCCCGCGCGGTGAAACCTACATCCGCGGCGAATGCTCGCGCGGCGAATACGGCTACTACCTGGTGACGGACGGCAGCGGCTACCCACGCCGCGTGAACGTGCGCGGCCCTTCGTACACCCACGCCATGGCCCTGCTGGAACGCATGATCGTGAACGTCAATATTTCCGATGTCGCCGCGCTCATGGTGTCCCTGCACACCTATCCGCCCGAGATTGAACGATAACGAGAGCCAGCGATGAGCGTACGTGACGTACTGTCCCCCTTCACCGCGTGGAAGAACCTCTTCCGCGATCCGGTAACGATCCGCGACCCGTTCAACGACCGGCCCGGCTCGCCGCGCTACCGGGGCTTCCACCAGAACGATGTCGAGAAGTGCATCGGCTGCGGCACCTGCGAAACGATCTGCCAGAACGGCGCCATCGACATGCTGCCGGTCGAGGGCATCGCCACGAAACAGGGCGATTCCGGCCTGCGGCCGCGCATCGACTACGGCCGCTGCTGCTGGTGCGCGCTGTGCGTCGATGTCTGCATGACCAAGTCGCTCACCATGTCCAACGCCTACACCTGGGTGGAGAGCGACCCCGATGCCTTCCGCTTCACCCCGGGCGTCGACAAGAAGCATTGGGACAACGCGGAGCTTGGCTACCGGCGCCCCGAGGGCCACCGGCTGATGGCCGAGACTCGCCAGCACATGGGCGAAATGGCACCCGGGCAACGCCTCGGTTCGTTCGCCGAAATCGTCGCCGGCTACTCGGTGGCGGAAGCCCGCTTCGAAGCCGACCGTTGCGTCGCCTGCGGCCTGTGCGTCGCCACCTGCCCGACGCACATGGCGATTCCCGACTACATCGCCGCGGTCCGCGACGGCGACTACCAGCGCGGCGTCGAGCTGCTCTACGCCAGCAACCCGTTCTCCGGCATTTGCGGCCGTGTCTGCACGCACAAGTGCGAGACCACCTGCGCCGCCCGCCACGAAGGCGACCCCATCGCCATCCGCTGGCTCAAGCGCCACATCATGGACCAGGTGTCGGTCGACCAGATCAAGCGGGCGCTGGGCAAACCGGCCGCCGCAACCGGCAGGAAGGTGGCCATCATCGGCGCCGGACCGGCCGGTCTCACCGCCGCCTTCGACCTCGCCCGCCTGGGCCACGCGGTCACCGTCTTCGAGGCGCTCGACCAGCCCGGTGGCATGACGCGCTGGGGCATTCCCGAATACCGCCTGCCTTACGACATCATCGACCAGGATGTCGATATCATCCGCTCGGTCGGCGTCGATATCCGCTGCAACGTGCGCATCGGCAAGGACATCGCGCTCGACGAGCTGCGCAACACGCACGACGCCGTCCTGCTTGGCCTCGGCCTGCAACTCGGCCGTGCCACGCGCATTCCCGGCAGCGACCACCCGGACGTGCGCAAGGCCGTCGATCTGCTGCGCCAGGCGACCGCCAACGAGGACTTCGGCACGCCGCGCCAGGCCGTGGTGATCGGCGGCGGCAACGTCGCCATGGACATCGCCCGCACGCTGGCTCGGCTGCAAAAGAAGCAATATGGCGAAGTGAAGGTAACCCTGACCGCGCTTGAAGATCTGGCACATTTCCTCGCCGATCCCGACGAGATCAAGGAGGCCGGCGAAGAGGGCGTGGTCATTCTCGACGCGCGCGGCCCGCAACAGGTCGTCGTCGACAATGGCCAGGTGACTGGCTTGAAGACCTGGCGCGTCAAGGCCATCTTCGACGAGCAGGGCCGCTTCGCACCCAGCTACGACGAAACCGATGAGCAGTTCCACGCCGGCGGCATGATTGTCGAAGCCATCGGCCAAATGACGGATGCCAGCCTGCTGGGCGATGCGCTCACCGAAAAGCTGGCCTGGAATCGCGGCCGACTTCAAGTCGATACCGGCGGGCGCACCAGCGAATCCTGGCTCTGGGCGGCCGGCGACATGGTGCGCGGCCCGGATGTGGTGACCGCCGTCGCCGACGGCCACCGCGTCGCCGCCAGCATTCACGCCGTACTGATTCCCGTGGAGAAGACAACATGACCGAAGGCAGCCATGGCGTCGAGCGCCTGCGCGGCAAAACCACCCTGCGGGAAATCCTCGAAGTCGCCACCAGCTTCGAGGAAAGCGCGCGCGACTTCTACACCGCGCTGATCCCGAAGGTGAGCAAGCGCATCCGTTACCTGGTCGAAGAACTGGCGGCGGAAGAACAGACGCACTTCGACCTGTTCGGCGCGCTCGCCCGGCGCGCGGACATCGCCGAGCAGGTCAAGGCCGAAATCGGCCGCACGGCCACCGACAGCAAGTTTTCGGACTGCCTGCACCTGCCGGACCTGGGCGACCAGCCCGACGACCAGGCGGTGCTGCAATACGCCATGGGCCGCGAGCACGCCGCCATGACGCACTATGGCGAGCTGGCGGAGACCACGCCGCCCGGCCCGATCCGCGACCTGTTCAAGTACCTGGCCAGTGAAGAAACCAAGCACAAGCTTGAACTGGAAAAGCTCTACTACGAAACGGTGCATCGCGGCGGCGGGGTCTGACCCGGGGCGGGCCGACAACAGCCCGCTCCCGCCTTGAATCGACCGCCTTGAATCGACCGCCT
Source organism: Rhodocyclaceae bacterium (assembly GCA_044220545.1). Classification (GTDB taxonomy): domain Bacteria; phylum Pseudomonadota; class Gammaproteobacteria; order Burkholderiales; family Rhodocyclaceae; genus Fen-999. The sequence continues at coordinate 85,163 of JBGAQX010000002.1, read as the reverse complement.
TGAATCGACCGCCTTGAATCGACTTCTCCCGGCCCCATATCCGGGGCATATCGTCATCCGGAGCCGAGCATGAGCGAGTCAATGATCGTCGTCTGTCCCAACTGCCACGCGCCCAACCGGGTGCCCGTCGAGCGCCTTGCCGGCGGCGGCACCTGCGGCAAATGCAAGGGTGCGCTGTTTGCCGGCGAACCGGTGGAACTCGATGAAACCTCGTTCGACACCCATGTTGGTCGTTCCGACCTGCCGATCGTGGTCGATTTCTGGGCGCCCTGGTGCGGCCCGTGCCGAGCGATGGCGCCCGCCTTCGCCCAGGCGGCGCGAACACTGGAACCGCGCTACCGTCTGGCCAAGGTGAATACCGAGGCGCATCAGGCCCTGGCCGCCCGTTTCGGCATCCGCAGCATCCCGACCATCGCCATTTTCAGGAATGGCCGCGAAATCGCCCGCCAAGCCGGCGCGATGGATGCCGCGACCTTGAGCCGCTGGGTCGCAACCAATAGCTGAGCGACCATGCCCGGGCGGTAAAATGCCGCCCATGGAAGATTCCCTGCTCCAGCGCAGCATCAAAGCCGTCTGGCACCCCTGCACGCAAATGCGCCAGCACGACACGGGCGAATTGCCGCTGTTGTCCATCGCCCACGGCCAAGGCGCCTGGCTCTACGACACCGACGGCCGGCGCTACCTCGACGGCATCAGTTCCTGGTGGGTCAATCTCTTCGGCCACTGCAATCCGCGCATCAACGCGGCGCTCAGGGATCAACTGGAACGTCTTGAACATGTCATCCTGGCCGGTGCCACCCACGAGCCGGTGGTGGCGCTCTCCGAGCGGCTGAGCGCCTTGGCCGGCAACGAACTCGGCCATTGTTTCTACGCCTCGGACGGCGCCTCGGCGACCGAGATCGCCCTCAAAATGTCCGCGCACTACTGGCGCAACAGCGGCCGGCCCGAGAAGAACGGATTTCTCTGTCTGGCCGGCGGCTACCACGGCGAAACGGTCGGCGCGCTGGGCGTGACCGACATTCCCATCTTCCGCGACGCCTATGCGCCGCTGCTGCGCGCCGCCGCCGTGCTGCCCTCGCCCGATGCCCGCAACGCCGACAGTCCGCTGGCGGCCGCCCGCCATGCCGCCGCCGCGCTGGAGGCCCATCTCGCCGAGCACCACGCCCGCACCGCCGCGCTGATCGTCGAGCCGCTGGTCCAGTGCGCCACCGGCATGGCCATGCACGATCCGGAATACCTGCGCCTGGCCCGCGCGCTGTGCGACCGGTACCACCTTCATCTGATCTGCGACGAGATCGCCGTCGGCTTCGGCCGCACGGGCACTTTCTTCGCCCACGAGCAGGCCGCTACAGACCATTCCTGGCGTCCCGACTTTCTTTGCCTGTCGAAGGGCATCACCGGCGGCTACCTGCCGCTTTCGGTGGTCATGACGCGCGATGCGATCTACCAGGCCTTCCTCGACGACAGCGCGGCGCGCGGCTTCCTGCACTCGCACTCCTACACCGGCAATCCGCTCGCCTGCCGCGCGGCCCTGGCCACGCTGGACATCTTCGCGCAGGATGATGTGCTCGCCGCCAACGCCGCCAGATCGGCGCGAATCGACACGCTGCTCCTGCCGCTGGCCGGGCATCCGCGGGTGCGCCACTACCGGCGACGCGGCATGATCTTCGCCTTCGAGGTCGATGCCGACCCGGGGTTCGGGCGCCGCTTCCACCGCGCCGCGCTGGCGCGCGAGGCCCTGCTGCGGCCCATCGGCAACACCGTCTATCTGATGCCGCCCTATATCCTCGACGACGCCGAAATCGAGCAGCTCTGCCATGTCGTCGGCACGGCGCTCGACGCGGCGCTTGTGTCATGAACTTCGACAGCGAACTGGCCGCCCTCGCCGACATGGCGCTGCTGCGCCGGCGCCGAATTGCCGGCTCCCCCTGCGGCCCGGAGATGCTCATCGATGGCCAGCCCGCGCTGGCCTTCGCGAGTAACGACTACCTGGGTCTCGCCGCCGACCCTCGACTGATCGAGGCCGCCGCCGCCGGCGCCCGCTGCTGGGGCGTCGGCGCCGGCGCATCGCATTTTCTCGGCGGCCATTTCGCGGCCCACCAGGAACTCGAAGAGCGGCTCGCCGCCTTCGTCGGCATGGGCAAGGCACTGCTCTTCTCGACCGGCTACATGGCCAATCTGGGCATCGTGCCCGCCCTGGCGGGGCGCGGTGACGCCATCTTCGCCGACAAACTGAACCACGCCTCGCTGATCGACGCGGTGCGCTTGTCGCTGGCCGACGACCACCGTTACCCGCATGGCGACCTGGCGACGCTGTCGGCGCAACTCGCCGCCAGTCCGGCCAGGCAAAAACTCATCCTTACCGACGCGGTTTTCAGCATGGACGGCGACATTGCGCCGCTGGCGGAGCTGCTGGTGTTGGCGGAGCGATTCAACGCCTGGCTGGTGGTGGACGACGCGCACGGTTTCGGCGTACTCGGCCCCCAGGGGCGCGGCACGGCGGCCCATTGCCGACTGCCCGCGTCGAAGCGCCTGCTGATCATGGGCACACTGGGCAAGGCGGCCGGCGTGGCGGGCGCCTTCGTCGCCGGCGACCGGTCGGTCATCGACTGGCTGGAGCAGAAGGCGCGCACCGCCGTGTTCACCACCGCCGCGCCGCCACTGCTGGCCGTCGCCCTGCTGGAGAGCCTGCGACTGATCGAAGCCGCCGACCCCGGCGACCTGCGCCGCACCCATCTGCGGGCCCTGATCGATCGCCTGCGCACCGGCCTGGCGCCGGTATGCGCCCGACATGGCTGGCGGCTGCTGCCATCGGACACCGCCATCCAGCCGTTGGTCATCGGCGGCAACCGCGAGACCCTGACCGTCGCCGAGGATCTGCTGGCCCAAGGCGTCTGGGCGCCCGCCATCCGGCCACCGACCGTGCCGGCCGGTCAGGCGCGACTGCGCATTTCGCTCTCCGCGGCGCACAGCGAAGCGCAGGTGGACCGGCTGGTGGCGGCCCTGGCAAAGGTGTCGGCGTGAAGGATCTGGTGCTGCTGGCCGGCTGGGGCTTCGACCAGCGCGTCTGGCAGGCGGTCGCCGCTCCACTGGCCGCGCGCTTTCGCCTGCACTTCGATGTCGATGTCCCGCCGCCTGGCGCCGTGGTCTGCGGCTGGTCGCTGGGGGCCATGCGGGCGTTGCGGTGGGCGGAGCGTTATCCGGAACAGGTCGCCCGCATCGTCCTGGTTGGCGCCACGCCCCGCTTCGTGCGGACGTCCGGCTGGCCGGCGGCGCAGCCGGCCGAGTTGCTCGACAGCTTCGCCGCCGCGGTCGCCGCCGATCCATCCGGCGCGTTGCGCCGCTTTGTGGCGCTGCTCAACCAGGGCGACGAGCAGGCCCGGACGCTGACGCGCCAGATGCAGGCGCTGGTCGCGGCGCACCGGCCCGACGATGCCACGCTGGCCGACGGCCTGGAACAGTTGCGCGACATCGACTTGCGCGAAGCAGTCCCCCGCCTCCGCCAGCCGGCGCTGGTGGTGCACGGCGAGCGCGATGCGCTGATGCCGCTGGCGGCGGGCCGCTGGCTGGCGGAGCAGTTGCCGAATGGCCGCCTGACCGTCGTCGCCGGGGCCGCCCATGCTCCCTTCATTGCCCAGCCGGAACGGTTCGCCACCTTGCTGGCGGAGTTCGCCGATGAGTAGACAGGCGGTCCGCCAGTCGTTCAATCGCGCCGCCGCCAGTTACGACGCGGCCGCCACGCTGCAACGCCGCGTCTGCCAACTATTGCTGACGGAACTGCCCGACGCCGCGCCAACTGCGATCCTCGACGCCGGCTGCGGCACGGGCTACGGGCTCGGCCTGCTGGCCGGACGCTGGCCCCGCGCTCATGTGATCGCCGCCGACTTCGCTTCGGCCATGCTGGCGGCGGCCGGCGGCGGCGTCTGCTCCGACATCGAGGCGCTACCCTTTCCCGCCGCGTCTTTCGACCTGTACTGGTCGAGCCTGACCTGGCAATGGTGCGACGCGCGCCGAGCGGTGTCGGAAGCGGCGCGGGTGCTGGCGCCCGGCGGCAGGCTGGCGGTGAGCAGCCTGGGGCCCGGCACGCTGGCCGAGCTGGCGGCGGCCTTCGCCGGCGCCGACCGGCACCGGCACGTACTCGAATTCTCGCCCGCCGCCAACCTGGCCACCGCGTGCGCCGCCGCCGGCCTGCTCGCCCCGCGCGTCGAGCAGCGCTCGCTGCGCCTCCACTACCGCGACCTGGCGGCGCTGCTGCGCGAACTGAAGGCGCTCGGCGCCAACCAGATCGGCGGCCCGCGCCGCCCCGGGCTGATGGGCCGCCAGACCTGGCGGGCCGTCGAGGCACGCTATGAAGCGCACCGCGCCGCCGCCGGATTGCCAGCCACCTTCGAGGTCATCCTGTGCACCGCCAGCAAGCCTACTTCGTAACCGGCACCGACACCGGGGTCGGCAAGACGTTCGTGACCTGCGCCCTGCTCCACGCCGCCGGGCGCCAGGGCCTGACGACGCTGGCCATGAAGCCGATCGCCGCCGGAGTCGACGCGGACGGCGGCAACGAGGATGTCAAGCGGCTGATCGCCGCCAGCTCGGTCAAGGCGGCGCCGGCGCTCGTCAATCCGTACTGTTTCGCGGCCGCCGTCGCGCCGCACGTCGCGGCGGCGGCCGAACGCCGGACCATCGAGCCGGAAGTGATCGTCGCCGCCTGCGCGCGGCTGGCCACGCAAGCCGACCTGTTGCTGGTCGAAGGGGTTGGCGGCTTTCGCGTGCCGCTGGGCGCGGACTTCGACACCGCCGACCTGGCCGGCCGACTGGGACTTCCGATCATCCTGGTGGTGGGTTTGCGCCTCGGCTGCCTCAACCACGCGCTGCTCACGGCGGAAGCCATCGCGGCGCGCGGCTTGTCGCTGGCGGGCTGGATCGGCAACCGCGTCGATCCGGCCATGCCCCACTGGCGGGACAACGTCGCCGCCTTGCGCGATCGCCTGCCTGCGCCGCTGCTGGGCACGACGCCCTGGCTGGACGGCGGCGATCCGGCCGCGCTTGCCCCGCATCTGAGTTGGCCGCCGCCAGACCATTCGGTTAGGCTAGACTAGCGACCGCGGGTCAAATAGCGACGTACTCGGGAGGAAAGAGACCGCATGTCCAGAATTGCCGATCTGAAAATATGGGTCAAACTGACCGCCGCCATCTGGCTGATGCTGGTGGTGTTCTGGACGGGCCTGGTGCTGTGGGAAAGCCACGTCAATCGCCAGACGGCAATCGAGCAGGCCAAGGGATTTTCCCTGTCGATGCACGAAGCCACGCTGGCCGGCCTGACCGGCATGATGCTGACGGGAACCATCGACCAGCGGGAGGTCTTTCTCGACCAGATCAAGCAGCTCTCGATCATCCGCGATCTGTCCGTCCTGCGGGGCGAAGCGGTAACCAAGGTATTCGGCCCCGGCAACGCCAAGGATAGCCAGCCCAGGGATGGCGTCGAGGAACGTGTTCTGGCCACGGGCGAGGAATTCAGCGAAGTGCAGGCTGACGCGCAAGGCGAGTTCCTGCGGGTCGTTCGTCCGGCCAAGGCGTCCAAGAACTACCTGGGCAAGGATTGCATCCTGTGCCACCAGGTCCCCGAAGGCACGGTGCTCGGCGCCGTGAGCATGAAGATTTCCCTCGACCAGGTGAACAGCGCCGTCTCCGCCCAAAGGCTCAAGTCGCTGGTGGCGGCCATTGTGCTCAGCATCCCGCTGCTGGCCTTCATCTATCTGTTCATCCGCAACGTGGTGACCACGCCCATCGACAAGATGGTCGCCGGCCTGCGCAACATCGCCCGTGGCGAAGGCGACCTGACCCAGCGCCTGGAAGTGCGCGGCAGCGACGAGATCGGCCTGGCCGCCACCGCCTTCAACGACATGATGGCCAAGATGGCCAGCCTGGTGCGCCAGGTCAGCGATTCGGCGAGCGAGGTGTCGGCCGCCGCGCGCCACCTGGTCGCCGGCGCCGACCAGGTGGCCACCAGCTCCCATCGCCAGAACGACACCTCGGCGCAGGCGGCGAACTCCGTAGAGCAGATGGTTTCCGCCATCACTTCCATCGCCCACAGCACCGAGGCGGTCCATGAGCAGTCGCGCGACAGCCTGCGCCGTTCCGAGGAGGGCAATGTCAGCCTGTCGCGGCTGATCGGCGAGCTCAGTGTGGTCGAAACAACGGTGAGCGACATCGCCGAATCGGTCCAGGAGTTCGTGTCGAGCACCGTGGCCATTACCCACATGACGCGGGAAGTGAAGGACATCGCCGACCAGACCAACCTGTTGGCGCTCAATGCGGCCATCGAGGCCGCCCGGGCCGGCGAGCAGGGACGCGGCTTTGCCGTCGTCGCCGACGAAGTGCGCAAGCTGGCGGAAAAATCGGCCGGCTCGGCCAGCGAAATCGACGCCATTACGCGCGCGCTGTCGCAGAAATCGGATGCCGTCCAGCGTTCGATCCAAAGCGGCCTCGACCACCTGGCTTCCAGCCAGAACTCCCTGGAGGCGGTGGCGGAAGTCTTGGGCGAGGCGAGCGGCGCGGTCTCCCGCGTCGGCCAGGGGCTCGACGCCATCGCCAATGCCACGGAAGAACAGCACCGGGTCAGCGGCGAGGTGGCCGCCAACATCGAATCGATTGCCAGCATGGCGCGGGAAAACGACAGCGCCATCGAGCAGACGGCAGGCGCCGCCCAGACCCTGGACCGCCTGGCCGCCAATCTTCAGGATGTCGTCGGGCGATTCAAAACCTGAGCAAATTTTTCCGGCGCTGGGGCTTGAAACTGCCTCTGCCACCCCCATTGTCTGCATGGTTTTCGTCCAGGAACACCATCGCCATGCAGGATACAGACAAACAGATCGATTCCCTTTCCCCTGAAGAAGCGGCCGAAGCCTCGATGGCGTCGGCCAATGGCACCAACGAAATGCCCCCGGGCGAGACGATGCCCAGCCTCGAGGAACTGCTCAAGGTGGCCGAACTCAAGGCCGAGGAGCACCACGACGCCTGGCTGCGCGCCAAGGCCGAGACTGAGAATGTCCGCCGGCGCGCCCAGGACGACATCGCCAAGGCCGGCAAGTTCGCCAGCGAAAAGTTCGCCGGCGAACTGCTGGCCGTGAAGGACAGCCTGGAAGCCGCCCTGGCCAGCCAGAACCAGGATGCGGCGGCCCTGCGCGCCGGGGTCGAACTGACTCTCAAGCAGCTCGTGGCCGCCTTCGATAAGTCCAGCGTGAGTGAGATCAATCCGCTGGAAGAGAGGTTCGATCCGCATCGCCACCAGGCAATCAGCCAGGTCGAAGCCGATGGCGAGCCCAACCGGGTCATCAACGTGCTGCAAAAGGGCTATGCCCTGCACGAGCGCATCCTGCGCCCGGCCCTGGTGGTGGTTTCGAAAGCCCGCGCCGCGGCGGAGCCTCCCGCCGCTTGAAGCCCGGGGCAATACCCCCATATCGAAGGCAGGTTAGTCATTCACGAATTCAGATAAGGATACCAACATGGGCAAGATCATCGGCATCGACCTCGGCACCACCAATAGCTGCGTCGCCATCATGGAAGGCGGCAAGCCCAAGGTCATCGAGAACTCCGAAGGCGCGCGCACCACGCCGTCCATCGTCGCCTACGCGGAGGATGGCGAGATCCTGTGTGGCGCCCCGGCCAAGCGCCAGGCGGTCACCAACGCCAAGAACACCCTGTATGCGGTCAAGCGCCTGATCGGCCGCCGCTTCGAGGAGAAGGAAGTGCAGAAGGACATCGACCTGATGCCCTTCAAGATCATCAAGGCCGACAACGGCGATGCCTGGGTCGCCGTCCGCGACAAGAAGATGGCGCCGCCGCAGGTTTCCGCCGAAGTGCTGCGCAAGATGAAGAAGACCGCCGAGGACTACCTGGGCGAGGAAGTCACCGAGGCCGTCATCACCGTGCCCGCCTACTTCAACGACAGCCAGCGCCAGGCGACCAAGGACGCCGGCCGCATCGCCGGACTGGAAGTGAAGCGCATCATCAACGAACCGACCGCCGCGGCCATCTCCTTCGGCCTCGACAAGCAGGAAGGCGACCGCAAGATCGCGGTGTTCGACCTGGGCGGCGGCACCTTCGACATTTCCATCATCGACATCGCCGAGATTGATGGCGAGCACCAGTTCGAAGTGCTGTCCACCAACGGCGACACGTTCCTGGGCGGCGAGGACTTCGACCAGCGCATCATCGATTACATCGTCACCGAGTTCAAGAAGGATCAGGGCGTTGACCTGAAGAGCGACGTGCTGGCGCTCCAGCGCCTGAAGGAAGCGGCCGAAAAGGCCAAGATCGAGCTGTCCTCGAACCAGCAGACCGAGATCAACCTGCCCTACATCACGGCCGACGCCTCCGGGCCGAAGCACCTGACCATGAAGATCACCCGCGCCAAGTTCGAGTCGCTGGTGGACGAACTCATCGAGCGCTGCGTCGCGCCCTGCCGCATGGCCATCAAGGACGCCGGCGTCAAGCTCGAGGACATCGGCGACGTGATCCTGGTCGGCGGCATGACGCGCATGCCCAAGGTGCAGGACAAGGTCAAGGAACTGTTCGGCAAGGAGCCGCGCCGCGACGTCAATCCAGACGAAGCCGTCGCCATCGGCGCCTCCATCCAGGGCGGCGTGCTGCAAGGCGAAGTCAAGGACGTGCTGCTGCTCGATGTCTCGCCGTTGTCCCTGGGCATCGAGACCCTCGGCGGCGTCATGACCAAGCTGATCACCAAGAACACCACCATCCCGACCAAGACCAGCCAGGTGTTTTCCACCGCTGACGACAATCAGTCGGCCGTGACCATCCACGTCTTGCAGGGCGAGCGCGAAATGGCTTCCGGCAACAAGAGCCTCGGCCAGTTCAACCTCTCCGACATTCCACCCTCCCCGCGCGGCATGCCGCAGATCGAGGTCACCTTCGACATCGACGCCAACGGCATCCTGCATGTCTCCGCCAAGGACAAGGGCACCGGCAAGGAAAACAAGATCACCATCAAGGCCAACTCCGGCCTTTCGGAGGCCGAGATCCAGGCCATGGTCCGCGACGCGGAAACCCACGCCGAGGAAGACAAGAAGGCGCATGAACTGGTCGACGCGCGCAACCAGTGCGACGCGATGGTCCATTCGGTGAAGAAGGCCTTGGCCGAGCACGGCGACAAGATGGAGGCCGAAGAGAAGGCCAGGATCGAGTCGGCGGTGAAGGAAGCCGAGGAAGCCATCAAGGGCAGCGACAAGGCGGCGATGGAAGCCAAGACCCAGGCCCTGGCGATGGCCTCGCAGAAGCTGGGCGAGAAGATCTATGCCCAGCAGGCTCCCGGCGGCGGCGAGGCCGGCCCGCAAGGCGGCGGTGCCAGCCATGGCGGCGAGGGCAAGAAGGACGATGGCGACGTCGTCGACGCGGAATTTACCGAGGTGAAGGACAAGAAAGGTTAAGCCGTCACTGCGCAACGTCCTGACTGGCCGAGTTCAAGCCGTCACCATCGGTGACGCTTAACTCGGCCGCTTTGCTTGAAGCGTTTTTGCTGAATCGACATGGCCAAAAAAGACTACTACGAAGTTCTCGGCGTCAATCGCGACGCCGCCGATGACGAGATCAAGAAGGCCTACCGCAAGCTGGCCATGAAGTTCCATCCGGATCGCAATCCGGACAACCCCAAGGCCGAGGAGCAGTTCAAGGAGGCCAAGGAAGCCTACGAGATTCTCTCCGACAAGCAAAAGCGCGGCGCCTACGACCAGTTCGGCCATGCCGGCGTGGATCCGAGCGCCGGCGGCGCCGGCATGGGTGGCGCCGGCATGGGCGGCTTTGCCGACGCCTTCTCCGACATTTTTGGCGACATCTTCGGTGGCGGTCGCGCCGGTGGCGGCGGCGGCCGTTCGAACGTCTACCGGGGCGCCGATCTGCGTTACAACCTGGAGGTCAGCCTCGAGGACGCCGCGCGCGGCTCCGAAACGCGCATCCGCATTCCGACCATGGCCGAGTGCGAATCGTGCCACGGCAGCGGCGCCAAGAAAGGCACCGAACCCAAGACCTGCCCCACCTGCGGCGGCCATGGCCAGGTGCGCATGCAGCAGGGCTTCTTCTCCATCCAGCAAACCTGCCCGAAGTGCCACGGCACCGGCCGCTACGTCGCCGATCCCTGCGCCAGCTGCCATGGCGCCGGCCGCGTCAAGCAGCACAAGACGCTCTCGGTGAAGATTCCTTCCGGCATCGACGAGGGCGATCGCATCCGCCTGTCCGGCGAGGGCGAGCCGGGCGTCAATGGCGGCCCGCCCGGCGACCTTTACGTGCAGATCCACCTCAAGGCACACGCCGTCTTCCAGCGCGACCACGACGACCTGCACTGCGAGATGCCGGTCAGCTTCACGACCGCCGCGCTGGGTGGCGAGATCGAGATCCCCACCCTGGATGGCGTCGCCAAGCTCAAGGTGCCGGCCGAAACCCAGACCGGCAAGGTATTCCGCCTGCGCGGCAAGGGCATCAAGGGCGTGCGCTCCATCGGCCATGGCGACCTGCTCTGCCATGTCGTGGTCGAAACCCCGGTCAGCCTCACCGACCGGCAGAAAGAGCTGCTCAAGGAATTCGACGAGATCAGCCGCGGCAACTCGGCGCGGCATAACCCCAAGGCACAGGGCTGGATGGATCGGGTGAAGGACTTCTTCGGCGGCTGAACGCGGTAACGACCAGGTGACCACCCCGGCGCGCTTGTGCGTGGTCCGCCACGGCGAGACCGACTGGAACCTGGCCGGCATCCTCCAGGGCTGGGTCGACGTGCCCATCAACGACCAGGGCCGGCGGCAGGCGCGGGAACTGGCAACGACATTCGCCGGCCAGGGCTTCGACCGCGTCTATAGCAGTCCGCTGATCCGCGCCTTGGAGACCGCAGAGATCGTCGCCGCCGGCCTCGGCCTGCCGCCACCATCGATCCATGAGGGCTTGAAGGAGCGAAACTTCGGCGCCCTCCAGGGGGTGCCCAAGGCGGAGCTGGCTGAGCTCAACCCCCTGTTGCTCCAGCAGATCCTGCAACGCAAACCGGCGGCGCACTTCGAATCCGGCGAGACCATGGACGAGGTGGCGACCCGGGTGCTGGACGCCATCCTCGACCTGGCGATGGACCATCCGGGCGAACAACTGCTGGTGATCACCCACGGCTGGGTCATGGACATCATCACCCGCCATATCAGCGGCCTGCCGCGCCACGCGGTCCTCAACATGAAACGCAAGAACGGCGAGGCCGTCTGGGTGAGGGCCGACTATCGGTCGATTCGCGCGGCAGAAGCGCCGAGTGCTTAGTCGCTAGCCGCGCCGCCAGGTGGTGCCCGCTGGCCCGTCCTCCAGGACGATGCCGGCCGCCTTCAGTTCGTCGCGGATGCGATCGGACTCGGCGTAGTTCCTGGCTTTCTTGGCGGCCGTTCGCGCGGCAATGTGCGCTTCGATCTGCTCACTGGTCAGCGCGCCGGCATCCGGGGCCGACTGGAGAAACTCATGGGCATCACGCTCCAGCAGGCCAAGTATTCCGCCCAGGCCGCGCAATTGCTTCGCCAGCCGGGCATCGCCGCTTCGGTTGAGCTCGGCGGCGAGATCGAATAGCACGGCCATCGCTTCCGGCGTGCCGAAGTCGTCGTCCATCGCCTCGCGGAAATGCGCGGCATAGGCATCGTCCCAGTCGACCCGCGCTTCGCTGGGGAAGCCCTTCAGCGCCGTGTAGAGCCGCGTCAGCGCCTGTTTGGCGTCGTCGAGATGGGCGTCGGAATAGTTGAGCGGGCTGCGGTAGTGGGCGCGCAGGATGAAGAAACGCACCACCTCGGCGTCGTACTTTTTCAGTACCTCGCGAATGGTGAAGAAGTTGCCCAGGGATTTCGACATCTTCTCGTCGTCGACCCGGACGAAACCGTTGTGCATCCAGTAATTGACGAAGGTGCCCGCGTGGGCGCCCTCGCTCTGGGCGATTTCGTTCTCGTGGTGGGGAAACTGGAGATCCTGGCCGCCACCGTGGATATCGAAGTGCGGGCCGAGCAGTTGCGAGCTCATCGCCGAGCACTCGATGTGCCAGCCGGGCCGGCCGCTGCCCCACGGCGAATCCCACTTCGCCTCGTCCGGCTCGCCTTCCTTGGCGCCCTTCCAAAGAACGAAATCGAGCGGATCCTGCTTGCCCGCCGCGACGTCGACGCGCTCGCCGGCCCGCAAGTCCTCGATGGACTTGCCCGAGAGTTTGCCGTAACCGGCAAACTTGCGCACCGAATAGCAGACGTCGCGATTGACGGCGACATAGGCGTAGCCGTTGGTCTCGAGCTGGCCGATCATGTCGAGCATTTGCGGCACGAATTCGGTGGCGCGCGGCTCGGCATCGGGTTTCAGGACGCCCAGCGCCGCGGCGTCCTCGTGCATGTGGGCGATGAAACGGTCAGTCAGGCCGCGTAGCGATTCGCCGTTTTCCCGCGCCCGCTTGATGATCTTGTCGTCGATGTCCGTGATATTGCGGACATAGGTGACCCGGTAGCCGGAGGCCCGCAGCCAGCGCGCCACCATGTCGAACACCACCATCACGCGGGCGTGGCCGAGGTGGCAATAGTCGTATACCGTCATGCCGCAGACATACATGCGGACATGGCCGGGCTCAATGGGCACGAAGTCCTGGGACGCGCGGGCCAGGGAGTTATATAGCTTCAGCATGGGAGATCAAGGAAAAGAGGACGAATTGCCATGTTATCCGCCCTTCGCGCACAGCGGCGTCGCATGGCGCGGCACGTGGCTTATTGGTAAAATCATCGGTCAAATTCGACACCGACCGGGTCAGTATAACATGACGGTTTCCCGCCCTTTCCGCCCTGCTTTGCCCCGCCGGATCCCCCGGAAGTTCTCGTTCCACGCCATTGTCTTGACCATTTCCCTGTCGCTGGCGACCGCCGTCCACGCCAGCACGCTCGCGGATGTCACCAAGCTGATGAAGCAGGGCCAGCCGGCCCAGGCGCTCGAGCAGGTGGACAAGTACCTGGCCGGCAAGCCGAAGGATGCCCAGGGGCGCTTCCTCAAGGGCCTGCTGCTCACGGAGCTGAACAGGCCCGGCGATGCCACGGCCATCTTTCAGAAGCTGACTGAGGACTACCCCGAACTGCCCGAGCCCTACAACAATCTGGCGGTCATTTACGCCCAGCAAAAGCAGTACGAAAAGGCCAAGCAGGCGCTGGAGATGGCGATTCGTACCCATCCCTCCTATGCCACGGCCCACGAAAACCTCGGCGACATCTACACGCGCATGGCCAGCCAGGCCTACGACAAGGCCCTACAGATCGATTCCTCCAACACCAGCGCGCTGACCAAGCTGTCCATGATCCGCGATCTGATGGGCAACAGCGGCCGCCCAAGCGCACCTGTGGCGGCGGCCAAGCCGACGGTCGTCGCGGCGGCGGAGCCGAAAGTCGTCGACACCAAGCCCGAACCCGCGAAACCGGTTGACAGCAAGCCGACCGAGCCGACCAAACCCGTGGAAGCGAAACCGGCGGAAGCCAAGCCGGCCGAGCCCAAGCCCGTCGTCACTCCGGCAACCAAGGCGCCGGGCGACGCCACCGCCGATGTCACACGCGCCGTCGAGGGCTGGGCCCGGGCCTGGTCGAAGAAAGACGTCAAAGCCTACCTTGCCTACTACGCCCGCGACTTCAAGACGCCGGACGGCGCAGCGCGCACCAAGTGGGAAGCCGAGCGCGCCCAGCGCATCGACAAACCCGGCGCGATCAGCGTCGGCGTGGAGGGCCTGCGCGTGACGCCGGAGGGCGCCGACAAGGCAACCGCCCATTTCCGCCAGTCCTACAAGTCGGCCACCCTGAAGACTTCCAGTGCCAAGACCCTGGCGCTGGTCCGGCAGGATGGCAAGTGGCTCATCCAGCAAGAGCGCATCGGCAATTAAGGATGACCAAAGCGATGCTCATTCCGCCGCCGCAAGCCCCGCGCCGACTCCGGGCGGCTTGCCTCGCGGCGGCCATGACGCTGTCGCTCGTTGCATCGAGCGCCGCCCAGCCGCGCTATTCCGACTCGGGGCCCGAGCCCCTGTTGGCGCGGTTGTTCGAGCAGGTCGAACAGAACCGCTGGGAACCGGCTATCCAGCAGGCCGACGCGCTGATCCGCGCCTATCCGAACTTCCGCCTCGCGCATCTCATCAAGGGTGACCTGTTGCTGGCCCGCACCAAGCCACTCAGCTCGTTTGGCGAGGGCGGCGCCGCCAAGGACAAGGTGGCCGATCTGCGCGAGGAGGCCGTGGCGCGCCTGCGCGCCTACAAGAACAAACCGACCGGCAACTATGTGCCGCGCTACCTGCTGCAACTGCGCAACGACCAGAAGTTCGCCGTCGTCGTCGACACCCAGAAGTCGCGCCTCTACGTGTACCAGAACGACGCGCCGAATGGCGGCGCGCCGCGCTTCATCGCCGACTACTACATCACCCACGGCAAGCTGGGCGCCGAGAAGTTCAAGGAAGGCGACCAGCGCACTCCCGTCGGCATCTACCACGTCACCGCCAGCCTGCCGCGCCAGAAGCTGACCGACTTCTACGGTTCGGGTGCCTTCCCGATCAGCTACCCCAACGACTGGGACCGGCGCATGGGCCGCAACGGCCATGGCATCTGGCTGCACGGCACGCCGTCGAACACCTTTTCCCGGCCGCCGAAGGCGTCCGATGGCTGCGTCGTGCTCGCCAACCAGGATCTCGACGCCCTGGCCGAGAACCTGCAGGTCGGCCTGACACCGGTCATCATCAGCAACAGCATCGAATGGCTGTCGCTCGACGATTGGCAGACCGAGCGCAAGTCGCTGCTGGCCATGATCGAGGAATGGCGCCAGGACTGGGAAAGCCGCGACACCGACCGCTACGCCCGCCACTACTCGAAGAAGTTCCAGTCGGACAACTTCGACCAGCAAAGCTGGATCGAGCAAAAGCGCAAGGTCAACGCCGGCAAGGCCTGGATCAAGGTCGGCACCGAAAATATCAGCATGTTCCGCAACCCCGGCAAGGAAGAGCACGTCGTCGTCACTTTCGAGCAGGACTACCGGAGCAACAACCTCAACAACCAGATGAAAAAGCGGCAGTACTGGATCAAGGAAGACGGCCGCTGGAAGATCATCCACGAGGGCGCCGGCTGAACTTCGGTCGCCGTCGCCGGTCCACCCCTGCCCGTTTCAACCCCGGAGATCACACCCCATGAACAAACTGTTTGCTCGCGCGTCAACCCTGCTTGCCGCCTGTGCTTTTTCCGTATCGGCCTGGTCCGCCAATCCGACGGTCGAGGTGAAGACCAACCAGGGCACCATCGTCATCGAGCTGTACCGCGACAAGGCGCCCAAGACCGTCGACAACTTCCTGCAATACGCCAAGGACGGTTTCTACAACGGCACCGTCTTCCATCGCGTCATCGACAACTTCATGATCCAGGGCGGCGGCTTCGAGCCCGGCATGAAGGAGAAGGTCACCCGCGCGCCGATCGAGAACGAGGCCAAGAACGGCCTGAAGAACGAGACCGGCACGCTGGCGATGGCCCGCAAGCCCGATCCCCACTCGGCCAGCGCCCAGTTCTTCGTCAACCTGAAGAACAACGACTTCCTCGATTACCCGGGCCGCGACGGCTGGGGCTACGCCGTGTTCGGCAAGGTCACCCAGGGCATGGAGGTCGTCAACAAGATCGCCAAGGTGCCGACTGGCAACGCCGGCGGCCACCAGAACGTGCCGACCACGCCGGTCGTCATCGAGTCCGTCAAGCTCACCGAAACCAAGTAAGGATAGTCACGTGATCAAACTGCACACCAACCACGGCACCATCACCCTGGAACTCGACGCCGAGAAGGCGCCCAAGACGGTCGAGAACTTCGTCGCCTACGTCGAGTCCGGCCATTACGACAACACCATCTTCCATCGCGTCATCGACGGCTTCATGATCCAGGGCGGCGGCTTCGCGTCCGGCATGAAGCAGAAGCCGACGCGCGACAACATCGAGAACGAGGCGAAGAACGGCCTGAAGAACGCGCGCGGCAGTATCGCCATGGCCCGCACTTCGGAACCCCATTCGGCCAGCGCCCAATTCTTCATCAACCTTTCCGACAACGGCTTCCTCGACTACCCCGGCCAGGACGGCTGGGGCTACTGCGTCTTCGGTCGCGTCACCGACGGCATGGACGTCGTGGACAAGATCAAGGCCGTCAAGACCGGCCGCAGCGGCTTCCATCAGGACGTGCCGGTCGAGGACGTCGTCATCGAGCGCGCCGAAGTTTGCTGACTTCGTTCTGCTGAACCCGTTGTGTCGAGTCTGTTCGTTTCCGACCTGCACCTGTCGGCCCGCGGGCCGGAAACGGCCGACCTGTTCGTCGACTTTCTCGCCGGCCCGGCCCGCGACGCCCAGGATCTCTACATCCTGGGCGACCTGTTCGACTACTGGCTCGGCGACGACGATCTTGCCGACCCCTTCAACCAGCGCGTCTGCGCCGCCCTGGCCAACCTGACGGCCAGCGGCACGGCCGCCTACTTCCTGCCTGGTAATCGCGACTTCCTGGTCGGTGACGCCTTCGCCGCCGCCACCGGCGTGACGCTGTTGCCCGACATCGGCGTGCACCGCATCGCCGGCCGGCCGACCCTGCTGCTGCACGGCGACACGCTGTGCACCGACGACCACGCCTACCTGGCCTTTCGCGGCCGGGTCCGCAACGCCCAATGGCAGCGCGATTTCCTCGGCCTGCCGCTGACCGAGCGCCGCGCCATCATCGAAGCCCTGCGCCAGCGCAGCGAAACCGCCAAGACCGGCAAGACCGACGAACTGATGGACGTCAACCCCGGCATGGTGGCGGCCACCTTCCACGAGTATGGCGTCAGCCACATGATCCACGGCCACACCCACCGCCAGGCCCGCCACGAGCTCGATGTCGCCGGCCGCGCCTGCCAGCGCTGGGTGCTGGGCGACTGGCGCGCCACCGGCAACGCCCTGGCCTGCGAAGGCGACCACTGGCACTGGCTGACCATCGCCCCGTGAGCGAAGCGCTGCGCCAGTTGCGCGCCGTCTTCGGCTACGACAGTTTTCGCGGCGCCCAGGCGGAGATCGTCGACCATGTGACCGCCGGCGGCGACGCCCTGGTGTTGATGCCCACCGGCGGCGGCAAGTCGCTCTGCTACCAGTTGCCGGCCCTGCTGCGCGAGGGCGTCGCCATCGTCGTTTCGCCGCTGATCGCCCTCATGCAGGACCAGGTGGACGCCCTGCTGCAAGCCGGCGTCAAGGCCGCCTTCCTCAATTCCAGCCAGGACTACGCCACGGCCGCCGCCACCGAACGGCGTCTGCTGGCCGGCGAGCTCGACCTGCTTTACGTCGCGCCGGAACGCCTGCTGACGGAACGCTTCCTCGGCCAACTGGAACACCTGCATGGCCTGGGACGCGTCGCCCTGTTCGCCATCGACGAGGCGCACTGCGTGTCGCAATGGGGCCACGACTTCCGCCCTGAGTACATCCAGCTCTCCATCCTGCACGAGCGCTTTCCCGCCGTGCCGCGCGTCGCCCTCACCGCCACCGCCGACAGCCTGACGCGCGAGGAAATCGTCCATCGGCTCGGCCTGGATGAAGCGCGCATCTTCGTCGCCAGCTTCGACCGGCCGAACATCCGCTACACCGTCGTCGAGCGGGACAATCCGCGCAAGCAGTTGCTCGCCTTCCTCGCCGACCATCGCGGCGAGGCCGGCATCGTCTATTGCCTGTCGCGCAAGAAGGTCGACGAGACCGCGCTCTGGCTGCACACCCAGGGCGTCACCGCCCTGCCCTACCACGCCGGCCTCGACGCCGAGACGCGCCGTGCCCACCAGCAACGCTTCGTCCGCGACGAGGCCGTGGTCATGGTCGCCACCATCGCCTTCGGCATGGGCATCGACAAGCCCGACGTGCGCTTCGTCGCCCACCTCGACCTGCCCAAGAGCCTGGAGGCCTACTACCAGGAGACCGGCCGCGCCGGCCGAGACGGCGAGCCCGCCGAGGCCTGGATGACCTACGGCCTCAACGACGTCGTCATCCATCGCCAACGCATCGACGAATCGGCCGCGCCCGACGAACAGAAGCGCGTCGAACGCCAGAAGCTCGACGCCATGCTCGCCTACTGCGAGGCCGCCAGTTGCCGGCGCACGGTGCTGCTGACCTACTTCGGCGAAACCACCGGGCCGTGCGGCAATTGCGACACCTGCCAGTCGCCGCCCGAACTCTGGGACGGTACCATCGCCGCGCAGAAGTTCATGTCCGCCGCCCTGCGCACCGGCCAGCGCTTCGGCGCCGGCCACCTCATCGACATCCTGCGCGGCAAGGCCACCGAAAAGGTCGCCCAGTTCGGCCATGACCACCTGCCCACCTTCGGCGTCGGCACCGACCTCGATGAAGCCACCTGGCGCACCGTCGCCCGCCAGTTGCTGGCCGGCGGCCTGCTCTACGCCGATGCCCAACACTTTGGCGCCCTGAAGCTCGCCGAGGCCGCCAAGCCCGTGCTGAAGAACGAAACCGCGTTGATGCTGCGCCGCCAGACCCTGGCGAAGAGGAAGGCCGCGAAGCCAAAGACCTTCGACCCGTTCAACCCGCGCGCGGCCGCCTCAAGCCCCGCCGACGCCAGCCTCTTCGACCGCCTGCGAAACTGGCGCGGCCAAACCGCCCGCGAACAGGGCGTGCCCGCCTACGTCATCCTCCACGACCGCACCCTGAACGAACTCGCCACCCGCCGGCCCCAATCCGCCGACGACCTGCTGGACATCCCCGGCATCGGCGAAGCCAAGGCGGCGCGCTACGGCGCGGCACTGCTGGAACTGCTGGCGGGCAAGCCCGACTAGCCCTCGCCACCCGGCCAAGCTACCCACGATGGCGCCGGCCGGCCGGAGCGCGAGCCATTGCTCCGCCGTCACATTCCGGTTACATCTGGCAGCTAGGATGTCCGTGCAATTCAACAAATGATGATGAGGAAGGAGTGGCAACAAATGGAATGTGAAGATTTTCTGGTACCGGATCTGGATCACGAATACGACGACGATCAGCTCTAGCCGCACGACAAGAAGGTAGTCAAGAACGAAGCCGCCGAGTGCGGCTTTTTGCTTTCATGGGGCCGTGTGGCGCGATGACCTCAGGTTCCGTTTGCGCCGTTTGCCTCGGTCACGGCTGTCGCGATCCCCGCGCGGCTGGTCAATGCCAGTTAGAGGGCGGCAGGCAGATTGGCGGCCGGAAGCAACACAGGCGCGCTTCCAGGCACACAGATTCGAGTGATACACTGATTTATGTGTTATCACCGAGGGGCAGGAAAATGGCAAGCACCGTCAATTTCACCGGCGCGGTTGATCGCGATCTCCTCAAGCGCGCCAAAATCATTGCCGCCAAGACCGACACCTCGGTCAATGCGCTCTTCAACGCCGAGCTTCGCCATCTGGTCGAAACTTTCGAGGCGGCCGAAGCGACAGGCAACCAGAATTACCGGCGGCTGCTCGACTTTTCGCTTGGGCGGCTCGCGGGCGACGAAGCCATGCGCGCGCTGGGAATCGACAGCGAGGAAGACCTCTTCCTGTTGATGGCGCAAGCCCACCTGCCGATGCCGCGATTGCCGGAAGCCGACACGCGCGACATGGTCAATCAACTGAAATCGCTGGCAAGCTGAGCCGCTCGCGATGGCCGCGAATGTTGTTCTGCTGCCTGACGCCGGGCCGCTCATCACGCTGGCCTATGCGGATGCGCTCGACCTGCTGTTCAAGCCCGGCTGGCCGATTGTGCTGGTCGATATGGTGCTGCACGAAGTAACACGCAACCAGACGCCAACCAGCGAGAAACTGGCGCAGTGGGCCGCCGCCGGCCAGGTATCGATACGCACAACCCGCACTTTCCGCCATCACCAGCAAATGCTGGCAGCAAACCCCGCCGCTGCCCGCACCGCCAATCTCGGCGAACTGGCGATCCAGGAGACCATGAACGACTTCGCGCTGAAAGAACCTACCCCTGGTCAGCCGCAACAAACCGGCGTGTTCCTGTTCGAGGACCACAAGATCGCCCGCGTCAGCTTCTTACTGCCGGACAACTGCCGCAAGATCAGCACGCGCGCCTACCTGTTGTTTCTGGAGCAGCAAGGCTGGCTTGTGTCGGCAGCGGATATCGAGCGGCGCGCCATCCAGGCAGGGCGCAACTTTTCGAAGCTGCGGTTTCCGCCCGAATAATCCGATTCAGGAACTCCCGTGCTCGATACCGATACCAAACACCGCAACAGGCACTGGCGCTCTCGGGGCGGCGCGGCGCCGCCCCGGCGTTGAACCTACGGAGTGTCCTGAAGCGCGCCCGGCACCAGACAGTCGGTGCCTTCGGGCTCGACCACGTCGTAGGCGACGCGCAGCGCCACCGCGGTGAGGCCGTCGTGCCAGGAATGGACGAAGGCATCGAGGGCCGACGGATCGCCCGGCTGGCCGGCGGATACCCTAAAGCCATGGTCACCGAAGTCCATCGCGGGCACCGCGCTACCCACCGGCGCCGTGCGGTTCATGGCGATGCCGCGCACGTTGATCACCGAGCAGCCCGCCGGCAACTGGACGCCACCATTCACGGTCTCGTCGTAACGGCCGCCGTTGAAGAAGCTGGCCCAGTGGGACACCCGCTGCGTGCTGTAGAGGCTACGCAGATGCACCGGCGGCGATCCCGGCGGCGGCAGCGGTGTCAGGCATTGCTCCGGGGTGAGGCCGGCCGGCACGGCGGGGGTATCGGTGAAGGACACGGTGGGATTGGCCACCGTCCAGTCCGCCCAGAGATGCACCGTCGCCGAGCGGTCGGCGGGATCGGTGGCGGCGCCGCGCGACGACACCCAGGCGCCCCAGCCGCCCATGTCCACGTTCAGGCCGCTGGCCAGGGTGGAGGCCTGGACCGTGCCCCGGTCGCCCCGCAGGGCCAGGCGCTGGTCGGCGACGGTGCAACCGTTGAAATAGCGCTCGCCGGCGAAGAAAGAAACGTCCGCGCCACCCGTGCCCAGGCCGTTCTGAAAGCGCATCCAGCCGTACTGGGGCTTCGCCTCCACGCCGACCGCGTCGAAGGCCTCGGCGACGATGGCGCAGTCCTTGGCGGTGAAGGGCTTGCTGCCGCCGGCGGTATAACCCGACGCCACCAGATCCGCGCACTCGCTGAGGGTCGCCAGGCGCTGGCTCAGGAAATTCGAACTCGGCCCCAGGCGCATGTTGGTCAGGGTCTGCATGTAGAGCACCGCCAGCTTCTCCCTGCCGATGCCCTGGCCGACCGTGATGCCGGAGGCCGGCACGAACCCACCCTGGGCGATCAGCACCGCCGCGAGGTTGGGCACCCCGGACCAGGTATGGACGCAGTGGTCGCCACCGGTGAGGCAGGCATAGGGCAGGCTCATCACGTGGTCCGGCTGCCACCTGACGCCCGGGAAGGCGGATTGCGAGGGACTGACCATGTCCCTGATCGCGCCGTGCTTCGTGTTCTCGCCCATCAGCCAGAGATTCTGGTTGCTGTCGGGAAAGACCAGGTTGCCCATGACGTCGGAGTAGGACTCGTTCAAGGCGCCGGATTCGCCCGAGTAGACGAGGCCGGAAGTGAAGCTCGTTACGCCGTGGGTGATCTCGTGGGCCACGACATCCCCGCCGACATATTTTTCACCCATGAACATCAGCGCCGGCGGCAAGGTGGCGCCCTTGCGCCACGGGTGGGCCACGGGACCATCGCCGTTGGCCAGGAACGCCGCGTTGTCGCGCTCCCATTGCACCCAAACCTCCAGGAAGCCGCCCGCGCCGTCGTAGCCATCACGCCCCTGATCGCGCAGGAAGGTATCCACCGCGTCGATCATGATGTGGGTGGCCAGGGCATCCGCCACCGGGTTCGCCGCGGCGACCTGATTCGGATCGGTCGTCACTTGCAGGGTCGTGGTCGGCTGATCGTAGATATCGCGAGGCATGGCGTCGTGAAGCTTGCTGGCCGTCAGCAGCACGCCGTCCTTGCCGGAGGCATCCACATAGACATCGGCAAACGGATAGCCATAGCGCCAGGCGAGGCGCTCGGTCCGGGGCGGCAGGCTGGTACCCTGCAGCACACGGCTGGACAGCACCACCAGCTCGGCGGCGACGTTCTGCCGCTGCCCGTCCCGATCCGCCGGCAGCCAGCAGTCGCCCTCCTTGCCACAGGCGCTCTCCCGGTAGGCGGCCAGCGCCTGTTCTTCGACATCGCGACTATCCAGAATCGAGTTCCAGTCCACCTGGGGAAAGTAGAGGAAGCGGCTGTGGATCTCCCGCACCCGGCTCTTCGGCGTGACGGTCACGGTGACATAGGCCCCCTCGACCCGCACGCCCTTCTCCCGCTGCTCAAAGGTGATCCGCTGGTCACCTCGGTGATCCTTGATGGCCGACCACAATTGCAGGTGGTCGTCGGGCTTCAAGGTGCCGTACATCTTGCTGACCATGGGATGGAAGAAGGCCGCGCGACCGAGGCCCGCCGCATCCGGGGCGCTGACCGGCAAGCCGCCCACCGCGTCGAAGCTGACCAGGGCGGGCGTTTCGAGGTCAGGGTCCACCACCACCAGGGTATTGGGCACCAGGGTCGCCAGGGACAGGTCGCCGAATCCGCCCGCGACCGTACTCGCAGCGAGGGCGGCGCCCAGAGGCAGGCTCAGCGCCGCCACGATCAGGGATGACAACAGCTTTCTTGCCGGTCTTTTCTGCTTGTTCATGATTCGACTCTCCAAGGATTGACGTCCGGGCTGGCGGGAGGGAATGGGTTGCGGAACGCGGGTCCGGACCGCCACCGGAACCATGGGTCGAAGCCTACGGGCTCACCCGGCCCGGCGTCTGTGGCCCATTCGTCATGACAACAGTGGAATACTCGACAACGGATCGGGGCGGTCGCCCCTTTGCCGATCAGCTCTCAAACGCGGCCGCCAAAACTGCGATCATGCAGGTTTGGTCATGGGCGCCGGCGCGCTCGCGGATGCCGTGCATCGCCCACATGGGGGAGCCGACATCGACGCTTGGGATGCCGAGCCGCGCCGCGACGATCGGGCCGACAATGAATGGTCGGCGGCTTACGCTTCCACCGGCAAGCCGGCCGCCCGCCATTCGGGAAAACCATCTTCCATCCGGCGCGCCTTGTAGCCTTTACCGCGCAGCATGGCCACGGCATCCACTGAAAGCAGGCAATACGGGCCACGGCAGTAGGCGATAACCTCGCGCCCCTTGGGCAGGCGCCTCAGGTGGCTGCTCAAGGCATCCATCGTGATGTTGATCGCGCCGGGGACGTGGCCGGCGGCATATTCCTCGGGCGGACGCACATCGAGCACGGTGACCAGCCCTTGCTGAGCCCGTTCGAGCAGTTCGTGGGCCGGTACCGGCTCGAGGTCGTCACGTGCCGTGATGTAGGTTCGCACCAACTGAGACACTTCGGCGACCCGAGACTCGGCGACGACGCGCAGCGCGCTCAACAGGTCGACCACGTCGGGACCGGCAACCTCGTAAAAGACTTGTACGCGTTCCTTGCGCGCCCGCACCAGCCCGGCCCGGCGCAGTTCCTGCAAGTGCTTGGACGCGTTCGCCACCGACAGACGCACCATGTTGGCCAATTCCTCAACACTGCGCGGCCCCTGCGCGACGAATTCGAGCAGCTCCAGCCGGTTGGCGTGGCCAACGGCCTTGGCAACGCGCGCCAATTGCAGATAGACGTCCTGTTTGAAACTCCCGGTTGACATTGCGAAGCCCGCTCCTTAGTATTCAACCATTCGGTTGAATAGTTGAATTATATTCACCTTGCGAACCAAGATGCAAGCGGCAGTGTAGGGGGAGCGCTCATGACATTCAACGAAATCGCGCGTACCAATGAACGACATTGAACGCGACCACGAGGGAGAGCCGTGATGGCGACAACCAGCACGCTCGTGCCGGTGGGTGGGTTCGTCCGCGCTCCGCATCTGGCCGGCGCGGGTGAGCAGGACACACTTCCCTCGCGTTACCGCTGGCCGGTGCACCTGTTCTCGATGGCCGCGTTCACTCTGGCCTTCGTCGGGTGGCTCAACGAGACATGGCTGTTCCTGTTCGAAAGCCCCGTCTGGCTCAATCGTTACACCGAATACGCCATCATTCTCGGCTTCGGCGTCTGGCGCATCGTCGCGGAGAAGAATGCCTACACGCGGCGACGGCTGATCATCCTGGTATCGGTGGTGACCGGCCTGTGGTGGCTCGTGCCCTGGCTCAATCCCTTTTTCGAGCCCTATGTCGGCTACCTGTGGTCGCAACCGGTCTTCCCCTCGCTGC
Organism: Rhodocyclaceae bacterium; assembly: GCA_044220545.1. Lineage (GTDB taxonomy): Bacteria > Pseudomonadota > Gammaproteobacteria > Burkholderiales > Rhodocyclaceae > Fen-999. The sequence continues at coordinate 60,889 of JBGAQX010000002.1, read as the reverse complement.
ACACGCCCGGAACCCTGACCTTCTTCCTCGTCCTCGCCCTGGTATTTCTGTTCGGCCGCCGCGTGATCTGCGGCTTTGGCTGCCCCTGCGTCGGCATCCGGGAAACCGTGGGTTTTCCCTTCCGCGCGAGCGCGCCACGTTCGGAGCTGGCCTGGTCCCTGCGCCACATCAAGTGGTTCTTTTTCATCTACTACGTCGGCGTGCTGGTGGTGACGCAGTTCCCGCCCAACTCCTGGACGATCAGCTTCGTCAGCGGCTTCTACCTCCTCGTCGCCCTCACCTATTTCGGGACGTTTTTCATCGCCCCACTGGTCGGCAACCGAGCCTACTGCCGCTTCCTCTGCCCGTTCGGCGCCACCTTCGGCCTGCTCAATCACGCCGGCTTCTACGACGTCAAGATGGACAGCGGGCGTTGCATCGACTGCGGCCGCTGCGAGCAGGCCTGCGACATGGGCATCCCGGTATGGAGGCAGGGCAAGGCTTACGGCCGTGTCACCGGCTTGGAAGACTGCATGGGCTGTGCCCGATGCGTCGTTTCCTGCCCCACCGACGCGCTGGAAATACGCGATGTACGCAACCTGCTCCGCCCCGCTCTACGCCAGGATGCCAGCCACCTGCTGCGCCGCGTTGCCGCGCCGGAACTGCCGGCCATCGACGCGTGCGCCGAGCGTTTGCCACTGGCGGAGATCCAGTCCCAGGCGGCGCGCTGCCTCGATTGCGGTGAGCCCACCTGCCGCAGTGCCTGTCCCTTGCATAACCGGATTCCGGAATGGCTGATGCTGGCCTCGAAAGGCAGGATCGAGCAGGCGGCGGACATCATGGCCAGCACCAGCCCGCTGCCCGAACTGTGCGGCGCGCTCTGCCCGCAGGACAGGCTGTGCGAGGGCTCCTGCGCCCGCGTTCGGCAGGGCGAAAAGGCCGTCGCCATCGGCGCCATCGAGCACGCGGTAACCGAGGAAGCCCTGGCCCGCGGCTGGCGCCCCGCGCTGGCGCCGGTGAAGCGCCTGGACAAGGACGCGGCGGTGATCGGCGCCGGCCCGGCGGGACTGGCCTTCGCCGAAGCAATGAACCGCGCCGGCTGGAACGTCACGGTCTTCGATCGCGACACGGCCATCGGCGGCATGCTGTCCAGCGGCCTGCCGCCGTTCCGTTTCGACAAGCGCGCCCTGGACCGGCGCCGCATCCTTCTGGAACAGGCGGGCATCCGGTTCGAACTGGGCGTCGAAGTCGACGCCGAGCGTTTCCTGGTATTGCGCGATGACAACGAAGCGGTGTTCCTCGGCCTCGGTGCACGCCAGGCACGCGAGGTGTCCTTGCCCGGGCGCGATCTGTCCGGCGTCCATGATGCACTGGGTTACCTCGCCCGCGTCAACCAGGGCAACGGTGCGCTTGGTGGCAGCCTTGCCGGCAAGCGTGTGCTGGTGCTGGGCGGCGGCGATACCGCGATGGACTGCGCACGGGCGGCGCTGCGCGATGGCGCTGGCGGCGTCAGCATCGCCTATCGCGGCACCGCGGAGCGCCTGCGCGCCAACCCGCACGAACGCGTTGCGGCGGTCGAGGAAGGCGTGGCCTTTCTGTTCGAGCACACGCCAGTGACCATTGAAGGCGAGGCAACGGTCCACGCGGTGAGCTTCGAAGTCGGCGCTGGCGCCGGCGAGACCGCGAATTTGCGGAGCATTCCCTGCGATGCGGTGATTCTCGCCTTCGGCCAACAGGCGGCGGCGCCACTCTGGCTCGAAGCCGTTGGCGGAGTTGCCACCGAGTATGGTGCGATCAAAGTCGATGCACACGGCCGCACTTCGCACCCGCGCATATTTGCCGGCGGTGACGCCGTGCATGGGCCCGACCTGATCGTCACCGCCGCGGCGGCCGGGCGCCGCGCCGCGCGCTGCGCGCTGGCGCAGCGACGCCTCTCCGACTGGAAAACCTGGCGCGCCTGGCGTGCGGCACCACGGCCGCCGCCGGCGCCGAGGCTGGCGACATGAAGCGCCTCTCCTGCCTGATCGCAGCCCTGGCGACGCCGGCTTGGGCTCACCAGCATCCGATCGACATCGACATCTACTGCACCAGCAGCGTCACGCTGCCTGGGCTTGCGCTGCTGATCTTCCTGCTGCTCACCGGAATAGGCATCGTGCGCGCGGTTGCACGCCACCGGAAGGACCGCTGATGCGGCGGCGCTGGCTACTGATCCCGGTACTGCTGTCGCTCGCCAGCATCGCGGCGGGAATGGGCTGGGTACTCTGGAGCAAGAGCGGCAGCGGCACCGGTCTGTATTCGCACGAATGGCAACCCGACCCGGTTCAGGGCTACTGGGACCCGGACCGCTTCTACCAACCGACTCAACTCGTGGAAGGCGTATATCCCGCCGCCGACTGCATCGCCTGTCACGAGGCGCTGACCCCGGGCATCGTCGCCGACTGGCGCGAGAGCCGCCACAGCAAGCCTGCCAGCGGTGCGCCAGTGACCTGCCCAGACTGCCATGGCGCCGACCACCAGAACCTGCGCATGCCGACACCGCAAGTCTGCTCCACATGCCACAGCGCCCAGCACGCGGCCTTCCTGTCGGAACGACAGTATGGTTTTCCCAGCCACGCGCTGGCGATGGAAAGGGCCGTGGACAGCAAGCATTTCGTGGACAAGCCCAAGGCGGAATCCACGGCCTGCGTGCAATGCCATTCCGTGGCGACCAAGTGTGACTCCTGCCATACCCGCCACCGCTTCGATGCGGCCGAGGCGCGCCGGCCGGAAGCCTGCACCACCTGCCACAGCGGCCCGCCACATCCCGACGACGAAACCTACTATGCCTCGGCGCACGGCAAGCGTTATCTCGCCGAGGGACAGAGAACGGATTGGAGCAAGCCGCTGGTAAAAGGCAATTACACCGTGCCCACCTGCGCCTACTGCCACATGCGCAACGGCCAGCATGTGGTGGCCGACAAGTCGATCTGGCAATTCGGCCTGCGCCAGGTCAACCCCAATACGGCGGAGAACAAGGTCAAGCGCGAACGCTGGATCGAGGTGTGCGCGGATTGCCATGACAAGGAGTTCTCGCGCAAGCAATTGACGGCCATGGATCACGAACGCGCCCGTGCCTGGCAGCGGCTGAATCGCACCGAAAGCCTGCTCCGCAAGTTGAGGGGCGAAAAGGCGTTGTACCCCGCCGCCGGCGAGCGGCCGCCCTATCCAACCGACTGGATGGATCGTGTTTTCCCGAAGGAGCGCATCGGCTTCTTCGAGGGCCAGGCGTCGAGCTTCTACAACGTCTCGCCGATCGAGCGCGACTACTTCGAGATGTGGTATTTCGCCAACCTCGGCGCGTACAAGGCCGCTGCCCACGGTGCGCCAGATCTGGTGAAAGAAGGCCATACACAAATGGAGGAGGCCGGTAGATCGATCGAGGTCCACGCCGGGAAGTTGCGCGACAAGGCCCGTGGAGCACGACCCGATCCGCGCGGGCTGTGGCTCGGCGGCGAATACACCGACCACAACCGGGAGCACAACTGATGCGCGCCACGGCCTTGCTGCTACTGCTGGCGGCACTGCCCGCCACGGCCGGCGCGCCCTGCGTGACATGCCATGCCGGCTCGGCGGAGCGCAGCTATTCGCTATCCAAGCACGGCGTCATCTCACACATCGAGGCTGGCCGCGAACGCCGGCGCGTGCCGGATTGCGCCGGCTGTCATGTCTTCGAAGCGACAGCACCGACGGCCAAGCACTACGCCAGCAACAAGGCCCGCGCCACTGCGCGGGAACAGGCCGGCGAGAGTTGCCGTGCCTGCCATTCGCCACGCTACGTGACCGAGCAACTGGCCGCCGCCCAGCGCGGGCTGGCAATCGGCGAGATGAAGCAACGAGAAGCCGAGGCCGTGGTGGCCACCGCGCGGCGCGAGGTCACGGGCGAGGCGTCATCGCGCCTCGATGCGCTACTGGCAACCATGCGCGACGTGAACCTGCGCGACCTGCGTTTGGGCCTGGCCCACCAGTCGCCCGACTATCAGTGGTGGCTGGGGCAAGCCGCGCTTGACGGCAGCCTTCTGCGCATCAAGGGTGTGCTGGGCGAAGCAAGGCGCGGTCAGGCTGGAAATGCGTCGCCGCTGCCCGATCAGCTCTCGAACGCCACCGCCAAGGCGGCCACCATGTAGGTCTGGTCACGGGCGCCGGCGCTCTCGCGGATGCTGTGCATCGCCCACATGGCGGAGCCGACATCGACGCTGGGGATGCCGAGCCGCGCCGCGACGATCGGTCCGATGGTGCTGCCGCAGCCGAGGTCGGCGCGATGGGCGTATTGCTGACAGGGCACCCCGGCCTGGTCGCAGAACGACATGAAGCGCGCGGCGGTCTCGGCGCTGGTCGTGTAGCGCTGGTTCGAGTTGGTCTTGATCACCGGCCCCTTGTTGACCATGACCTTGTGGCCGGGCTCGTAGGCGGCCGGAAAACTGGGCTGGTAGGCGTGCGCCATGTCGGCGCTGATGAAGAAGCTGCGCGCCATGGCGCGATGGCGATCCTCGCCGTCCAGGCCGGCGTGCAGGCACAGGCGGCTCAGCACGTCGGCGGCGAAGCTGCCGCTGGCGCCGGTGGCGCTCTCGCTGCCCACCTCTTCGTGATCAAAGAAGGCCGCGACGCAGGTGGCGGTCGGCTTGCCGGTGGCGATCAGCGCCCGGAGTGCCGCATGGCAGGACGAGAGGTTGTCGAGCCGGCCAGCCGCGATGAATTCATCATCCGCACCCCAGATGCATCCCCTTTGCGTGTCGTAGACGGCCAGGTCCCAACTCAGCAGGTCCGCCGCGTCCGCCCGCGCCTGGGTCGCGAGCAGCGTACGCAGATGGGCGTCCGCATCCTCGCCGTCATCGAGCGTCGCCAGGATCAGGGGCAGCTCGGTTTGCTTGTTGAGCTTCAGGCCTTGTTCATTGACTTCGCGATTCATGTGGATGGCCAGGTTCGGCAGCCGCGCCAGCGGCTTGTCGAAGCGCACCAGACGCGTTTGCGCGCCGGCGGCGGCGCGCACGACCACGCGGCCTGCCAGGCTCAGGTCGCGATCGGTGAAGCTGGCCAGTATCGGCCCGCCATAGACCTCCACCGCCAGGCGCGCCAGGCCGTCGCCGGACAGCGCGGGACGCGGCTTCAGCCGCAGGCCCGGGGAATCGGTATGGGCGCCGACGATGCGAAATCCGGCTTCCACGAGTGGCGCGCTCCCGAGCACGAAGGCGATCAGGGACGCGCCACCGCGCACCACGTAGTAGCACCCACCGGTGGCGAGCCGCCAGCGCTCGCCCTCCTCGAGCCGAGTGAAGCCCCGCGCGCGCAGGCGCTCTTCGGCGCTGGCGACGGCATGCCAGGGCGTCGGGCTGGCGTCGATGAAGTCAAGGAGCTGCTGCGCGTCGGTCAGGGTTTGGGCGGGGAGCGGCATGGCAAGGATAGCGGGATGGGGAAGCGCCAAGCATACAAGACTGGCATCGCTCCCGCGATACCGCTCCCGATGTCAGTGACCGAACAGCGAATTCCGAATCGCGCGGTGCACTTCATGCGGCGGCGGGGGCAGCAGGAGGGGCACCTCGCGGTATGCCACCGGGCGCTCGTAGTAGACGCCATCGCGGTAGACGTGGGACTGCGCATGTTGATGGCGCCAATGGGCGGGCGGGGGCGGTGGCAGGTGGGCGTGATGATGGTGCCGATGCCCGCGCCATTGATCGTGGCGCCAGCGGTCGTGATCGCCGCCATGGGCGAAAGCGCCGGCGCTGAAAGTGGCGATGGCAAGAAGTGCGGGAACCCAGAGTTTGCTTTTCATCGTTTTGCTCCTCGAATGGAACGGATGTTCCGGAGCGAATAACGCCTGGGTAACGCCGGCTGACGACGGCAATGTGTTGCGGGTTGTTACCGGGTGGCGTTCCGGCCAGGTCGGTTCGGTGTGACTGGTGACGCGTCCTGTGCCTACCGGCGATCGACACTGCCCCAGAGATCGTTGAGGTCGCCGAAATTCCACTTGGCCGATTCTTCGATCGAGACGATCTTGTCGCGCGCGGCCGGGCTGGAGAGATCGAGCACGGCGGGGGGAATGCGCAGGTTCGATTTGGTGGAAAAGAAGACCTTCACCTTGGGCGTCAGCAAGGACTTCTCGGTCTGGTCGACCACCACGCCCAGCCGCCCGGAATGCAGCCGCACCAGGGAGCCGACCGGGTAGATGCCGATGCTCTTGACGAAGGCCTGGAACACCCTTTCGTCGAAGTGGCCCTGGCGCCATTCGGTCATCTTGCGTATCGATTCGGCCGGGTCCCAGCCCGCCTTGTAGGGGCGGTTGGAGGTGATGGCGTCATAGACGTCGCAGACCGCGCCCATCTTGGCGAACAGGCTGATCTGTTCGTCCTTGAGACGATCCGGGTAGCCGCTGCCGTCCACTTTTTCGTGATGGTGCAGACAGACGTCGAGCGGGATCTCGCCCACCGAGCCGCCTTCCACCAGCAAGCGGTGCCCTTCCACCGGATGGGACTTGATGATGCGGAACTCCTCGTCGGTCAGCTTGCCCGGCTTGTTCAGCACTTCGAGCGGCATCAGCGCCTTGCCCAGGTCGTGCAGCAGGCCCGCCATGCCGACCTCGCGGATTTCCGCGTCATCGAGGCCGAGCTGCCGGCCGACCGCCACCATCAGCGCGCAGACGGCGACCGAATGCATGTAAGTGTAGTCGTCGGCCGTCTTCAGCCGGGACAGACTGATCAGGGCGCCCGGGTTGCGTATCACCGACGACGATATTTCCTCGACCAGCGCGCCGGCGGCTTCGGCGCTGATGGCCTTGCCCATGCGCACTTCCTGGAACATGGAGACCACGGCCTCCTTGCCGGTGGCGCAGATGCGGGCGGCGCGTTTCAGCTCTTCCGCCATCGATGTCTTCTTCGATGACCCGTCATCGACCGTCACCTCGGCAGCCACGACCTCCACGGCCACGGCGACCTCGACCGGCGTTTCCTCGACCACGACATCAAGACCCTTGGCGACGTCGATCCAGACTTCCCGGATGCCGCTCTCGGCAACCCGGCGGAGGTCGTCCGGATCGGTGATGACGAACTTGGTCCGCCAGAACGGGTGATCCATCCAGGGACCGCACATTTCATGCAGGTGCATGCCCACACGCAGGGAGTCAACGCTGATCTTCTTTAGCATCGGAAAGAAAAAGGGCCGTCAATGGACGGCCCCTATTCTATGCGCGTAAGCCGCCGGCGGCGACCGGCCCGTGTCGCAACACCGGCCCGTATCGCGCGACGCTCAGCGGTGCCGCGATCCGGCGTGGTGGCTGGCGGCGCCGCGCCATTGTCCGTCGCCGCTGCGCGCCGGCTTGCCGCCCGGCGACGAGCGCTGCGGTTTGCCATGGCTGGCTGGCGCGGCGCCACGCGGCGGCGGGTTGCCGCGGGCAGTGCGCGGCTTCTGGATCGGTTCGGGCTTGATGCGGGGATCGGGTTCGAAGCCGACCACGACGCGCTTCTCGATATCCTTCTTCAGCAGCCGCTCGATGTCGCGCAGCAGCCGGTGCTCGTCCACGCAGACCAGCGACACGGCCTGGCCCGAGGAGCCGGCGCGGCCGGTGCGGCCGATGCGGTGCACATAGTCCTCGGGAATGTTGGGCAGCTCGTAATTCACCACGTGCGGCAGTTCATCGATGTCGATGCCGCGCGCGGCGATGTCGGTGGCCACCAGGACATTGAGCTTGAGCCGTTTGAAGTCGTCCAGCGCACGCTGTCGCTGGCTCTGGCTCTTGTTGCCATGCAGGGCCGCCGAGCGGATGCCGGCCTTGCCCAAACGGTCGGAAAGCGCATCGGCGCCATGCTTGGTGCGGGTGAACACCAGCACCTGATGCCAGCCATGGTCGCCGATCAACTGGATCAGCAGGTCGCGCTTGCGATCGCGGTCGACGTGATAGACGGCTTGCGTCACCGCTTCGGCGGGCGCGTTGCGGCGCGCCACTTCGACGCTGACGGGGTTGGTGAGCAGACCGGCGACCAGGCCGCGAATCTCGTCGGAGAAGGTGGCCGAGAACAACAGGCTCTGCTTCTTCTTCGGCAGCAGGGCGATGATGCGCCGGATGTCGCGGATGAAGCCCATGTCGAGCATGCGGTCCGCTTCGTCGAGCACCAGGATCTCGATGCCGGACAGGTCGGCGCTGCGCTGCTCGATATGGTCGAGCAGGCGGCCGGGCGTGGCGACGATGATATCCACGCCGCTCTTCAGCGCGCTGAGTTGCGGCCCCATGCCGACGCCGCCGTAGATGGCGGCGGACTTGAGGCGCAGATGCTTGCCGTAGGTGCGCACGCTGTCGTGGACCTGGACGGCCAGTTCGCGCGTCGGCACCAGCACCAGGGCGCGCGGCTTGAAGCGCTTCATGGACAGGCCGGCGTCGCGGGTGGACAGCAGTTGCAGAATGGGCAGGGTGAAGCCGGCGGTCTTGCCGGTGCCGGTCTGGGCGGCGGCCATCAGGTCGCGGCCCTCGAGGACGACGGGGATGGCTTCGGCCTGGATGGGCGTCGGCGTGTCGTAACCCTGCTCGGCAATGGAACGCAGAATCTCGGCGCGCAGGCCGAGGTCGGTAAAGTGCATGGAATACTCCTGGATTCGGCCCTGCGTGCGATGTGGCACGAACCAGTCGAGGCAGAAACTCTAAAGGGGATTAGTGCGCGGAGCTGAAAGGAAATCTGATCGCGACGCGCGGCAATGACTGATAAGGGCCAGCGCGGCGCGCAGTGTAGCAGCTTGCGCCCGCGCCCGCCCGACAATTCTCAGACCGTCGCCAGGCCTCGGCTCAGGTCGGCCTCGATGTCATCCAGCGCCTCGAGGCCAACGGCGATGCGTAGCAGGCTTTCGCCGATGCCCGCCTCGGCGCGCGCTTCCGGGGTGATGCGGCCGTGGGTGGTGGATGCCGGATGGGTAATGGTGGTCTTGGTGTCGCCAAGATTGGCGGTGATCGACAACAGCCGACAGTTGTCGACGACACGCCAGGCCTCGGCCCGCCCGCCCTTGACCTCGAACGAGAGGATGGCACCGCCGCTGGCCTGCTGGCGCATGGCCAGGTCATGCTGCGGATGGGACGACAGGCCGGGATAGAACACCCGCGTCACCTTGGGATGCGCCTCCAGCCAGCGCGCCAGATCCTGCGTGGCGGCCGATTGCGCCAGCATGCGGATCTTCAGGGTCTCCATGCCCTTCAGGATCACCCAGGCGTTGAAGGGCGACAAGGTCGGACCGGCGGTGCGCAGGAACTTGTACACCTCGTCGGTCAATGCCTTGGGGCCGCAGACGGCACCGCCCAGCACGCGGCCCTGGCCGTCGAGGTACTTGGTGGCCGAGTGAATCACCAGGTCGGCACCGAGTTGCAAGGGCCGTTGCAGGATGGGCGTGCAGAAGCAGTTGTCGACGGCCAGCAGCGCGCCGCCGCCATGCGCCACGCCGGCCAGCGCGGCGATGTCGAAGACTTCGGTGAGCGGATTCGAGGGCGTCTCGATGAACACCAGCCTGGTGTTCGGTTGCATGGCGGCGCGGAACGATTCCGGCCGCGTGCCGGCGACGAAGCTCGTTTCGACACCAAAGCGCGACAGGATGGCGCCGAACAGTTGCTGCGTCGCGCCGAACAGGCTGCGTGAAGCCACGACATGGTCGCCGGCCTTGAGCAGCGCCATCACCATCGACAGAATGGCCGCCATGCCGCTGGCCGTGGCGACACAGCCCTCGGCGCCTTCCAGGGCGGCCAGGCGCTCCTGCATCGCCGATACGGTGGGATTGGAGAAGCGGGCGTAGACCATGCCCTCTTCCGCGCCGGAAAAACGCGCCGCCGCCTGGGCCGCGCTCTCGAAGACGAAACTGGAAGTGAGGTACAGCGCTTCGGCATGCTCGCCGAACTGACTGCGCTGCGTCCCGGCCCGTACGGCCAGGGTATCGGCGTGATACGACTGTTTCATGCTGGCGTCTCCAAAAACAAAAACCCGGTCGGCGGCTAGCGCGGACGACCGGGTTTCTCCGTCCTCGCTTTAGCTGAATTTGTTAAGCGCCCGCAAGCTGAGTCAAATCGGCGCGGATGAAACCTTACCTTGCCACCGGCCAGGCGTCAATCGTTGGCCGGGGACAGATTGAGATCCAGTTGCCCGCCGTCGCCATCGTCGGGGTGGCCCTTGACGGGCCGGTCGCGCGCCTGTTCGACGCTTTCCAGGTACTCGGGGGAAACATCGCCCGTGATGTACTTGCCGTCGAAGCAGGAGGTGTCGAAGTGGGTAACGGCCGGATTGACCGCCCGAACGGCGGCCTTCAGCGCGTCCAGGTCCTGGTAGACCAGCGCGTCGGCGCCGATCTCGCGGCGGATTTCCTCGTCGGTGCGGAAGGCGGCGATCAGCTCCGAGCGCGTCGGCATGTCGATGCCATAGACGTTCGGGAAGCGCACCGGCGGGCTGGCGGAAGCGAAATAGACCTTCTTGGCGCCCGCTTCGCGAGCCATCATGATGATTTCCCGGCTGGTGGTGCCGCGCACGATGGAGTCGTCGACCAGCAGCACGTTCTTGCCGCGAAACTCCTGGGCGATGGCGTTGAGCTTCTGGCGCACGGATTTCCGGCGCACCGCCTGGCCGGGCATGATGAAGGTGCGGCCGATGTAGCGGTTCTTGACGAAGCCCTCGCGGTACGGGAGGTTGAGCCGCGCGGCCAGTTCCATCGCCGAGTGGCGGCTGGAGTCGGGAATGGGAATCACCGAATCGATCGCCAGGTGCGGCATGGTGTGGTGGATCTTGTCGGCGAGAAACTCACCCATCTTCACCCGCGTTTCGTACACGGAAATGCCGTCCATGAGGGAATCGGGGCGGGCCAGGTACACATACTCGAACATGCAGGGCGCGTGCATGGTTCGTTCGGCGCACTGGCGGCTGATGAAGTTGCCCTGGCGGTCGATCAGCACGGCCTCGCCAGGCTCGACATCGCGCAGGAACTTGAAACCGAGGGTATCCACGGCGACGCTCTCCGAGGCGACCAGGTACTCCATGCCTTCCGGCGTCTCGTTGCGCCCGACGACCAGCGGCCGGATGCCGTAGGGATCGCGGAAAGCCAGCAGGCCGTAGCCCGCGATCATGGCCACCACGGCGTAGGCGCCCTTGACGCGCCGATGCACGCCGGCCACCGCCTTGAAGATGGTTTCCGCATCGACCTGATACTTGGTCGACGCGGCCTGTAGCTCATGGGCCAGGACATTGAGCAACACCTCCGAGTCGGAGTTGGTGTTCATGTGTCGGAGGTCCTGCAGGAACATGTCGCGCTTCAACTCGTCGGCATTGGTCAGGTTGCCGTTGTGCGCCAGCATCAGGCCGAAAGGCGAGTTCACGTAGAAGGGTTGCGCCTCGGCGGCGTTGTAGGCGGACCCGGCGGTCGGATAGCGGCAGTGGCCGATACCCCAGTTGCCGGTCAGGTTGCGCATGTTGCGGGTGCGGAACACGTCGCGGACCATGCCCGATGCCTTGTGCATGTGAAAGCGGCCGAACTCTTCGGTGGCAATGCCGGCGGCATCCTGACCACGATGCTGAAGCACCTGGAGGCCATCGTAGAGAAGCTGATTTACCGCCGTGGTCGCGACCACGCCCAATATGCCGCACATGTTTGCACCACCCTACCTGTAGCGAATCCTCTTGGCCACTTCCGCCGGCAGCCACGGCTTGGCGGCGATCACCGCCGTTTCCAGCGGCGGCGCCAGCGCGGCTTCCCGCCACCAGACCGCCTTGGGCAAGGACGTCATACCCGCCACCAGCACCGCAACAAAAGCAATCAAGCCGCCCCGCAATACTCCAAAACCCGCGCCCAGCAAACGATCGGCAAGTCCCAGGCCAACGGCGCGCAGCAGCAGCGACAACACCAGACGCCCAATGGCAAACAACACCAACACCGCCACCAGCACGGCGACGAAGCCGGCAGCGTAGCGCAAGGTCGGCTCGGCCACCAGCCGGCCAAGATAGCCACCCGCCGCTTCGGCCCAGGTCCGGGCGGCAATGAACGCAACCACCCACGCGGCCAGAGCCAACAACTCGCTGACCACGCCCCGCCACAGCCCGAGCAATGACGAAACGGCAATTACGGCCAGTACGGCGTAGTCGAAAACCGTCACTTACTTCGGCGCCACCGGCCCATCCACGCCGATCACGCGTATCTTGGTCTTGGCCGCCTCGGCGGCTTCGCGAGTCTTGAAGGGGCCGGCGCGCACGCGTGTCCGCTCACCCTGCGGCGACTCGAAATTCTCCGTGTAGGCGGGCAGGCCCATCTGCTTGAGCTTGGCGAGCAGTATCTTGATGTTGCCGGCTTCCCTGTAGGCGCCGAGCTGGACCACCCATTGGTCGGACACTGCGGCGGCGCCGCTCAGGGCCGCCATGGCCTTCGCCTCTTCGGCCTTGCCCGGTGCCGGTTTCTCGGCCGCTTTCTCCGTCGGCTTCTCGGTGGGTTTTTCCGTTCGCTTGTCGGCCGCTTTCTCCGCGGCCTTTGCGGCTGGCTTCTCGCCTGCCGGCGGCGGGGCCTCCTTGCCGGGATCCGACTGCCTGGCTTCCTGCTTCGCGGCGGAGGGTGCCTTGGGCTCGGCTTCGGGGACAGGCAATGGCGTGGCGGTCGGCTTGGTCGGCAAGACGCGGGATGCGAAGCCGCCGCCATCCTGACTGGGGATCTTGACCTGGACATCCTGCGTCGGTTGGCGCGGTTCGCGATCCATGACCATCGGCAACACGATGGCGGCCAGCAACGCCAGCGCCGCCGCGCCGACCAGACGTCGCCGCGAACGCTTTTTGAGGTCCAGTTCGCTGTCGAGGGATGCGTCGGTTTGGATTTGCGGCATGTTCATTCAGACTGGGTGCGCGCCAGGGAGCGCAGGACATCGGCCACGGTGAGGAACGATCCGAAGGCGACGATTCTATCACCTTCGTTTGCGCTCTCCCGCGCGTGGGCGAGCGCCGCGGCCGGCGAAGCGAAGGTCGGGAAAGGTCCGGGAACACCCGCGCCAGCCAGTATCGCGGCCAGCTCCGCCGCGGAGGCGGCCCGCGGTCCCGCGAGTTCGGCGGGCAGCCAGCGGTCGATGCGGTGGCGGACGGCATTCACCACGCCGGCGATATCCTTGTCGCGCAACATGCCGAACACGGCCCAGGTGGCCGGATGGTAGGCCATGCCGCCGAGATTGTCGGCCAGCACCCGCGCCGCTTGCGGGTTGTGCGCCACGTCGAGCACGATGGTCGGTCGCCCGGGCAACACCTGGAAGCGAGCTGGCAGATCCACCTCCAGCAAACCACGCCGGATGTCCTGCATTGCCACGGGCAATCGATGATACAGGGCATCCAGCGCGGCGAGCGCGCAGCAGGCGTTGCCGAGCTGCCCGGTTCCCCGCAATGCGGGAAATGCCAAACCGCCGCGCTTGCCCCGCCGGCCCCAATATTGCCACTGGCCTTCCTGGCGCTGGAAGCCGAAATCCCGACCGAGCAGTTGCAGATCGGCACCGATGGCGAGCGCCTGATCGACGAGGCGACCGGGTGGGTTCGGGTCGCCGCAGATGGCGGGCCGGCCGGCACGAAAGATGCCGGCTTTCTCGAAACCGATGTGCTCTCGGGTCGGCCCCAGATAATCCATGTGGTCGAGATCGACACTGGTGACAATGGCCGCGTCCGGTTCGTAGAGATTGGTGGCGTCGAGCCGCCCGCCCAGACCGACCTCGAGGATGATGGCGTCGACCGAACCGGCCGCGAATACCTCCCAGGCGGCCAGGGTGCCGAACTCGAAGTAGGTCAGCGGCACATCGCCACGAGCCGCCTCCACCCTGGCAAAGCTCTGGCAGAGGACTTCGTCGGCAACGGCCTGGCCGTCGACACGGACACGCTCGTTGTAGGCAAGCAGATGCGGCGAGGTATAGAGGCCGACTCGGTAGCCGGCGCAAGACAGAATGCGTTCCAGCATGGCGCAGGTGGAACCCTTGCCATTGGTGCCGCCAACGAGAATCACCGGGCAAGTCTGGCGCTGACCAAGCGCCGCCTGGACGACGCGCAGGCGATCCAGCCCGAGGTCGATGGGCCGAACGTGCTGGCGCTCGATGAACGCCAGCCACTCGTCGAGGGTCATTGCACTGCCGGGATGCGCTGGAGCAGAGTCATCAGCGAGGCAAGTTTGTCACGCAACTGGCGGCGGTCGACGATCATGTCGATGGCGCCTTTGTCCATCAGAAACTCGGCCCGCTGAAACCCGGCGGGCAAGGTCTCGCGGACCGTCTGCTCGATCACGCGTGGCCCGGCGAAACCGATCAGGGCGCCCGGTTCGGCGAGCACCACATCGCCGACAAAGGCAAAACTGGCGGACACACCACCCATGGTCGGGTCGGTCAGCAGCGTGATGAAGGGCAACTGTTTCTCCGCCAGCAGAGTCACGGCGGCCGTGGTCTTGGCCATCTGCATCAGGGAGAACAAGCCTTCCTGCATCCGCGCGCCGCCGCTGGCGGTGATGCAGATGAAGGGCGTCTGTTGCTCGAGGGCGGCGCGCACGCCGCGAACGAACTTCTCGCCGACCACCGAACCCATCGATCCACCCATGAATTCGAATTCGAAGCAGGCCACGACCACTGGCACCGTCTTGATGGCGCCCTGCATGACGATCAGCGCATCGGCCTCGCCGGTCTCTTCATTGGCGGCCGCCAGGCGATCCGGGTAGCGACGGCTATCCTTGAACTTGAGCGGGTCGAGCGGCACCACTTCGGCGCCGATCTCGAAGCGCCCTTCGGGATCGAGCAGGAGGTCGAGGCGTGCCCGGGCGCGCAGGCGATGGTGGTGGCCGCACTTCGGGCAAACGTTCTGGTTGTTTTCCAGGTCGGTGCTGTAGAGCACCGATTCACAGGCCGGGCACTTGGTCCACAATCCTTCCGGAACCGATTTGCGACCACCTTCGCTACGCTTGATCTTGGGCGGCAACAGCTTCTGCAACCAACTCATGGCGCACCTCCATCCATGGCCGTTCGTATGCCGCGGAGCAGCGCGGCGACTCGACCTGGCGCTTCCCCCGCCGGGGACTGCTCGATTTCCTCGATGATTCGGCTGCCGATGACCACGGCGTCGGCCACCGCGGCGATACGGGCGGCGGTGGCGCCGTCGCGAATGCCGAAGCCGACGCCAACCGGCATGCCGACCTTGCCGCGGATAAGCGGAATCCGTCGCGCCACCTCGTCCAGATCGAGGCTGCCAGCGCCGGTCACACCCTTGAGAGAGACGTAGTAAAGGTAGCCGCTGCCGGCGGCGGCGACTTCGGCGAAGCGCTTCTCGTCCGAGGTCGGTGCCAGCAAGAAGATCGGATCGATGCCATGCCGCTTGAGGGTCGCGGAAAACTCCAGGCTCTCCTCGGGTGGATAGTCCACCACCAGCACCCCGTCGACGCCGACCGCGCTGGCGTCGGCGGCAAACTCGCCGACGCCGTAGGCCTCGATCGGGTTGGCATAACCCATCAACACCACCGGGGTATCGGGATCCTGCTTGCGAAACTCACGCACCAGCGCCAGTACCGTGCGCAGGCTCATGCCGTAAGCCAGGGCGCGCTCGGAAGCACGCTGGATGGTCGGCCCGTCGGCCATGGGATCGGAGAACGGCACGCCCAGTTCGATGATATCGGCGCCCCCCTCGACCAGCGCGCGCATCAGCGGCAGCGTTGCGCCCGGTTCGGGGTCGCCGGCGGTGATGAAGGGAATCAGGGCCTTGCGACTCTGGCCGTTGAGTCTTGCGAAAGTGGCGGCGATGCGCGACATCAGAACTGTATCCCCGACTTTTCCGCCACGGTGTGCATATCCTTGTCACCGCGCCCGGAAAGATTGACCAGCAACACCTTGTCCCGCGCCAGCGTCGGCGCCAGCTTGGCCGCGTAGGCCAAGGCATGGCTCGATTCCAGGGCCGGAATGATCCCCTCGAATCGGCACAGATCGTGGAATGCCTGCAGCGCCTCGTCGTCGGTGATGGTAACGTACTCGGCCCGTCCGGAGTCTTTGAGCCAGGCGTGCTCGGGCCCGACGCCGGGATAGTCGAGGCCGGCGGACACCGAATGTGTCTCGATGATCTGGCCGTTCGCATCCTGCAGCAGATAGGTCCGATTGCCATGCAGGACGCCGGGCCGGCCGGCTGTCAGGGAAGCGGCATGCTTGCCGGTTTCCATGCCGTGACCGGCCGCTTCGACGCCAATCAGCCTGACGCCTTCGACAGGAATGTAAGGGTAGAAGATACCCATGGCGTTGGAGCCGCCGCCAACGCAGGCGATCACCGCATCCGGTTGCCGCCCGGCCATCTCCGGCATCTGCGTCAAGCATTCCTCGCCAATGATCTTCTGAAAGTCGCGCACCATCATCGGATACGGATGCGGCCCGGCAACGGTGCCAATGATGTAGAAGGTGTTGGCGACATTGGTGACCCAATCGCGCATGGCCTCGTTCAGCGCGTCCTTGAGCGTCTTCGAGCCGGACTCGACCGGCACCACCCTGGCGCCAAGCAGTTTCATGCGATAGACATTGGCGGCCTGACGCTTGATGTCCTCGCTCCCCATATAGACCACGCATTCCATGCCGTAACGGGCGGCCACTGTGGCGGTGGCGACGCCGTGCTGGCCAGCGCCGGTTTCGGCGATCACCCGCGGCTTGCCCATGCGCCGCGCCAGCAAGGCTTGGCCGATGCAGTTGTTCACCTTGTGGGCGCCGGTGTGGTTGAGATCTTCCCGCTTGAGGTAGATCTGCGCACCGCCGAGCAGTTCGGACCAGCGTTTGGCATGATAGATCGGGCTCGGACGGCCAACGTAATGCTTGAGCTCGTATTCATACTCCGCCCGAAACGCAGCATCACTTTGGGCAATCTCGTAGGCACGGCGCAACTCGTCGAGTGCCGGAATCAAGGTCTCGGCGACGAATACGCCACCAAAATTGCCAAAATGGCCGCGATTGTCTGGTAAGTTGTACATATTGTCAGGTATCTGCATTTCTTACAGCCGCGATGAAAGCGGCGATCTTGGCGGCATCCTTGATTCCCTTCGCGGCCTCGACGCCGCTACTCACATCCACGCCGGAGGGACGAATCAGGCGAATCGCGCTCCCGACGTTATCTGCTGTCAAGCCGCCGGCAATCACCACCGGCAATGGTAAGTCCTTCGGCACCAGCGACCAGTCGAAGCTACGACCGGCACCGCCATAGGCCTCGACATAGGTATCGAGCAGCAGACCGCGGGCGGAAGAATAGGCACGGGCAAATTCTAACAGATCGATCCCCGGCCTCATCCGCGCCACCTTGAGGTATGGGCGGCCAAACTGCTCGCAAAAAGCCGACGACTCGTCACCCTGAAACTGGATCAGATCCAGATCCACCTCTGCAAGCGTTTCCGCCAGCAGCGCCTTATCGGGATTGACGAACAAGCCGACGCGAGTGACGAACGGCGGCACTCGCCGCACCAGTTCGGCCGCTCGGCGCAGGTCGAGGTGACGCGGGCTGGGAGGGTAGAAGACAAACCCCAGCGCGTCGGCGCCCGCATTGACGGCCGCGTCGAGATCGTGCTCGCGGGTAATGCCGCAAATCTTGATGCGGGTTCGTGGCACGGTCAGAACGGGAAATGTATGAAGGGCGCCATGATACGACCCTCCTGCGGCAACCGCCACCCTGGGCCATAGCTCACCCCGACAAAATAGAGACCCGCCGCGTCGAAGGTCGGCGCCGCACGGCGTCGATCGCGAATGACCAGCAGGTCGGCCAACCAACTCGAGTCGCGCGCGCCCTTTCCCACCTCGACCAACGCACCCACGAGGTTGCGGACCATATGATGCAGAAAAGCATTGGCCGTGAAATCAAAGACGATCAAATCACGATGCCTAACGATTGATACATATTCCATAATTTTGATTGCCGACTTGGCCTGGCACTGGGCAGCCCGAAAAGATGAGAAGTCATGCTCGCCAAGAAGATGGGGGGCTGCCGACGCCATGGCGTCAGTGTCCAGCGGAGCGTGGTGCCACCCCGCCCGGCCATGCAAGATCGCCGGGCGAACCGGTCGATTGAGCAGCAGATATCGATAGCTGCGCGCCTGCGCGGAAAATCGGGCATGAAACTGGTCAGGCATCGGTTGAGCCCAGCGCACGGCCACAGCAGGTGGCAAATGGGCATTGACGCCACGGACCCACGCGGTGATTGGTCGATCCACGTCGGTATCGAAATGAACGACTTGCGCCAATGCATGCACCCCCGCGTCGGTACGACCAGCACATACGGTTCGGATCGACGTACCGGCAACGACGCTCAACGCCGTTTCCAGGACATCCTGAACGGTATTGCCGTGGGCCTGTGACTGCCAGCCCGCGAAAGACGAGCCATCGTACTCGACTCCGAGTGACACTCTCATGCGAGCAAGACGAGCATCAGCATCAGAGCACCCAGCAGGGCGAGCACTGCCCGGTCTGCGAGGTGCAGGGGGTGGATGACGAGGTTTAGCGTGTCAGGACCGGGGATGTCCGCCGACAGCCAAGTGCGCCAACTGCCCGGCGGGGCGGCTTCCACGTAGTCGAGTATCAACATCAGGCGAACCACGATCCGTTCCCGCAACGTCTGCCAGCGCCCCAAGGGTGCCAGAAGCCAATGGAAGCCGGACATCATGCCAGTGGTGCCAAGGTGCTCATGCATGAGCGCCAATGTGGCTAGTAGCAACGTCAATCTAAGAACATGCTCCGTTGCCAGCACAAGGCCGTCATAGGTAACCCCCAGATCGCCCACCGTTCCCGGCAAACGCTCGCCGGGCGTGGCCAGCGCAAACATGACGGCGATCGACACCAGCAGCCAGCGCGCCCGACGAACCAGGACGAAGGTCCGGCGGCGGGCAAATGCGAGCGGCAAGGGCAGCAACAGCAGGGCTGCCCAACCGAGGCCGACGACCGTCAAAGACTGCAAGGCGATAACCGCAGCGACCCAGGATAGCAACACGGTCGCGGGATGAAAGGTCACAGCGGACAAACGACGTCAGCGACACGGTTGGCCGATTTGGCGGCCGGCCGTCGTGTTCAGACGTCCAGCGTTGCCAACTTGGCCCGCGCAAGCTCCTGCTGCCGACCGCTGCCTTCGTTCAGGACTTCCTGCAGGAGTTCCCTGGCACCTTCCTTGTCGCCCATTTCCTCATAGGCCTGGGCCAGTTCGAACTTGGTGGCAACATCGGGATTGTCTTCTCCGTCGCCACCGGAACTATCGATCGCACCCATGATCTGGGTCTCGGCCTGGGACGACACAGCTCTCGCATCATCGACTGCCGTCACAGCAGGCGCGAGATCGAGATCGAGGTCGATGGCCGACAAGTCAAGCGACGATGGGGCCACCACCGTCGGCTCGCCTTGAACCACCGTGGAGTCAAGGTCAAATTCGAAATCCAAACCGTCGGCAACATTGTTCGACGTCTGTTCGCTGGCTGGTGTCGCCAGCATAGACGGGGGCGCTGGAGAATCGAGATCCGGTTCCGGCATGGACAGATCGATATCCAGCTCACCCGGTCCCGCCGCCGCAGCCGTGCCCTGGGCCGATTCGGCGACCGAGGGAGCGTCAAGGTCCAGATTGAAGTCCAACTCGATGCTCTCCTCCGGTGCCGGCTCGCTCGCCGAGGCGGTGGAGATGCCCCCGGGTAGTGTCTGATCCAGGTCGAAGTCGAGCGGCGGAGGTGGCGCTCCCGCCTCATCGGCCGCGGAGGCGATCTGGGCAAAATGCCCAGGCAGTGTCATCGTGTCCCGCAGCTTGTCCAGCTCACTGGGTGGAATAATGACCGTCGTGGCGGCCAGCGCGGCGAGTTTTGGCTCTTCGTCGGGCGTGGCGGCCGCGCCTCCGGCGTAGAGCGCGTTGCCAGGGTCCAGCGCCAGGCCCATGGCCGCCGCTTTCTGCCAATCCGGACCAGCCCCGCCAGTCTGGCCATGGAGATCGCTGGCCACCCCTTCGAACTGCTTGACGCTCTTGCGCCCAGCGTAGATTTCGAGCAGTTTGAGATGAATGGCATGCCGAGACGGATCATTCTTCAGCGCATCCACGAGAATTTCTTCAGCCTGGGCGTCGCGACCATAGGCCATATAGACATCGGCCTCGGCAACCGGATCGACACCTTCGTCGGTATCGATGGCCGTCAGGTTGGCTTGACTGAAGTCAGTCTGGATCGACGCGCCGGTGTCCACCGATTGGCCACCGGTTGAACCGAACACCGAATTCGCCATCAGTTCGCTGCCGGTCAGACTGCCGGTGGAAGGCGGACTGGTCTCATCGCCACCTTGGCGCTTCCGACGCCAGGCCGAGAATCCGAAATAGCCAAGCAGCAAAGCAATTGCGCCACCACCGCCATAGACGAGCGTCGAGTTCTCGTCAATGAAGCTTGGCTCCTCAACGGCGGACGCCGGAACAACAACCGCCTTTGGTTTCTCGATCACAGGTGCCGCTGGCTTGGCTGCCGGCTCGACGGGAGGCGCCTCCGCCGGCTTTTCAACCGGCTTGGCCTCTTCAGCCGGCTTGGTGGCAACGGCCTCGGCCGGTTGTGGCGCCACCACCGGTGCCGGAGCGGGTACCGGCTCAGGAATGGTCGGTTTGGCGTCCGGCACTACCTTGGCGGTCTGGGCGGTTTGTGCCTGTTGTTGGAGCTGCGCGCCGGACTGACTCTTCAGTTCGGCAAGTTTCTTCAGATCGGCGAGATTCTTTTCCAGTTCGGCGACACGACCACTCGCCTCCTTCAGGGCTCGATCCCGCGCCACCAAGTCTTCTTCGAGCGCGGTGATACGTCCTTGCACCGCCTTGGCATCCTTTGCCGCCTCGGTCCGTGAGACCTCCAGCTTGTCCTTCCCCGGCGCCGGTGCGGCAGCCTTTTCCTCGATTTTCGGGGCAATCTTGCCCTCCGCGGCTTGCTTTGCCGCCTCCTCCTTGACAGCAGGGGCGGCGGCCACCGACTCAGCCAGCCTCTTGCGATAGCTATTGAAATCGTTCGCCTGGGTGACAACGACCTTTCGAGCATCCGCGTGCGCGATGGCAGCCACCGTTTCGGCATCAGGCAGGCTAAGAATCCTGCCCGCCCGCAAGCGATTCATGTTGCCGCCGGAGAAGGCGCTTTCGTTGTTGCGAAAAAGCGCGACGAGCATCTGGTCGAGACTGACACCTTCTGGTTTCGTCGCAGCGGCGATCTTGGCCAATGTGTCGCCCGTCTTGACGACGCGACTACCCGTTTGGCTACTAGTGTCGGCGGCAGCCTTCTCCGCCTTGCCAGGCGTTGGCGCGCTCGGCGGCTGCTTGCTGGCCGCAGGTTCGGGGGCGGCGCTGCCCGGCTCGGCCGGCGCCACAGGCGCCGCAACCGGCGCGCGCTGCGCCTCAGGGGGTGCCACCGCCGCCCGCGTACTCATCGACAGTGCCTCGGGCGGATCCAGCAGCATGGTGTATTCGCGCACCAGGCGCCCGGAAGACCAAGTCAGTTCAACGAGAATATCCAAGAATGGGTCATTGACCGGGCGATCGGTGCTGACGCGCAGGAATGGTCGGCCGTCCTTGCGCTTGTCGATCGCAAACCGGATACCGGCCATCGATGGGACATACTCGATACCGGCTTGTTTGAACGCTTCCGCCGACGCCAGCTTGGCCCCCATCGAAGCCAACTCCTCGCGGGAAGCCGTTATATCGAGTTCGGCGCGCAAGGGCTGGCCCAGCGGCGACAAGACCGTGATCTTGCCCAGACCCGCCGCGGAGGCACCGGCCGAGGAAAGGCATAGCGTCGCCGCCAACGCGGATACGGGGATGAATTTTTGGAAAATATTTCGCTCTTTTGATTTCGCCACGATGTCCTCCCCGGGAGGGATATCACTCCAGCATTCAAAATAACATCATGAAGTTAGCGATGCAAGCTCAACCTTCGCTTCAAAAGCCGTACCTGTGGCAATAATGTCAATTGAGCAAAATACGCAGCATGCGCCGCAAAGGTTCGGCGGCGCCCCACAGCAGTTGGTCGCCAACCGTGAACGCGGAAAGAAACTGCGGCCCCATGCTCATCTTGCGCAGACGGCCAACCGGGGTTGTCAACGTGCCAGTCACGGCGGCAGGCGTCAGTGCCTTGATGGTCACGTCCCGCTCGTTTGGCACCACCTTGACCCAGTCGTTGTGCGCCGCAAGCATGGCCTCTATATCGGCCAGTGGCACGTCCTTCTTGAGCTTGATTGTGAGCGCCTGGGAGTGGCAGCGCATGGCGCCGATGCGCACACAAAGACCGTCGACAGGAACCGGCGTGGCGCCAAGCCCGAGGATCTTGTTGGTTTCCGCCTGACCCTTCCACTCCTCGCGGCTCTGTCCATTGCCGAGATCCTTGTCAATCCAGGGAATGAGGGAACCGGCCAACGGCACGCCGAAATTGGTGGTGGGAAACTTCTCATCACGCAGTATCCCGGCCACCTCGCGATCGATGTCGAGAATCGCCGAAGCGGGATCGTCGAGCAAATTCTTCGCGACACGATGCGCCTCGCCCATCTGATTGAGCAGTTCGCGCATGTTCTGCGCGCCGGCACCGGAAGCCGCCTGGTAGGTCATCGAGGTCAGCCAGTCGACCAGATCGGCCTTGAAGAGGCCGCCGAGCGCCATCAGCATCAGGGACACGGTGCAGTTGCCGCCGATCCAGTTCCTGCCACCCTTGGCCAACGCATCCTCGATCACATGGAGGTTCACCGGGTCAAGGATGATCACCGCATCGTCCTTCATGCGCAGACTCGATGCCGCATCGATCCAGTGGCCATGCCAGCCGACCGCGCGCAACTTCGGAAAGATCTCCGTCGTGTAGTCGCCGCCCTGGCAGGTGATGACGATGTCCATCTGGCGCAGATCGTCGATGCTCTTCGCGTCCTTCAGCGGCGCGCCGCCACCCTCGGCCGGCCCCTTGCCACCGACGTTCGAGGTGGTGAAGAACACCGGTTCGATCAGGGCGAAATCGCCTTCCTCGCGCATGCGCTGCATCAGCACCGAGCCGACCATGCCGCGCCAACCCACCAGACCCACTCGCTTCATTGCCATCTTCCTTGACTTGTCGAAACCGTTATAGCGCCGCCAGCACGGCGTCGCCCATTTCCCGCGTTCCCACCCTCTTCATGCCTTGCTCGAAGATGTCGCCGGTGCGATAGCCCTGGGCGAGAACCTTCTTCACCGCGCCCTCGACACGAGTCGCCATCTCCTCCAGACCGAAGGTATAGCGCAACATCATCGCCGTCGACAGGATCGTCGCCAGAGGGTTGGCCACACCCTGGCCGGCGATATCCGGCGCCGAGCCATGGCTGGGCTCATAGAGGCCCTTGTTGTTGGTGTCCAGCGAGGCGGAGGGCAGCATGCCGATCGAGCCAGTCAGCATCGATGCCTCGTCGGACAGGATGTCGCCGAACATGTTGCCGGTAACCATGACATCGAACTGCTTGGGATTCTTCACCAGTTGCATGGCGGCGTTGTCCACCAACATGTGGGACAGTTCGACGTCGGGATATTCCTTCGCCACCTCGATCATCACATCTCGCCAGAGCTGCGTGCATTCGAGCACATTCATCTTGTCTACCGAGCAGACCCTCTTGCCACGCTTCTTCGCCGCCTCGAACGCGACTCGACCGATGCGACGTATCTCGCTCTCGCTGTAAATCATGGTGTTGAAACCGACCTTCTCACCATTGCGTTCCTCGATGCCGCGCGGCTGACCGAAGTAGATGTCACCCGTCAGTTCGCGAACGATCAGGATGTCCAGGCCGGCGACGACTTCAGGCTTGAGTGTCGAAGCATTGGCGAGTTCCGGATAGAGAATGGCCGGGCGCAGGTTGGCGAACAACCCGAGATGCTTGCGGATGCCCAGCAAGCCACGTTCCGGACGCTGCTCGCGCGGCATGCTGTCCCACTTCGGTCCGCCGACCGCACCCAAGAGGACCGCGTCGGCGGCCTGGGCGAGCTTCTGGGTCGCAACCGGGTAGGGATCGCCGGTCGCATCCACCGCGCAGCCACCCAGCAAGGCTTCCTCCAACTCGAGTTTCAGCCCCAGAGCCTTCAGGACACGAACCGCTTCGGCGGTGATTTCCGGCCCGATGCCATCACCGGGCAGCACACAAATCTTCATTTCTTTTCCTAGTCAAATTGACGGACTCGGGGAATCCACGCATTGTCGAGATATGTTCGACGGATCCTTGGTCTTCCCGCGACAAGGGAGGTAAATTATCGCACAGGCCGATAGTAGCTTATGGCCTCGGGCAGCCAGCCCTCGATCTGGCAAACCCGCGTGGCATCGGCGCCGATCAAGCCGCCGTACGGGCCATGCCACGCCAAGTCAATAGCAACCCGACGGCGGCCAGCCCGGAACCCAAGGAGAACGTCAGGCCGGGACCAAGACTTTCCCATGCCGCGCCGCTGACCAGATTACCGAGCATGCCACCGGCGCCGAATGAAATGCTGCCATACAGCGCCTGCACCCGGGCCTGATGCCGGGCCGGGAACCAGCGATTGAGCGCGGCCACGGCCGCCGCGTGGTAGGCGCCGAAGGTGGCCCCGTGCATCACCTGCGCGACAAGCAGCAGCACCACCGAATCCGCCGCCCAGCCGATCAGCAGAAAACGCATCACGGCCAGGAGGAGGCTCACCCGAAGAATGGTTTGCACCGACCAAGCCTGCACCAGCCGAGGCATGGCGATGAATACGGCGATTTCCGCCACCACGCCCAGCGACCAGAGCGCCCCCACGGCGGTCTTGCCGTAACCATGGTCGACCAGATGAATGGAATAGAAGACATAGAACGGCCCATGCGCGGCGGACATGAAGAAGCAGGCCGCCAGCAGCGCCAGCACCTCGGGCCGCATCAGGCCGCTGCGCAAGTCAATCGACGTATCACCAGAGCGGCTGACATGCACATCGGCGAGCAGCCAGGCGCAAACAACAATGCCGATCAGCAGTGCAAGGTTGACCCACAACAAGCTGACCAGCGGTGCACGATCCAGCCAGGCACCCGTGCCAAGCACGGCGGCGATGAAACCGACCGACCCCCACAAACGAATCCGCCCGTAATGTTCGGCACGGCCCTCCAGATGGCGCAACGTCATCGCCTCGACCAACGGCAACGAGGCGCTCCAGAAGAAGGACATCAGGGCCATCCCGGCGAACAGCCCCCAGAAGCCGGTGGCAAAGAAGAAGGTCAGGAAACCGGCGACCGACAGCACGGCGGACACCTGGACGACCAGCGCCTTGCGGCCAAGGCGATCGGACAGCCAGCCCCAGAGGTTGGGCGCCACCAGGCGCATGGCCAGCATCAGCGACATCAGAGTGCCGATGGCCGGCGCGGCAAGACCGAGCGATTGCAGATACAGCGTGAAATACGGCGCGAAGGCACCGATGAACGCGAAGTAAAAGAAATACCACGCAGAGAGGCGCCAGTGCTGCCAGGACGGCGGTGCGGAGTGGCGCGAAGGAAGGGGCAAAGGCGGCATGGGCGTGCGGCAGGCGCACGCGCCCCTGCCCCGAAGGGATTGCTACTTGTGCTTCTGGCCCGCGCGGAAGGCGAGCAGGAAATGGTAGAGCTCGTCCTTCAACTTGACCCGCTGCTTCTTCATGTCTTCGATGGTGAAATCGGCCACCGGCATGTCGTGCACTTCGAGATCCTCCACCTTGCCGGTCAAGCGACTGTACTGACCGACGGTACGCGCGAAATAGGCGTTGTTCGCCTTCAATACATCAATGGCGTCGCGCATTTCCGGAAAGTCGACATAGATGTCGTGATGATCCACATGCATCGGTATTCTCCCCTGTCTCAGTTGTTAATTGATTCTATCAGCGAGCCCGGCAGCTTCGGCGTCGGGCATTGCACATCGGCGCATTGGGCGCGATGGCGCATGGCGGCATCGATGAGCACCAGGGCGAGCATGGCCTCGGCGATCGGTGTGGCGCGAATGCCAACGCATGGGTCGTGGCGTCCATGGGTCTCCACCACCGCTGGCTGGCCCTGAAGATCGATGGAACGTCGGGGCAGACGGATACTCGAAGTTGGCTTGATGGCGACATTGACGATGACGTCCTGGCCGGTGGAAATGCCACCCAGCACACCACCGGCGTGGTTGCTCAGGAAACCGCGTGGCGTCATCTCGTCGCCGTGCTCGCTGCCCCGCTGGACGACACTGCGAAAACCCGCGCCGACCTCGACACCCTTGACGGCATTGATGCCCATCATGGCGTAGGCGATATCGGCATCGAGGCGGCCATAGACCGGGTCACCCCAGCCAACCGGCACGTTCTCGGCCATGACGGTAATGCGAGCGCCTATGGAGTCGCCATCCTTGCGCAACTGATCCATGAAGGACTCCAGCCGCGGCACGATGTCGGCATCGGGGACGAAGAACGGGTTCTGGTCGACGGCCGACCAGTCGTTCAGCGGAATCTCGATCGGCCCCAACTGACTAAGGTAACCGCGCACCAACACCCCGTAGCGCTCACGCAACCACTTGCGGGCAATGGCGCCGGCGGCAACGCGAACGGCGGTTTCGCGGGCGCTGGAACGGCCACCACCACGGTGGTCACGAATGCCGTACTTTTGCCAATACGTGTAGTCGGCATGGCCGGGCCGAAAGGTATTGGCGATGTTGCCGTAGTCCTTGCTGCGCTGGTCCTGATTGCGGATCAGCAACGCAATCGGCGTGCCTGTTGTGCGGCCCTCGAAGACGCCCGAGAGAATCTCCACCGTATCGGGTTCCTTGCGCTGCGTGACATGACGCGAGGTACCGGGCCGACGCCTGTCCAACTCGGCCTGAATGTCGCCGGCGCAAATTTCCATGCCGGGCGGGCAGCCATCGACCACACAGCCGATCGCAGGACCGTGCGATTCACCGAACGAGGTAACGCGGAACAGGGTACCGAAGGTATTGCCGGGCATGAGGTGGTGCTGAGCGGATCAACTGCCGGGGAGTTTATCACGGCCCATCTTGGATTCCGGCCGCACACGGCCACGCGATAACCGCGCCGCGGTCAGAATGGGGAAGCGATCCGACACCATGGGCGTATGGATACCCCTCAGCGCTCCAGGAGGCTCGATTTGTTCGGAACGCCTTTCCAGTCGTCGGCATCCGCCGGCGGCTCCTTGCGCTCAATGATTGCCGGCCACAGTTTGGCCAACTCGGCGTTCAAGGCAATGAACTCCCGTTGTTTCTCCGGCACGTCGTCTTCGGCAAATATCGCCTCGACCGGACACTCGGGGACGCACAAGGTGCAGTCAATGCACTCCTCCGGGTCGATAACGAGAAAATTCTCTCCTTCCCGGAAGCAATCGACGGGGCAGACATCCACGCAATCCGTGAACTTGCACTTGATGCACGCTTCCGTAACCACATAGGCCATGCCACACCTCCATACCGCTATGCCCCAGTATAGGACTCAACTATCCTAGCCTGGCGATTTTTTGCTAGGATGCCGGCGCGTCCAAGCCACGCGACACTTCCTACCCGAATTTGGCTCGAACAGGCGCGTCATACTCCCCACCTGTTGGACCACACCACCCAGAGGAATCCATGAGCGAACACATTCTTCATGTCACCGATGCGAACTTCAAGAGCGAAGTGCTGGAATCCGGCACTCCCGTGCTGGTCGATTACTGGGCCGAATGGTGCGGTCCCTGCAAGATGATCGCCCCGATCCTCGACGATATCGCCAAGGACTATGCCGGCAAGCTGAAGGTCGCCAAACTGAACATCGACGAGAACCCCAAGACACCCGGAGACTACGGCATCCGCGGTATTCCCACGCTCATCCTGTTCAAAGGCGGCAACGTCGAGGCCACCAAGATCGGCGCGCTCTCCAAGTCCCAATTGACCGCTTTCATTGACAGCAATCTCTGATCTCGCTACAGTCGCGGCCTGAATCCACGCACATAGCCTGCCAATAAAAAAGCGCCGCGGATTCAGGCCTGCGCCGGAGCCATCCGGCCGCAATCAGAAATCCCCAATAAGCACATCCCTCCCGGACCCCGCGGTCCACGACACTCCATAGGTCGTCCCATGCATCTCTCGGAGCTCAAAGCCCATCACGTCAGCCAGTTGCTGGAAATGGCCAACGAAAATGGCATCGAAGGCGCCAACCGGCTACGCAAACAAGAATTGATCTTCGCCCTGCTGAAGAATCAGGCCAAGAAGGGCGAATCCATTTTCGGCGACGGCGCCCTCGAAGTGCTGCCGGACGGTTTCGGGTTTCTCCGCTCGCCGGACACCTCCTATCTCGCGGGCACCGACGATATTTACGTCTCGCCGTCGCAGATCCGCCGTTTCAATCTCCACACAGGCGACACCATCGAAGGGGAAATTCGTACCCCGAAGGAAGGCGAACGCTACTTCGCCCTGGTCAAACTGGACAAGGTCAACGGCGAAAGCCCCGAGGCCAGCAAGCACAAGATCCTGTTCGAGAACCTCACGCCGCTGCACCCCACCGAGCACATGAAGCTCGAGCGCGACATGCGCGGTGAGGAAAACACCACCAGCCGCGTCATCGACATCATCGCCCCGATCGGCAAAGGCCAGCGCGGCCTGCTGGTCGCCTCGCCGAAAAGCGGCAAGACGGTGATGATGCAACATATCGCCCATGCCCTCGCGGTGAACCATCCCGATGTGGTGCTGATCGTGCTGCTGATTGACGAACGTCCGGAAGAAGTGACCGAAATGACCCGGTCGGTGAAGGGCGAAGTCGTCGCCTCCACTTTCGACGAACCGGCCACCCGCCATGTGCAAGTCGCCGAAATGGTCATCGAGAAGGCCAAGCGCCTGGTCGAGCACAAGAAGGACGTGGTCATTCTGCTCGACTCGATCACCCGCCTCGCCCGTGCCTACAACACCGTGGTACCCGCATCCGGCAAAGTGCTGACCGGCGGCGTCGACGCGAACGCGCTCCAGAAACCCAAGCGCTTCTTCGGCGCGGCTCGCAACATAGAGGAGGGCGGCTCGCTGACCATCATCGCCACCGCCCTGATCGACACCGGCAGCCGCATGGATGACGTCATTTACGAGGAGTTCAAGGGCACCGGCAACATGGAAATCCATCTTGATCGACGCATGGCCGAGAAGCGCGTCTATCCGTCGATCAACGTCAACCGTTCCGGTACGCGTCGCGAAGAGCTGTTGCTCAAGCCCGACGTGCTGCAGAAGGTCTGGATACTGCGCAAGCTGCTCTACGGCCTGGACGATCTGGAAGCTACGGAATTCCTGCTCGACAAGGTCAAGGCAACCAAGAACAACGCGGAATTTTTCGACGCCATGCGGCGCGGTTGATTTCAGACCGCAATTTAGGGATAATGCGCCCCTTTTCCGGCTCGCCACATTCACGGGCCCAGCGCAGCGTACAGAGCACAGAGGACACGGCAATGAAAGAAGGCATCCACCCGAAGTACAACGAGATCGACGTGACGTGCAGTTGCGGCAACACGTTCAAGACGCGTTCCACGAACAGCAAGGCGCTGCACATCGAAGTCTGCTCCTCCTGCCACCCGTTCTATACCGGCAAGCAGAAGATCGTCGACACCGCGGGCCGTGTCGAGCGCTTCCGCCAGAAGTATGGCAAGCGCGCGGCTGCCTGAGTTGCATCGCGATACACAGAAAGGCAGCCTCGGCTGCCTTTTTTGTTTCTGACGCCGTAGCGAAACCCGATGGCCTTTACGCGCCGATCGACCGATGTGCGCCAACCCGGACCGCAAGCCTGGCTGGTCGTCGCGCTATGTGTCGTCTATCTGCTGGCCGGCCTGACCGGCCACGACCCGTGGAAATCGGAGGATGCCATCCACCTTGGCATCGCCCACGACCTTTATTACGGGGGCGATTGGCTGACACCCGCTATCGCCGGCGAGCCCTGGCCGGATGCCGAACCGCTCTACCACTGGTTGGCGGCGACGAGCGCAGGCCTTTTCAAGCCGCTGCTACCTTTTCACGACGGTGCCCGACTAGCGTCGGCGATGTTTGGCGGCTTGTTCCTCTTCATGCTGGCAGGCGCCGCGCGGCACCTATACGGCAAGGACGCGGCCTGGGGCGCCCCGCTGCTCGCGATCGGCACCCTTGGACTGCTGGTGCCCATCCATGAGGCCCAGCCAACCGCCGCCATCCTGGCGGCCATGGGGGGCATCTACTGGGGCGCCGCCCTTCTCGCCGAACGACCGCTGGCGGGCGCCCTGCTCTTGGGCGGCGGCCTGGGCACGAGCCTTCTGGCGGGCGGCGCGGCGGCCAGCCTGCCGCTCTTGCCCCTGCTTCTGATACCGCTGTGGCAGCGACGCTGGATGGCCTTCGCGATCGCGGCATCAGTGGCTGGCATCATCGCCGCCGGCTGGCTGCTGCTGCTCGCCGGACGGGAAACCGCTTTTCTGAATGCCTGGTGGACCGCGGAATCGGCGGCGATCGCTCCACGTGGCGGCTTCAGTATCAATCACGCCGAATGGCTGGGCTGGTTCGCCTGGCCGGTGGTCTTCATCGCCCCATGGGCGCTCTGGCGCGGCCGACGGCAGTGGTCGGCGCCACAAACCACCCTGCCGCTGCTCGGCGTCATCTTCGCTACCGTTTGGTTCCTCGCTCATGAAGCGAGAACCCCGGCGGCACTGCCGCTGTTGCCGCCTTTGATCCTGCTCGCCACATCCGCCGTCACCGAGCTGCGGCGTGGCGCGGCAAATGCTTGGGACTGGTTCGGCATGATGACCCTGTCCATCGTTGCCGCCTTGATCTGGCTAGGCTCGGTGGCCATGCTGACCGGCTGGCCGCCAAAGATCGCCCATAACTTCGCCAAGCTGGAGCCCGGTTTCGTCGCGCAGTTCTCGCTGCCGGCCATGATGGTGGCGCTGGTCGCCACCGCCGCCTGGATCGCGATGCTTTGGCGACTGCCCCGCTCGCCTTGGCGCGTAGCCAGCCGCTGGGCCGGGGGCGTCACCGTGGTCTGGGCCCTGATCACCGCGCTCTGGATGCCATGGATCGACTATGGCAAGACCTATCGGCCCGTCGTGGCGGCGCTGCGCCAGGCGCTGCCCGCCGAGGCCGGCTGCATCGGCCGGCGCGATCTCGGCGCCCCGCAACGAGCCGCGCTCGACTACTTTGGCGACATACGCACCCAGCGCGCCAGCCGCGACTGCCAATGGCTGATTGTCCAGAGCGGGTCACGCGAAACGGCACCGGCGGGGTGGGTCAAGACCTGGGAAGGCCACCGCCCCGGCGACCGGAACGAGTGGCTCCGGCTGTACCGACGCGCCTGATTCACAGCTTCAGGAAATGATCCCGGTAGTACTTCAGTTCATCGATGGACTCGTGAATATCAGCCAGCGCCTGGTGGCGCGACTTCTTTTCAAAGCCCTTGGCCAGCTCCGGCTTCCAGCGCTTGCACAATTCCTTTAGCGTGGAAACATCCAGGTTCCGGTAGTGGAAATAGGCTTCCAGCTTGGGCATCCAGCGCACCATGAAACGACGGTCCTGGCAGATCGAGTTGCCGCACATCGGCGACTTGCCGGCCGGCACATGGCGCTTGAGAAAATCGAGGCACTGGGCCTCGACATCGGACTCGGCCAGCACCGACGATTTCACCTTGTCGATGAGACCCGACTTGCCGTGGGTCTTCTTGTTCCAGTCGTCCATACCGTCGAGCACCGCATCAGCCTGATGCACCACCCAGACCGCGCTTTCGGCAATGGTTTCCAACTGGCTGTTGGTGATGACCACGGCCATCTCGATGATGCGGTCGGAGTCCGGATTCAGTCCCGTCATTTCCATGTCCAGCCAGACGAGCGCATTCTGGTCTTGTGCCATAATTTTTCCACCGGCAAAAATTTGATCTTCTCATAGATCCGCGCATCCGATGACCACCGCCACGCTGTTTTCCCTCGTCTTCCTGATCGCGCTGACCGTCAGTGTCGGCCTGCGTCTCTGGCTGGCACGACGCCAGTTGCGGCACGTGCTCGCCCACCGGGAACGGGTACCCTTCGACTTCGCCGCCAGCATCCCCCTCGCCGACCACCGCAAGGCCGCCGACTACACCGTGGCGAAGATCCGTCATTCCCTCGTCATTCTGGCCGCGGAGACGCTGCTGCTGCTCGCCCTCACGCTCGGCGGTCTGTTGCAGTGGCTCGACCAGTTCTGGTTCGGCATGCTCGGCGACCGCGGCCATGGCCATGGCCTGGCGCTGTTCGCCAGCGTCGCGCTGACCGGCTTTGTCGTCGATCTGCCCTTTACCCTCCATCGCGTCTTTGTCATCGAAGCGCGCTTCGGCTTCAACAAGATGACGCCGGGCCTGTTCGTCGCCGACCTTGCCCGGCAGGCCGCGCTGGCCGTCGTCATCGGCACGCCGCTGCTCCTGGCCGTGCTCTGGCTGATGACAGCCATGGGCAGCCACTGGTGGCTGCATGTCTGGCTGTTCTGGCTGGGCTTCAACCTGCTGGCGATGCTCCTGTATCCGACGCTGATCGCGCCGCTGTTCAACAAGTTCTCGGCGCTGCCCGACGGGACGTTGAAGACGCGCATCGAAGAACTGCTCGGTCGTTGCGGCTTCACCAGCGCCGGATTGTTCGTCATGGACGGCTCGAAGCGCTCGGCCCATGGCAACGCCTACTTCACCGGCCTGGGGCGCGCCAAGCGGATAGTCTTCTTCGACACCTTGATCGACAAGCTGAGCCCGGCCGAAGTGGAAGCCGTACTGGCCCATGAACTCGGCCACTTCAAGCGCCGCCATGTCTGGAAGCGCATCGGTGCGATGGCCGCCGTCAGCCTGGCGCTGCTATGGCTGCTTGGCCAGCTCATCGCCGAGCCCTGGTTCTATCAGGGTCTGGGTGTCGCCACCCCTGGCACGGCCATGGCCCTGATCCTGTTCGCGCAGGTGCTGCCGCCGTTCCTGTTTCCCCTGTCGCCGGTCGCCTCGCAACTATCCCGGCGCCACGAGTACGAAGCTGACGCCTATGCCGCGCGGCAGGCGAATGCCAGCGATCTCGTTTCGGCCCTGGTCAGCCTGTATCGCGACAACGCCGCCACCCTCACCCCCGATCCCATCCATTCGCTTTTCTACGACTCCCATCCGCCAGCCAGCCTGCGTGTTGCCCGCTTGCGGGGGGAGTGAACCAGGGAGACCCCCATGCTGGACGCCGAGATTGCCGATTTGATGCGGAACCTGGAAGGCTGGTCGCGCGAGGGCGACGCCATCGTCAAGACCTACCGCTTCGCCAACTACCACGAGACGATGGCCTTCGTGAACGCCACCGCCTGGATTTCCCATCGGGCCGACCATCACCCGGATCTGACGGTCGGCTACAACCAGTGCACCGTGTTCTACACGACGCACTCCGCCGGTGGCCTGAGCCGCAAGGACCTTGACTGCGCCGCGAAAATCGACATGTTGTTCTCGCTTTGAGCCTCGAGGGCACCGTCGTCGCCGCCCACGGACGACATTACGAGGTCGTCACCGCCGACGGCCGTCACTGGCAAGCGGTGCCGCGCGGCAAGAAGAGCCTCTGCGCCTGCGGCGACCGCGTCGTCATCGAAGCGACGGGCGACGACGGCGCGCTCATCACCGACCACTTGCCTCGCCGTACCCTGCTCTACCGCAGCGATGCGTGGAAACAGAAGCTGATCGCCGCTAACGCGGACCAGATAGTCCTGGTAACCGCCACCGAGCCGGCCTTCAGCGCCGAGTTGCTTTCCCGC
Organism: Rhodocyclaceae bacterium; assembly: GCA_044220545.1. Taxonomy (GTDB): domain Bacteria; phylum Pseudomonadota; class Gammaproteobacteria; order Burkholderiales; family Rhodocyclaceae; genus Fen-999. Next base: position 27,231 of record JBGAQX010000002.1, on the reverse strand, counting down.
ACATTGGTAGCCGCCGAGCACGAAGGCATTCGCGCCGTCATCGTCCTGAACAAGTGCGACCTGACGGCGGCCCTGGCGGCGGCACGGGAACAATTGCGCCCCTTCGCCGCCCTGGGCTACCCGATGCTCGAGCTATCGGCCCATCGGGACGCATCCGCGCTGAGACCCTGGCTGGCGGGACGAACCACGGTTCTGGTCGGGCAATCGGGCATGGGCAAATCCACGCTCATCAACGCCCTCATCCCCGGCGCACGCGCCGCGACACGAGAAATTTCCTCGGCGCTCGATTCCGGCAAGCACACCACCACCCACGCAACGCTGTACCGGGTCGACGAGAGCGCGGCCATCATCGATAGCCCGGGGTTGCAGGAATTCGGCCTCGCCCATTTGAGTTTCGGCGAAATCGAACACGGCTTCCCGGAGTTCCGGCCGACGCTCGGCCAATGTCGCTTCCACGATTGTCGGCACGCGGCCGAGCCGGGCTGCGCAGTCAAGGCCCGCGTCGATGCCGGCACCATAGAAGCGCGGCGTTACGCGCACTTCCGCGCCATCGTCGGCCTCGTCGACAAGACATCCTGATCCCTTCGGGACCGCTTATCTTGCGATAATCCGGACAGTGCTGCCGGGAGGTTCCGATGGTTTGGCCGATGGATCTGGTGTTCTTCATTTACGGGCTGTCTTTTTCCGCCCTGGGTTTCACCATCGTTGCGCAGCCGAAGAACGACAGCCAATTCGATCTGGCCAGATTCATCTGGTTGCTGGCGGGCTTCGGCTTTGTGCACGGCGCGCTGGAGTTTGTGGACATGTGGCGCCTGATTCGTGGCCCCGGCCTGGCGCCCGAAGCGGTGAGCGTCGCGCTGTTGATCGTCTCGTTCGCCTTCCTTTTCGAATTTGGCCGCCGGCTGCTGGGATCCGCTCTTGCCAGCGACCCGCGCACCGAGGTCTGGCTGGGCCCGGCGGCCCATGTGATTCCGGCCGCGGGCTTGCTCGCCTGCCTGCTCCTCCCGCTGATGCCCTTGCAGTCGCTGGCACTCGGTGGTCGCTATTTCTACGGCTTTCTCGGCGCGACGCTTGCCGGCATCGGCTTCCTGCAGTACTGGCGCAAGCGGATACGTCAGTCGATTCCGGGCACCGAGTACACGCGATTCCGCATCGCCTGTCAGTTGGCGGGCGGCGCTTTCCTGGCCTATGGCGTCCTGGGCGGGTTGGTGGTCTCGGCCGCGCCGGTCTTCCCGGCCTCGTTCATCAACCAGGACGTTTTCCTCGCCAGCGCCCCGGCGCCGATTCAGGTCTTCCGCGCCGCATGCGCCATCACGGCCGCCTTGGCGACGGGCTACCTGCTGCGCCTCTTCGACCTGGAAGGCCAACTGCGCCTGCGGGGCGCGCTGAACGACGTCAAGCGCTCCCTGCAAGAAATAGAAAGGCTCGCCCACCGCAACAAGTTGCTCCTCGACGCCGCCGGCGAAGGGATTTTCGGCATCGACAACGCGGGCAAGATCAGTTTCATCAACCCGGCGGCGCTGGCCGTGCTGGGCGCCTCCGCGGACGATCTGGTCGGCAAGGCGGCTCACGGCCTGATACATCACACCCAGCGCGACGGCACGCCCTACCCGATTGAGCAGTGCCCGACCTGGCTATCGATTCGGGACGGCCAAACGCGGCATGTCGATGATGAGCTTTTCTGGCGCCGTGACGGTAGCAGTTTCACCGTCGAGTACGTCACCGCCGCCATCCGCGAAGATGGAGAACCGGCGGGCGCGGTGGTGCTCTTCCAAGACGTTACGCAGCGCAAGGCCGCCGAACAGGCTCTGGTGGCCGCCGAAAAGGAGTTGCGCGCTCACCGCGACCACCTGGAGGAATTGCTCACCGAACGAACCAGCGACCTGATCGAAGCCAATACCCGCCTCGCGGCCGCCCGCGATACCGCCGAGGCCGCCAATCGCGCCAAGAGCGCCTTCCTGGCCACCATGAGCCACGAACTGCGGACGCCGATGAACGCCATTACCGGCATGGCCTACCTGATTCGACGCGATGGCATCGAGCCCAGACAACTGGAACGCCTGAACAAGATCGACAACGCCGCACAGCATCTGCTCGCGGTGATCAACGACATTCTCGACTTCTCCAAGATCGAGGCCAACATGATCGTTCTGGAGGAGACGGATGTCGCCATCGACGCGCTGACCCACAATGTCGTCGCCATGCTCCAGGAGCGTGCCAAGGCCAAGGGCATTGCCCTGCGCATGGAATCCGAACCCATGCCGAATAACTTGCGGGGCGACCCGACACGCCTGGCCCAGGCGCTGCTCAACTTCGCCGCCAACGCCGTCAAATTCACCGAACATGGCAGCATCACCCTGAGCACTCGGCTGGTCGAACAGGGCCCGGATAGCGCGATCGTTCGCTTTGAAGTGCGCGACACGGGTATCGGCATCGCTCCGGAAATAATCCCGACGCTGTTCAAGCCCTTCGAGCAGGCGGACAGCTCGACCACCCGCAAGTACGGCGGCACCGGCTTGGGGCTGGCGATAACCAAACGCCTGGCGGAACTGATGGGGGGCGATGCCGGGCTAAGCAGCACACCGGGCCATGGCAGCACCTTCTGGTTCTCCGCCCGGCTGAAGAAGGTCGAGCGAACCACCGACGCAACCCGCGCCACCACGAGCCTGTCGCCCGAGGAAGTACTGATCCGCGACCACTACGGGAGCCGGCTGCTGTTGGTCGAAGATGAAATGATCAACCGCGAGATTGCCGTCGAACTGCTACAGATCGCCGGCATGACCGTCGATGGCGCCGAGGATGGCGTCGTGGCCTTGGATCTCCTCAAGAAGAACGACTATGCGCTGATCCTGATGGACATGCAGATGCCGCGAATGGACGGCATCGAAACGACCCGCCAGATCCGCATGCTGCCGAACCGGCGGCACCTTCCCATTGTGGCGATGACCGCCAACGCCTTCACCGAGGACAAGCGCCGCTGCCTGGACGCCGGCATGAACGACTTCATCGCCAAACCGGTCGATCCCGACATATTGTTTGCGACGCTGCTGAAGTGGCTACCGAAGACAGACTGACCGGAGAAAGAGAACGGGCCGGTCACCCGGCCCGTTCGGCACAGACATCCGGAGCGCCGGATTACACGCGTTCCCAGATGGTGGTGATGCCCTGCCCGCCGCCGATGCACATGGTGGCAAGGCCATAGCGGCCGTTGACGCGGATCAGCTCGTGGAGCAGCTTGGTGATGATCACGCCGCCGGTGGCGCCCACCGGGTGGCCCAACGCAATGGCGCCCCCGTTGGGGTTGGTCTTGACCGGATCAAGCCCCAGACCGCGGCTGACCGCGATCGACTGGGCGGCAAACGCCTCGTTCGATTCGATCACATCCATCTGATCCAGCGTCAGACCAGCCTTTTGCAAAGCCACCTTGGTGGACGGGATCGGCCCTTCGCCCATGACGTCGTTCGGCACACCGGCAATGGCGTAGGCGACCAGGCGCGCGATGGGCTTGTGGCCACCGGCGGCCGCCTTGGCGGCATCGGCGAGCACCAGGAAGGCGGCGGCGTCGTTGATGCCGGAGGCGTTACCCGCCGTCACCGAGCCGTCCTTCTTGAACGCCGGCTTCATCTTGGCCAGGGTTTCGATGGTGGTGCCGGCCTTCGGATGCTCGTCGGTGTCGAATACGACATCGCCCTTGCGGGTCTGGAAGGTGATCGGAACGATCTGCGACTTGAAGCGGCCTTCGGCGATCGCCGCCGTGGCCCGCTTCTGTGATTCAACGGCGAAAGCATCCTGCTCTTCGCGCGTGATGCCCCACTTGGTGGTCAGGTTCTCGGCGGTGATGCCCATGTGGCCGACGCCGAAGGGATCGGTCAATACGGCGACCATCGCGTCGATGGCCTTGGTGTCGCCCATGCGCGCGCCGGAACGCAGTGCCGGCAGCAGGTAGGCGCCGCGCGACATCACTTCGACACCGCCACCAATGGCGAAATCGGCATCGCCCAGCATGATGGCCTGGGCACAATTGACGATGGCTTGCTGGGCCGAACCGCAGAGACGATTGACGGCAAAGGCAACCGAATCCATGCTCATGCCGCCCTGGATGGTCGCCACGCGGGCCACATAGGGATAGCGCGCTTCGGTCGGAATACAGTTGCCGACGGTGGCAAACGTGACTTGCTTGGCATCGACACCGGCGCGGGCGATCGCTTCCTTGACGACGAGGCCGCCCAGTTCGGCCGGCTCGATGTCCTTCAGAGAACCATTGAAAGTACCGACAGCGCTGCGCACGGCGCTCAAAACCACCACTTCCCTCTTATCAGCCATTTTCCAACTCCCGGTTATGTAATCGACTCATGAAATCTATGCCCAACTGGCAACGCTCAGCAGGGCCAACACCAACAAAGCCATCACCAACGTTCGCCAAACCAAACCAATGGTGCTCTGCATCAGGTCGGGATCGGCGTCCTCGCCCACCCCCATCTCTGGGCGCTCGGCTACTTCGCCCACGGCATGAATCGGCATGCCCAATCGCACACCCAGCGCGCCGCCACCAACCGCCAGCAGTATACCGCTAGCCTCTTCCGGCCAGCGGGACGCCTGGCTGCGCCAGCAGAAGATCGCATCCTCGAAATCGCCGACCACGGCGAAGGAAGCCGCCGTCAGCCGGACGGGTAACCAATCGATGGCGGCGAAGGCGCGGCGCGAAAAGTTGCCGAACTCGCTAGGCTCCAGCTCGCCCCGACCGTCGTTGCCCCAGGCGTAGCAGAAGTGGCGCGCCAAGCGATACAGCATCGCGCCGGCCGGACCGAGCACGGCAAACCAGAACAGCGGCGCGAAGACGTGGCGGTGCGAGGCCAGCAGCGCCTCTTCGATGGCCAGACGGGATATTTCATTGGAACTCAGCCGCTCGGCGCTGGTGCCCCGCCACTCGCCCAGCAATCGCCTGGCCTGATCGAGTTCGCCCATGCGCAGGGCCAAGTGGATGTCGGTGAAATAATGACTGAACTGGCGAAAACCGGTCGTCAGGTAAAGCACGCCAACACCGATCAGAACGGCCAGCAACCAATTGCTCCAGACCGCAAGCGCATAGGCGCCCAACAGCAGCAGCGACGGCAAGGCGGCGCCGATCAGCCAGGCGGCGACTCCGTGGCGCCGTTCCCCGGCGTTGAAACGGGTTTCCAATTGATCGGCCCAAGCTTTCAGCCAGGCGTCCACGCGCGCCACGGCAAGCGGCCGAGCCTGTTCGATGAGAAGCGCGACAACGATGGAGATGAGTGTCATGGCCATGGCCTGATGCGTTGCAGCGAAGATATCACATGCCGGACAGCAGAAACTCCCGCAAGTTCACCAGCATGCCGGCCGTCGCGCCCCAGATGTAGCGGCCCTGCCAAGGCACCGCCCAATACTCGCGCAGGGCACCCTGATACTCGATCCGCTCGCGACGGAAATTCGCCGGCTGAAGCAAGAACTCCAGCGGCGGCTCGAAGACATCGGCGACCTCGAAGTCGTCAAGCTTCAGGTTGAGGGGTGGCTGGACAAGACCGATCACCGGCCGCACGGCGAAGCCCGTGCTGGTACGGTACTCGGCCAGCGCCCCCAGTATTTCCACCTGTTCCGGGTCCAGCCCGACTTCCTCGCGCGCTTCCCGCAGGGCCGTTGCCAGCGGCGAGGCGTCTTCCGGCTCGCAGCGCCCGCCCGGAAAGCTGACCTGCCCGGCATGGTCGCGCAGGTGGGCGGTTCGCTGGGTGAGCAACACCGTCGGGGCGGACGGACGCAACACGATCGGCACCAGAACCGCCGCGGGCGTCAAGGCTTGTCCGTTCGCGCCGGGCTCTTCCGAGAAGGGCCACGGTTCCGGCTCCCCCACGCATCCGGCAAACCGCCGCCTCAGCCAGGCCGCCGTGAGCGGCAGCATCAATAGCGCTTCTTCAGCGTCATGGCCTGGCCGTCGCGCTTCATTTCCATCCGGTTGAGGAAACTCATGCCAAGCAACACGATCGGCAGGTCCTGCTCGTGCACGGCGGCATCTACCTGGTTCAACATCACGTCACCAACTCGCACGGAGTTGAGCGTTACCTTCCAGACCCGCGTCGGCCCGTTGGCCGTCATCGCCATGGACGGTTGGCCCTTCTGATAATCCACGTTTGCCCGACTGGCGTCGGTCTTGCCCATGGCGATCAGGGTGGCGCCGGTATCGACCAGAAAGCGCACTGGCGCGCCATTGACCGTGCCGACGGTGAAGAAGTGACCTGCGGAGTCGGCGGTCAAGGAAACAATGGCGGCCTCACGCGTATCGTTGCCGGCGGAAACGGAATTCTGGCCAACCATCAGCCGTTGCTTGCGGCCATCGATTTCGATCTGCGCCGCCCCCTCCTCCAGCGCCAGCAACTTCACGCCCTCGGGTGTCTTGACGCCGACGGCAATCGAGTGGGGCCGGCCGCCATCGATCACCACCAGGGCCTTGCCGGAGTAAAGTCCGACCAGGGAGACCTCGGTTGCCTGGGCGGCACCCGCGATGGCAAGCCCCAGCAGCCAAGGGATAGAATCAGACAATCGCAACGCTCTGTGCAAACTCATGAAACCCGTCGCCATCTTTCGTCATAACCCCGGAGAAGGACCCGGCTATTTTGCCACATTCCTCGACGGCCACTCGGTGCCTTGGCGACTCATCAAGATCGATGACGGCGATGCCGTGCCGGCTATCGAGGAGTTTTCCGGCCTCTGCTTCATGGGCGGCCCGATGAGCGTCAACGACGCCCTGCCCTGGTTGCCAACGACATTCGCCCTGATCCGGCAGGCAGTGGCTCTGGGCATCCCGGTCATCGGCCACTGTCTGGGCGGACAACTGATGTCGAAGGCGCTCGGCGGCTCCGTGACGAAGAACCCCGTCAAGGAACTCGGCTGGGGCGAAGTCGCAAGCACCGATCCCGCGGCCCGCGACTGGCTCGGCGATCTGGAGCGGTTCGAGGCTTTTCACTGGCATGGCGAAACCTTTTCCATTCCGCCCGGCGCGACACGCGTCCTCAAGAGCACCTGGTGCGACAACCAGGCTTTTGTCCTGGGGCCGCACCTGGGCATGCAGTGCCACGTGGAGATGACCGAAGCGATGATTCGCCTCTGGAACCGCGCTTGGACGGAGGAAAATGCGGTGCCCTCCCCTTCTGTGCAAACGCCGGAGCAAATGTACGAGCGCCTGGAGGCGCGCATCGCCGCCATGCGCAATGCCGCCGATCGGCTCTACGAACGCTGGCTTGCCGGACTTGGCGGCTAAGGTTCAGTCGCGGAAGTTGCCGTACTGAAGTGGATAGTCGGTGATGGTCTTCTTGACCAGCGCGATCGCCTCCTGAAGCAAGTCGCGCTTGGCGCCGGCGACGCGCACGGCATCGCCCTGGATGGTCGCCTGGACTTTCAGCTTGCTGTCCTTGATCAGCTTGACGATCTGCTTGGCCAGTTCCTGATCGATGCCGGACTTGACCTTCAACTCCTGCTTGGCCTTGTTGCCGGAAACTGACTGAAGCGGGCCGACGTCGAGACGCTTGGTGCTCTCCCGGCTCTTCTTTTCCATTTCGGGGAACAGGATGTCCTTGACCTGCCCCACCTGGAATTCGGAATCGCCATGAATCGTGATGGCCTTGTCCTTCTCATTCAATTCGAGCGAGGCGGAGGTACCCTTGAAGTCGTAGCGGTTGCCGACCTGGCGACCGGCCACATCCACGGCATTCTTCAATGCCACCATGTCCGCTTCGGAACTGATGTCGAACGACGGCATGTTGGCCTCCCCTTAGCCAAAGTGGCAAACGTAGTGATAGGGCTCACCGGTCACCTCGATATCGAACGAGGAATTGCCCGGCACCGTGAAGCTCTGCCCCGTCGCAACAGTCTGCCAGTCGCCACCCTGGAGTCGGTAACGGCAGGCGCCGGCGACCGTCTCCATGATTTCCGGCGCGCCGGTGTTGAAGGTGAGCGTGGCGGGCAGGATCACGCCGACGCTCTTCTTCGTGCCATCGGCCAATTGCACCGTATGGCTGACGCACTTGCCGTCAAAATAGACATTGGCCTTCTTGACCACCGAAACATTGTCGTACTGACTCATTGGATCAAATCCCCCACAGTTTCTGAATGACCGTCTTGGCGACGAAGCCGACCATGCCGAACGCCAACACAAAGAACAAGGCAAAGGTGCCGACCTTGCCGGCCTTCGACTTGTGGGCCAGCTCGCCGATGATGAACAGCATGTAGAGCATGAAGGCGCCCAGCCCCCAAGTGACGCCGAACTCCGCTACCTGCGCCTCGGTGAAACCGAACATGCCCTACTTCTTGCCCTTGCCCGCCTTGGCCGGACCGGATGCGCGCTTCACCCGCGCGTTTTCGGCGATGCGCATGCGCAGGGCATTCAGCTTGATGAAGCCGCCGGCATCCTTTTGATCGTAGGCCCCGGCATCGTCCTCGAAGGTGGCGATGGTCGGATCGAACAGGGAGTCCGTCTTGGAGTCACGGCCGACGACGATGACGTTGCCCTTGTAGAGCTTGACCCGAACCCAGCCATTCACGGTTTGTTGTGTGTGGTCGATCAACACTTGCAGTGCGCGCCGTTCCGGGCTCCACCAGTAGCCGTTGTAGACCAGGCTGGCGTAGCGCGGCATCAGGTCGTCCTTGAGATGCGCCACCTCGCGGTCCAGGCAGACGGACTCGATGGCCCGGTGCGCGCGCAGCAGAATGGCGCCACCCGGGGTTTCGTAACAGCCGCGCGACTTCATGCCGACATAGCGGTTCTCGACCAGGTCGAGACGGCCGATGCCGTGCTTGCCGCCCAACTGGTTGAGGGTGGCGAGCAATTCGTGCGCTTTCATCTTCTTGCCATTGATGGCAACGAGATCACCCTGCCTGAACTCAAGATCGAGGTACTCCGCCTTGTTCGGCGCCTTCTCGGGCGACACCGTCCAACGCCACATCGATTCCTCGGCCTCGGCGGCGGGGTCTTCCAGATGGCGACCTTCGTAGGAGATGTGCAGCAGGTTGGCATCCATCGAGTAGGGAGAGCCGCCCTTCTTGTGCTTCATTTCGATGGGAATGCCGTGCTGTTCGGCATAGGCGAGCAACTTCTCGCGCGACAGCAGGTCCCATTCGCGCCATGGCGCGATGACCTTGACGTTGGGCATCAATGCGTAGGCACCCAGTTCGAAACGCACCTGATCGTTGCCCTTGCCGGTGGCGCCATGAGAAATGGCATTGGCGCCCGCCTTGCGGGCAATCTCGACCAGGCGTTTGGCAATCAGCGGCCGGGCGATCGAGGTCCCGAGCAGATACTCGCCCTCATAGACGGCGTTGCAGCGAAACATGGGGAAGACGAAGTCGCGGACGAACTCTTCGCGCAAGTCGTCGATGAAGATGTTCTTCGCCTTGATGCCCAGCTTCAGGGCCTTGGCGCGGGCCGGCTCCAACTCTTCGCCTTGGCCGAGATCGGCCGTGAAGGTGATCACCTCGCAGTTATACGTATCCTGTAGCCACTTGAGTATGACGGAGGTATCAAGGCCGCCCGAGTAGGCCAGGACGACCTTGTTGCCCTTCGCCGCGGCGACTTTCTTTGCTTCGCTCATTTCACTTTCCCTGAAAAATGCCGGTTACTGGGTGCGGTAGACGCGATGGCAAGCCACGCAGGCCCCCGTTACGGCGGGCAAGGCGGACAGCGCCCTGCCGAGATCGCCGGTTCGCGCCGCCTTGGCGAAATCGCTGGCGGCGGCATGCATGGCGCGGGCGATGGCATGCATGTCATTCGGCATGAACATGCCCGGTCGCGCGTTGGCGGGCGCGTTGCGATGGCGGCCCATTGCCGAAAGACCCATCTGCTGCTCGGCGGTATCGGCGGCTTCCGCGAGCTTTCCTTCGCCGAGCGCGCCGATGATCGAATGAAGCGCCGTCTGAAAATCGAGCATCTCGGCGCTCATTTCGACCCGCGCCTCGGGCGACATCTTGATCAGTTGGCGCGCGTCGTCGGCGGCGTGGGCAGACCAGGCAAGAGACAAGAGTCCGGCGAGCACCAATCCAAATCTGCTCAAGATGCGACCCTGCCCAACAACAGAAACTCCATGAGCGCCTTCTGGACGTGCAGCCGGTTTTCCGCTTCGTCCCAGACCACCGAACGAGGGCCATCGATCACCTCGGCCGCGACCTCCTCGCCACGATGCGCAGGCAGGCAATGCATGAACAGAGCATCCGGCCGGGCGACCTTCATCATGTCGCCGTCAACCTGCCAGTCGGCGAACGCCTTGAGGCGCTGCTCGTTTTCCGCCTCGAAACCCATGGAGGTCCACACGTCGGTCGTGACCAGATCCGCATCGCGGGCCGCATCCATCGGGTCGGCAAACTGCTCGAAATGGTCGGTACCATATAGACCGGCGCGCTCGGGCTCGACCTCGTAGCTCGGCGGCGTCGAAACGTGCACATTGAAATCCAGCACCTCCGCCGCCTGTAGCCAGGTGTTGCACACGTTGTTCGAGTCGCCAATCCAGGCAACCGTCTTGCCTTGAATGGGGCCGCGGTGTTCGATGAAGGTGAAGATGTCGGCCAGTATCTGGCACGGGTGGTACTCGTTGGTCAGCCCGTTGATCACCGGCACGCGCGAATTGCGCGCGAAACGCTCGATGATTTCCTGCTCGTAGGTACGAATCATGACCACGTCGGACATGCGGGAGATCACCTGCGCCGCGTCCTCGACCGGCTCGCCGCGACCAAGCTGCGAATCGCGGGTATTGAGGTAGATGGCGCTACCGCCGAGCTGCTGCATGCCGGCCTCGAAACTGAGACGAGTGCGGGTGCTGGCCTTTTCAAAAATCATCACCAGCGTGCGATCCTGCAATGGCCAGTATTGCTGGTAGGACTTGAACTGCTGCTTGATCCAGCGGCTGCGCTGAAAAACATAGTCGAGCTCGGCACGGCTCAAGTCCCTGAACTGCAGGAAATGTCTCGGTGTCGCCATGTTCAGGCCCCAAGAAATTTCCGCAGCAGCGCCGCCAGCATGTCCACCAGTTGCCGGCACTCCGCGTCCGAGTAGACCAGCGGCGGCAGCAGGCGCACCACCTTGTCGGCCGTGACGTTGATCAACAAGCCCGCCTCCAGGGCCTGGCCAACCAGTTCGCCGCAAGGCCGATCGAGTTCAATGCCGATCATCAAACCATCGCCCCGGATGTCGACCAAGCCGGCCACGCCGGCCATGGCCTGCCGCAAGCCGCCACGCAACGCGATGCCCAGTTCAGTGGCCCGTGCCAGCAGGCCATCCTGCTCGATGACGTCGAGCGTGGTCAGCGCCGCCACGCAGGCCAGGGGATTGCCGCCAAAGGTGGAGCCGTGATTGCCCGGCTTGAATACGCCAGCCGCCGCACCGGACACCAGGCAGGCGCCGATCGGCACGCCGGAACCCAGTCCCTTGGCCAGCGTCATGACATCTGGCTTGATAGCCGCATGCTGGTGGGCGAACCAGACGCCGGTTCGACCGATACCGCACTGAACTTCGTCAACCATGAACAGCCAGCCGTTCTGATCGCAAATGCCGCGCAGCGAGCGCATGTAGTCGGCATGGGCCAGGTTGATGCCGCCTTCGCCCTGAATCGGCTCGAACAAAACGGCAACGACATTGGAATTATTCGCGGCGACCTGCTCGATGGCGGGGAGATCGTCGAAGGGCACGCGGACGAAGCCCGAAACCAGCGGTTCAAAGCCCGCCTGCACCTTGCGGTTGCCCGTGGCGGACAACGTGGCCAGGGTACGCCCATGGAAAGCATGCTCCATGACGATGATCGCCGGCTGGTCGATACCCTTCTGATGGCCGAACAGGCGCGCCAACTTGATCGCGGCCTCGTTGGCTTCGCAGCCGGAATTGCAGAAGAACACTTCGTCCATCCGCGCCAGCGAGGCAAGACGATCCGAGAGCCGCTCCTGCTCCCGCACTCGATACACGTTCGAAGTGTGGATCAGGCGGCCGGCCTGCTCGGCCAGCGCCGCCACCAAACGCGGATGGGCATGACCGAGTGTATTGACGGCGATACCGGCCAGCGCATCGAGATAGCGCCGCCCCTGCTCGTCGTAGAGATAGCAGCCCTGGCCGTGGGTGAAGGCGACCGGCTGCCGATTATAGGTATTCATCAAATGCGGCATAAACTCTCCGCGCAGAAAAACAGACGGCGGCCACCGTGGCAGCCGCCGTGCTTGGGAAAGGGCTATCTTAAGTTAAAAACAAAACCCTGTACAGGCTGAACACGTAACGAATCCGGCGACCCGAGTCATCCCGCGGGCAGCGACGCCTTTTCCTCGTAACCCACCACCGGCGTACGCACGCCACCGCGATGGCAGACGCATTCGATCACCTCGCAGTCACGATACATCTGGCGCAGTTTCCGATGTGCCTCGGCCGGGTCGCGGCCGTGAATCATCAAATTGTTGATTACCAGACCGACGCGCGTCTTGATACGAAAGGCGTATTTCGGCAGCACGGGAGGCAGCATAAAAATCCCTTTCGTATCAGTAAGTCTTGTCGATTACATGCACGTCACTGGAGGAATTCAAGCTAGCCATTTAACTCCGTGCATTATTTATTGTTCCTAACCAGAACCTAGCGACCAAAAGCGACGGTTTTCGGGCGCTTATCCGTAGCGGCGACAGCAATGACAACGGGCCACATCGCAACCGCGATGTGGCCCGCTCAACGAACGCGGAACTACGGTGTTGTCAGAGCGCCTTGATGGCGGCGGACAGACGACTCTTGTAGCGAGCCGCGGCGTTCTTGTGAATGATCTTCTTGTCGGCAATCGAGTCGATGACGCTCTGGGACTCGTTGAACACCGCTTGGGCGGCGGTCTTGTCGCCAAGGCCGATGGCCTTGCGCACCTTCTTCATGGCGGTACGCAGGGTGGAACGCAGGCTCATGTTGTGAGCACGCTGCTTGACGGCTTGACGGGCACGCTTGCGTGCTTGGGCGCTATTGGCCATATCTGTTGTCTTCCGATGGGAGTCTGGAAAAGGGCGCGATTATAGGGCGATCTTTCCGCCATTGCAAGGCCCCCGCAACAGGCCCCTGCGACAGCGGTGAACCGCTACCATTGCCGCCCATGAATTCGACCGGAAGCCTACTCCGTTCGCTGGCCACGGTCAGCGGCATGACCTTGCTGTCCCGCATCCTCGGTTTCGTTCGCGACTTCGTCATCGCCCGCACCTTTGGCGCCGGCATGCTGACCGACGCGTTCTTCGTCGCGTTCCGGCTGCCCAACCTGTTGCGCCGGCTGTTTGCCGAGGGAGCTTTCTCGCAAGCCTTCGTACCGCTGCTCGGCGAGTATCGCGGCCGCCGCAGCGAAGTCGAGACCAAACGGCTGGTCGACCGGACCGCCACCGCGCTGAGCCTTGTCGTGCTGATCGTAACGATGCTGGGCATGGCCGGCGCGCCACTGCTGATCTACATCTCCGCGCCCGGCTTTGCCGCCGACGCCGACAAGTTCGCCCTGGCGGTCGATCTGACCCGTATCACTTTCCCCTACATCCTGTTCATGGCTCTGGTGGCGCTGGCGGCCGGCATCCTGAATACCTGGAGCCGTTTTGCCGTACCGGCGTTCACGCCGGTGATGCTCAACCTGTCGATGATCGCCGGCGCGCTGTTCATCGCCCCCTGGTTCGATCGTCCGGTCGAAGCCTTGGCCTGGAGCGTCGTCATCGGCGGCGCGCTGCAATTGGCCATCCAATTGCCGGCGCTCAACAGGATCGGCATGTTGCCGCGCTTCGATCTCGCGCTGAAGGATGAAGGCGTCCGACGGATTCTCCGGCTGATGGGACCGGCGGTACTCGGTGTTTCGGTGTCGCAGATATCGCTCCTGATCAACACCATCTTCGCCTCCTTTCTTGTCAGCGGCAGCGTCTCGTGGCTCTACTACGCGGATCGCCTGATGGAATTCCCGGCCGGCCTGCTTGGCGCCGCGCTGGGCACCATCCTGCTGCCCAGCCTGACGCGCAGCCACGCCGCCGACAATCCCGCCGAGTTCTCCGCTCTGCTCGATTGGGGTCTGCGCCTCACGCTGCTGCTCACCCTGCCGGCCGCGCTGGCCCTGGCCATCCTTGGCGTGCCACTCCTGGCGACGCTCTTCCAACATGGCGCCTTCACCGGCAACGATGTATTGCGGACGCGCGAAGCGCTGCTCGCCTACAGCGTCGGCCTGACCGGCATCATTCTGGTAAAGATTCTGGCCCCGGGCTTCTATGCCCGCCAGGACATCCGTACGCCCGTCAAGATCGCCCTGATTACGCTCACCCTGACCCAGCTATTGAATCTGGCGCTGATTGGCTGGCTGAAGCACGCCGGACTCGCGCTGGCGACGGGTTTGGCCTCGTGCGTCAATGCCGGACTGCTGTACCGCGGGTTGCGGCGGCGCGGTGTGTTCGTCCCGGCGGCCGGATGGACCGGCTTCTCCGCGCGGATCGCGGTCGCATTGGCGGCGCTGGGCGCGGTGCTATGGTTCGCCAGCGGCAGCGAGGCCGCGTGGCTGGCCATGCCGTTTGGCGAGCGCATCGTCAGGTTGTCGCTGACCGTGGCGGCGGGCCTGGCCACCTACTTCGCGGCACTGGCATTGCTCGGTTTCCGGCTGCGCGATTTCAGGCGCCGGAGCACATAGGAAAACGGGCAGCCGAAGCTGCCCGTTGTCGTGAAGCGTGAAGCACGAAGCGATCAGGCCACCAGCGGCACGATCAGCAATGCGACGATGTTGATGATCTTGATCAGCGGGTTCACCGCCGGGCCAGCCGTATCCTTGTACGGGTCGCCCACGGTATCGCCGGTCACCGCGGCCTTGTGCGCCTCGGAACCCTTGCCGCCGAAGTTGCCTTCCTCGATGTACTTCTTGGCGTTGTCCCAGGCGCCGCCGCCAGTGGTCATCGAGATGGCGACGAACAGGCCGGTCACGATGGTGCCCATCAACACGCCACCCAACGCCCTGACACCGGCGCCAGGCCCCATCAGGACGTTCATGCCCACGGCCGTGACAACAGGAACCAGCACCGGCAGCAGCGACGGGATCATCATTTCCTTGATGGCCGCCTTGGTCAGCATGTCGACACAAGTGCCGTACTCCGGCTTGGCCGTGCCTTCCATGATGCCCTTGATTTCGCGGAACTGACGGCGCACTTCGATCACCACGGAACCAGCAGCGCGGCCGACGGCCTCCATGCCCATGGCGGCGAACAGATACGGCACCATGCCGCCGATGAAAAGACCGATGATGACCGCCGGATCGGATAGATCAAAGGCGAAGCGGGCCCCCGCCCTGGTGGCTTCCAGGCCATGCGTGAAGTCGGCGAACAGCACCAGCGCGGCCAGGCCGGCGGAACCGATGGCGTAGCCCTTGGTTACCGCCTTGGTGGTGTTGCCCACCGCGTCGAGCGGATCGGTCACGGCGCGCACGGACTCCGGCAGCTCGGCCATTTCGGCGATACCGCCCGCGTTGTCGGTGATCGGACCATAGGCGTCGAGGGCAACGATGATGCCGGCCATCGACAGCATGGAGGTGGCGGCAATGGCGATGCCATACAGACCGCCCAGAGTATAGGCGGCCCAGATCGACGCGCACACGGCCAGTACCGGCCAAGCGGTTGCCTTCATCGACACGCCGAGACCGGCGATGATGTTGGTGCCGTGACCGGTGGTTGAGGCCTCGGCGATATGACGCACCGGGGCGAACTCGGTGGCGGTGTAGTACTCGGTGATGTAGACCATCAAGCCGGTCAGCACCAGGCCAACGACCGTTGCACCGTAGAGCCGCATGTGGGCGCCGCCGTTGATGCCCATGACGGCATCCAGCGCGTGATCGTCGATGAAGTTGGTCGTGATCGGATAGAACGCGATCAGCGCCAGCACGCCCGCCGCGACGAGTCCCTTGTACAGGGCGGTCATGATCTTCTGACCTGGTGTGTATTTGACGAAATAGACACCGACAATCGAGGCGATGATGGAGAAGCCGCCCAGCACCAGCGGGTAGGTGACGGCCTGCTCGGCGAAGGCCTGCAAGGTCAGCGCGCCCAGCAGCATGGTGGCCACCATGGTCACCGCGTAAGTCTCGAACAGGTCCGCCGCCATGCCCGCGCAGTCGCCGACGTTGTCACCGACGTTGTCGGCGATCACGGCCGGATTGCGCGGATCGTCCTCGGGAATGCCCGCTTCAACCTTGCCAACCAGGTCGGCACCAACGTCGGCACCCTTGGTGAAGATACCGCCGCCCAGACGGGCGAAGATGGATATGAGGGAAGAACCGAAGCCAAGGCCCACCAACGGATGCAGGATGTGATCCATGGTGACGCCTTGCGCCGCGGTCATCTTGAGGAAGGCGAAGTAACCGGCCACCCCCAGCAGGCCGAGGCCAACCACCAGCATGCCGGTGATCGCACCACCCTTGAAGGCGACGTTGAGAGCTTCGTTGATGCCGAAGCGAGCGGCTTCCGCGGTGCGCACGTTGGCGCGCACGGAAACGTTCATGCCAATGAAACCGGCCGCGCCGGACAGCACCGCGCCGATCACGAAGCCGACCGCTGTCGACATGCCGAGGAAGACGCCGATCAGCACGGCCAGAACCGCGCCAACCATGCCGATGGTCGCATATTGACGCTTCAGATAAGCCTGGGCACCTTCCTGCACGGCCCCCGAAATCTGCCGCATGCGATCGTTGCCGGTCGGTAGCGACAAGATCCAGTTGCTTGACTTGATGCCATAGGCGAGTGCGGCAAGCGCGCACGCGATGGCGAACAATAGACCTGACGACATGTGTATTCCTCCTCCTTCAAAGTTGACCTACATCAAAGCCCTTATGGAGCCCAGAAATGCGAAGGGCGCGTCGTTCGGCGCGCCCTTCAATTTCCCCTGCCGGTTACAGCTTGAACTCGCCCGGCAATTTCTTCGGTACCGGAACGTTCTTCAGCGTCACATACTTGGGCAGACCATCCTGATAGGGCGGATAGTCCTCTCCTTTCATGAGCGGCGCCAGATAGGTGCGGCACTTCTCGGTGATGCCAAAGCCGTCGGCGGTGATGAAGTTCTTGGGCATCATCTTCTCGACGTTGGCCACCTTCGACAATGAAGCCATGCCGACCTTCCACTTGTAGGGCTTGTCGGAAACCCGATCAATGGTCGGCATCACCGAATTGTGCCCTTTGATGGCGTACTCGACGGCCGCCTTGCCCATGGCATAGGCCTGATCGACGTCGCTCTTCGAGGCGATGTGACGGGCGGCCCGTTGCAGGTAGTCGGCCACGCCCCAGTGGAACTTGTGACCCAGCGCATCCTTGACCATATTGGCGACCACCGGCGCGGCGCCGCCAAGCTGCGCATGGCCGAAGGCGTCGCGCGTCCCCTGCTCGGCAAGGAACTTGCCGTCGGGATGATGGCAGCCCTCGGAAACCACGACCGTGCAGTAGCCGAACTTCTTGACCAGGCTATCCACCTTGGCCAGGAACTTCTTCTGATCGAACACCACTTCGGGGAACAGCACCACGATCGGCAATTCGGTGTCCTTGGTCGAGGCCATGGCGCCCGCCGCCGCGATCCAGCCGGCATGACGGCCCATCACTTCGAGCACGAACACCTTGGTCGAGGTCTTGGCCATCGAGCGCACGTCGTAAGTGGCTTCCAGCGTGGACACAGCGATGTACTTCGCCACCGAGCCGAACCCCGGGCAGTTGTCGGTGATCGGCAGATCATTGTCCACCGTCTTCGGCACATGGATGGCTTGCAGCGGATAACCAGTTGCCTTGCTCAGTTGCGAGACCTTCAGACAAGTGTCGGCGGAGTCGCCGCCGCCGTTGTAGAAGAAGTAGCCGATGTTGTGGGCCTTGAAGACCTCGATCAGACGGTCGTACTCGCGCTTGTTGGCTTCCAGGCTCTTCAGCTTGTACCGGCAGGAGCCGAAGGCGCCCGAGGGCGTATGGCGCAGCGCGGCAATCGCCGTGGCCGATTCCTTCGTCGTGTCGATCAGATCCTCGGTCAGGGCACCGATGATGCCGTTGCGACCCGCGTAGACCTTGCCGATTTTGTCCTTGTGCTTGCGCGCCGTCTCGATGACGCCGCAGGCCGACGCATTGATCACCGCCGTCACGCCGCCGGACTGGGCGTAAAACGCATTCATCTTCTTTGCTGCCATGCCAGTCTCCCCTTACTTCAGCGCGGCGAACGCGCTATCCCGAACGTCATCGACCTTGCCCAGGCCGTTGATCTTGCGGTACTTGGGCGCGCCGGCCTGACCATTGGCCGCCCACTTGCCGTAGTAGTCGACCAGGGCCTCGGTCTGCTGGTGATAGACCTCCAGACGTTTCAGCACGGTCTCTTCACGGTCGTCGTCGCGCTGGATCAGCGGCTCGCCAGTCACGTCGTCCTTGCCTTCGGCCTTGGGCGGATTGAATTTCACGTGATAGGTGCGGCCGGAGGCCACGTGAACGCGGCGACCACTCATGCGGGCAACGATCTCACTGTCGGGCACGTCGATCTCGAGCACGAAGTCGATCGCGACACCGGCGTCCTTCATCGCATCGGCCTGCGGAAGGGTGCGAGGAAAGCCGTCGAACATGTAACCCTGCTGGCAATCGGACTCCTTGAGGCGATCCTTGACCAGACCGATGATGATGTCGTCACGAACCAGGCCGCCGGCATCCATGATCTTCTTGGCTTCCAGGCCCAGCGGGGTGCCGGCCTTGACGGCGGCGCGCAACATATCGCCCGTGGAAATCTGCGGTATGCCGAATTTTTCCTTGATGAAGTTGGCCTGGGTGCCCTTGCCCGCGCCGGGGGGGCCCAAAAGAATGAGTCGCATGTCTAGTCCCTTGGTGTTGTCGCTAATCGGTGAATAGTTATTCTATTGATGGTCCACTTCCCAACCGCCGAACATAATCCCATTCCCCTGAGCGGTCAAACGCGGAAATGAATCGCGGTATCAAATTTCCTTCGAACCCGCTCCAGGTCGTCGGCCGTGTCGACACCGGGCTCGGGCGGGCAATCGGCCACCGCCACTCGAATTGCATGCCCGTGCCACAACACGCGCAGTTGCTCCAGCGCTTCACTGTGCTCGATGGGTGCCGGCGCCAGCTTCCCGTACTGGTGGAGAAAACCGACGCGATAGGCGTAGATGCCGATGTGACGCAGCGCACCGAGCCCCAACGGCAGCGCCGCGCGGTCGGTGGCGAAGGCGTCGCGCGCCCAGGGAATCGGCGCCCGCGAAAAATAGAGGGCACGACCCGCGGCGTCGCACACGACCTTGACGGCGTTCGGATTGAAGAAGTCCGCCGCGGTGGCGATGGGATGCGCGGCGGTGGCCACCGCCGCCTCGAGGTCGCTCGCCAGCGCCGCCGCCACTGCGTCGATCAAGGCCGGCTCGATCAGCGGCTCGTCACCCTGGACGTTGACCACGATGTCGTGGTCCGCCCAGCCCAGCTCGAGGGCCACTTCGGCGATGCGATCCGTGCCGCTCAAGTGGTCGGCGCGCGTCATCACGGCGCGATGGCCATGTCCCTCGACCGCGGCGCACACCCGCTCGTCGTCGGTGGCGACACAGACGTCGCTGGCGGCCGACCGCAGCGCCGCCTCGACCACCCGCACCACCATGGGCCGACCGCCGATATCAGCCAGGGGCTTGCCCGGCAGCCGCGTCGAAGCGTAGCGGGCCGGCACCACCACATGAAAGCTCACGGCTCGTCCGGCCCCATCTGCCTCGCCTCGTCTTCCAGCATGATCGGAATGTCGTCCTTGACCGGATAGGCCAGCCGGCACGGCTTGCAGACCAGTTCCGCATTCCCCTTGCGGTAGTCGAGCGGACCCTTGCAGAGCGGGCATACAAGGATTTCAAGCAGGCGAGCGTCCATTGATCTTCTCCAATACGAATTGCCCCAAGTCGGGCGCCACGACCGCCGTAACCGGCAGCACCCAGACGGGCAGCGCGGCGAGCAGGCCGAATTTTACCGCGTCCTTTTCCGTGGTCAGGATCGCGTCGCCGTCGAAAGCCAGGTCGGCCGCGACAAAGCGATGATGATCGGCGAAGGCATGGGCCTCGAAACCAAGGCCAAGCCCGGCCAGATGATCGAAGAAGCGCTGCGGCTCGCCGATACCGGCGACGGCGTGCAGGCGCAGTCCCGCGAGTTCGGCCGCTGGACGGCTGGCGGCGCCGTTCAAGAGCTGGAAGCTATCGCCGGCCAGGGTCATGCGAAATCCCGCCGGCCCCGACCAGTCGTTGGCCACCACCGCATCGACCGTCCGCAGGCGCGACTCCGGCTCACGCAGGGGGCCGGCCGGCAGAGGCCAGCCATTCCAGAGGCCGCGCCGGTCGAGCACGGCAATCTCCACGTCTCGAGCAAGGCGGTAGTGCTGCAAACCGTCGTCGCAGAGAATCACGTCGCAGTCCGAATGTCGGGCCAGCAGCGCATTGCCGGCGGCGACGCGATCCCGGCCGACAAAGACCGGGCAGCCGGCGCGGCGGCGGATCAGCAGCGGTTCGTCGCCGACCAATTCGGCGACGCTATCGGGCTCCACTTCGCCCACGCCATCGACACCGCCGCCGTAGCCGCGGCTGACGACCCCGGGGCGGCGGCCGCGCCGCCTCAACGCATCGACCAGCCAGAGGATCAGCGGGGTCTTGCCGGAGCCGCCGACCGTGATGTTGCCGACGACGATGACCGGTACCGGCAGTCGCTCGCGGGCCAGGACGCCGCCGCGATACAGCCGGCGGCGCAGGGCTACGACCAGGAAGAAGACGATACCGACGGGAAGCAGCAACCAGGCCGGCAGCCCGCGCCGCCGCCAGATCCGCTCAACGATTGGCCTGTTGCGTGGCAAAGGAGATATGCGAAAGCCCCGACTGCTGGGCAGCCTGCATGACGTCGATGACGCTCTGATGGGTCGCCTTCGCATCGGCGTTGATGATCACCACCGGTTCCCTCGTGTCGCCGGCGGCGCGCTTCAAGGCGACCCCGATGGCTTCGACGTCGCGACCGGCCACCGGCACCTTGTTCACCATGATGTCGCCGTTGGCGGTCACCATGACATTGACTTCGCTGGGCTGCTCCTTCTGGGCCTGGGCATCGGCGGTCGGCAGGTTGATCTCCAGGCCGGCGAACTTCGAGTAGGTGGTGGTGATCATGAGGAAAATCAGAATCACCAGCAGCACGTCGATCATCGGAATCAGGTTGATCTCCGGCTCCTCGCGGGCTCGACCGCGCTGGAAGTTCACGCTCTTTCCCCGTGCACCAACTCGACCAGTTTCACGGCCTGCAATTCCATCTCGACCACGAAGCTATCGACCTGTGCCCGGAAGTGGCGATAGAAGATCATGGCCGGAATGGCGATGATCAGGCCGAAGCCCGTGTTGTAGAGCGCCACCGAGATACCATGGGCCAACTGCTGCGGATTGTTGCCCGACCCGGTCGCCGAACCGAAGATCTCGATCATGCCGACCACCGTGCCGAACAGGCCCATCAGCGGGCTGATCGAGGCGATGGTGCCCAGGCTGGTCAGGAAGCGCTCCAGATCGTGCGCCGCGCTGCGGCCGGCCTCCTCGATCGACTCCTTCATCACCTCGCGCGACGCCTTGACGTTGCGCAAGCCGGCCGCGAGCACGCGCCCAAGGTGCGAGTGGGCATGGAGGCGCTTCAGCGTCTCCTCGTTCACCCCGTTCTGCCGATAGTCCGCCACGACGGCTGTCAGCAGGCCGGCGGGAACGATTTTGGCCCGACGCAAGGCGACGGCGCGCTCGATGATCAGCGCCACGGCGATGATGGAGGTCAACAGCAGGAAATAGATTGGCCAACCGGCAGCCTGAATAATGGAAAACACGCGCGCTCCCGGGAATTCGAACAAGCGCGCACTTTAGCGTCCCATCATGAAATCGGCAAGGCGCGCGACTGGCGCGTGGCCGGCCGCGGCCCGGCGCCGCTGCTAGAATCGCCCACCATGAATGAAACCGACGATGGCGCCGTGGCGGCGCAGGTTTGGCTGGCCAGCCTGCTTGCCCCGGGCGGCCCCGCCGTCACGACCCTGCCGCTGCGCGGGGCGGCCGCGCCGGCGCTGGCCGCCGCCCTGGCAGCGTTGGCCGCCGAGGCATTGGCCCGCGACCGGACCCTGCTGCTGGTCACGGCCGACGATTTGTCGCTGCCCGAGATATCCAACGCCCTCGATCTCAACTTGCGGCCGCTGTGCCTGGTACTGCCGGCCGCGGACTATGCCTGCCGCATTGCCCTGCGCGCCACCCTGTCGCTGCTCAAGAGCCGTCTGTCCCGCGCCGGCGACGATGCCGATGGCCCGGCCTGGGTCACCCAGCGCCGCCAGTTGGACGCTTGCGCCGGCTTGTGGCGCGATAGCCAGGCCTGGAGCCGGCGCGACCTGGACAACGAACCCTGGCCGAATCAGGTCGAGCGGCTGTTCCCGGTACGCGTTCTGCCGGTCTCTCTGGCACGGCGCCTGACCGCGCCTTCCGAATGGGTGGTGCTGGTCGACGCGGCCCGCTTGCCCGACGATGCCCGCGGGCCCTGGCCCGGTGCCACGCGCACCCTGCTGCTCGACGAGCCGGTCGGCGGTTTTGCCGGCGCGCTGGTCCGGGCCGACCCGACCAGCCGCCAGCGGGCCGAACTCGAAGTATTGACCCAGGAACTGTCGGAACTGGAACTCGAGCTGGCCACCGCCCAGGCCGAGATAGCCGACTTCACCCGCCGCTACCACGGGCTGATCGGCACCCGCATGGGCACGCTCGACGGCCTGCGGGCGGAACTGGCCGCGCGTCGCGCCGCCGCTCACCCCGAGGATCCCGATGCCGGGCGTGCCGCCGAGGCCGCCCAGTCGCGGGCCGAACAATCGCAGCGCGAAAACCGGCGCTTCGCCGAGCTCGATCGCGGCGAGGCCAAGCCCTTCGCCCCGAGCGGCGACATCAAGAAACTCTACCGCCAACTGGCACAACGGATTCACCCGGATCGCGCCCGCGACGACAGCGACCGCGCCTGGCGCACGCAACTGATGGCCGAGGCCAATCGCGCCTACCGGGCCGGCGACGAACCCGCCTTGCGCGAGGTGCTGGCGCTCTGGCAGGAAGGTGCCTGGCGGGAATCGCTGGCCGGTACAGCGGGCGATAGCGACAGTCTGTCCGCGCAAGTGGCGCGACTGAAGCGTCGGATCGCCGAGATCGAGGGCGAGTTGAACCGGCTGTTCGGCTCCAAGCTCTACGAACTGTTCACGGCCGCCAATATCGCCCGCCGCGCCGGCCGCGACCTGTTGCGGGAAATGGCCGCACGGCTCGACGCCGACATCGCCGCCGTTCGCGCCGACCTGGCTAGTTGAGCTTGCCGCCGCGCTCGACCCGCTCCAGAAACGCCAGCGCCTGGGCGTGGCCAAGTCGGGCCGCCGAACGCAGCCAGCGCATCGCCAGCCGGGAATTGGTGGCGGTACCCGTGCCCCGATAGTAGGCAGTGCCCAGTTCGTACTGGGCATCCACCTCGCCCAGCAGCGCCGACTGCCGCAACCAGCGCAAGCCGGCGCGCGCGTCGCGCCGCGTCCCTTCGCCGTGCAGCAGGCAGTAGCCGAGGCTGTACATGGCATAGGCGTCCTCGTGCTGGGCCACGGCCTGCTCGTACCAGCGGACCGCCTCGCGGGCGTTGCGCTCGACGCCCCAGCCGAAGTAGTACATGTCGCCCAGGGCGATCTTCGCGTCGAAGAGCGACGCCGCCTTGCGGTACCAGACCATGGCCTGCGGCAAGTCCGGCTCGCCGCCGACACCGTGGCGCAGACACTCGGCGAGCATCAGCGCCGCCCGCCGGTGGCCCAGCTCGGCCGCCTTGCGGTAGTGGCGGGCGGCGCCGGCCGGGTCGGGCGGCCGGCCATGCAGCAGGCGCTCGCCCGCGGCGAACCAGTAACGCTCCAACTCGCCGAGCGCCGACGGCCAGCCACCTTCGGCGGCGGCCCGCAGCAAGGCTTCACCGCGCCGCCGATCGGCGGCGATGCCCCTGCCATGCAGAAGACAGCGGCCCAGTTCGGCCTGGCCGTGCGCTTCTCCGGCCTCGGCGGCCAGCCGGTAGTAGGCCACGGCATAGCGGGCGTCGGCCGGCACGCCCTCACCATGCTCGTGGCATTCGCCGAGCCAGACATTGGCCTGCGGATCGCCCGCCTCGACGGCGCGCCGGTACCAGGACACGGCCAGCGACTTGTTTTCGGCCACCGCGTCGCCCCAGCGATAGCAGTGGGCCACTTTCAGGCAGGCGCGGCCATGGCCCTGCCGGGCGGCCGCCCGCCACCAGCGTAGCGCCTCGAGCAGGTTGGGGCCGGTGCCCAGCCGGCCCGCGGCGTGCGCTTCGCCCAACTCGAACTCGGCTTCCCGGTAGCCCAGTTCGGCCGCCTGGCGGTACCAGTCGAGACCGGCCGCCGCATCGGCGCCAACCCCCATGCCGAATGTGTAGCACTGGCCGAGCAGGAACATGGCGCCGCTGATGCGCTTGGCGGCGGCGGCATGAAACCAGGCGACCGCTTCGGTACGGTTCGCCACGCCGCCTTCGCCGGCGTAGAGACACAGTCCCAAGGAGAACATGGCCGCGCCGACATCGTGGCGAGCCGCCTCACGCCAGCACTTGACGGCCTCGGCGCGGTCCTCGGGAACGCCACGAGCAAAGAAATGGCAGCGGCCCAGGAGATCGAACGCGCGCGCATGGCCCTTGTCGGCGGCACGTCTGAGCAGGCGTGCGGCCTCGGCATGATCGCGGGGCAGGCCAAAGCCGTGATAGAGCAACCAGCCCAACACGGCTTCGCCGGCGGCGCAGCCCTGTTCGGCGCTTTTTGCCGACCAATGCACCGCCTGCGCGTGCGACTTGGCGACGCCCTCGCCGACCGCCGAGCGCCAGGCCAACTCCGCCTGCGCCGAGACATTGCCACCTTCGGCCATCCGTTTCAGCTCGGCCAGGCCCACCTGCCGCCAGAAGCCGTCCGCCGGCCCCAGCAACTCCAGCCCCTGAACAGCGCCACGCTCGATCAGGCTGCTTTCCAGCACGTCGCGAAACATGCCGAGCAGCGCGGCGGGGCGCAGCGGCACCAGGGAAGTCGGTAAAACCGGGGATGTCGTCATGTAGGTCGCAAGATTAGCCAATATCGGCCGGCTGGTTTTCCACAAAAACTGTGGAAAAGTCTGTGAATCCCGCGTCCATAGTTGCGCTAAGTCGCGAGCCAAAAAGGGAAAATTGCCCAGCGACCTCTTTTGACCGCAAGCAACACCCATATGAATCAATGACTTGAGCGCCGAGGCCTGATTCCATGCGGGTTTCAAGACCATGACCGCGTCACGGGTAGGGCTTGTGGATGAGGTAGAATCGATGCCGCTCCCCAGCCCGTGCCACCCGCCCGCCCGCGCCCCGCCTTGCTCCCCGAAATCCTGACCGTTACCGAGCTGAACCGCCTCGCGCGCACCGCGCTCGAGCGTGAATTTCCGTTGCTGTGGGTAGCCGGAGAGATATCGAACCTGACGCGGGCGCCGTCCGGCCACCTGTACTTCACGCTGAAGGATGCCGGAGCGCAAATTCGCTGCGCCATGTTCCGCTCGCGCGCCCAAACCCTGTCCTGGCGGCTGGAGAATGGTCAGCAAGTGGAGGCCCGGGCGCTGGTGACGCTCTACGAGGCGCGTGGCGATTTTCAACTGAACGTCGAAGGCCTGCGCCGGGCCGGCCTCGGCCGGCTCTATGAGGCCTTCCTGCGCCTGAAGGAAGAGCTGGCCGCCGAAGGCCTGTTCGCGGACGAGCGCAAGCGCGACTTGCCGCGCTTTCCCCGCCGCATCGGCATCGTCACCTCGCCCAGGGCCGCCGCCTTGCGCGATGTGGTCGCCGCCCTGGCCCGGCGCGCGCCGCATGTCCCGATCGTCGTCTATCCGACACTGGTTCAGGGTGGCGAAGCCGCCGGACAGATCGCCGAAGCGCTGCGCCGGGCGGCCGAGCGCTCGGAATGCGATCTGCTGCTGGTGACGCGCGGCGGCGGCAGCCTGGAAGACCTGTGGCCCTTCAACGAGGCGATCGTGGCCCGCGCCATCGCCGCCAGCCCGATCCCGGTCATCGCCGGCATCGGCCACGAGACCGACATCACCATCGCCGACCTCGTCGCCGACCGGCGTGCCGCCACCCCCACGGCCGCCGCCGAGCTGGCCAGCGCCGGCTGGTTCGACGCCGCCAACGAAACAGCCGGCCTGGCCGCCGCGTTGCGCCTGGCCATGCGCGCCGCCCTGGAAAGCCGCATGCAACGGATCGACCTGCTGGCGCGGCAACTGGCGCATCCCGCCGAACGCCTGGCCCGCGCCCACCAGCGGCTCGCCCATCTGGAGACCCGGCTCGCCGGCGCCGGCGAACGGCTGGTGGCGCGGCGCGACCAGCGTCTCGCCGCCCTGCGCCTGCGCCTCAGCCGCGCCCGGCCGGCCCTCGAACCGAGCCGCACCCGCCTGGCCCACCTTGCCGCCAGCCTGACGGCGCTCAATCCAAAATCGGCCCTGGCCCGCGGCTACGCCTGGGTGCGCGATCCGCGAGGCCAACTCGTGCGCAGCGAGCGGCAACTGGCACCGGGCGTGACCATTTCATTGCAGTTCGCCGAGGGCGGCGCGGAAGCCCTTGTCAGCAAAATAATTCCCGACTAGACTTGTCGGGCTTATCGATAACCGCTTTACGACAACCACCATCCCGGAGAGCCCACATGGAACACACCCTGCCCGCCCTGCCCTTTGCCATGGACGCCCTGGCGCCGCACATGTCGAAGGAAACCTTCGAGTACCACTACGCCAAGCATCATCAGGCCTACGTCACCAACCTGAACAACCTGATCAAGGGCACCGACTTCGAGAGCAAGTCGCTCGAAGAGATCGTCAAGTCCGCGCCCGCCGGCGGCATCTACAACAACTCCGCCCAGGTCTGGAACCACACCTTCTTCTGGAACTGCCTGAAGCCGAATGGCGGCGGCGCGCCCACCGGCGCCCTGGCCGCGGCCATCGACAAGAAGTGGGGCTCGTTCGACGACTTCAAGAAAGCCTTCCAAACCTCGGCCGTTGGCAACTTCGGTTCCGGCTGGACCTGGCTGGTCAAAAAGGCCGACGGCTCCGTCGACATCGTCAACATGGGCGCCGCCGGCACCCCGCTGACCACCGGTGACAAGGCGCTGTTGTGCGTCGACGTCTGGGAACATGCCTACTACATCGACTACCGCAACCTGCGCCCCAAGTTCGTCGAGAC
>JBGAQX010000023.1:0-48701 GCA_044220545.1 Rhodocyclaceae bacterium | reverse complement strand
AGCAGATCGCGGCGGATGTGGCGGCGGCGTGTCCGCTCGACGGCGCCGACAAATGGCTGATGGGCTTCTCGGTCGGCAGCGCCATGTCCTTCGCCATCATGACCCGCGATGTCGCCGACCAGCGCCTGTTCCGCGGACAGGTGGCGATGAGCGGCGCGGCCATCGAACCCTATACCTCGGGCAGCAGCGCCATGCACGCCACGGTTGAGGCGGCGCGCTCGAACGGTCACGCGATGCTCGGCATTCGTTCCTGGATGTATTGCGGCGAACTGGAAGTTGCCCAGGGCTGGAGCATGTGCACCGACATGTCCAACGCCGAGAATTTCGTCGATAGCCACGGCGGCAGCGCCTACCTGTACCGCGACCCCGGCGGCAGCCACCACAGCCTGCCCACCAATGTCGCCGCCTACGAGGATTTGTTCGGCTACATCGAGGCCACCTCCAGCGGTACCTGCGGCAGCGATCCGGAAACGCTGGTGCATCGCTACCGCAACACTCAGATCCTCGGCCACTTCTATACGACCAGCACCACCGAGGGCGCGTCGCTGATTGCCGCCGGCGCGCCGCTAGAGTACGAGGGAGTGGCGTTCACCGGCTGCGCCGGCGGCAGCACCACCAATGGCGTCTATCCGGTCTATCGCTTCAAGAGCCTGACCCAGAACGGCGTCTACTTTTACTCAATGCTGCCGCCGGAAATCGATTCGGTGCGCACCAACCTGAGCAGCATCCTCAAGGACGAGGGCATCGCCTACCACGCCTTCAACGCTACGGCGACCGGACGGTATCCCATCTATCGATTCCGCAATGCCTATGTAACCGGCGCCAACTTCTACACCATCATGGAAGAAGAACGCGCCAACGTCATCGCCAATGTGCCCGGCTATCCGCAGGAGGGCATCGGCTTCTATGCCATGCCGCCTAGATGAGCGCCTGACTTCGCCCGGTGGCCTGGACAGACAGGGCCACCGCGGGAACGTCGATTACCAGTGCGTGGAATGCCGGCTGTAGCGGCCGTAGGCCCGGCCTTCGTTGTCGATGTACTGACCGCTGTGGTCCGGACCGGGGTAGGGGCGATAGGCCGCCGGACGGTAGGGACCCGGGCCATAAGGTACCGGCCCACCATTGGTGGCGGCCATCGCGGGGGTTTGCGCGGGGGTTTGCGCGGCAAACGGAGCCTGCGCATCGTCGCCCGGCGCGTCCAATTGCGTGACAAACAGGCCAGCCAGGGCAATCGCCAACAGGGCCAGACCCGGCATCAGCCAGCGGCGCGGTTGTTGCGGGCGGGGCGGCGCGGCGACCAGGATCGGGGGCGGCATGACCTCCACCGGGGCAGCCAGACGGATTTCCATGGCGGGATCCGGCATGGTGATCGGCGGCACCGAGAGGACCACCTCGGGCGCAGGCACTTCCTGCGTCTCCTCCACGAAGGGCGTGGGGTTGGCATTCGCGAGGCCAGCCAGGCTCGATGCCAGCCGGATGCCCTTGATCGGCCTCTTGGTGCCGGTCGCGACATCCGCGCCCATCCCCGCCTGGGCCACCTTGGCCGATTTGGCTGATTTGACCGGCTTGGCGGTCTTGCTCGCTTTGGCTACCTTGACCACTTTGGCGGCGGACTCGGCTGATTTGGCGGCCGGGGCGACCTTGCCGACTTTGGCGGGTCGGACCTGCTTGGCGACCGGCGATTCTTCCACCGCCGGAACAGCGGCGGTACCCATGGCCAAAGTGGCCAGCGAAATCCGGGGGGTCTCCGACCGCCTGGCGGGCTTGGCGGTCGGGCCTGAGCCAGCGGCCTTGGTCACCTTGGTCACCTTGGTCGTCTTGACGCGCAGCGACTTGGCTGGCGCACGGGTCTTGATCGGTTCGACGGTGGCGACGGCATCGATCGCTTGCTCGGTATTTCCGGCGGCTTTCTTGCGCATATTCGGCGTCCTCTTGAAATAGTCAGTCGATACCGGCCCAAACGACGTCGCGACGTGGCGTCCGGATGAATGGCCTTCCGGCATGGCGATTTCAGGATCCTGAAGCAGCCACTGCTGAAATCGGAAATTGATTATTAGTCATGGCTAATATACAGAATCAGTCGACACTTATATTTCAATGCTCGAATGTCCTAATTCATTGAGCTTATGTATGAATTTACCCCTCGTCGCCTCTATTGGCACTCACCGTTCAGCCTTCCTTAGAACACGCCGGGGATGAAGCGCCGCGTCCGGCCCATGTACTCCGCATAGGCCGCCCCGAAGTAAGCCACGCACTCGCGTTCGTCGGCGAGCGCCGTGAGTTGCAGAAACACCGACGCATGCAAGGCGGCGGCGGCGCCAAGCCACGAAGGCGCCTGGAAGAAGGCACCCCAGGTCAAGGCCAGGAGGGATGCGTACATCGGATGGCGGATATGCGCGAAGATCCCGGTTGTTACCAGCGCCGTGGTCTTCTCCCATTCGTAGAGCGCGCCGCCAGCGCGCTCACTCGTGGGTCTGCCTTGTCCGGTTAGCCCGACGATGCCCAACACGACGAGTGCGATGCTGCCACCGAGCAATGGCCAGGAAACCAGTTGGTGAACCGAGTAGGGATCCATCCCCCATGAGTTTCGGTTCATCACGACCAGCGCCAGGATGCCCTCCCAAACGAAGAAGCGGTAGAAGCCGTGGCTTCCCGGGTGGCGCAGGGGCTTGCGGGAGAGCCAGGCGATGATCGCCGAGCCGGCGACAAACAGCAGGAGGTCGTCGCTCAGCCCGCTCATCGAGTCAATTCCGACCGGGAACCCGCGCAATCAACATCACGTTGGCGAACGGCTTGCCCTCGCTCATCGGCATCGTTGTCACGGTGAAACCCAGTTCCTGAAGCAGGCCGAGCCAATCAGCGAGGCGGCGGCAGTAAAGCGTCGGCAGGCGATGGCCGCGCACGAAGGTGACGGCCCGGTCCACCCAGTTGCAGAAGTGGTAGGGAAGGCCGCCGTCGGCGTCGCCGACCCGCGTCACCAGCAAGCCGCCCGGTACGAGCGCGGCGCGCACGCGGCGCAGGATGTCTTCCTGACCGGCGTAATCGATGTAATGAAGCACGTCGAGGATGACGACCACTTCGGCCTGGCCGAAGTCGATCTGGCGGATGTCACCCTGGCGGATGACAATTTGCGGCTGCCGGTCACCGAGGGCGGCGTTGGCGCGGGCGACGTCGCTGGCCATCAGTTCAACGCCACGCAGCTCCAGCACCCGGGGCGGTTGCGGCCATGCGGCCGGCCAGTCGTTCCGCTCGTAGAGGCGGCGCGCCGCCAGCAGCCAGGAGGCGAACACCGCCTGACCGCAACCGAGGTCGAGGAAACGGGCAGCGGGCGGGAAGACACCCTGCCGCAGCAGTTCGCGGAAGATGCAGTCGCCGCCGAGCTTGCCGCGCGAGAAATGGTAGGCAAAGTGGCCGGCGGCGCGGAAGGGTCGGCTGGCCTCGTCGAGCAGCCGGGCGAGGAAGCGGTCGGTCATGGCGATGCGCTGTCGATGGCGCGGGAAAGCGTAACGGAATGGAGGCCGGCGTGCCGCAGCGTCGCCAGCACCCGGGGCAGGGCTTCAAGTATCACCGGCACGCCGGCCGTTGTTGGCGCGGCATGGCCATCGTGCATGAGCAGGATGTCGCCGGCGGCAAGGTCGCGCACCAGGCGGGCGTGTACGGTGGCGGCGTCGCCGCAGCGCGTATCGAAGGGCCGGCGCGTCCAGGTGGCGAGCCGCAGATCGAGGCGGGCGAGGATCGGATCGAGAAATGGATTGCGCAGGCCGGCGGTGGGGCGGAAGAAGCTCGGCGCGCGGCCGACGGCGGCGGCGATGCTCTCCTGCGCGGCGGCGATTTCGTGCGCCATGCGCCGCGGGCCGAGCGCCGCGAACAGCTTGAGGTGATGCTGGCTGTGGTTCTCGACGGCATGTCCGCGCGCCACCATGTCTCGAGCCAGGGCGGGATGCCGCGCCACCTGCGCGCCAATGCAGAAGAAGCTCGCCTTGGCGCCCGCCGCGTCGAGCAGGTCGAGCACGCGCGGCGTCACCTCGGCATCGGGGCCGTCGTCGATGGTCAGGGCGATTTCGCTTCTGGCCGCGGCGGACGGCGGCAGACGGGTAAGGTTGGCGCCGAGCAGGTGGCTCCTCGGCCACAGCCCGGCGGCGGTGAGCAAGCCATGATTGGCGACGACGGCGGCCAGTGCCTGCGGCCACAGGCCGGGCGCGAGCAGCACGGTGGCGCCGGCCAGCGCATGCAGCGCGAAGCTGGCCCGCAGGGTCGGGGACGGATGCCAGTGATCGCTCACGCTCGTCCCTCCCCGCCGGCAAGCAGTGCGGAGAACAGCAGCGCCAGCACGGCGCCGGGGCCGACGGTGACGCCGATGGCGTGCAGCACCGGCAATTGCGAGAAGGCCAGCACGCCGAAGCCGAGCACCGTGGTGGCATTGGCGATCACAAGGGAAGCCAGCGTTCGCGGTTCGATGCGCTGCCCGGCGCGGTCGAAAAACAGCGCGTAGTTGGAGCCGACGGCGACGATCAGCAGCAGGCCAACCAGATGCAACAGCGTCAGCCGCTCGCCGGCCAGCGCCAGGCCGGCGATGACCAGCAGCACGGCGGCCAGCAGCGGCGCCAGCACCCGCCCAAGCCGAGCGGCCGACCGCAACGTGACGGCGAGCAGGACAACGATCGCCAGCAAACCGGCCAGCGAGTATCGGATGGCCTCGTCGAGATAGTCGGCGTAGAGGCGATTGGATTCGCCCACCAGATCGACGAGCAGCGCGTCGGGTTGGCCCGCCTCCGCCAGCAGCCGTTGCACGGCCGCCGGCTGGATGCGATAGGCGTTGGGACCGCTGGTCGGCGCGTGCAGCGGCAGCAGTGCCGCCCAGCCGGTTTGTCGCTGGAGCAACATGGCCTCGACCGCCAGGCCGAGGGTGCTGCCGGCCAAGCGCTCCGGGGTCAGCAAAGGCAACCGCGCCGCCGCGGCGATATCGGCCAGGAAGGGCTCCACTTTGTTCGGCCGCAACGGCAACTCCGACAGTGCCGGGGTCAGGCGCGCCGCCAGCTCGCCAGGGCCGGGCAGCGCCGCCTGGCGCGCCCGCTGGGTCGCCTCGCTGGGCAGAAAGCGCGTCGGTGTTTCGAAGCCGGCGATCACACCCTGGTCAACCAGCACCGGCAGGCGGCTGGCGACCTGCTCGGCGGCTCGCAGCGTCGCTTCGCGCTCCCCGGCGGCGACCACGACCAGATAGCGCTGGTCGGGTGCGCCCAGGTCGTTGCGCAAGGATTCGTTGAGAGCCAGCGCACCCGGCGGCATGGGGCTAAGGTCGGCCAGGCCGGCGGTCCACAGCCGATCGCGCTGCGCAACCAGGACGACAATGGCGATCGCCGTGAGCGCCCACACCGCCCAGCGCAGCCGGCCTGCCTTGGCCAGCCAGTGCGCCAGGCGATTGCCGAGGGCGCTGGTGTCGTGAATGCGTAGCTGTGCCGGCCCCAGGTGCGGCAACACGAAGCGCGTCACCATGGCTGCGGCGAGCAGGCCAGCGATTGAGTACAGACCGAGTTGTGCCAGGCCGGGAAAACCCGAGAACAACAGCGAGGCGAAGCCACATAGGGAGGTCAGCAGGCCGAGTCGGATGGTCGGCCAGAAGGTCGTCAGCCAACCCCGATCCGAACGCTGGCTGGATCGCGACTGGACGAAGTAGTAGATGCTGTAGTCGACCGCCTCGCCGATCAGCGTGGTGCCGAAACCGATGGTCAGGCCATGGACGCTGCCGAAGACGAGACTGACAGCGGCGATGCCGGCCAGCGCGCCCGAGAGGACCGGCAGCAGGCCGAGCGCCAGCGCCGTGACGGAGCGATAGACCAGCAGGAGCAGGACAACGATGGCGGCCGCGCCGATGATGGCCAGCCGCTCGACCTCGGTTCGGATGGTGGCGCGGGTATCGACCGAAAAGACCGGCGTGCCGGAGAGCACCAGGCGGGCGTCACGCGCGCCACTCGCCGCCTGGGCCGCCGCAAAAGCGCCCCGCAGGCTGGCCAGCGCCTTCTCCTGGCCATCGGTATCCGAACCGGAGGCGGCGGTCTGCGCCATCAGCAGGGCGCGCCGGCCGTCGCGCGAAACCCAGACGCCCTGCGCACCATCGGTATTCGGACTGCCACCGGCATCGAGCGTACCGAGCAGCGCCATCATTTCGCCGGTCGGATCGCGCGCCAGCAAACCCTTGATCATCAGTCCGGCTGGCGAGGCGAGCAGGTCGATGCTGTCGCCGATCGCCTGCCGCAGGCCGGCCTCGGTAAACCTCCCGGCATCGACGGCCGGGCTGAGCAGATAGCGGTAGTCGAAGAGGATTTCGCGGTCACGGGCCAACGCCGCCGCGTCACCGTTGCGTACCGAGGCGAAATCGCCGTTGGCCGCCAGGCGCGCCGCCAGTTCCTTGGACAAGCGTGCCCGGCCGGCGCTGTCGGCTCCTTCGATGCCGATCAGGAGCAGACGCGACAGGCTGCCGTCCTTGAGCTGCTCGACCAGCAGTTGCTGCTCGGCGCTGGGATGCTTCGGCAGGAAGGCCGACATGTCGGCGGTGAAGTGACTGCCCCCAACAACGGCCGCACAGGCCACCAGTGCCAGCAGCCACACGATTACCGCACGGCCACCGGTGCGGCTCATTGGTTTTCCAGTGGCTCGATGGTCATCACCGAACTATCGCCATCGGCCTGAAGGTACTGGATCCACTCGACCTGGTTGCGCGAACCGCCGATGGTGATGCGCACCACAAAGCTTGCGATGCGCTGGTCGTCGGGCAGCAGGTCGAGCGTCCAGCGCTGTTCGGTGCCGGACAAGCGCAGTTTGTAACTCCGTTCGAGCGCCGCCTTGTCGCCGTTCAGGGTGCCGCGCAGGCTGTCGACGAAGGCCAGCGCCTCGGGTTGCTGCGCGAGACGGACGGTGAACTTCTGCTTGCCGCGCTCGAGCGTCAAGGTGTCGCCGTCGAGCAGCAGCAACTCCGGCTTGGGCAGCACGGTGCGCTTCTCCAGCCGGGCCGGCGGCGCATAGAGCAACTCGCCGGACGAGGCGACCGGCTTGTCGAGCAGGGCGATGGTCTTCTTTTCGACGAAGCGGGCATGGCCGCCCCGATGGCGGGCCAGGTCGCGCATCAACGTGTCGATATCCCAGGCGGCGGCGGGCAGGGCAATGGCCAGCAGCAGCAACGCGAGGCCTTGTTTCACTCTTGCGCACCCCGCCAGAAATCGAAGAAGTTGAACCAGTTGTAGGGCGCCCGGCGGCAGTAGTGCGTCAGCCGCGCGGCGTAGGCTTCCTGGGCGGCGGCAATGGCCGCGTCGCGGTTGCCGCGCTCGACGGCGGAAAAGTCGGCGAAGGGCTCGAAATGGATGCGGTAGCGATTGCCACCCAGGTACAGACCGGTCATGAACAGCACCGGCCGGCGCAGCATGGCGGCGACGCGGAAGGGGCCGGTCGGGATGGGTGCCGGCGCACCGAGGAAATCGCAATCCCGCGCCGGATCCTTGCCCAGGCCGCGGTCGGCAAGCATGCCGACCAGATGGCCGGCCTCGATCTTCTCCTTGGCCAGCAGCATGGACTCCATGCGCCCGAGGGGAATGGTGTCCTGGGTTGCGGCGGGGTTGATGGCGGCCAGTGTGGCGTTGATCTTGCGCGCGTTGTCTTCGTACATCAGCATGCTGATGGCTTGACTGGTGTGCCGCCGACCCAGGGCGCGCATCACCTCGAAGCTGCCCAGGTGGGCACCGATCAGCAGCACGCCCTGGCCGCCGGTCATGGCGGCGCGGATCGCGTCCTCGCCAACGATTTCGATGTCGAACAGATCGAAGCGCTCGTTGAGCAGGTAGACGCGGTCGTGGATGGTGCTGGCGAAGCTGAACACATGGCGGTAGAGGTCCGCCACGGTCGGTGCGCGGCCGAGCGCCCGGCGCAGGTAGGTTCCGCTGGCCCGCCGCGCCGCCGGCGCGAACGCCAGAAAGTAGGCGGCGATGCCGTACAGCACCAGGCGGCCAATCCGCCGGCCCAGGCGCAGCGAGATCCAGACCATCAGCCGCAGGATGGCGAGATTGCTGCGCTCCGGCCGCTCGGTCCAGGCGGCGTCGCCGGTCGAGGTCATGTTGCGGCCGGCGCCGCCAGCAGGCCGGAAGCGACCGGCCGGCCGGCGCTGGCAATGAAGAACTCGACGGCGCCGCTGGGCCGGGGCTGCCAAGTGAAGATCAGCGTTTCGCCCGGGCCGACGGGGCTCAGGAACTTGGCGTTGGCGATGCTCCAGCCGACGCTGTCCCGGCCCGGCGCCACCGCGATGAAGCCAAGCATCCGGTCGAGCAGGACCACGCCGGGAACGATGGGGCGACCGGGAAAGTGGCCGGTGAACGCCGGATGATCGACCGGCACGGTCCACGTCATCTGGGCCACGCCGGTCACGACCGCACCTTGCGGCGGCTGTCGAGCAGGGCCTGGAGCTCGCCGCGCGGCAGCTTGCCGGTGGCGTTGCGCGGCAACCGTTCGACCATCAGCAGCGGCCGGGGCAGAAAGACGGCATCGATGCGGTCGCGCAAGGCCGCCAGCACCTGGTCCGGCGTCAGCCTCGGCGAGACGACGAAGGCGCACAGCCGGGTGATGCCGCCCGGCGCCGCGTCGTCGGGCATGAAGAAGCAACCGTCGTCGATACCGGCGATGGCGTTGAGCTGGTGATCGAGGTAGGCGAGCGAGCTGCGCTTGCCGGCGATGTTGATCATGTCGGCGTGCCGGCCGTGCAGGAGGAAACCGCCGTCGGCGTTCAGTTCGATCCGGTCCGCGAGCGGGATGCGCCCTTCGACGTGGCCACCCGAAGCGATGGTCGTGCCATCCCGCTGGTCGAGCTTGATGCCGGGAAAGGGCGTCCAGCGCGACTCGACGGCGGTGCGCCGGCTGGCCAGTTGGCCGGCCTCGGTGCAGCCGTAGATCTCGTGCAACGGCGCGCCGAGCCGGGCCTCGGCCTCGCGCGCCAGGGACTCGGCGAGCGGCGCGGTGGCGGAGAGAACCATGTCCAGCTCCGGCACGGCCACCGCCGAGTCGAGCAGCGCGCGCAGGTGCAGGGGCGTGGTGACCAGCAGTCGCGGCCGGGGCACGGCGGCCAGCGCGGTGGCGATGTCGGCCGGGTAGAAGGGCCGGCCGGCCCACGCGGCACAATGGCCATGCAGGCTGAGCAATATGGTCGACTCGAAACCGTAGCTGTGCTGGGCCGGCACCGTGCCGACGATGGCATGGCCGCCACCGCCCAGGTTGAAGCCCAGGCGTTCGGCTTCGGCGCGACCGTTGCCGACCAGCGCGCCCCAGGTTTTGCGCTGGGCCACCGGCGCGCCGGTCGAACCCGAAGTGAACAGGCAGACCGCAACGCGATCGGCGGCGATCTCCGGGATCTGTTCACCGCCATCGATCGGTGCCG
Organism: Rhodocyclaceae bacterium; assembly: GCA_044220545.1. Taxonomy (GTDB): domain Bacteria; phylum Pseudomonadota; class Gammaproteobacteria; order Burkholderiales; family Rhodocyclaceae; genus Fen-999. Next base: position 39,289 of record JBGAQX010000023.1, on the reverse strand, counting down.
GCTGCCCGGGAAAGCGCAGCCGGGGCAGGTCGATGTCGTCGCCCTTGCCGTCGTGCAGGCAGAACAGATCGGCGGCAAACGCCTTGAGCTGGCGCACGGCTTCCGGTGTGTGCGAAGCGGGCAGCAGGCTGACCTTGCCGGTCGCCAGCGCCGCGGCCAGACCGACCATGAAGCGGTAGCGGTCCTCGCAGACGTTGAGGATGCTGTCACCGGCCGGCAGCAGCGCGGCAAGCTGGCCGACATCGGCGAGGAACCGCGCAACGGTGACCGCGCCGTCGGGCCGGTGGGCGATGATGCCGCCCGGCGAACGATGTGCCGTCAGGGCGACGCGACGGCCCGCGCTCATGAGCGCATCGAGGCCCGGAAGGCGCGCACGGCGGCGAGGATGCCGATCTGGTCGCGTGGTGGCAGGATGCGCTTGCGCACCTCGTTCTCGACGATGAACATCGCGGCCACCAGAGGCAGGGCGAGAATGTTGGCAAACACCGACCACGCCTTGATCGGGGCAAAGACGAAGAGCAGTACGGATAGCGCGGCCGAGGCCAGAAAGAAGACCGTCCACGCCACGGTCACCTGGCGCGTATAGCGCAGCAGCTCCGGCGTCATTTCCTCGTGTACCAACCGGGCCAGCGCCGTCACCAGCGGCTCGTGGCCGGGCAGCAGCGAACGACCAAAGATCATGCCAAGCACGGCATTGATGCTGACGTGCTGGATGAAGTACAGCCAGCCGACCGGATTGTGCAGCCTCGGCCAGGCCCAGGCCAGCGTGCCGACCACCGCGCCGATCAGTAGCCAGACAATGCCGCCGCCGCGACTTTCCCGGGCAAAAGTGAGTCCGACGATGGCCAGCGGCGCGCCGGCCAGCAGGACGGCCCAGGGTCCGACTTCCGGAGTGGCGCTGGTGTAGTGGGCAAGAAAGGCATACGCAATGCAGAGAACGCCGGCCAGCAGCCCGGTGAGCAGATCGTTGCGGTCCGGGGTCATACACGGTGGGCGGCGATGTGGCTGGCGAGGCTGCGCAGCGAGGTGAAGATGCGCACGTTGTCCTCATCGTCGGCGCGCAACTGGAAACCATAGTGCTTCGACACGACCAGCGCAACTTCGAGAATGTCGATGGAATCCAGCCCCAGGCCTTCACCGTAGAGTCGGTCGTCGGGCGCGATTTCCGCCCCGGAAATTTCCAGATTGAGCGCGGTGACGATCATGTCGGCCACCTCGGCCATCAGGGCGTCGAGGTTCGTGGCGTTGGGCGGGGTGTGGGTCATGGTCGACTCGTGGCAAAGAAGGATAGGAACGGCTCAGGCGCTAGTGTCGTTGCGATCGGTACGAATTGCCAGCACGGCATTGCTGCCGCCGAAGGCGAACGAATTCGACAGCGCGATGCGCGCCCCGGTGCCGCGCAGGGCGGCGCCGACCACATGATGAACGCCGGCGCAGGCCGGATCGATGACATCGAGATGCGCCGTCGGCGGCAAGGCGTCCTGTTGCAGGGCCAATACCGTGATGACGGCTTCGATCGCCCCCGAGGCGCCCATCATGTGGCCATGCATCGACTTGGTGGCGCTGACGGGCAGGTCGCCGGCATGCTCGCCGAAGACCCGGCGCAAGGCCTCGATTTCGGTCGCATCGCCTTCCAGGGTCGCCGTGCCGTGGGCGTTGACGTAGGCGACCTGCCCGGGTCGCAGACCGGCGTCGGCCAGCGCCAGTTCGATGGCGCGCACCTGGCCGCTTGCTTCGGGGCGCACCACGTGGCGGTGATCGCAACTGGCGCCATAGCCGGCCAGTTCGGCGAGAATGGGTGCCTGGCGGTCTACGGCGTGCTGCCAGTCTTCCAGCACCAGTGCCGCCGCACCCTCGCCGAGTACCAGTCCGGCTCGGTCGGCGCTGAACGGGCGGCAGGCCCGTGCCGCGTTGTTCCCATCGCCCGGCGCCAGCACGCGCAAGGCCTCCCAGGCCCGCACCACGCCGTAGCAGAGCGGCGCGTCGGAACCGCCGGTGAGCATCAGCGTCGCCTCGCCGTCCCGGATGCGCCGGTAGCCCTCGCCGATCGCCGCGGCTGCCGAGGCGCAAGCCACGGTGTAACTGAGGCAGGAATTGCCCAGGCCAAGCTGGATGGCGATATGCGCCGAGGCGGCGTTGTTCATGCCCAGCACCACCGACAAGGGCGCGACCCGGTCACGGCCGTTTTGCCACAGGTCGCGGTAACCGCGCTCGTAAGCCAGGGTACCGCCCAGGGCCGTGCCCCAGGCGACGCCGTAGTCGGGCCTATCGATATGGTCGGAATGCACGGAATGGTCGGCGCGGGAAAACCCGGCGTGGCGCCACGCGTCGAAGGCCGCCGCCAGGCCCAACTGGGCAAAGCGGTCGGTACTGCCCGCCAGCGCCTTGCCCAGGACAGCGCCGGCGTCGAAGTCGGCGCAGCGCACGGCGGGCATGGCCAGGGGGCGCGGCTTGTCATTGGTGCAATAGGGCCGCACGCAGGATTCGCCGCGCAGCAGACGGGCGAAGAAGTCTTGGCCATCGCCGCCGAATGGGCTGACGAGTCCGACTCCGGTAATGGCTACGCGTCGCCTGGCCACCGCTCAACCCGCCGCCGTGGCCCGCCGCAATCCCTTGACGATGTCGACCAGCTCGCCGATGGTCTTCGGCGTGGGAATGTCCTTGGCCAGATTGAGGCCGAACTGCTCCTCGAACTCGAAGAACAGCTCCAGCAGAATCAGGGAGTCGATCTCGAGCTCGGCCAGGGTCGCCGCCGGCGTGATCCTGCCCGGCTCGATGTCGAGCCGGCCTTTCAGGAAGGTGCGCATGATCGCCAGTTCGTCGTTCACGCCAAGAGACTCCGTTGCCCGCTCGCCGCTTAGACGTCGATATTGCGCGCGTAGACCGCGTTGGATTCGATGAACGCCCGGCGCGGTTCGACGTTGTCGCCCATCAGGGTGATGAAGATTTCGTCGGCGGCGATGGCATCGTCGATCTGCACCTTGAGCAGTCGGCGCACGGTGGGATCCATGGTGGTTTCCCACAGCTGCTCGGGATTCATTTCACCCAGGCCTTTGTAGCGCTGCTTCGACAGGCCGCGATCGACTTCGTTGAGCAGCCAGGTGATGGCGTCGGCGAAGCTGGTGACGCTTTGCGCCTTCTCGCCGCGGCGGATAGTGGCGCCGGTATCGATGAGGCCAGCCAGCATCTGCGCGGTCTTGCGGATCTGGGCGTAGTCGCCGGAGTGCATGAATTCGTCGTCGATGTGACCGATGCGCAGGTTGCCGTGGCGCATCTTTTCGATGCGCAGACGCCAGTTCTCGGTCTTGCCGTGATACTCGGCAACGATGCGGACACCCTTCGGGGCGTAGCGCATCAGGCTGGCGGCGCTGGCGCTGGCGGCGGCCTCATCGGCGAGGTCGAGGGCGATATCGTGGGCCAGCATGGCGTGCAGCACGCCCGACTCGATGAAATCCGCCAGACGCTTGATGACCGCCTCGGAAAGCAGGTAGGCGCGAGCCAGTTCGCCCAGGGCGGCGCCTTCGATCGGGGTGGCGTCCAGCTTTGGCGTCAACGCGGCGTTGTCGAGCGCCAGCGTCAGCAGATGCTGGTTGAGGTCGTGGTCGTCCTTGATGTAGCGCTCGCTCTTGCCGTGCTTGATCTTGTACAGCGGCGGCTGGGCGATGTAGATGTAGCCGCGCTCGACCAGTTCGGGCAATTGGCGATAGAAGAAAGTGAGCAACAGGGTGCGGATGTGAGCACCATCGACGTCCGCGTCGGTCATGATGATGATGCGGTGATAACGCAGCTTGTCGATGTTGAAGTCGTCGGCGCCGATACCGCAGCCCAGCGCGGTGAGCAGGGTGACGATCTGTTCGGAGGAGAGCACCTTGTCGAAACGGGCCTTCTCGACATTGAGCACCTTGCCGCGCAAGGGCAGAATCGCCTGGAACTTGCGGTCGCGGCCCTGCTTGGCGGAGCCGCCGGCGGAATCGCCCTCGACGATGTAGATCTCGCACAGCGCCGGGTCTTTCTCCTGGCAGTCGGCGAGCTTGCCGGGCAGGCCGATGCCGTCCAGCACGCTCTTGCGCCGGGTCATCTCGCGGGCCTTGCGCGCGGCTTCGCGGGCGCGGGCGGCTTCGACGATTTTGCCGGTGATGGTCTTGGCGTCGATAGGTTTCTCGAGCAGAAACTCGGCGAGTTTCTGGGCGACAACTTCCTCGACCGCCGGCCGCGCCTCGCTGGAGACCAGTTTCATCTTGGTCTGCGAGGCAAACTTGGGATCGGGCATCTTTACCGAGAGCACACAGGCGAGGCCTTCGCGCATGTCGTCGCCGGCGATATCCACCTTGGCCTTCTTGGCGATGTCATTTTCTTCGATGTACTTGTTGATCACCCGGGTCATGGCGGCGCGCAGGCCGGTGAGGTGGGTGCCGCCGTCGGACTGCGGAATGTTGTTGGTGAAACAGAGCACCTGCTCGGCGTAGGAGTCGTTCCACTGCATCGCCACTTCGACATCGATGGTGACACCGGTGTCGCCGACCTTGGCGCTCCCCTCGGAAAAAAACACGTTCGGGTGCAACACGGTCTTGGCGCGGTTGATGTACTCGACGAAACCTTTGACGCCACCGGAGAAGGCGAAGTCTTCTTCCTTGCCGGTGCGCTGGTCGATCAGTTTGATCCTGACGCCGTTGTTGAGGAAGGAGAGCTCACGCAGGCGCTTGGCCAGGATGTCGTAGTGAAATTCGATGGTGCCGAAGATTTCCTCGTCGGCCATGAAGTGCACTTCGGTGCCGGTGGTCTGGGCTTCGCCGATAAGTTTCAGCGGCGACACCTCGACACCGTTCTGCACTTCGATGAGGCGGTCGACGGCATGGCCGCGATGGAACTCCATCGCATGTTTCTTGCCGTCGCGACGCACGGTGAGGCGCAGCCACTTCGACAGGGCGTTGACGCACGAGACACCAACGCCATGCAGACCGCCGGAAACCTTGTAGGAGTTCTGGTTGAATTTCCCGCCGGCATGCAGCACGCACATGACGATTTCGGCGGCGGAGCGCTTGGGTTCGTGTTTGTCGTCGAACTTGACGCCGGTGGGAATGCCGCGGCCGTTGTCGGTAACCGAGATCGAGCTGTCGGTATGGATGGTGATGACGATATCGTCGCAGTAGCCGGCCAAGGCTTCGTCGATGGCGTTGTCGACGACTTCGAAAACCATGTGATGCAGGCCAGTGCCATCGGAGGTGTCGCCGATGTACATGCCGGGGCGCTTGCGCACCGCCTCCAGACCCTCCAGTTGCTGGATGGAATCCTCGTTGTAGCCACCCTGGTCGCCACCGATTTCGGCGGCCGGCTTGTTGTCCTGCGTCATTGAGTTTCCTAGGTTAGATGCGCATCGGCATCACGACGTACTTGAACCGGTCGTTCCCCGGCAACATGAACAGTGCGCTGGAACTGGCATCGGCCAACCGGCATTCGATGTTCTCGGCGGAGATGTTGTTCAGCACGTCGAGCAGATAGGTGACGTTGAAACCGACATCGAGACCGTCACCTTGGTACGGCACCTCGATCTCTTCCTGGGCTTCTTCCTGCTCGGCGTTGGTGGAGAGAATCTTCAGGCTGCCGTCGCTCAGAACGAGGCGCACACCACGGAATTTTTCGTTGGTGAGAATCGCCGCGCGCAACAATGAATGCAACAAGACGTCGCATGACAGCAGCAAGACCTTGGTGTGCTGCTGCGGTATGACTCGCTCGTAGTCGGGGAACTTGCCGTCGATCAGCTTGGAGACCAGTTCGATGTTACCGAACCGGAACTGCGCCTGGGTCGGAGTCAAAATGATTTCCAGTGGCTCGTCGTTGTCGGCTAGTTGGCGTGAAAGCTCGAGCACCGTTTTTCTCGGCAGGATCACCTCACTGCGCGGCAGATTGTCGACCAGCGCTTCGCTGGCAAAAGCGAGCCGATGTCCGTCGGTGGCCACGACACGCATTTCAGCGCCATTGATGACCACCAGCAGGCCGTTCAGGTAATAGCGGATGTCCTGCTGGGCCATCGAGTATTGCACCAGCGCGAGCAGGTTCTTGAACTGCTTCTGCGTCATGGTGATCTTCGCCGTCTGGCCGTCGACGTTCGACATGCGCGGGAAATCCTCGGCCGGCAAGGTTTGCAGATTGAAACGGCTCTTGCCCGCCTTCAACTGCAAGCGCTTGTCGTCCAGCGTCAGGCTAACCTCGGCGGATTCGGGCAGGGACCGAAGAATGTCCTGAAGTTTCCGTGCCGCCACCGTTAGCGCGGCCTTTTCCGACCCGACCGCGGTGGTACTGGTCCTGATCTGAATCTCGATGTCGGTTGCCAGCAAAGTGAGCCGCTCACCGTCCTTTTCCATCAGCACGTTGGAGAGGATGGGCAAGGTATGGCGCTTTTCGACAATACCGCAAACCGACTGCAAAGGAGTCAGTATCTGATCGCGCGGTCCTTTGTACAGGAGCATTCTATATATCTCCTAAGTTAACTGATTATGGGTGGCGGTGGATGTGGATAAGGCGGAATTCTTCTTATGACTCATGAACATGCCTATTCTAGTGCCTTGGGGTAAACCCTGTTGTTCATGTGTGGATAAATGTGGGCGAATTATGGCAGGTGTTCGAAACGCTGACTTATCCACAATTGCTCCCGTGCTTTTCCAAGGCTTGTTCAGTCATGGCGACGCTCAGCCTTTGATGGACTGTAGAAGGACATGCAGATCGTTGTTCAACTGACCGTCCTTGCCACGCAGGTCGATGATTGTGCGGCATGCGTGCATCACCGTGGTGTGGTCCCGGCCACCGAAGGCATCGCCGATCTCCGGCAGGCTGTGCGGCGTCAATTCGCGCGCCAGCCACATCGCCACCTGGCGTGGTCGGGCAATGGCGCGGGTGCGTCGCTGGGAGTACATCTCGGCTACCTTGATCTTGTAGTAGTCGGCGACATACTTCTGGATCAGTTCCAGCGTGATCTGGCGGTTGTGCGCACCGATGACATCCTTCAAGGCTTCCTTGGCGACCTCGATATTCAGATCGCGGCGGTGAAAGCCGGCAAAGGCAATTACACGGTTGAGGGCTCCTTCGAGTTCGCGAACGTTCGAGCGCAGGTTTTTGGCAATCAGGAACGCAACGTCATCGCCCAGGGGAACAGCCATGACTTCGGCCTTCTTCTTGAGGATGGCTACACGCATCTCGAGTTCAGGCGGCTCGACCTGAACGGTGAGACCACAGTCGAAGCGCGAGATCAGACGATTTTCCAGACCCTGGATGTCTTTTGGGTAGGTATCGCAGGTGATGACGATTTGCTTCCGAGACTCAATCAATGCATTGAAAGCAAAGAAAAATTCTTCCTGGGTGCGATCCTTGCCATTCAGGAACTGAATGTCGTCGATGATCAGCAGATCCAGGGAACAGTAGTAGCGCTTGAAACTGTCGAAGGCCTTCTGCTGATAGGCACGCACCACATCGGCAATGTAGTCGTGGGCGTGAACGTAGCGCACCACATTGTCGGGATTCTGGCGCCAGACCTCATTGCCGAGCGCATGCACCAGGTGAGTCTTGCCCAGGCCAACGCCACCATAGACGAAGAGCGGATTGTAGGATACGCCAGGGTTCAGGGCGACCTGCTGGGCAGCCGCGCGGGCGAGATCGTTGGATCGACCAGTCACGAGCGCTTCGAAAGTGAAATCCGGGTTCAGGCGGGTTTTTTCGTAAATCGGATCACTGTTTTTCAGCAATGGCAACAACACGGTGGTTGTTGATTCCTTGGCGACCACGATCTCGGCGGTTGCGGTTGCATCGGGCCCATTGTCCGACGGGTCTTGGCCAACGGCTGCCTGCTCGTCCAGAGCCAGGGTAACGCTGGCGGAATCGGCGTGAAGCTGATGAAGCAGGCTTTCAATACGTGGAAAATAGCGTTCGCGCACCCATTGCATGACAAAACGATTGGGTGCCAGGACACGAAACCGCCCCGGTGCTTCGGCTTCAATGCGCAAGGACTTGATCCAGGCGTTGAATTGTTGGGCCGGCAATTCCTTCTGGAAGCTGGTCAGACAGTGGGCCCAAAAATCTGCCATCACCGAATCCGTGCTGATCGGTACCACACTAACCATACTATGGTATTGATTAATAATTGTTTTTGATGATGAATCGGCAACCCGGGAGCCCGGGCGACACTTGTGTGTCAGGCATTCTAGCGAGTTCGGGACGAGTTATCCACAAGCCCCGGCGGAAAATTGATCTTGACAAATCAAGGTGCCAACGCTGTAATCGCGCGTTTCTCTTGAGAAGGGCTTTGCCATGAAACGGACTTATCAGCCATCGGTAGTGCGTCGCAAGCGTACGCACGGTTTCTTGGTGCGCATGCGTACCCGTGGCGGTCGTGCCGTCATCCGTGCTCGTCGCGCCAAGGGCCGTCACCGTCTGGGTGTTTGAGTAAAGACCGGTGACGGGGAGCAAGGGGGATACGAAGCTTCGCCCCTTCCGGCCCTCGAATCGTCTACACACACCCAGGGAATTCGCGGCCGTGATGGCCAGTCCGCTGCGATTGCGCGGCGGGTGCTTCGAGTTGCGTTACCGTCGCAATGAAGAAGTGAAACTCGAGGGCACTGGAGCCCGGTTGGGCTTGGTGATTCCAAAACGCCTGGCGCGCCGCGCCGTCTTGCGCAATCAGATCAAGCGCTTGGCCCGTGAAGCTTTTCGACAGATGCTGCCAGCACTTTCCGCCATGGACCTGGTGCTGCGCCTGACCAAGCCTCCGTTGGCCGCCAAAGCCCTCGTGGATCGCGAACTGCGGCATGTCTGGCGTCGTGACATTGATAGTTTGCTGGCCGGACTGCCGGAATGAACAATAATGGGGCAACCGGCTGGGCAGCCAGACCCTGGATCTTGCTGATTCGGTTTTACCAGTACGCGATCAGTCCGTTTCTGGGCCGTAGTTGCCGGTTCCACCCGAGTTGTTCCGAGTATGCTGTCGAATCCCTGCAACGCCACGGTGTTATCAAGGGCTTGTGGCTGGCTGTCCGTCGGGTCGGTCGCTGTCACCCCTGGCATCCCGGCGGCTATGACCCCGTACCCTGATCGATTTCGACCCTCATGGATAACCAACGTCTGATACTTTTCCTGGTCTTCGGCTTTTCCCTGATCATGCTCTGGGAAGCTTGGCAAAAGCAGGGGCATTCGGTGCCAGTCGCTGGCACACCTGCGGCCGTCACGGCCCAGGCCCCCGTCGGTGCCACCGGTGCCGCCGGCTCCAGTGGCGTGCCAAGCCTGTCATCCCCTTCACCAGGCACACCTGCCATTCCGGGTAGCACGGGCGAAGCGAAGCCTGCGGCCATGGCCAAGACTGTGGCGACGACCGATCTGTACATAGCGGAGATTTCGTCCCAGGGTGGCGATTTGAACCGGCTGGTGCTGACACGGCACAAGGCAACCGAGGACAAGAAGCAGGACTTCATCCTGTTCGAGGACAAGCATGCCTATGCGGCACAAAGCGGCCTGATCGGCGCCGGTTTGCCAAACCACAAGAGTCTGTGGACTTTGCCCGGCGACGCCCTGACGCTCAAGGAGGGTGAGAACGAGTTGCGTGTACGCCTGACCGCCATGGGCGAAGGCGGCGTTCGAGTGGCGAAGACCTATGTCTTCAAGCGTGGCAGCTACCTGATCGACGTTGAGTACGAGATAGCCAACGGTAGTGGAGCAGCCATTGCGCCGCATGCGTACTTCCAATTGACCCGCGACGGCAAGGCTCCGGATGGCGCCAATGCCATGATGTCCACGTTTACCGGTCCGGCCTTTTATACCGACGCCGACAAGTTCCAGAAGGCCAGCTTCGAGGAAGTCGCCAGCAAGAAAGCCAAGGTGCCGGGCAAGACCGACAACGGTTGGGTCGCCATGGTGCAGCACTACTTCGTTTCGGCCTGGCTGCCACCCAAGGGCGAACGGGAATACTTCCTGCGCGAAACGGCAAAGGATCTGTTCGCCGCCGGCGTGATTGTGCCGATGGCCGCCGTGGCTCCGGGGGCTTCCGACAAGCTGGCCATGGCGCTCTATGCCGGGCCCCAGGAGCAGGAAAAGCTGGCCAAGATGGCGCCCGGTTTCGATCTGGTGGTGGACTACGGCTGGCTGACGGTCATTGCCGCGCCGATCTTCTGGGTGCTGCAATGGCTGCATTCGTTCCTCGGCAACTGGGGCTGGGCGATCATCGTCTTGACGGTGATGCTCAAGGCGGCCTTCTTCCCCCTTTCCGCCGCGTCCTACAAGTCGATGGCCAAGATGCGGGTGCTGACACCCAAGCTGACCAAGCTGAAGGAAACCTACGCTGACGACAAGCAGCGCATGAACCAGGAGATGATGGAGCTGTACAAGAAAGAGAAGGTCAATCCTCTGGGTGGCTGCTTGCCGATCATGGTACAGATCCCCGTATTCATTGCCCTTTACTGGGTTCTGCTGGCGACGGTGGAGATGCGCGGTGCGCCGTGGCTGGGCTGGATCACCGATCTTTCCGACAAGGATCCATATTTCGTGCTGCCGCTGATCATGGGTGTCACGATGTTCATTCAGACCAAACTGAATCCAACTCCGCCTGACCCAATGCAGGCCAAGGTGATGATGATCATGCCGATCGTCTTCACCGGCATGTTCCTGTTCTTCCCGGCCGGCCTGGTACTGTACTGGACGGTGAATAATGTGCTGTCGATTGCCCAGCAGTGGCAGGTCAACCGGATGATCGAGGCGATTGGCCTCAAGGCTCATTAAGCCGGACAACATCGCCGCCATTGCCACGGCGCCCGGCCGTGGTGGCATCGGTGTCGTACGTGTCTCCGGGGCCGGGCTGGCGGACTTTGCCGAACGGCTGACTGGCATCCGGCCGGTGCCACGCCTGGCGCGGCTGGTCAGCTTCCGCGATGCGGCTGGCGTGGCTATCGATCAGGGCATCCTGCTCTACTTTGCCGCGCCGCATTCCTTCACCGGCGAGGACGTGCTCGAACTTCAGGGTCACGGCGGCCCAGTGGTGATGCAGGAACTCCTGGTTCGCTGCCGGGAACTCGGTACGCGGCTGGCGGAGCCGGGCGAGTTCACCCGCCGTGCCTTTCTCAATGAAAAGCTGGACCTGGCGCAAGCCGAGGCGGTTGCGGACCTCATCGAGGCCAGCACGGCGCAGGCGGCCCGCTCGGCGTTGCGCTCGCTGGCCGGCGAGTTTTCCCGCCAGGTCCATGGCCTGGTGGACCAACTGATCGAACTGCGCATGCTGGTCGAGGCGACGCTCGACTTTCCCGACGAGGAGATCGACCCGCTGCGCGATACCGACCTGGTGCCGCGCCTGGAGCGCCTGACTGGGGAACTGTCAGGGCTGCGCAGTCGGGCTCGCCAGGGCAGCCTGCTGCGGACCGGCCTGACGGTGGTGCTGGCGGGGTTGCCCAACGTTGGCAAGAGTTCCCTGCTGAATCGCCTGGCGGGCGAGGAACGGGCGATCGTCACCGAAATTGCCGGCACGACCCGCGATGCTCTGCGTGAAACCATCCAGGTCGAGGGTATTCCGCTGCACATCATCGATACCGCCGGCCTGCGCGAGACCGACGACCCGGTGGAGCGGATCGGCATCGAGCGGAGTTGGCGGGAGATCGATCGTGCCGACGTGGTCTTGCAGATTGTCGATGCGCGGGGCGGCGTGACACCCGCCGACCGCGCCGTGGCCGCTCGGCTGCCCGACGGTATTGAACGCATTGTGGTCGAGAACAAGTGCGATCTTGCCCATCATCCCGCCGCGCGGTTTGTCGACCGCGAGCACGGCAAGCAGGTTCACCTGCGCCTTTCGGCAAAGACCGGCGAGGGCATGGCGCTGTTGCACGACGAGTTGCTGCGTGTGGCTGGCTGGCAAGGCCATGGCGAGGACGTCATCCTGGCCCGCGAGCGGCATCTGGCGGCGCTGGCTGAAGCCGGTCGGCGCCTGGCGTTGGCGGCGGCCGAGCTGAACCGCCTGGAGCTGGCCGCCGAGGAGCTGCGCCTGGCACAGGAAGCACTTGCCACGATCACCGGGGAGTTCAGTGCCGATGATTTGCTGGGGGTGATCTTCAGCCGGTTCTGCATCGGTAAATGAGTGAGTTGCCACTTCTGGCGCTTGTCGCACTGCTGGCTGGTTTTATCGATGCGGTGGCGGGTGGTGGTGGACTAGTGCAGGTGCCCGCGCTGTTCACGGCGCTACCGGCCGAAGCACCGGCAACCATTTTCGGCACCAACAAGGGCTCAAGCATTTTCGGTACCGCAAATGCGGCTTGGCGCTACGCTCGCCGGATTGCCATGCCTTGGGAGATTGCCTTACCGGCGGCGGGAACGGCCTTCGTGTTTTCCTTTGTCGGCGCGGCGACGGTGACGTGGTTACCCAAGGAAGTGGTGCGCCCATTGGTGCTGGTGCTGATGGTGGCGGTGGTCGTCTATACGCTGATCAAACCCGATTTCGGCAAGCTGCAAGGCAGTACCTTGCCGGCCGGGCGGGTGCGGCCCTATGCGGTGGCGGTGGGAGCTGTACTCGGCTTTTATGATGGCTTCTTCGGTCCGGGGGCGGGCAGCTTCATGATCTTTGCCTTCGTCGGACTCTTCGGCCTCGATTTTCTCCGGGCTTCCAGCGCCGCCAAGATCGTCAATCTGACGACCAACGCGGCCGCGCTGACTTTCTTTGTGCCAATGGGCCACGTTTTGTGGCTGACGGCGCTGACCATGGCGGTATTCAATATTGTTGGCGCCCTCGTTGGCACGCGGCTGGCGCTTCGCCATGGCAGCGGCTTCGTTCGCTGGGTGTTTCTGGGAGTAACCACGGTGTTGATCGGGAAATTCGGCTACGATACGCTGTTAGGCTTTTTCACATAGGGAGGAGACCCACGATGAATCTGAAACCCCTGACGGCAAGCTTGATTGCCGCGTTTGCCGCGACCGTCGCCAGTGTCGCCCAAGCCGACATCAATGTCGGTGTTACCGTGTCCGCGACCGGCCCGGCCGCCTCGCTGGGGATTCCGGAAAAGAATACCTTTGCCCTGATGCCGAGCAGCATCGGTGGCCAGAAGATCAATTACATCGTGCTCGACGATGCTTCCGATACCACGACGGCGGTGAAGAACGCCCGGAAGTTCATTGCCGAGAACAAGGTCGATGTCATCGTCGGCTCGACCATCACACCCAATTCGCTGGCCATGATCGATGTCGCCGCCGAGGGCGAGACGCCGATGGTGTCGATGGCCGCTTCGGCCGCCATCGTCGATCCGGCCAATCCCAAGGTCAAATGGGTGTTCAAGACGCCGCAGAACGACATCCAGATGTCCACCGCCATTGTCGAGCACATGCTCGGCAACAAGGTGCGGACGGTGGCGTTCATCGGCTTTGCCGATGCCTACGGGGAAGGCTGGTACAAGGAATTTTCGAAGATAGCCGAGGTGCGCAAGCTACAGATCGTCGCCAGCGAACGCTATAACCGCGGCGATACTTCGGTTACCGGCCAGGTGCTGAAGATCATCGCCGCCAAGCCCGACGCGGTGCTGATCGCCGGGGCCGGAACGCCCGCCGCGCTGCCCCAGAAGGCATTGAAGGAAAAGGGCTTTGCTGGTCAGTTCTACCAGACCCACGGCGTCGCCAACATGGATTTCCTGCGTGTCTGCGGCAAGGATTGCGAAGGTACGTTCCTGCCCGCCGGTCCGGTGCTGGTGGCCGCGCAGTTGCCGGACAGCAATCCGATCAAGAAAGTGGCCATGGAATACACCGGCAAGTACGAGACCGCCCATGGCAAGGGTGCGACCTCCACGTTCGGCGCGCACGCCTGGGATGCCGGGCTGCTTCTGCAGAACGCCATCCCGCTCGCTCTGAAGAAGGCCCAGCCGGGCAGCAAGGAATTCCGCGCGGCGCTGCGCGATGCCCTCGAGAGCCTGAAGAATGTCACGGTCTCTCATGGTGTCGTCAACATGTCTGCCCAGGATCACCTCGGTTTCGATCAGCGTGCGCGGGTGATGGTCAAGGTGGAAGGTGGCGCCTGGAAGCTCCAGTAAGTAGGCGTATACTTTCCCCTACGCGGCAGGGGCGCCCCTTGTGCAAGCATGGGCGCCCCTGCTGTTTCTGCCGCCAATAGACAGAACTATCGATGGATCTGCAAATCGCTCTGCTGCTGGGTCAGGACGGTATCGTCAATGGCTCGGTTTATGCGCTCCTGGCGCTGGCGCTTGTGCTGGTTTTCGCCGTTACCCGCGTTATTTTCATTCCTCAAGGCGAGTTCGTCGCGTTTGGTGCCCTGACGCTGGCCAGCTTTCAGGCCGGCAAGACCCCGGGCACGCTGTGGCTACTGCTGGGACTCGGTGCGGCGGTTGCGGCGGTTGAAATAGGCATCGCCATTCGCAGCGGCACCTTGCGCCGGCTTGCCTCGGCGCTTGGCTGGAATCTTGCCTATCCGACCGTGGCGGCGGCGGTCGTCTTTTTGGGCGAGCCCACGGCTTGGCCGCTGTTGCTGCAAGTGGCGCTGGCCCTGGCATTGGTGGTGCCCCTCGGGCCGATGGTCTACCGGCTGGCCTACCAGCCGCTTGCCTCGGCATCGGTGCTTGTCCTGCTGATTGTCTCGGTGGCGGTACACCTGACCCTGGTTGGCCTCGGTCTGCTGTTCTTCGGTGCCGAGGGTTCGCGTACCCCCGCGTTTTCCGACGCCAGTTTCGACTGGGGTGGCGTCACGGTCTCCGGCCAGACGCTCTGGGTGGCGGGCGCCAGCATCGTGCTGATCGTTGCGCTGTACCTGTTCTTCGAGCGCAGTCTTTGGGGCAAGGCGTTGCGCGCCACGGCCATCAACCGGGTCGGGGCTCGTTTGATGGGCATCTCGACCACCCAGGCCGGCAAGCTGTCATTCCTGCTGGCTGCCGCGATCGGCGCATTCTCGGGCATTCTCATCGCGCCGATAACCACGGTCTACTACGACACTGGTTTCCTCATCGGCCTCAAGGGTTTTGTTGCCGCCATCGTCGGTGGGCTGGCCAGCTATCCGGTGGCGGCTGCTGGCGCAATCCTGGTTGGCCTGCTGGAATCGTTCTCGTCGTTCTGGGCATCGGCTTTCAAGGAGGTGATCGTATTCACGCTGATCATTCCGGTACTGGTGTGGCGCTCGCTGACCACGCGCCACGTGGAGGAAGAGGAGTGAGCCAGCGCTTGCTAGTCGTCGGATTCGTGGTGTTGCTGGCACTCGGTCCGGCGGTTCTCCCGGAGTTTCATATTACTTTGCTCAACTACATCGGGCTCTACGCCCTGGTGGCGTTGGGACTGGTTCTATTGACCGGCGTGGGAGGACTCACTTCGTTCGGACAAGCCGCTTTTGTGGGCCTGGGTGCCTATACCACTGCTTACTTGACCACCGCCGAAGGACTCCCGGCGATGCTGGCGTGGCTCGCATCGCCCTGGCTCGCGCTTGGGGCAAGCCTGTTGGTGACGACGTCCGTGGCGGCCTTGCTCGGGCTCCTGACGCTCCGCCTGTCAGGGCACTACCTGCCTTTGGGTACCATCGCCTGGGGCATGTCCCTGTACTTTCTGTTCGGCAATGTTTCCTTTCTCGGGGGGCATACCGGCATGTCGGGCATACCGGCGCTGAGCCTGTTGGGTTTCGAGCTCAAGGACGGCCGCCATTTCTACTACGTGATCTGGGTGGTGCTGCTGGGGGCCATCTGGTTGACGCGGAACCTGCTGGATTCCCGCGAGGGACGGGCCATCCGGGCCTTGAAGGGGGGCAGTGTCATGGCTGAGGCCATGGGGGTCGATACGGCCCGTTCCAAGATGGTCATCTTCCTGATCGCCGCCGCCTTTGCCGCTTTGTCCGGGTGGCTTTATGCCCATCTGCAGCGCTTCGTCAACCCGACCCCCTTTGGTCTGCATATCGGCATCGAGTATCTGTTCATGGCCGTGATCGGCGGCGCCGGTCATGTCTGGGGTGCTCTGGTTGGCGCGGGCCTGATTACCGTGCTCAAGCAGTGGTTGCAGGATCTGCTACCGAAGATCTTCGGCGCTTCCGGGAACTTCGAGATCATTGTCTTCGGGCTGCTCATGATCTTTGTTCTGCATCGCGCGCGCGAAGGGCTTTGGCCAGTGGTCTGCCGGCTGGTGCCGATCAAGGAGCGGCAACGCGATGTCCCGGAGGCGGAGCCTCTGACTAGAAGGGACAAACCAAAGGCAGGCACCGGGCTGCTCGAGGTCAAGGACGCGGTCAAGAAGTTCGGCGGCCTGACGGCCAACAATCACATGAGTCTCGGTGTCGCCGCGGGTGAGATTCTCGCGCTGATCGGGCCCAACGGCGCTGGCAAGAGCACGCTGTTCAATCTGATCACCGGTGTTGATCCCCCCACCTCGGGTGAAGTGCATTTCTTGGGCGAGCGGGTCGATGGCCGGGCGTCGCGCCAGATTGCCCGTCTCGGCATGAGTCGTACGTTCCAGCATGTGCGTCTGTTGCCTGCCATGTCCGTGCTGGAGAATGTCGCCATTGGTGCGCACTTGCGGGGTCGACGGGGTGTGGTCGCCGCGGCGACCCATGCGGAGCGGATCGAGGAGGGGCGGTTGCTGGCCGAGGCGGCACGGCAGGTTGAGCGGGTCGGTCTGGGGCAGCATCTGTTCGATGCCGCGGGTAGTCTGGCCCTGGGGCAGCAGCGGATCGTGGAAATCGCGCGCGCCTTGGCGGCGGATCCCTGTCTGCTGTTGCTCGATGAGCCGGCCGCTGGTTTGCGCTATCTGGAAAAGCAGACGCTGGCTGATCTGTTGCGCCGCTTGCGGGACGAAGGGATGGGCATCTTGCTGGTCGAGCACGACATGGATTTCGTTATGGGGCTGGCGGATCGCGTGGTGGTGATGGAGTTCGGCGAGAAGATCGCCGAGGGCCTGCCGGAGGATATTCAGAACAATCCGGACGTGATCGAGGCTTATCTGGGTGGAGTCGATTGATGGAACAGCCGGTCGTTCTGGCGGTCGATGACCTGTGCGTGTCATACGGCAAGGTCGAAGCCCTGCATCATGTAACGCTGAAGGTGCGGGCTGGCGAGATAGTCACTGTGATTGGTCCGAATGGGGCTGGCAAGACGACGATGCTGGCTTCGATCATGGGGCTGTTGCCGCGGTCCTCCGGGGACATCGACTTCCTGGGATCACGGCAGAGCGAAGTCGAGGTCGAGCGGATGGTGGCCATGGGCATGACGCTGGTGCCAGAGAAGCGTGAGTTGTTCGGCGAGATGAGCGTGGAAGACAATCTGCGGCTTGGGGCGTTCATGCGGCGACGGCTGGGACATCGCGACGAGGCGCAGACCATGGCCGATGTGTATCGTATCTTCCCGCGCCTGAAGGAACGGCACAACCAGCAGGCCGGGACTTTGTCGGGCGGCGAACGGCAAATGCTTGCGGTGGGGCGGGCGCTGATGGCCAAGCCGAAATTGCTGATGCTGGACGAGCCCAGCCTTGGCTTGGCACCGCTGATTGTTCGGGAAATCTTTCATATTCTTGCCACCCTGCGGAAGACCGGCGTGGCGATACTGCTGGTAGAGCAGAATGCCCGGGCGGCGTTGCAGGTGGCGGATTTCGGGTATGTGCTGGAGACCGGGGAGGTCGCGCTCTCCGGGCCAAGCGAGGAACTGTCCGGAAACCCGAGGGTTGTGGAGAGCTATCTGGGACTTGGGGGTAAGCACTAGGCTGTTGTTTCACGTGAAACGGCGCATTGCGTAGTTTCACGTGAAACAGGGTGGTGCATCGATTTGGTTTTGCAGACCATCGGCGTATCATTGCGCCTCCCTGACCAGACCGTCTGGTTGCGACCTGTCGGCTTCCGCCCGCGATGCTTTTTCCAACTCGTTTCGACGTCATTGTGATCGGTGGTGGCCATGCCGGCACCGAAGCTGCGCTTGCGGCGGCGCGCGCCGGTGCCAAGGCCCTCTTGCTGACGCACAACATCGAGACACTCGGAGCCATGTCCTGCAATCCGTCGATCGGTGGTATCGGCAAAGGGCATCTGGTCAAGGAGGTTGATGCCTTGGGGGGGGCGATGGCGGCCGCCACCGACGAGGCGGGCATCCAGTTTCGTATTCTCAATGCCTCGAAGGGGCCAGCCGTGCGGGCCACCCGCGCCCAGGCCGATCGTCATCTGTACAAGGAGGCGATCCGTGGACGGCTGGAAAATCAGCCCAATCTGACTCTCTTTCAGCAGGCGGCGGATGACCTCACGGTGCGGGGTGACCGCGTTACCGGCGTAGTGACCCAATTGGGTATCCACTTTGAGGCGCCTAGCGTGGTGCTGACGGCAGGTACCTTTCTCAACGGCCTGGTGCATGTCGGACTGGAAAACTATCGGGCGGGCCGCTTCGGCGACCCGCCGTCCATTTCGCTGGCGCAGCGGCTGCGTGAGTTGCAGTTGCCGGCTGGTCGGCTCAAGACCGGCACACCGCCGCGCCTGGATGGCCGTAGCATCGACTATTCGGCGCTACAGCGCCAGCCGGGTGACGAGCCAGTGCCGGTGTTTTCCTTCCTTGGTCGAGCCGGGCAGCATCCCCGCCAGATTGCTTGCTGGATTACCCATACCAATGCCCGCAGCCACGACATCATTCGCGCCGGTCTTGATCGGTCGCCGATGTTCACCGGCGTCATTGAGGGCGTGGGGCCGCGTTACTGTCCGTCGATCGAGGACAAGATCCACAAGTTCGCCGGCAAGGATGAGCATCAGGTGTTCCTCGAGCCCGAGGGCCTCACGACCCATGAGATCTATCCGCAGGGCGTGTCCACCAGCTTGCCCTTTGACGTGCAATTAGCGCTGTTGCGTTCAATCCGCGGCCTGGAGAACGTCCATGTCACTCGCCCCGGCTACGCCATCGAGTACGACTACTTCGACCCGCGCAACCTGAAGGCCTCGCTGGAGACCAAGTCCATCGCCGGCCTGTTCTTCGCCGGCCAGATCAATGGCACCACGGGTTACGAGGAGGCGGCCGCCCAAGGCTTGCTGGCGGGCGTCAACGCCGCCCGTCATTCCCTTGGCTTGGAGCCATGGGTTGCACGGCGCGACCAGGCCTACCTCGGGGTGATGATCGATGATCTCATCACCCGTGGCGTCTCCGAGCCCTACCGGATGTTCACCAGTCGGGCCGAGTATCGTCTCAGTCTGCGCGAAGACAATGCCGACTTGCGCCTGACCGAGGCCGGCCGCGAACTCGGATTGGTGGATGATGGTCGCTGGGATGCCTTCAATCGCAAGCGTGATGCCATTGCCCGCGAGACCGAGCGCCTGCGTGGTACATGGATCAATCCGCGCCTGGTGGCCGAGGCCGACGCCGTCCGGGTGACGGGCCAGCCGCTAGAGCGCGAGTACCGGTTGTTCGACCTGCTCTGTCGGCCGGAGGTGAACTACGCCAACTTGGTTACGCTGCCAGGATGCGGACCGGGTCTGACGGCACCCGACGTGGTGGAACAGGTGGAAATCCAGGCCAAATACGCCGGCTACATTGAGCGCCAGCGGGAGGAGGTGGCCAAGGCCGCGGCACACGAATCCCTGGCGCTGCCCGACGATCTGGACTACCGGCAGGTCCGCGGCCTTTCCATCGAAGTCCAGCAGAAGCTCAATCAGCACAAGCCGGCGACGCTGGGTCAGGCCTCCCGCGTCCAGGGAGTCACGCCGGCGGCGATTTCGCTGCTGCTGGTGCATCTGAAGAAGAAGGCGCCATGAACCTGGTTGCCGGTGTCGCGGCTCTTGGTTTGATCCTGCCTGACGGTGCCGAGGCCAAGCTGGAGCGGTATCTCGCCATGCTGGCCAAGTGGAACCGGGCTTACAACCTGACGGCGATACGCGACCCGGCACAGATGGTCACGCATCACCTGCTTGATTCGCTGGCCGTCCTGCCGCATATCGCCGGACTCGCGACGTTGGCCGACGTCGGTAGTGGCGGTGGCTTGCCAGGGCTGCCGCTGGCTATTTGCCGGCCCGACCTGCGATTGACTTCGGTCGAGGCGAACCAGAAGAAGGTGGCCTTTCAGCGGCAGGCCGGAATCGAACTCGCTCTGGGCAACGTAAGTGTCCATTGTGGCCGCGTCGAAGCAATGACGGGATGCTTCGACGCGGTTGTCTCGCGGGCGTTTGCCGACCTGACCGAGTTTGTCGGCCAAGCTGGCCATCTCGCATCGCGACTATTGGCCATGAAGGGTGTCTACCCGCAAGCGGAAATCGACCATCTGCCGGCGAACTGGCGGGTAGCCGATGCCGTGAAACTAATCGTTCCCGGCCTCGCCGCCGAGCGCCACTTGATTGTCCTGGAGAAAAGCTGATGCACATCTTCGCCATTGCCAACCAGAAAGGCGGCGTAGGCAAGACCACCACTTCGGTTAACCTGGCGGCCGCCCTGGGCCTCCAGGGGCAGCGCACGCTGCTGGTGGATCTGGACCCGCAGGGCAACGCCACCATGGGTAGCGGCGTGGACAAGCGCAACCTGTCGCGCTCCGTCTATCAATTGTTGGTCGGCCTGGCGACCCTGGCCGAAGCGCGCGTGCCTTCCGCCGCCGGTGGCTACGATGTGCTGCCCGCCAATCGCGATCTGGCCGGCGCGGAAATAGAAATGGTCGAGCTGGAGCGGCGCGAGAACCGGCTGAAGGAAGCGCTCGCGGCACACAGCGCCGACTATGACTTCGTCCTGATCGACTGTCCACCCTCGCTGTCCTTGCTGACGCTCAACGGCTTGTGTGCCGCTCATGGCGTCGTCATACCAATGCAATGCGAATATTATGCGCTGGAAGGGCTGTCCGACCTGGTTAACACCATCAAGAAGGTACATGCCAACCTGAACCGCGACCTGAAGATCATCGGTCTGTTGCGGGTGATGTTCGACCCGCGCTCGACCTTGTCCAATCAGGTGTCGGCGCAACTGGAGGAGCATTTTGGCGACAAGGTCTTCAGGACCCTGGTGCCGAGGAACGTCCGTCTCGCCGAGGCGCCCAGCTACGGTGTGCCCGGCGTGCTGTTCGACAAATCGTCGAAGGGCGCACAGGCCTATCTGGCCTTCGCCGCCGAAATGATTGAACGCGTCAAGTCCTGGAAGGAATAACACTGTGAATCCGCCAAAGATGAAGGGTCTCGGCCGTGGCCTGGACGCCTTGCTCGCCGCCAACAATACGCCGGATGCCAGCCGCCAGGAAATGCTGTCGGTCGGCGTGCTGCAGCCGGGCAAGTACCAGCCGCGCACGCGCATGGACCCGGGCTCGCTCGAGGATCTGGCCGCTTCGATCAAGGCGCAGGGGCTGATCCAGCCGATCTCGGTGCGGCCGGTTGGCGGCAACCGCTACGAGATCATCGCCGGCGAACGGCGCTGGCGCGCCGCCCAGATCGCCGGCCTGACCGAGGTGCCGGTGTTGATCCGCGACATTCCCGACGAGGCCGTGCTGGCCATGTCGCTGATCGAAAACATCCAGCGCGAAGATCTCAACCCGCTCGAAGAGGCCGCCGGCCTGCAAAGGCTGATCGACGAATTTGGCATGACCCACCAGCAGGCGGCGGATGCGGTGGGCCGTTCCCGCTCCGCGGCGTCCAACTTGCTGCGCCTGCTACAGTTGGCGAAACCCGCCCAGGACATGCTGATGGCTGGCGACATCGAAATGGGTCACGCTCGCGCCTTGCTGCCCTTGGCCAAGGTCGAGCAGGGCCGGGTGGCCAGCATTGTGGTGGAGAAGGGCTGGTCGGTGCGCGAGACGGAACGCGCCGTCGCCCGCGAGCTGAATCCACCAGTGAAGAAGACACCGGGCGGACAGGCGCCGAATCGGGACTTGCAGCGCCTTGAGGAAGACCTGGCCGATAGTCTGGGCGCCACAGTCAAGATTGCCGCCAATCGAAAAGGCGCCGGTAGTCTGAGCATCCGCTTCGCCAGTCTCGATCAGTTGGATGGTTTGCTGCAACGATTGCGCGGAAATGCATAGAATGTCGGTTCCATCGACACCCGTGAGCAGGAGACAACGATGATCAAGGATCGCTACAAGCCGTTGCCACAAGTGGCTGTCTGTTCCGGGGGGTGTTACGTCGGTGGTGCGCTCAACCCGACTTTCGTCACGGTAAGCTCGCCGGCCATTGAGGTCATGACCGACCTCTTGCGTATTCCGCCCGCCACCGTCACTCCCCAGGAGACTCTCCACCAGGCCAACCAGCACATGCTGCTGCGTGGCGTGCGGTTGCTGCTGGTGGTCGAGAAGAACGGTCGCATCTCCGGCGTCGTCACCGCCCGCGACCTGCTTGGGGAAAAGCCGGTGCGTGTTGCCCAGGCGCGTGGCGCCAAGCGCGAGGAGCTCGAAGTGCGCGACGTGATGACCAATCTCGAAGACATGGAAGCGATCCAGATGAGCGATGTGCAACGCGCCGAGGTTGGCCACATCGTCGCCACCCTCGAGACCTGCGGTCGCCAGCACACCTTGGTCGTCGATCCCGACGTCGAGGCGGGCAAGCAGACCTTGCGGGGTATCTTCTCGGCCTCGCAGATTGCTCGCCAGTTGGGGGTCGATCTGACAACCCACGAAGTCGCACGTACTTTCGCCGAGATCGAAGCGGCCTTTGCCGGCGTGTGATTGGCTTCGAGATCGAGAGATTTCCCTTGCAAAATGTTTGTTGCGATGCAACAATTGACGCGCTCCATAAGATTCCGTTACAATCCTTAGGTTTTTTTTGATGGCCTTTCGGTTGGCAGGGGTCGGCGGAGCGCCGGTCGGGATTCATCGGGCGTTTCGTCTGACGATGCTGTGGCAGGCGGCTGCAACCGCCGTCATCGCAGTTCTGGCGGGCGTTTTGGTGGGAAGCACCGGTTTCGTTTCGGCGGTCCTGGGTGGCGGTATCGGTGTCGCCGGTGTATGGGTTTTCGCCATGGTCTCCAAGCGTCGTGCGGGGGGGTCCGAGAAGGCGGTGAGAATCGCCCTGCGTGCCGAGGCCGCCAAGGTGCTGGTAGTTGTGTTGCTGTTGTGGCTGGTGTTTGCGACCTACCACGACATGGTTGTGGTGGCTTTCTTTGGCGCCTTCATGATTTCGGTACTGCTGTCCGGGATCGCGTTTGCAGTATCTGGTGATTAACTGAATTCTTCTAGGGCTCGAAATGTCTGCTGCTGAAACCACGCTGACACCTACCTCCTACATCAGCCACCATCTGAGCTTCCTGCAGAAACCAGTCAGCACGGGCGACTTCTGGGTGCTGCACGTCGATACCGTCGTGACGTCCCTGATTCTGGGTGTCCTGGCTTTTGGTTTCCTCTGGTGGGTGGTGCGCGGCGCGACCGCTGGCGTGCCGGGCAAGCGTCAGGCCTTCGTCGAACTGGCGATCGAATTCGTCGACGACCAAGTCAAGGGGATATTTCACGGCGACCGCCATGCGTTCGTGGCGCCAGCCGCCCTGACCGTATTCGTCTGGGTGTTGCTGATGAACGCCATGGACTTCCTGCCGGTCGATATCATGGCCAAGATGCTCGGTGCCGTGGGTCTCCACGAATGGCGCATGGTGCCGACCGCCGATATCAATACCACCTTTGCGCTGGCCTTGGCGGTGTGGTTCCTGATGCTGTTTTACAGCATCAAAGTAAAGGGATTGGGCGGCTGGATCCACGAGCTGTTCTGTTCCCCGTTCGGCAGCCATCCGCTGCTGTGGCCGGCCAACTTCCTGCTCAATATCATCGAGTACGTCTCCAAGCCCTTGTCGCACTCGCTGCGTCTCTACGGCAACATGTACGCCGGGGAAATCATCTTCCTGCTGCTCGGCATGTGGGCCGCCACGGGCTTGGCCGGCACCTTCTTCGGCGCTGTGCTCGGTGCCGGCTGGGCGATCTTTCACATCCTGATCGTCGTCTTGCAGGCCTTCATTTTCATGATGCTCACCGTCGTCTATTTGGCGATGGCGCACGAAAGCCACTAAACCTGTTTCTCTGTATCTTCAATTAACCCCCAATCAGCAATCGAAAGGAAAGCGACAATGGAAAAGCTTCAATTCCTGGCAATGGTTCAAGCCTACACCGGCATCGGCATCGGTCTCATCATCGGCCTTGGCGCCGCCGGCGCCTGTATCGGCATCGGCATCATGGCCAGCCGCTTTCTGGAAGCCGCCGCGCGTCAGCCGGAAATGATGCCCACCCTGCAAGCCAAGGTCTTCCTGCTGCTTGGTCTGATCGACGCTTCGTTCATTATCGGTGTCGGCCTGGCCATGTTGTTTGCCTTCGGCAACCCGCTGCTGGCTGTGATTCAGGCTGCTCACTAATCGAGCAATTGCCCTGGTCACCGATTTTCATCCGACCCCCGCGGTGGAACCATGAATATTAATCTGACCCTTATTTCCCAAGCGGTCGCCTTCGCCATCTTCATCTGGTTCACGGTCAAGTTTGTCTGGCCGCCACTGCGGACGGCCATCGACAATCGGCAGAAGACCATCGCCGAAGGTCTGGCCGCCGCCGAACGTGGCCGGCACGATCTGGAATTGGCGGCCCGCCGTTCGGCCGACGTACTGCGCGAGACCAAGGAGAAGTCGACCGAAGTGCTGGCCCAGGCCGAGCGTCGCGCCCAGCAGATCATCGAGGATGCGAAGACAGCCGCCCGCGGCGAAGCCGACAAGGTGGTTGCTTCCGCCAAGGCCGAGATCGAACAGGAGGCCGAGCGTGCCAAGCAACACCTGCGCGAGCGGGTTGCGGAGTTGGCGGTTGTCGGCGCCGAGAAAATCCTGCGCCGGGAGATCAATGCCGCTGCTCATGCGGACATGCTTGTGTCCCTGAAACAGGAACTCTGATCCCATGGCTGAAATCGCCACAATCGCCCGACCCTATGCCGAGGCGGCCTTTCGCCTGGCGAGGGAACGGCAGGCGCTGCCCGCCTGGTCCGACGCGCTGGGCCGCCTGGCTCAGCTTGCCGACGACCCGCGGGCTAGTGCCCTGATCGGCAATCCCAATATTGCCCCAGCGCAGGTAGAGGATCTGTTCCGCACGGTTGGCGGATCCGACGCCGAGGTCGGCAATTTCATCCAACTGCTGGCCGAGAATGGCCGACTGGCCTGCCTGTCCGAAATCGCCGCGCAGTTCCAGACCCTCAAGCAAGGCGAAGATGGCGTCAAGAACGGTGTAATCCACTCCGCCTTCCCGCTGGACGAAAAGCAGCTTCGCGACCTCAAGACCCTCCTCGAGGGTCGCTTCGGACCCCTGCAGCTATCGGTGGCGATCGAGCCGGCGCTGATCGGCGGCGTCAAGGTGGTGGTCGGCGACAAGGTCCTCGACACCTCGGTGAGCGGCAAGCTGGCAATCATGCGCACGGCCCTGAATAGTTAGGAGAAATTCAATGCAGTTGAATCCTTCCGAGATCAGCGAACTGATCAAGAGCAAGATCCAGAACCTGCAGGGCGCCACGGAAGTGCGCACTCAGGGTACGGTCGTTTCCGTTACCGACGGCATTTGCCGGGTGCACGGACTCGCCGACGTCATGCAGGGCGAAATGCTGGAGTTTCCCGGCAATACCTTCGGCATGGCCCTGAACCTGGAACGCGACTCCGTCGGCGCCGTGGTGCTGGGTGAGTACGAACACATCACCGAGGGCGACACAGTCAAGACGACCGGGCGCATTCTCGAAGTGCCGGTCGGCCCCGAGTTGATCGGTCGCGTGGTCAACGCGCTCGGTCAGCCCATCGACGGCAAGGGTCCGATCAATGCCAAGGAAACCGACAAGATCGAAAAGGTTGCGCCGGGCGTGATTTGGCGCAAGTCCGTGTCGCAACCGGTACAGACCGGTCTGAAGTCGATCGACTCCATGGTGCCGATCGGCCGCGGCCAGCGCGAACTGATCATCGGCGACCGCCAGACCGGCAAGACAGCGGTGGCCATCGACGCCATCATCAACCAGAAGGGCAAGGACCTCTTCTGTATCTACGTCGCCGTCGGCCAGAAGGCCTCCTCGGTTATGAACGTGGTGAGGAAGCTGGAAGAATACGGCGCCATGGCTTACACCATCGTCGTTGCCGCCACCGCCTCCGAATCCGCGGCGATGCAGTTCATCGCCCCTTACTCCGGCTGCACCATGGGTGAATACTTCCGTGACCGCGGCCAGGACGCCCTGATCATTTACGACGACCTGACCAAGCAGGCCTGGGCCTACCGGCAGATCTCCTTGCTGCTGCGCCGCCCGCCGGGCCGCGAAGCCTATCCTGGCGACGTGTTCTATCTCCACTCGCGTCTGCTGGAACGTGCCGCGCGCGTTTCCGAGGCCTGGGTCGAAAAGCTTACCAATGGCGCTGTCAAGGGCAAGACCGGCTCGCTGACCGCGCTGCCGGTAATCGAAACGCAAGCCGGCGACGTGTCCGCCTTCGTGCCGACCAACGTCATCTCGATTACCGACGGCCAGATCTTCCTGGAGACCGACCTGTTCAACGCCGGTATCCGCCCAGCCATCAACGCCGGTGTCTCGGTGTCGCGGGTCGGTGGCGCGGCGCAGACCAAGGTCATCAAGAAGCTCGGCGGCGGCGTGCGCCTGGCGCTTGCCCAGTATCGCGAGTTGGCGGCCTTCGCCCAGTTTGCTTCCGATCTCGATGACGCCACCCGCAAGCAGCTTGAGCGTGGTCGCCGCGTTACCGAGTTGATGAAGCAGGCCCAGTACTCGCCGCTGTCGGTCGCCGACATGGCCGTTTCCCTGTACGCCATCAACCAAGGCTATTTCGATGATGTCGAGGTGCCCAAGCTGCTCGCGTTCGAGGCCGATCTCCACAAGTTCATGAAAGCCCAGCACGGCGCGCTGATGGACAAGATCGAGTCGACCAAGGACCTCGACAAGGACGGCGAAGCGCTGATGGCCGCCGCCGTTGGCGAGTTCAAGAAGAACTGGGCTTAATAGACCATGGCCGGCGGCAAAGAGATTCGGACCAAGATCAAATCGGTCCAGAACACAAAGAAGATCACCAAGGCCATGGAGATGGTGGCCGCGTCCAAGATGCGCAAGGCGCAAGACCGGATGCGTGCCGCGCGGCCCTATTCCGAGAAGATTCGTCGCCTGGCGGCCAATCTCTCGGCAGCCAGCCTCAGCGACTACCGCCATCCCTTCCTAGCCAAGGGCCATCTTGGAGCCGGCCATGGCGCCGTCCCGAAGCGGGTTGGTCTCATTCTGGTCACGACCGACAAGGGTCTTTGCGGGGGTCTCAATACCAACATCCTGCGCATGGTGGTGGGTGCCATGCGTGAGTGGGAGCAGGCTGGCGCCACCGAGATCCGCGTCACCTGCATCGGCACCAAGGGTCAGGGATTCATGCAGCGCATGGGCGCCAATGTCGTCTCGCACGTGACGCACCTTGGCGACACGCCGCATCTGGAGAAGCTGATCGGACCGGTCAAAATCATGATCGATGCCGTACAGGGCGACGAGCTTGACGCGGTCTACCTAGCCTACACGCGCTTCATCAACACCATGAAGCAGGAACCGGTGGTCGAGCAATTGCTGCCTTTGACTGGCGCGCGACTGGGCACACCCGAAGGCAACTGGGACTATCTCTACGAGCCCGAGGCGCGTGTTGTCATCGACGAGTTGCTGGTTCGCTACGTCGAAGCGCTGATCTATCAGGCGGTCGCGGAGAACATGGCTTCCGAGCAGTCGGCGCGGATGGTGGCGATGAAGTCCGCCACCGACAACGCCGGCGTCGTCATCAAGGAACTCCAGCTCGTCTACAACAAGGCCCGGCAGGCATCGATCACCAAAGAAATTTCCGAGATTGTCGGCGGTGCCGCCGCCATCTCCGGCTAACAGCATTCAGTGAATTAAGGAAACGACCATGAGTAACGGAAACATCGTTCAGTGCATCGGCGCCGTGGTGGACATCAAGTTCCCCCGTGAAGGGATGCCGAAGGTTTATGACGCCCTCGTTCTCGACGAGTCCGGCGGCGGCATGGCCGAAGACGGCCTGACCTTCGAGGTTCAGCAGCAACTTGGTGACGGTATCGTTCGCACCATCGCCATGGGCTCCTCCGATGGGCTGCGCCGTGGCATGAAGGTCAAGAACACCGGCGCCGGCATTTCCGTGCCCGTCGGTCATGGCACCCTGGGCCGAATCATGGACGTGCTCGGCCGGCCCATTGACGAAGCCGGTCCGGTCAAGACCGACCAGAAGCGTTCCATTCACCAGACTGCGCCGAAGTTCGACGAACTGTCGCCCGCTACCGAACTGCTGGAAACCGGCATCAAGGTTATCGACCTGATCTGCCCGTTCGCCAAGGGCGGCAAGGTCGGCCTGTTCGGTGGTGCCGGCGTCGGCAAGACCGTGAACATGATGGAGCTGATCAATAACATCGCCAAGCAGCACTCCGGTCTGTCGGTATTCGCCGGCGTCGGCGAACGCACCCGCGAGGGCAACGACTTCTATCACGAGATGAAGGAGTCCAACGTGCTCGACAAGGTCGGCATGGTGTTTGGCCAGATGAACGAGCCGCCCGGCAACCGCTTGCGCGTGGCGCTGACCGGCCTGACCATGGCCGAAGCCTTCCGCGACGAAGGCCGCGACATTCTGTTCTTCGTGGACAACATCTACCGCTACACCCTCGCCGGTACCGAAGTGTCCGCCCTGCTGGGCCGGATGCCTTCCGCCGTGGGCTACCAGCCGACCCTGGCCGAGGAAATGGGCCGCCTGCAAGAGCGCATCACCTCCACCAAGGTTGGCTCGATCACCTCCATCCAGGCCGTCTATGTGCCTGCGGACGACCTGACCGACCCGTCGCCGGCCACCACCTTCCTGCACCTCGACTCGACCGTCGTGTTGTCGCGCGACATCGCCTCGCTGGGTATCTACCCGGCGGTCGATCCGCTCGATTCCACTTCCCGCCAGCTCGACCCGCTGGTCGTCGGCGAAGAGCACTACCAGACGGCGCGCAAGGTGCAATCCACGCTGCAACGCTACAAGGAACTGCGCGACATCATCGCCATTCTCGGTATGGACGAACTGTCGCCCGACGACAAGCTGGCCGTGTCCCGCGCCCGCAAGATTCAGCGCTTCCTGTCGCAACCCTTCTTCGTTGCCGAGGTGTTCACCGGGTCCGCCGGCAAGTACGTCACCCTCAAGGAAACCATCAAGGGCTTCAAGATGATTGTCGAGGGCGAGTGCGACAGCCTACCCGAGCAGGCTTTCTACATGGTGGGCGGCATCGAGGAAGCCTTCGAGAAGGCAAAGACGTTGCAATGAGCGTCGCAATACGCGGCACGAACGATTAAGAGGAAGCCACCCTATGCCAATGTCCATTCACGTCGACGTCGTCAGCGCCGAGGAGTCCATCTTCTCCGGTCTGGCGGAGTTTGTCGTCCTGCCTGGCGAAGTGGGCGAACTGGGCATCCTGCCTGGCCACATGCCCCTGATGACCCGGATCAAGGCGGGTGCCGTGCGCCTGAAGGTCCCGGGCCAGACGCAGGAGGAGCTGATCTTCGTTGCCGGCGGTATTCTCGAGGTTCAGCCGGGTCTCGTTACCGTGCTTGCCGATACCGCGATTCGCGGCAAGGATCTCGACGAAGCCAAGGCGCTCGACGCCAAGAAGAAGGCCGAAGAGGCGTTGGTCACTCGGGAGTCTGAACTCGACTATGCCCGCGCCCAGGCGGAACTCGTCGAAGCCGTTGCCCAACTCGCGGCCATTCAGCGGCTGCGCAAGCGCAGGCACTGAACGGGTCCGTGGTTCAAGAAATGGGCAGCCGCGGCTGCCCTTTTTTTGTCCACCGGTTGCACGGCCCCGGGATCGGGAGCACCGCAAACATATGACTAACGTAGTATCCTCCCCGGCGCGCCAATCACCCTCGCGAGACCTCCTTGCCGGTTCCCAAGGACCATGACGTCAGCTTCCACCGAACTAGAGCTTGAACAAGAAAAGCTGCGCGAGAGCGAGCAGCGCTTTCGCAGCTTCGCATCGGTCGCCGCCGACTGGTGGTTCTGGGAAATGGATGCCGACCTGCGCTTTTCCTATTTTTCGGAGAACGTCGCCACCGTCACGGGCCGGCCGATCGCCACCATGCTGGGCAAGCAACGGCGCGAGTTGGTGAATGAACTCGCGGATGACGAAAGGGATAGCTGGGCCCGGCATCTGGACGACCTGGATCGGCACCGCCCCTTCAATCAGTTTGAGTATCGCCTCGCCTCGCCGGGCGGCGATATCCGCTGGATCAGCATCAGCGGTGTGCCCATCGTTGCCGACGACGGCCGATTTCTCGGCTACCGTGGCACCGGCAACAACATCTCCGCGCGCAAGCTCGCCGAGGCGGGCCGACAGGAAAGCGAACGCATCCTGCGTACCGCGATCGATGCCATCGACGAAGGCTTCGTTCTCTTCGACAAGGATGACCGGCTGGTCTTCTGCAACGAGAAGTATCGCCAGATCTACGCCACCTCGGCCGACCTGATCGTGCCGGGGACAACATTCGAGCATATCGCCAGAGTCGGGGCCGAGCGCGGTCAGTATCGGGAGGCTGCCGGTCGAATCGACGCCTGGGTGGCCGAGCGGGTCGCCGCGCACCGCGCTGGCAATACCCGGACCGAACAGCAACTGGACGACGGCCGCTGGCTGCGCATCGTCGAGAGAAGGACCGTGGATGGCCATGTCGTCGGCTTCCGCATGGACATCACCGAGCTGAAAAAGAAGGAAGCGGAACTGGAAGCGCATCGGAACCATCTTGAAGAACTGGTGGCCGAACGCACCGCGCAGCTCGAGGCGGCGAACAAGACGAAGAGCATCTTCCTGGCCAATATGAGCCACGAAATCCGTACGCCGATGAACGCCATCATCGGCCTGACGCACCTCGCGTCTCGCCACAGTCAGGACAGCCATCAGCAGGAACTGTTGCGCAAGGTTTCGACCGCCGCGGAGCATCTGCAGGTGGTGATCAACGACATACTCGACATCGCCAAGATCGAGTCGGGCAAGGGCAGCATCGCGCGGACCGACTTCTTCCTTGCCCCGATGATCGAGCAAAGCGTAAACATGGTCGCCGACGCCGCGCGGGACAAGGGCCTCGATCTCGTTCTCGACATGGCCGCCGATCTGCCGCCGGTGCTGCGCGGCGACCCGGTCCGACTGAGCCAGGTCCTGGTCAACCTGGCCAACAATGCCGTCAAATTCACCGAGCGCGGCTCCGTGACCATCCGGGTAGGGTGGCAGGAGGACAGCGACGCGGGGCTACTCCTGCGCTTCGAGGTTGAAGACACCGGGATAGGCATTGCGCCGGAAACCTGCCAACGCCTGTTCCGCATCTTCGAGCAGGCCGACCCATCGACCACCCGGCGGTACGGCGGCATGGGCTTGGGATTGGCGATTTCCCGCCATCTTGTCGAGCAGATGGGCGGTGACATCGGCGTTGAAAGCGAGGTTGGTCGTGGCAGCCTCTTCTGGTTTACCGCGCGCTGCCCCCGGGGACAGGCGCTGCAAGCCAGTGTGATCGTCCAGTCCGACGCGGAAGCGGCCGACCTGGAAAGGCGGATCGCCGAAACCTACTCTGGCATGCGTGTACTGCTGGCGGAGGACAACCCGATGAACCAGGACGTGGTACTCGAACTGCTGCGCGACACCGGTCTGATCGTCGACATGGCCGGCAACGGTGCCGAGGCGGTAGCACTTGCCGACCGCCAGCGCTACGACCTGGTGCTGATGGACGTCCAGATGCCGGTGATGGATGGACTGGCCGCCACTGAAGCATTGCGGCGACGGCCCGACCTGGCCGGCATGCCGATTGTTGCCCTGACCGCCAACGCGTTCGATGATGATCGAGCACAGTGCACGCGTGCCGGCATGGATGATTTTCTCGCCAAACCTGTCGTGCCCGCCGCCTTGTTCCGCACGCTGCTGAGATGGTTGCCTGGCGCGGCGGGGGGACGCGATCGCGTTATACCCGGTTCGACAGCCTCAACGGCCGAGGCAGGGGTTGCCTTGAGCGATGCCGAGCTGCAAAGGAGGCTGGAAGAGATTGCCGACCTCGATGTGACACAGGGTATGCTCAGTTTGCGCAATCGCCTCTCGACCTATGTCCGCCTGCTGGGCAAGTTCGTCGAGAGCCACGACCAGGACATGGCCCGGGTACGCGAGCAACTGGCGGCCGGCGACTACGATGATGCCCGCCGACTCGCCCATTCCCTGAAAGGGGTCTCCGCCACCCTCGGCGCCAACGAGGTGCGGGCCCGGGCACTGGTGCTGGAAACGGCGATCAAGGACCGGCTGGATCGCGGGAAGATAGAAGCGTGCATCGTTGCCGTTGATGAGGCTTGGCTGCCACTGGCAGCCGCTCTGCGCAAAGTGCTGCCGTCCTGACTCAACGGGGCTGGCTGTCAGCTTCCGATCGTGCGGTCGGCACCAACACCACGGCTTCCACCTCGTTGCCACAGCCCACGTAGCGCACTCGGTCGAAACTGATCATCCGCGACATGGCAATGCCGCGGCCGTGGGTGTCGAAGGCCCGATCGGGACTCATTTCGAGATAGTCCTGCCAGTTGAAACCCCGCCCACAGTCGCGCACGACAAAGCGTAGTTCGTTGGCCGAGCGCCGGAACTCGATTCTTGCCCGCTTGTCCGCGTTATCGGGCTCGGCAAGTCGGCGGGCGATCTCCGCGGCGAGAGGTTCACCTCCGCCCAAGGCGGACTTCTCATCATAGGTAATAGCCAGATTGCCATGCTCGACCGCGTTCAGCATCAGTTCGGAGAGCCCCAGCACCACGCGGGCGGGATCCGGCGCCACCTGCGCCAGCAGGGTGGCGACGTCGTGCGCTTCGTCGGGGGTGCGGAAGGAGAACTCCGCGCTGCTCAGGCAGTTCAGGGTGCGGCTCGCCTGGCGGACTTCGCGCTGCAACTGAAGAAAATCGCGATGGTCGCGGACGGCGGCGGCGACAATCGCCACCAGCGTATCGGCGGCGAAGGGCTTGGTCAGGTAGTAGTAGGCACCGGCGTGCAAACCCTCGGCGACCGCGTCATCGCTCGCCATGGAAGTCTGCATGATGACCGGGGTATGGACCATCCCGGCCTCGCTCTTCATCCGGCGCAGAATCTCGATGCCATCCATATCCGGCATCAGACGGTCGAGCAATACGACATCGAAGCTGCCGGGCGCCGCGGAAAGATGCTCCCACGCCTGGCGGCCATTCACCGCGCTGCATACCTCGTGACCCTCGTCGCCCAGTATCTCCTCCAGAGCTTCGAGGTTGATCGGTTCATCTTCGACGATGAGTATGCGGCTGGGACTCATGGCGGTGGTTGGACATTGCCGGACCGGGAAGACTACCATTTTCGCCGGTCGGGTGGTTTCGCTCGCATTGAAACGAACCAAGACCGCCGAGCGTGCCTGACGATCATATATGCTATGCGATCCAGTCCGGACCGGCCCCGCCGCATGTTCGGCGCCGCCCCGCTTCCCGCCGATCAGGAACAAAGCAGCGTTGCCCGAATCATCGATAGCTTTCTCCGGGCCCATGCCCTGGCCCATTGAGAGGATTTGCCCATGTACAAGCGTCTTGCCGTTGCCTCAAGCCTATCTTCGATCCTCCTTCTCGCCTGCGGGCCGAGCGGTCAGCCACCGGCCGCCGGCCCGGGCGGACCGGGCGCCGCCATGCCGCCGACGGAAGTCGAGGTCGTGACCGTCTCCTCCGGAACGGCGACGCTGACCCAGGACTTGCCGGGTCACCTGCAAGCCTGGCGCACGGCGCAAGCACGGGCGCGCGTGGAGGGGATAGTTGAAAAGAGGTTGTTCGCGGAAGGCTCGGACGTGAAGGCGGGCATGACGCTATTTCAGATCGACCCGCGGACCTACCAGGCGGCGCGGGATGCCGCCGCCGCCGATGTCGAGGCGGCACGATTGGTCGTCGAGCGCTACCAGCCACTCCTGGAAATCAAGGC
Source organism: Rhodocyclaceae bacterium (assembly GCA_044220545.1). Classification (GTDB taxonomy): domain Bacteria; phylum Pseudomonadota; class Gammaproteobacteria; order Burkholderiales; family Rhodocyclaceae; genus Fen-999. Next base: position 5,446 of record JBGAQX010000023.1, on the reverse strand, counting down.
AGTGAGCCGACAGGAAGTGGATACCGCGCAGGCCAGGCTCAAGCAGGCCCAGGCGGCGCTGACGCGTGCCGATCTCGATCTGGAAAATACCCGGGTGCCCGCCGCGATCTCGGGGCGCATCGGTCGCGCGCTGGTCACCGAAGGAGCGCTGGTCGGTCGTGGCGAGGCGACCCACCTGGCCACCATCGAACAAATCGATCCGATCTACGCCAACTTTACCCAGCCGGGTGCCGAACTGCTGCGCCTCCAGGCGGCCGTGAAGTCCGGCCAGCTGAAGCGCGCCGAATCCGCCAAGGTCGAGCTGATGCTTGAAGACGGCAGCGCCTATCCGCTACCGGGTCGCATCCTCTTCTCCGACCTGGCGGTCGATCCCGGTACCGGCGCGGTGAGCCTGCGCGCCGAATTCCCCAATCCGAAACGCGACTTGCTGCCTGGCATGTTCGTGCGCGTTCGCTTCCCGTCGGCCGTTGCCGAAGGCGCCATTCGCCTGCCGCAGCGGGCTGTGCAGGGCGGACCGCAGGGACAATCGGTGATGATCGTCACACCCGACGGCAAGGCCGCGCCGCAACCGGTCAAGACCGGCGGCATGGCGGGCGGCGACTTCATCATCACCGAGGGCCTGAAAGGTGGTGAGCAGGTCATCGTCAATGGCCAGCAAAAGGCGCGGCCAGGCACACCGGTAAAGGCCGTGCCGTGGAATCCCCAGGCGGTGGCGCCCGGACCGGGCACGCCAGCCGCCGCGCCGCCGGCAGCTCCGGCGGCGCCCGCCGGCAAGAAGGAGAGCTGATCGATGTTTGCCAAATTTTTCATCGATCGCCCGGTCTTCGCCTGGGTGATCGCGTTGGTCATCCTGCTCGGCGGGGCGCTGGCGCTAAAAAACCTGCCGGTCTCGCAGTACCCGTCGGTGGCGCCGCCGGCACTCGACATCTCGGTCGTTTACCCCGGGGCGGCTGCCCAGGTTGTCGAGGAAACGGCGGTTGCCCTGATCGAGCAGGAAATGAACGGCATCGAGAATCTGCTCTACATGGATTCCGCGTCGCAGATCGGCACCGGAACGGTGACGCTGACCTTCAAGCCGGGTACCAACCTCGACTATGCCTCGGTGGAGGCGCAAAACCGCATCAAGCGGATCGAGGCGCGTCTGCCGGACGACGTGCGACGGCTGGGCGTAACGGTAAACAAGACGGCCCGCAACTACGTGATGATTGTTGCCCTGTATTCGCCTGACAAGAGCAAGAACAACGTCGATCTCGGCAGCTATGCCGCGGCCAGCGTGCTCGAGCCGGTTCGCCGAGTACCCGGAGTGGGCGAGGCTTTGCTGTTCGGTACCGAGTACTCGATGCGGATCTGGCTCAAGCCGGAAAAATTGCAGGGCTACCGCCTGTCCCCGGCCGACGTGTCGCGCGCGGTGCGGGCGCAGAACGCCCAGTTGGCCACTGGCGAACTAGGCCAACTGCCGGCCGCCCCCGGCCAGGAAATGAACGCGGTGATCGTCACCAAGAGTCGCCTGTCTTCGCCCGAGGAGTTTGGCAACATCATCGTCCGCACCAATCCCGATGGCTCGACGCTGCGAGTCAAGGACGTGGCGCGGGTGGAGTTGGGCGCTCAGGACTATGCAATTTCGGCACGTATCGACGGGCAGCCGACGGCGGCCATGGCCATCCGTCTTTCGCCGGGCGCCAACGCGCTCGAAACGGTCAAGGCCGTCAACTCCCGGATGGAGGAACTGGCCAGGTTCTTCCCCGCCGGCATTTCGTGGATAGTTCCCTACGATACCTCGAAGTTTGTCGAGATCTCCATCCGCGAAGTCGTCAAGACGCTGGCGGAAGCGGTCTTTCTGGTCTTCCTGGTGATGTTCCTGTTCCTGGAGAATCTGCGCGCCACGCTGATTCCCACCATCGTGGTGCCGATCGCCCTGGTGGGCGGCATGCTGGGCCTGTACGTGTTCGGCTACTCGATCAATGTGCTGACCCTGTTCGCCATGGTGCTGGCCATCGGCATCGTCGTGGACGACGCCATCGTGGTGGTCGAGAACGTCGAACGCCTGATGACCACCGAGGGCCTCTCGCCGCGGGACGCGACCCGCAAGGCGATGGATCAGATCGTCAATGCCATCATCGCCATCACCCTGGTGCTGTCCGCGGTGTTCGTGCCGATGGCCTTCTTCGGCGGTTCCACCGGTGCCATCTACCGCCAGTTCTCCGTCACCCTGGTGCTGACCATTCTGTTCTCGGCCCTGATGGCGCTGACGCTGACACCGGCCCTGTGCGCCACCCTGCTCAAACATGAACCGGGTGGGGAGATGTTGCCCTCGACAGGCTTCTTCGGCTGGTTCAATCGTCTGTTCGGCCGCACCACGCGCGGCTATACATCCTGGGTTGGCCGCGCGCTCCGCAAGACCGGGCGCTATGTGGTGCTTTACGCGATGATCTTCGCCGCCACCGGTTGGCTGTTCGCCCGCCTGCCCGGCAGCTTCCTGCCGGAAGAGGATCAGGGCTACTTCCTCAACCTGGTGCAGTTGCCGCCGGGGGCCACCCAGCAAAGAACGCTGGAAGTACTGTCACAGATCGAGCAGCACTATCTCAAACAGCCCGAGGTCGAGCATGTCATCGGCGTGGCCGGCTTCTCCTTCTTCGGCCGTGGCCAGAACGCCGCCATCGCCTTCGTCCGTCTCAAGGACTGGGATAGCCGGCCGGGCGAGGAAAGCGGCGCCAAAGCCCTGGTGCGCAAGGCCAACATGACCTTCTTCCAGATCAAGCAGGCCATGGTCTTCGCCATCAATCCGCCGCCGATTCCCGAACTGGCGGCGGCTGGCGGCTTCGACTTCCGCTTGCAGGACCGTGGTGGCCAGGGTCGCGAAAAGTTGCTGGAGGCCCGCAACATGGCGCTCGGCATGGCTGGCCAGGATCCGCGTCTGGTCGGCGTGCGGCCGGAAGGCCAGGAGGCGGCGCCTCAGCTCTTCCTGGATATCGACCGCGTCAAGGCGGAGACCTTGGGCGTGAGCATCGCCGATCTCAACGAGACCATGCAAGCGGCGCTGGGCGTCGCCTATATCAACGACTTCGTGCGCCAGGGGCGCATTCTGCGCGTGCAGATGCAAGCCGAGGCCGATACGCGCAAGAGCGTCGAAGACATCGTCAAGTTGCCGATCCGGAACAACAAGGGCGAGATGGTGCTGCTCTCGGAACTGGCGCGGCCGAGCTGGGTGGTCGGTTCGCCCAAGCTCGACCGCTACAACGGGCTGCCGTCGATGAAGATAGCCGGCACGCCGGCGCCCGGGCGCAGTACCGGCGAAGCCTTGCAGGCCATGGACGAGGTGGCGCAAAAGCTGCCACCCGGCTTCGGCTACGAATGGTCGGCCACCTCCTACGAAGAACGCCTCTCCGGCAGCCAGGCACCGCTTCTATACGGCATTTCCCTGCTGGTGGTGTTTCTCGTGCTGGCGGCGATGTTCGAAAGCTGGTCGATTCCCTTCGCCGTCATGCTGGTGGTGCCGCTCGGCGTGTTTGGCGCGGCTGCGGCGGTGGGCTTGCGCGGGCTGCCCAACGATGTCTATTTCAAGGTCGGCCTCATCGCTATCATCGGCCTGTCGTCGAAGAACGCCATCCTCATCATCGAGTTCGCCAGAAAACTGCAGGACGAAGGCCAGGGGCTCATCGAGGCGACCCTCGAAGCCTGCCGCCTGCGGTTCCGGCCGATCCTGATGACCTCCATCGCCTTTGTCGCCGGCGTGCTGCCACTGGCCATCTCCAGCGGCGCCGGCGCCGAGAGCCGTCACGCCATCGGCACCGGCGTCATCGGCGGCATGATCGCCGCCACCGTCCTGGCGGTATTCCTGGTGCCGGTCTTCTACGTGGTCGTCCGGCGCATCTTCCCCGGGCATGCCCGCGTTCATCGGGAGAACGATCATGCGTAAGCTCGCACCGGTCGCCTTCATCTTCCTCGCTGGCTGCTCTCAGCTGCCGCCCTATCAGCGTCCCGCCACACCCGTGGCCGCCCAGTGGCCGGCAGCGCTCCCGCCGGCGGCCGGTCAGGCCAGCGCCGGACTCTCCTGGCGGCAACTGCTGCCCGCGCCGCGTCTCCAGGCCCTGATCGAGGCGGCCCTCGAACATAACCGGGACCTGCGCATCGCGGTCGCCCGTGTCGAGGAGGCCCGCGCCCAGTACGGCATAGCCCGTGCCGACCGGCTGCCGGGTATCGACTTGGCCGCGAGCGGAAGTGCCATTCGCACACCGGCGGATCTCTCCTCCACCGGCCAGCGCTTCACCGCGCGGCGCTACGACGTGAACCTGGGACTGACCGCGTTCGAACTCGATTTCTGGGGCCGGGTCGCCAGTCTTGCCGAAGCCGCCAAGGCGAGCTATCTCGCCACCGAGGAGGCCCAGCGGGCCTTTCGCCTGTCGCTGGTGACCGATGTCGCCACCGCCTATTTGACCTTGCTGGAACTGGAAGAACGCACCGCGCTGGCGCGCACGACTGTGGCAAGCCGCGCCGAAACCCGCAAGCTGATCGACAGGCGCCGGCAAGTGGGCATTGCCGGGGACCTCGATTTTCTGGCCGCCGATGGCGCTTACCAGTCGTCCCTGGCCGATCTGGCCGGCCTCGAGCGGCAGGGCGCGGCGGCGGCCAATGCGCTGACCCTGCTGGTCGGCAAGCCGGTCACCGAGCCTCTCTCTGACGGCAGGCTGGCCGACCAAGGCATCGTCGTCGACCTGGCGCCCGGCCTGCCGTCGGAGGTACTGGTCCGCCGTCCCGACGTGCTGGCCGCGGAACAGAAGCTGGTCGCCGCCAACGCCAACATCGGCGCCGCCCGCGCCGCCTTCCTGCCGCGCATCTCGCTGACCGCCGCGTTAGGCACGGCCAGCAAGGCCCTGTCGGGCCTGTTCGACGCCGGCAGCGGCGCCTGGAATTTTCAACCGGTATTGCGCCTGCCGCTGTTCGACTTTGGCCGCACGGCAGCCAATGTCGACCTCGCCGAGGCGCGCAAGGTGATTGCCGTGGCGGAGTATGAAAGGGCGATCCAGCAGGCCTTCCGCGAGGTAGCGGATTTGCTGGTTGCCCGCGAAAAGTTGGCGGTACAACTGGCCGCGCAGCAGGCCGGCGAAAAGTCACAGGCCGAGCGGCTGAGGATCGTCGACGCGCGCTATCAAGCCGGGATCGGCAGCTACCTCGAAGTGCTCGACGCCCAGCGTGAACTGTCCACCGCCCAGCAGGGCGTGGTGCAAACCCGGCGTGCCTGGCTCACGGCCGCCGTCCAGCTCTACAAGACGCTGGGGGCGGGCGACTGACCGTGGATTACAGTGGCTTCTTGATGGTGATGGCGCCGCGGATTTCGGCGGAGTGGTAGCCGACCGCTTTGTCGTCGGGATAAAGCTCCTTCAACTTTGCCTGCACGGCCGGCGATACCCGGTCGGTGGTGCCGTGGCATTGCAAGCAGAGATCCTGG
>JBGAQX010000022.1:0-49804 GCA_044220545.1 Rhodocyclaceae bacterium | reverse complement strand
CGCGACGCGAGCTTCATGAGCACGATAGCCAATGATTCGCGCGAAGCGCACGACATGACTGCTCGCCTAGCTTCCACGCATGCTCGATCGGAGCGCGCTGAGGCGAGTCTCGCTGAGCGTACTGCCTTCGCGGAGCGCGTATCTGCTGCCCGCGAAAAGGGAGAAACCATTTCCATCGACATAGCTCAGGACCCGCACAACCTGGAGATGTTCATGCGTTATGCTGAGCACTACGGCGGCAACAGCGCCGCAGCCCATGCGCTGATGGAATCAGAATTGGCGCGACAATCTCTTCGCCCGAATCGAGTGTTCTCCGACGGGACTGCATTACCGGCCTCCTTTGGCGATATCCGGGACCAGCATTTGCTTCAACGAGGCGATGCTGCCCTTACGCCCGATATAGCCAAGCTGCACCAATCCAACCGAGAACAAACATCACGGTTTGGAAACGCCAAGCCGTCGCAGGAAACTGCCCCAATGGTGTCGCCTGTCCGAGAAGAGGTTCGTACCACAGGCAATAGAATACGATCGGATGCAGAATCGAGCCGCACAAGCTTTGACGCCAAGACTGAGATCATCAAGACCGATGACGGAGCGCTTGCATCGAAGAAATCGCTGCTGGTGCAGTCAGGTAAGCAGGTCGGAAAGGACGCTGGAGCGACACTCGACAACGCAAAGGATGTAGTGAATGACTTGTTGCGAAAGTAGTCAGTCGAGCCTATCCGGGTCGAACATGTGCTTGTCGGGTTCAGCTTCAGATGGCTTCATGAATGGAGGATGGCCTTTGTCACGCCAGTAGTTCGCAGCTATATCCTTCGGCGTGGTGCCCATCCCGGGGAGCGGATTCGCGTCCCATTCAGGGGGCTGCCGCCCCTTCCTACCAATACTAGCCAGCGCCCCGCCAATGGGCGCTCCGAAAAGTGCGCCGACGCCTATCATCACAAGGCGGGTTCCCCAATCGGTATTCGCAGCAGCGATCAAGCCGATCAGCGCGCCCAACGCGATGAAAACCATGAAGATGAGTTTTCTCATTTACGGCCTCCTAGCTTTCAGCCTACATCGGACCGTACAGATTTCAACGACTCAGCCTGATTCTGACTTGCATTGCCACAGCCAAGGCTGAGGCTGGAGGAAGAATCCTCATATCATATCCATTGGATAAGGAAAGGCACGAACCTACACCACCTTCCCAGTGCGTAGGGGTACCACTTTGGCCCCGGCAATCCATCCAGCAACCATGTCGGCCCAGCTTTGCAGCATTTCACAGCGCTGCTCGGCGTACTCAGCCTTGTTATAGACGGCGCGCACGCCTCGCTGCTCGTGTGCCAAGCACTTCTCGATCCAGTCGGTATTAAAACCCGCCTCATGCAAAAGCGTCGAGCCTGTCCGCCGCAGGTCATGAACGCAGAAATGCGGTAGTTCATGGCCCTCCTTTTGGGCTTTTTCGACGACAGCGGCAATCACTCGATTGAGGGTCGCATCGCTCATTGGCTTATCGGTCTCGTATCGGCCGGGGAGCAGGTACGGGCTGCTGCCCGCGCACGTCTTGAGCCCTACCAGCAGATCGAGCGCTTGCTGGCTCAGGTAGACCACGTGCGGCCGACGGGCCTTCATGCGTTCGGCTGGGACCGTCCAAGTGGCCGCCTCAAAGTCAACTTCTTTCCACGTCGCTTGAAGCAGTTCCCCCTTGCGGCACATGCTCAGGAGGATGAACTTGAGCGCCAGCTTGAGGGTGGGCAGCGTCCCGACGGTATCCAGGACAGTGAAGAAAGTCCTGATCTCGCCCGGCGTCAGTGCCCGCTCACGCGGCTTGAACGTCGCGATGGCCGAGGCTTTCACATTCTCGGCCGGGTTTTCGATCTTGAGGCCACGCGCCATGGCGTGACGGTAAACTTGCTGGATGATTTCGCGGGCATGCACCGCCGTCGCCGGCGCTCCCCGCTCCTTGATCTTCTCGCACAATTCGAACACCTGGCTGGACGTGATTTCTTCGAGCTTGCGTTTGCCTAACTTGGGCAGTACGTCACGGTCGAGAATGCTTTTGCGCATCGCTACTGTACTGTCGGCCAAGCCAGCGTCGCGCAGCCAAATTTCGGCAAACGCATTGAAGGTGCCCGATTCCCGCAATTCCCGTTTACCGTCAGCCTTGTCTCGCGCCGGCGACTCCCCGCGGCTGACGGCATTCTTCGCCCGCGCGAGAAGCTCGCGCGCATCCGCCAGAGACAAGGGATCGCCGTACTTGATGGTCTCAGGGTCACGCTTGGGCTGGCTAGCTTGGAACTCGTCGAACTGGCCCAAGCTAAGAGTTTCTCGCCGGCCCGCCAAGCGGTAGTCGTAGCGGAAAGTCACGGTGCCCTTTGGCGAAACCACTACGTACATGCCGTCACGGTCTGGAATCTTGTAAGCCTTTTCCTGGGGCTTTAGGTTTTTCAGCTTCATGTCGCTCAGGGCCATCACCTTGTCCTCCACGGGGTTCGCGTTTACCGTCAGCGCATCAAGACGGTAAACGGATAACTGATCAGCACACCCCAAACTATACCGTCATTTTTACCGTTGAAAAGTGTGGGATTTGTATGCACGTCATGGGACGACAAAAACACAAAGGCCCTTGAAAATCAAGGGCCTCTTTGGGTTGGCGGGTCGTTGTGGGACCCTGTGAAACGCTACCGAATCATTCCCACTCGATGGTTGCCGGCGGCTTGCCGCTGATGTCGAAGACCACGCGGTTGATGCCGCGGACCTCGTTGATGATCCGGTTCGACACCTTGCCCAACAGTTCGTAAGGCAACTGTGCCCAGCGGGCGGTCATGAAGTCCTGGGTTTCGACGGCGCGCAGGGCCACGACGTATTCGTAGGTGCGGCCGTCGCCCATGACGCCGACGCTCTTCACCGGCAGGAAGACGGCGAAGGCCTGGCTGGTCTTCTCGTACCAGTCGGCGGCGCGCAGTTCGTCGATGAAGATGGCATCGGCGCGCCGCAAGAGGTCCGCAAAGTCGCGCTTGACCTCTCCGAGGATGCGCACCCCCAGGCCGGGCCCGGGGAACGGGTGGCGATAGACCATCTCGTGAGGCAGGCCCAGCGCGATACCGAGTTCCCGCACTTCGTCCTTGAACAGCTCACGCAGGGGTTCCAGCAGTTTGAGATGCAAGCTCTCCGGCAGGCCACCGACGTTGTGGTGGCTCTTGATGGTATGGGCCTTCTTGGTCTTGGCGCCGGCCGACTCGATGACATCCGGATAGATGGTGCCTTGGGCCAGCCACTTGGCCTGGGGCAGCTTCTTCGCCTCGACCTGGAAGACCTCGACGAACTCGCGGCCGATGATCTTGCGCTTCTGCTCCGGGTCGGCCACGCCGGTCAGGGCCGACATGAACTGCTCGGTGGCATCGACGTGTATGACCTTGACCCCCAGGTTGCGGGCAAAGGTCTTCATCACCTGCTCGCCCTCGTTGAGCCGCAGCAGGCCGTTGTCGACGAAGACGCAGGTCAGTTGCTCGCCGATGGCGCGGTGCAGGAGCGCCGCCACCACCGAGGAATCGACCCCGCCGGACAGGCCGAGGATGACCTCGTCGCTCCCCACCTGCTCACGCACCCGCGCGATCGCCTCGGCCACGTAGTCCGGCATGTTCCAGTCGCCTTGGCAGCCGCATATGTCGCCCACGAAGCGGGCGATGATGTCGCGGCCCTTGAGGGTGTGCGTGACCTCGGGGTGAAACTGGACGCCATAGAAGCGGCGTGCCTCGTCGGCCATGCCGGCAATCGGGGTCGCTTCGTTGCTGGCCATGATGGTGAAGCCCGGCGGCATTTCCGTGACCTTGTCGCCATGGCTCATCCAGACGTCGAGCAGACCATGGCCCTCGGCGTTGACGCTGTCCTGGATGTCTTCGAGCAAGGCGGAATGCCCGCGTGCGCGCACTTCGGCGTAGCCGAACTCGCGCTTGTGGGCGTTCTCCACCTTGCCGCCAAGCTGCGCGGCCATGGTCTGCATGCCGTAGCAGATGCCCAGCACCGGCACGCCGAGCTGAAAGACGATGTCGGGCGCGCGCGGCGTTTCTTCCTCGTAGACCGAATTCGGCCCGCCGGAAAGGATGACACCCTGGGGCGCGAATTCCCGGATGAAATCGGCTGTGACGTCGTTGGGATGCAATTCGCAATAGACCTGCTGCTCGCGGACGCGGCGGGCGATCAACTGGGTGTATTGGGAACCAAAATCGAGGATGAGGATTTTCTGGTGGGCCATGACGTGCCTCAAATGTGAAAAAGGCGGCCGCAGCCGCCCTTTGGATAGGCGAATGTCCTATTCGACGTGGTAGTTCGGTGCTTCCTTGGTTATCTGCACATCATGCACATGCGACTCGCGGATGCCGGCCGAGGTGATCTCGACGAACTCCGCCCTGGCGCGCATCTCGTCGATGGTCTTGCAGCCGACATAGCCCATCGACGAACGCAGGCCGCCCATCAACTGATGAATCACGGCGGTCACCGGCCCCTTGTAGGGCACGCGGCCTTCGATGCCCTCCGGCACCAGCTTCTCGACGTTGGCGTCGGAATCCTGGAAGTAGCGGTCGGCCGCCCCCTCCTTCATCGCGCCCAGGCTGCCCATGCCGCGATACGCCTTGTAGGAACGCCCCTGGTAAAGCACCGTTTCGCCCGGCGCCTCCTCGGTGCCGGCGAACAGGCCACCGAGCATGACCAGATTGGCGCCGGCGGCAATGGCCTTGGAGATGTCGCCCGAGTAGCGAATGCCGCCATCGGCGATCAGCGGCACACCCGTGCCCGCCAGGGCGTTGGCGACGTTGTCGACCGCCGTGATCTGCGGCACGCCCACGCCGGCGACGATGCGCGTGGTGCAAATGGACCCCGGGCCGATGCCGACCTTGACGCCGTCCGCGCCATGATCGACCAGCGCCCGGGCGGCGGCGCCGGTGGCGATGTTGCCACCGATGACCTCCACACTCGGATAGTTCTTCTTCACCCACTCGACGCGACTCAGCACGCCCTGCGAATGCCCGTGCGCGGTATCGACCACCAGCACGTCCACGCCAGCCTCGGCGAGCAACGCCACCCGCTCCTCGGTGCCCTCGCCCGTGCCGACGGCCGCGCCGACGCGCAGATGGCCGAGCTTGTCCTTGGCGGCGGACGGGTATTCGGTGGATTTCAGGATGTCCTTCACCGTCATCAGGCCACGCAGTTCAAACGCATCGTTGATGACCAGCACGCGCTCCAGTCGGTGCTTGTGCATCAGCGCCTTGCCTTCCTCGACGGAGGCCCCCTCCTTGACGGTGACCAGACGATCGCGTGGCGTCATGATGTTGCCCACCACCTCGTCCAGACGGGTCTCGAAGCGCAGGTCACGATTGGTGACGATGCCCACCACGCGGCCCGCCTCGACCACGGGCAGACCCGAAATCCTGTGGGCGCGCGTCAGGGCCAGCACTTCGCGCACCGTCATGGTCGGCGGAATGGTGATCGGGTCCTTGAGGACACCGGACTCGAACCGCTTCACCTTCGCCACTTCAGCCGCCTGGGCCTGGGGCTTCAAGTTCTTGTGGATGATGCCGATGCCGCCTTCCTGGGCCAGGACGATGGCCAGGCGGGCTTCCGTGACCGTATCCATGGCGGCGGAAACGAGCGGAAGGTTGAGGCGGATGTTGCGGGTCAGTTGGGTCGCCAGACTGACATCCCGGGGCAGGATCGTCGAGTGGGCGGGTACCAGGAGGACGTCATCGAACGTCAGCGCCTTCTGGATCAGTCTCATGCTTTTATCCTCGCTGCCAAAAACGTATTATACGCGGGCCAGCCAGCCGCCCGCAAACCCGGACGGTAACCGAAAAGGAGTTGCCATGCGTCTTGCCATCCCCATCATCATGCTCCTGCTGTCCGGTACCGCCAGTGCCCAGGTCTATATCTGGAAGGATGCGAGCGGCAAGGCCCACTACACCGATCAGCCGCCGGCCGAAGCCAAGGTCCAGACCCGCCGGCTCGGTCCATCGTTCTCTTCGAGCGCCGATTCCGAGGCCGCGCGCAAGGCTGCGGCGGACAAGCGCCTCGATGCCGCCAAGCAGGGCAAGGAGACCCAGGAAAAAACCGCCGCGGCCGAAAAGCAACGGGCCGAAGACGAAGTTCGCGCCCGCGATTGCGAGCGCGCCCGCACCAACCTCCAGGGTATCGAGTCCGGCCAGGTTCGCTTCCGCATGGGCGCCAACGGCGAGCGGGAGGCGCTCGAGGGCGGCGCTCGCGATGCTGAACTCGAGAACGTCCGCCGCACCATCGACAACCTGTGCAGCCCCAGGCCGGCGCCGGCCACCAAGGCCGCGGCCCCGAAGAAGTAGTCAGATTATTTGCGCGCGCGGACCGGGCCGCCGGCCGCGCGCCTTCCCTACTCTTCCACGGGCCCGCCGCCCTTCTTCATCACCTTGCCTTCAGCGGCGCGCTGCTTGCGAACCTCTTTCGGGTCGGCGATCAGCGGTCGATAGATCTCCACCCGATCCCGTTCCCGCAAGACGGTATCCATGCGGCTCAACTTGCCGAAGACACCGACCTTGGTCTTGGCGAGATCGATCTCCGGATAGCGCTGCGGCAAGCCGGAAGCCTCGATGGCCTGGACAATGGTGCTGCCAGCCGGCAGTGTCAGCCGGATCACGTCCTGCCGCTCCGGCCTGGCGTAGGCCACTTCGATCTGAATGGAATCAGCCATAGACTTGTTGCGCCCTTTTCACGAAGGATTCGACGAAGGTATTGGCGATGTGATGGAAGATTGGCCCCAGCGCCTTTTCCAGCATCTTGCTGGAAAACTCGTAGTGCAGGCGGAACTCCACCTTGCATGCCGTATCCCCCAGCGGCGTGAAGCGCCAGCCGCCATCCATGTGGCGAAACGGCCCTTCGCGTAATTGGATGTCCATCCAGCGTGGCGCCTCCTTGGGGTTCTCCGTCGCGAAATGCGCCTTCAGGCCATGGTAGTTGATATGGATGCGCGCCGCCGTCTTGCCGTCCGTGCGCTCGATCAACTCCGTACCGCCGCACCAGGGCAGGAAGGCCGGATAGTCCTCGACCCGATCCACCAGCTCGAACATCTGGGTCGCGGTACGCTCGATGAGGACGGATTTTTCGACGACGGCCATGGCGAATCGCAAAGACGCAAAGACGAATGGGCGCCATTTTACCGCCCGTCACCGTTCCCGCAGGCTCTCGTCCTTGTACTGCAACAACGGGCTGAGGAAATACTCGATCACCGGGTGCCGGCCGGTCTTGATCTCGGCGGTCACCGCCATGCCCGGCGACAGTTTCACCATCCGGTCTTCCACGCGGATCGCCGCCCGGCCCAGCCGCACCCTGGCCGCATAGACGAGGCCCCTCTTCTCGTCGCTGATGACGTCATCCAATACATGCGCCACGGTCGCCGGCGGCGTACCGTGCTTGGTATACGGGAAGGTCTCGATCTTCACTGTCAATACGTGCCTGGAATAATCGTGGTCTCCCAATACCATGTCAACCGCATACGGATTTCGTCTCCAGGGCCTCAACCCATGGCCGGCACCCGCTAAAGCGTATTCCGACACTTGCAGAGGCCTTATGCCAGCCACAATCAGACCACATTACCTCGTAGCAGTGGCATAATGTGACCACATTATTCGATGAAAGCACGCCATGCTCGTTGCCGTCCGCGAATTGAAAGCCAATCTCTCCCGGGTGCTGTCACGCGCCCGGTCAGGTGAAATGGTCGAGGTGACTTCGCACAACAAACCGATCGTCCGGATTGTCGGCATTCCGGCGGTGGCCGGCGACGGCTTGCGCCGACTGATGGACGGTGGCGCGCTCAGTTGGAACGGCGGCCGGCCGCGGCTGGGGCCACCCCGGCCCCTGAGCCCGGTCGGAACGCCGTTGAGCCGCATCGTGCGGGAGGATCGCGGTTGATCCTCTATTGCGACACTTCCGCGCTCCTGAAACTGTATGTCGCGGAGGACGCCAGCGACGCCGTACAGGCGCAGGCCGGCTCGGCCACCGCCCTCGCCGTCTGTCGCGTGGCCTGGGCCGAGGCCATGGCCGCGCTGGCGCGGCGGACACGGGAAACCCCGGCCGACGCAGACGCCATCGAGGCGGTGCGCGCGTCGTTGCGTGCCGACTGGCCGAACTATGCCATCGTCGAGATCACCCAGCCGCTGGTGGAACTGGCCGGCGACTACGCCGACACCTTTGCCCTGCGTGGCTACGACAGCGTGCAACTCGCCGCCGCGCGCATCCTGCAGGAAGCGGCCAGCGAGCCATTGCGCTTCGCCTGTTTCGATGGTCGTCTGAACAAGGCCGCGCATGTGCTCGGCATGCAAACCCTGGACTCCCCCACCATTCAATCGCCATGAGCATCGTCGACAACAAGAAAGCATTTCACGATTACTTCATCGAGGAGCGGTTCGAAGCCGGCCTGATGCTGGAGGGCTGGGAGGTGAAGGCGATTCGCGCCGGCCGCGCCCAGATCAAGGAAGCCTATGTGGTGGTCAAGGACGGCGAGGTCTTCCTGCTCGGTGCGCACATCAGCCCGCTGGCCACCGCCTCGACCCACGTCAACCCCGATCCGGTGCGTACGCGCAAGCTGCTGCTGCACGACAAGGAAATCGCCAAGCTGATCGGCAAGGTGGAACGCGCCGGCTACGCGCTGGTGCCGCTCGACATGCACTTCGCCAAGGGCCGCGTCAAGCTGGAGATTGGCCTGGCCAAGGGCAAGAAGCAGTTCGACAAGCGGGAGTCGGAAAAACAGAAGGACTGGGAGCGCGAGAAGGGCCGTCTGATGCGCAACAAGGGCTAGCGCGGCCGGCTGGCGCCGGGACGCGCCGGGGCACGCCGGGACACGCTGTCACTCGCCCCGTCAGTCGCGGCGGCCGAGCAGGCCGCGCAGGGTTTCCTGGATGTCCGCCGGCAGCAGAACGGTCTTGGCGTTCTGAGAATCGGCCAGACGGCCGACGGCGGCGATGTACTTCTCGCCCAGCATGTAGCGCATGGGCGCTTCCTGCGGGCCGATGGCCTGCGTCACGCGCCGGATCGCCTCGGCGCTGGCTTCGGCCAGCGTCACCTGGGCTTCCGCGTCGCGGCGCGCCGCTTCCAGTCGCGCCTCGGCCTGGAGGATGGCCGACTGCTTGGTGCCTTCGGCCTTGGTGACCATGGCCTTGCGCTCGCGCTCGGCCGAGGCCTGCGCTTCCATGGCCTTCTGCATCGACGGCGAGGGCTTGATGTCCTGGATTTCCACCGACTTGACGGAGAGACCCCAGTCGACGGCTTCGTCGGCGATGCTTTCGCGCAGCCGTGCCTTGATCTTGTCGCGATTCGACAGGGCTTCGTCCAGTTGCATCTCGCCGACGATCGAGCGCAGCGTGGTCATGATCATGTTGCGGATCGCCTCGGAGAAATCCGTCACGCCGTACACCGCCTTGATCGGGTCGGTGACCTTGATGAAGGCGATGGCATTGGTGAGGATCACCGCGTTGTCCTTGGTGATGACTTCCTGCTCCTGGACATCGAGGATGATGTCCTTGGTGACCAGTTGGTAGGCGATGCGATCCAGGTAGGGAATGATGATATTGAGGCCGGGGTGCAAGGTGCCGTGATACTTGCCGAGCCGCTCGACGATCCACTCGGTTCCCTGGGGCACGATGCGCACGCCCTTCAGCAACGTGATGATGGCAAAGACCAGCAGCGCGACGACGAAGATGAAACCGGCACCGACTTCCATGACTTTCTCCTTGTATCCAGCCTAAACCTTGGCAACCTTCAGGAAACTGCCTTCGACCGTCACCACCTTGACCCGCGCGCCGGCCTTGATCGCCTCGTCGGCGATGCAGGTCCAGCTATCGGCGCCGAGCAGCGGCTTCTGGAAGCGGACTTCGCCCTTCTCGAAGGGCGCGACATCGCGGGCCAGCAAACCGACCTCGCCAATCACCTCGGCATCGGCCGTGCCGATGCGGGTCTTGTGGCTCTCCGGCCGGAACACGCGGAACCAGAGCACGATGAGCACCAGCGATGCCGCCAGCCAGGTGGCCAGTTGCGCCGTCAGGCCGATCTCGACCACGGCCGTCAGCAGCGCCACCAGCAGGGCGCCGAGGCCGAACCAGACCAGGACGAACGCCGGCACCGCCAGTTCGGCGAGGATCAGGACGATTCCGGCTACTGCCCAGTGCCACCATTCCGGCTGCATGACGAATCCCTTGCGTGTTGACTGAATTGAGCCACGTGTTTACCACAGTATCGGCGGCGAGGGAAATGGGGCTGATCCGGGGTCGTCGATTCGAACCGGAGCGACTACGGTTCGAGGCCGCGCAGCTTCTCTTGCAGCTCGCCGGCGGCGGGCAGGCTCAGGCCCAGGGAGCGGGCCACGGAGGTGTTGATGCCGACGGTGAAGTAGCGAGGGGACAACTGCGCACCGAGGAGCACCTTCCCGTCCTGCAACTGTCGGAGTATCTCAAGCACCTGGGCGACGATTTGCGGCACCGTCGAATAGAGCGCCAACACGGCGCCGGCTTGCTGGTAGGCCTCGGAATAGGCAAGCACGGGTACGCGGGCCCGGTAGGTCGTCAGCAGCACGGGCTGCACGGTGTTGCGGTTGTGAGCGAGGGGATCGGGCAGGGCCAGCAGCAGGTTCGAGCGCTGCAACAGGCGATCCAAGGCCGGAATCACTTCCTCCGATGCCGCCACGCTCTCGGTG
Organism: Rhodocyclaceae bacterium; assembly: GCA_044220545.1. GTDB lineage: Bacteria > Pseudomonadota > Gammaproteobacteria > Burkholderiales > Rhodocyclaceae > Fen-999. The sequence goes on along the minus strand of JBGAQX010000022.1, from coordinate 39,117 downwards.
GCCAGGCTCATCCCCCGGGCTTCCAGCCGGCGCTCCAGCGGTTGGACATGCTTCGTGCCGGCCGGGCCGACCAGCATGCCCACCTGCTGTCGATTCGGAAAGGCCAGGTAGGCCAGGTTCGCCCAGCGGTCCGGCGGCTGATCGAGCAGCACGACCGACCAGCGCTGTGCGTTCAGGGGCAGGATTTCGTCCAGCGCCGACCTGGTGATCAGCGCGCCAACGACCGATCGGCCGGCGGCCTGCCGTGTCGCCGAAATGAAGGCGCGCGAGCCCAGCGCAACAATGACCGACAGACCGGGTTCATCGTCGGGACGCAAGACCACGGGCCGTTCGAACCCGACCGTCGCCTCGCCGACGGTCCAGCCCAGGCGGGTCAACTCCCGGGTGAGCAGTTCGGCCGTCTGGCGCGAGACGGCCACTTCCTCGAGCACGATCAGCAGGCGCGGCTCGACCGCCCAACCGGGCAGCGCCGCGGTCGCGAGGATCAATCCGAACAGCCAGTGTCGCAATACCCCCCCGGTCATCGCATCCCCAGCGCCGCCAACTATCTGGAAATCACATCAATATTCGTATCGAATATTTAGCCAAGATACACGCTTATTGGCCAGATAGTTGAAGTAGTCCTGGTACGCCGTGTTGTTGAAGTTCTGCGTGACCCAGGACAGCTCGAGGCGATGCGGTCCGACGCGCAGGTTCTTGCTCACGCGCAGGTCGATGCGGTCGTAGGCGGGCACGGGGTCGCCGCCGCTCAGCCACTGCATGGCGCCGACACGGTAGTAGCCGACGCTGGCGGCCATCCGCCAGGGCAGGTCCTGCCGCAACAAGGTGCTGACCGAATGCACCGGCGCGGTTCGCTCATAGTCGGTGCCAGGATCGCCGCTGGTGCCGGAAATCCTGGTCCGCGCCGCCGCGACGAGCAGGTTGGCGCCCGACCACGGCGACCATTGCAGGCTGCCCTCGATGCCGTGCAGGCGCGCTGAATCGCCCTGAACATAGGCTCGCGTGGTGTCGTTCGCCACGGTCGGAAACGGCACCCGGTCGTCGACATGAATCAGGTTGCCGACATGGTCGCTGAACCAGCGGACTTCGCCGCTCAAGCGCAGTGTCGGCAGGCGGCCCAGATAGGCGATCTCGCGCGAGAGGATCTTCTCGCCGGTCAGGCCGCCGCCGGAGGCGAATTGCTGGCTGTAGATCGGCATGAACAGCCGGGTGCTCCAGGGGGCCGGAATCAGCGGAATCAGGCTGGGCGGAATGGCCGCGATGGCGCCGCTCAACTGGCCGGGTACCGGGTAACCCCAGTTGACCAATTCCTCGAAGGGCACCGGATTGCGGCGCGCCTGCGAGATGCCGGCACGAATGGAATGGCCGTCGGCGACCCGATAGGTGGCGGAAAGGCGCGGCGACACGGAATTCTTGCCGAGCGAGGTATGCTCGTACGTCGCCCCGCCCTGCAGCAAGAGGTTCGCCGTCGGCCGCCATTCCATGCCGCCGAACAAGCGCGCGAGCTGGTTGGTGAGCCAATCCCGGGTATTGAAGAAGGTCTGGGAACGAACGCTGTCCTGGCGCCACTGACCGCCCCACAACAGGCGCCAGGCGCCCGCACCGCCCATGGTCTGCTGGAATTCCAGTTCGTCCCGGCGCGTTTCGAACTTGAAGTTCAAGCGCGTGGGAATCCGCAGGGACGGCAACAATGGCGGCAGGGCATCGGTGACCAGCACCATCGACAGGTCTTCGGTGGCGTGACGCTGGCCATGATGGAATTGCAGCCAGAATTCGTTGTCCGCATCGACGGCGCGCGTCCAGCGGAACTGCATATCCGCATCTTCGATCCGCCTCGGCCGGCCTTGCGCCGTCCGACTCGGCTGCTCCTGGCCGTAACCGTCACCGTAAGACAAGGTGCCCATCAACTCATTGCCACCATCCAGCCGGTGGTGGCCTTGAAGCCGGAGATACCGGGCCCGGCTGTCGTCGGAAAAGTTGCCGAAGCCATGGTCGGCTCGTTGCCCGACCGACAGGCGATAGCGCCAGTCGACTCCGCTGTCGCCATGCTGCAAGCTCCAGTCGGCAATGCCGTTGCCGCCGCTGTTCAGGCTGGCCAGCGTCCCGCGCCCCCCGGTGAGCGAAGCGCGGGTGATGATGTTGACCATCCCGCTGAATGCGTTGGCGCCGAAACTGGCGCCGTTCGGCCCGCGCACCACCTCGATGCGCTCGATGTCGTCTACGGCAATGGGCAGCAGGTTCCAGGCGACCCCGCCGTAGATCGGGCTGTAGACCGAAACCCCGTCGATCATGACCTGCAGACGCCGCGCGTAGGCGTCGGCCAGGCCGTGATAGGTCACCGTTGGCTCGTGGCCATTCTGATAGCCGACCTGAAAGCCGGGAACCAGCCGGAACAGTTCGGCGATACTGCGCGCGCCGCTGGCGCGAATGGTGTCCTGATCGAGGATGGTGACGGCGGCCGGCGCCTCGTCGACGGTCTGTACCAGCCGCGAAGCCGACAGCACCACGGGGAGGTCGCCAAAGTAGTCCCCCGCCGCCGGTGTTTCGGCGAGAGCGGTGCGACAGAGCGCCAAAGTGCTCATCAAGACAAGGAGCCGCCTACACATCTCGTTTCCTCTCCCCAAGAACCCGCTGGCGCACGCCCTCGAAGAGGCATATCGCCGCCGCCGCAGCGACATTCAACGATTCAGTCTCCGTCGCCAGCGGTATGGTGGCGCGGTGGCTGGCCGCGGCAACCAGCCCGGCCGAGACCCCCGCGCCCTCGTTGCCGAAGATCCAGGCGATCGGCCCGGAAAGATCGAGGCTGTAGAGCGAGCGGCCGTCGCGCGCCACGGTCGCCACGCTCCTGCCCCCGTAGGCGTTCAACATCCCGGCCAGGTCGATCTGCTCGCGAATGGCCAAGGCAAAATGCGCCCCCTGTGCCGCCCGCAGCACGCGCGGTGTCCAGGCCCCGGCGCAGCCGGGCCCCAGCACGACGCTGCCAATCCCCGCCGCGGCGGCGGTGCGCAGAATGGCGCCGACATTGCCGGCATCCTGGACGGCGTCGAGGACGACGCAGCTTCCCGCGACCGGGCCGGTAGGCGGCTCGGGAACCGCGATGACGGCCAGTATGCCCACCGGTGTGGCAACGCCACTCACCTCCCGGAACAAACCGTCCGGCAGGCGCAGCGTCTGGACCTCGGGCAAGTCGGCGAGCAAGCCCTGGATTTCCTCGTTACACGCCGCCGCATCGTTCACCACCAGCATCTGTGGCGCTCCAAGCCGCTGCCGATAGGCGGCCACCAGATGCGGCCCATCGATCAGCGTACGCCCCTGGCGGCGCGTCTCCCGGGCATCGACGGCCAGCGCCCGCAGCGCCTTGACGACCGGGTTGTCTTTGGAGGTGATGTTCTTGATGGCAGCCAAGCGCTTGTCCGTCCAGGACCGATGCGGTAAGTCGGCATTATCCGCGCCAGCCCGTCGGCCCGGTAGGGAAAACTGCCGGGGAATTACGGTTTGGCCAATAGCTCCCGAACCGGGGCAAAGGTGCGCCGATGACAGGCTGCCGGCCCGTGGCGCCGCAAGGCCTCGAGATGCATGGCCGTGCCGTAGCCCATATGCCGGTCGAAGCCGTATTGCGGGAACTCGCCGTGCAGTCGCAGCATCTCGGCATCACGCGACGTCTTGGCCAGGATCGATGCGGCCGATATCGCCGCGACACTGGCGTCGCCACCGACGATCGCCCTGACCGGCGGGCCGACGTCCGGGCAGCGATTTCCGTCGACCAGGACTTCACCCGGCGTCAGCGCCAGTGCCGCCACCGCCCGCGCCATCGCCAGCAGGGTGGCCTGGAGAATATTGATGCGATCGATTTCCTCGACGCTGCTCTCGGCAACGGCCCAGGCCAGCGCCTTGGCGCGGATCTCCAGGGCCAGTCGCTCGCGCCGCTTGGCCGAGAGCTTCTTGGAATCGGCCAGGCCGGCGATGGGCCGCTCCGGATCGAGAATCACCGCCGCCGCGTACACCGGCCCCGCGAGCGGTCCCCTGCCCGCCTCATCCACGCCACAGATCATTTGCCGGTTCATGCCGCCCGCAAGTGCGGCAGTATCGCGGCGGCGGCCTTTTCCGCGGTGTTCTGGCGCAACTGTCGGTGCAGCGACGTGAAGATTCGTTCGGTGGCTTCCCGCACTTGGGTGTCGGCCACCAGATTGCCGAGCGCCTGCGCCAGATTGTCGGGCGTGGCGTCGTCCTGAAGAAACTCCGGCACGACAAACCGGCCGGCGAGGATGTTGGGCAGCCCGACCCAGGGTTGCAGCCGCATTCCCCGCATCAGCCGCCAAGACCACGGCGACATACGATAGGCGATGGCCATCGGCGTCTTGAGCAGGGCCGCCTCCAGCGTCGCCGTGCCACTGGCCACCAAGGCGGCATCGCAGGCCGCCAAGGCGTCCTGGGCATGGCCGAACAACAGTTTGAAGGGCATTTCCTGCGCTTCGCACTTCCACAGGGCGGTCTCGAACATCTGCCGGGTTTCCCGCGAGACCAGCGGCACCAGAAAGACACTGTCGGGAAAGCGCGCCAGCAGCCTCTTCGCCGTCTCGATCAGCAGTTCCGCCATGAAGTGCAGTTCGGACTGGCGGCTGCCCGGCAACAGGGCGATGACGGTTTTCGCCTCGGCCAGCCCCAGGCGTTCCTTGGCGGCGGCGTGATCGACGACCAGCGGAATCGTATCCGCCATTGGATGACCGACGTAGCTGACCGGAATGCCGCGCTGCTCGTAGAGCGGCGGCTCAAAGGGAAACAGCGCCAGGACATGACTGACCGCCTGGCCGATCTTGCCGAGCCGGCCGGCACGCCAGGCCCAGACCGAGGGGCTGACGTAGTGAATGGCGGGAATCCCCTTCGCCTTCAGGCGCTTCTCCAGCCATAGATTGAAATCGGGGGCGTCGACGCCGATGAAGACGTCCGGCCGCTCGGCCAGCAGCCGGGAGAGAAGCTGCCGGCGGACGCGGGTGATTTCGCGATAGTGCCGCAGCACCTCGGCGTAGCCGCGCACGGCGAGGGTTTCCGACGGCCACCAGGCATCAAAGCCCTCGCGCTGCATCTTCGGCCCGCCGATGCCGACGAACTCGGCCTTCGGCACATGGCGTTTCAGCGCGGCGACCAGATGGGCGGCAAGCAGGTCGCCGGATGCCTCTCCGGCCACCATGGCGATACGCATCAGCGCACGATCCCCCGCCCCGCCTGGGCCAAAAAGCTTTCCAGCAGAGCCAGCTCGGGCACCGTGGCAACTTCGCCGGCAATAGCCGCCCGCGCCTCGTCGAGTTTCAGCCCTGACTTGTAGAGCGTCTTGTAGGCGCGGCGAATGGCGCTTATGGCTTCGGCCGAAAAACCGCGTCGTTTCAAACCCTCGCTATTGATGCCATGCGGCTCCGCCGTGTTGCCGGCGGCCATGACGTAGGGTGGCAGATCCTGAAGCAGGGCCGAGCCCATGGCGGTCATACTGTGGGCGCCAATGCGGACGAACTGATGCACGGCGGTGAAGCCGCCGAGTATCGCCCAGTCGCCAACATGAACATGGCCGGCCAGTTGCGCGTTGTTGGCGAAGATGGTGTGGTTGCCAACCTGGCAGTCGTGGGCCAGATGGACATAGGCCATGATCCAGTTGTCGTTGCCCAGGCGGGTGACACCGACATCCTGCACCGTGCCGCAATTGAAGGTACAAAACTCGCGGATGGTATTGCGGTCGCCGATCTCCAGCCGGGTCGGCTCATTGGCGTACTTCTTGTCCTGCGGCATCTCACCGATCGACGAGAACTGGAATATCCGGTTGTCACGACCGATGCGGGTATGGCCGCCAATCACCACATGCGGGCCGATCCAGGTGTTGTCGGCGATTTCAACATGCTCGCCGACGATGGAATAGGCGCCGATCTCGACATTTGCCCCGAGCCGCGCGCCGGGGTGGACGATGGCGGTCGGGTGAATGCTCATGCCGAGGAGCGCAGGGTGCACATCAGTTCGGCCTCGGCGGCCAATTGACCATCCACCTTGGCCGTCGCGGCATACTTCCAGATGCCGCGCTTGTTCGTGATGATGGACACCTCAAGGATCAGTTGATCGCCCGGCGTGACCGGCCGCTTGAAACGGGCGTCGTCGATGCCGACGAAGTAGTAGACCGACTTGTCATCGGGCTTGCTGCCCATGGTCTTGAAGGAAAGAATGGCGGCGGTCTGCGCCAGGGCCTCGATGACCAGAACGCCTGGCATGACCGGATGGTGGGGGTAGTGGCCGGGGAAGAACGGCTCGTTCATGGTCACGTTCTTCAGCGCGGTGATCCGCTCGCCGGGCACGACTTCCAGTACGCGATCGACGAGCAGGAATGGATAGCGGTGGGGCAGGTGTTCCAGGATGTCGTGGATATCCATTGCGCTCATGTCTTCTTCTCCAGTTCTGCCAGCCGCGCTTCGAGGGCGCGTATTTTATCGGCCATAGCGTCCAGATGGCGCAGGCGGGAAAAATTCTTCAACCAGTCGCCGTGTTCGAGAAACGGCACCGATCCCGTGTAGTTCCCCGCCTTCGGAATCGATTTGGCGACGAAGGTGCCCGCCGAGATATTCACGCCGTCGGCAATCTCCAGATGGCCAATGATCATCGCCGCGCCACCCACCGTACAGCGGCTGCCGATCCGGGTCGAGCCGGCAATGCCGACGCACCCGGCGATGGCCGTATGGGCGCCAATGTGGATGTTGTGCGCGATCTGGATCTGGTTGTCGAGCTTGACCCCGTCTTCGATCACGGTGTCGTCGAGGGCGCCCCGGTCGATGGTGGTGTTGGCGCCGATTTCGACGTCGTCGCCGATGACCACGCGGCCGGTCTGGGGAATTTTTAGCCAGGAGCCATCGGCCTCGCGGGCGAAGCCAAAGCCGTCGGCGCCGATGACCACGCCTGAATGGATGATGGCGCGCGCGCCGACCACACAATCGGCATAGACACGGACACCGGCGTGCAGCCAGGAACCGGCGCCGATACGGCAGCCCGCGCCCACACTGCAATTGGCCTCAACGACGACATCGTCGCCGACGACCGCACCGGAGCCGATCCAGACATTGGCGCCGACGCTTGCCGATGGTGAAACAGTCCCTTCGACCACCGCCGACGGATGAACGCCCGCCGACGGGCGCGCGGCGGGATGCAGCCACTGGGCGACGCGAGCGAAATAGAGATAGGGCTGCGGCGTAATGATGGCGGCTGTCGGGCAGTCGCCCGCCGCGTCGGGAGCGACGATCACGGCCGCCGCGCGTGTCGCGGCCAGCTTGGCGCGATACCTCGGATTGCTGAGAAAACTGAGATCGCCGGAACTCGCCGCATCGAGCGTGGCAATGCCGGACACCTGAACCGCCCCATCGCCGGCTAGCTGGCCACCTAGGCGGGCGACGATCTCATCGAGCCGGAGGGACACGACTCACTTCGCTGCGGAACCATCCTTGCCGTCGTTCAAGGCCTTGATAACCTTGTCGGTCAGGTCGATGCGCGGACTGATGTAAACGGCTTCCTGCAGGATGATGTCGTACTTCTCGCTTTCGGCAACCTGCTTGACCGCGCGGTTGATGCGTTCAAAGAGGGCCGCCGTTTCGTCGTTCTGCCGCAGGTTCAGGTCTTCGCGAAACTCGCGCTGCCGGCGCTGAAACTCGCGATTGAGGTCGTTGAACTCCCGTTCCCGGTTGCGATGCTCGGATTCGGACAGGGTCACCGCGTTCTTCTCGAGGCTTTCCTGCATGGTCTGCAATTGCTTGGCCATCTTTTGCAGGTCCTGGTCCCGCTTCTCGAATTCCTTCTCAAGCTTCTTCTTTGCCTTGGCGGCCTGCGGCGATTCGCCGATGACACGCTGAGGATTGACGAAACCGATCTTGACTTCCGCTTCGGCGGCAAAAGCACTGAAGGCCAGGACGCCGGCCAGCAGGGGTGAAATCATTCTTTTCAAGATGTACCTCACTTAGCAAGTACCGTCAGAATACCGTGCCCATTTGAAACTGCAGACGTTGCAGTTTGTCGTCGGACTTCTTGTTGAGTGGCTGACCGAAACTGAATTTGAGCGGTCCCACCGGCGAACTCCACGCCGCCGAAATACCGAAACTGTAACGCATGTCACCCAGACGCATCTTTTCGCCGACACCCCAGACCTGGCCGGCGTCCACGAACGCTCCCAGCCGCATGGACTTGTCCTGACCCATGCCCGGCATCGGAAAGAGGAACTCGGCGCTGCCCACCATGCGGCGATTGCCGCCCAGCCGCTCGCTGGTCGCGGCGTCGATCGGTCCCAGGGAGTTGCTCTCGTAGCCACGCACGGAGCCGATGCCGCCACCATAGAAGTTCTTGAAGAACGGCAACGGATGGCCACTGAGGCCATTGGCATAGCCGAACTCGCCGTTCAAGGCGAGCGTGTATTGACGGGTGAGCGGGAAGTAGCGCTGCTGCTGGTAGTTGGCCTTGTAGTAGTGCAGCGTGCCGCCCGGCAAGGCAAATTCGCCACTCAAACGATGGATATGGCCCTTGGTCGGATAGATGCGGCTATCGATGGTGTCTTTCGCCCAGCCGATGGTTCCCAGGATGCTCCGGTTCGAAGCACCGAAGTCGCGAACGTAGTCCTGGAACCGTTGGGGGCTGGTCGTATCCACCTTGAGCGTCGTACTGTCGAATGCCAGCCCGAAGTTGACGGTATCTTCCTCGGTGATCGGCAGGCCGTAGCGAACCCCGGCACCGGTCGATCGGGCACCGTAGGTGGCGAGCGAGGAGAGGGAGGTTGTATCGTAGTTTCGATGGTAGATGTCGAAACCGCGCGAGATGCCGTCGACCGTGTAATACGGATTGGTGTAGGAGAGCGAATAGACCTTGTTCGACTTGCTGGAATTGATGCCGATGCCGACGAAGTTGCCGCTGCCGAACAGGTTTTGCTGCTGGATCGAACCCGAGAGCACCAACTTCTCGGAACTGGAAAACCCGGCACCGACCATCAGGCTGCCGGTGGGTTTTTCCTTGACGTTGATGTTGACGTCCACCTGATCGGTGGTGCCGGCGACGGGTGGCGTTTCCACCGTCACGTCGTCGAAGTAGCCCAGCCGGTCGACCCGGCTGCGCGACTTGTTGATCTTGTCGCCGTCATACCAGCTCGATTCCATCTGGCGCATTTCGCGGCGCACCACCTCGTCACGAGTACGCGTGTTGCCGGTGACGTTGATGCGGCGCACATATACGCGCCGCCCCGGATCGACGAAGATGGTGAAGGCGACCTGGTGCTTGTCCTTGTCCACCTCCGGTGCCGCATTGACGTTGGCGAAAGCGTAGCCTTCGTTGCCCAGCCGGTCGCCGATGGCCTTGGTCGTCTCGGTGAGCTTCTCGCGCGAGGAAATATCGCCCGGCTTGATCTTGACCAGCTTGGTCAGCTCATCCTCCGGCAGCAGGAGTTCCCCGGCAAGCTTCACCGACGAAACCGTGTATTTGTCGCCTTCGGTGACGTTGATGGTGATGTAGATATCCTGCTTGTCCCGCGAAATCGAAACCTGGGTCGACTCGATATTGAACTCCAGATACCCCCGATCCAGATAGTAGGAACGCAAGGTTTCCAGGTCGCCAGACAGTTTCTGCTTCGAGTACTGGTCGTTCTTGGTGTACCAGCTGAACCAGCCCGGCGTTTGCAGCACGAGCAGCCCCAGAAGTTCGCTCTCCTTGAAGGCATTGGCGCCGATGATGTTGATCTGCTTGATCTTGGCGATATCGCCTTCTTCGACGTTGAAGTTGATGCCGACCCGGTTGCGTTCCAGCGGCGTCACGGTGGTGGTGATCTGCACCGCGTAGTGGCCCTGACTGAGGTACTGGCGCTTCAGTTCCTGCTCGGCGCGCTCAACGAGAGCGCGGTCGAAAATTCGCGACTCGGCCAGGCCGACTTCCCGCAAGCCCTTGCGCAATTGTTCCTTGTCGAACGCCTTGAGGCCGACGAAATCGATGGCGGAAATGGCCGGACGCTCATCAAGCAGCACCACCAGCACGCCATTGTCTATCTCGAGGCGGACATCCTTGAAAAAACCGGTGGCGAAAAGCGCCTTGATGGCGGCGGCGGCCTTTTCGTCGGTCATGGTATCGCCCACCTTGACCGGCAGATAGCTGAACACGGTTCCCGCTTCGGTGCGCTGAATCCCTTCGACGCGAATATCCCTGATGGTGAAGGGATCGAAGGCGAGCGCCGGCGAGGCCAGCAGTGCCGCGATCAGGCCGGCGATCAAAGTCTTCTTCATGAACTAGCCCGAGATGAGGCGATTGATGTCGTTGTAAAAGGCAAAAGCCATCAAGAGCACCAGCAGACCGAGACCGATTTGCTGGCCAATCTCCATGATCCGCTCCGACAGCGGACCACCCTTGATGACCTCGACAAGATAATACAACAAATGGCCCCCATCCAAAATCGGGATGGGCAGCAGGTTGAGCACTCCGAGACTGATACTGATCAGCGCCAGAAACTTGAGGTAATGATCGATGCCGAGCCGCGCGGACTGGCCGGCATAGTCGGCGATGGTGACCGGTCCGGAGATGTTTCGCCACGACAGTTCGCCAATCATCATGCGACCGATCATGCGCAGGCTGAAGACCGAGGTATCCCAGGTCTGCCGCGCCGCTTTGGCCAGTGCGGCAACGGGCCCCAATTGGACCTGCACCAGGAGTTCGGCACGGGCTGCCGGGTCATCGCGGACGCCGATGCCGATACGGCCGACCGTCTGGCCACCTTCGGTCTCCGCCTTGGGCACCAGTCGCACCTCGCGCACACCCGCATCACCCCGAAGGGTAAACATCAGCGACTTCCCAGGTGCGGCACGAATCGCCATGGCCAGGTCGTTCCAGTGCGCGATTGGGTTGCCGTCGATCGCGATCACTTCGTCGCCAGGTTTGATACCGGCGGCGGCCGCGACCGAATCGGCCGCCACCAGGCCGATGACAGGCTTGAGCTTGGGCCGATAGGGCGCCAGACCGAGAATGCGCGTGAAATCGGCGTCCAGCTCCGCCGCATCGATCGCCGCGGTATCGAGATTTCGGAAAGCGATTTCACCGCGGCGGTTGATGACCTCGAGCACCGCGGGCTGCCTGTCGATGATCCGCTGCATCAACTGCCAGCGAAAGTCCTGCAACGTCGTCACCGCCGTGCCGGATACGCCGCGCACCAACTCGCCTTCCTCGATGCCGGCCTGGGCGGCGGCGGTGGCGGCCGGCGGCGCGGCGAGGACGGGGCGCATTTCATCCACGCCATGGATGAACATTGCCCAATAAACGAGAATGGCCAGCAGCAGATTGGCGACGGGGCCCGCCACGACGATCAGGGCTCGTCGCCCGACGGTCTGCCTGTTGAAGGCCCGGTGCAGTTCCTCCGCCGCTACCGGCCCTTCCCGCTCGTCGAGCATCTTCACGTAGCCACCGAGCGGAAAAGCCGCCAGTGACCATTCGGTGCCATCGGCACCGAACCGGCGGCTCAACAGCGGCTTGCCAAAGCCCACCGAGAAACGCAGTACCTTGACACCCACCAGCCGCGCCACGAGATAGTGCCCCATTTCATGGAAGACGATGAGTATCCCCAAGGCCAGGGCAAACGCGCCCAGATACCAGAGCAGCGAGCCGTGATTCATCGGCACCAACGCGCCAAGGCGTGCCGCGCGGCGTCGCGGCCCGCCGTATCGGCGACGAAAACAGCCGCCATGTCGGCGATATCGGCCGCCGGCACCGCATCCAGTGCGGCCTCGATGACGGCCGCGATGCGCAGAAATGGCAGACGACCTTCGAGGAACGACGCCACCGCGACTTCGTTGGCGGCATTGAGCACGGCGGGCGCGTTGCCGCCGGCGGCGAGCGCCCGATAGGCCAGCCCCAGGCAGGGGAAACGCTGAAGGTCTGGTCGTTCGAAATGCAACTGCGCGATCTGGAACAGATCCAGCGACGCAACACCCGCTTCAATGCGCTCCGGAAAGGCCAGGGCATGGGCAATGGGTGTGCGCATGTCCGGATTACCCAGTTCGGCCATCACCGAGCCATCGACATACTGAACCAGGGAATGGATGACGCTTTGTGGATGAATCACCACCTCGATCTTTTCGGGCGCCGCGTTGAAGAGCCAGTGCGCCTCGATGACCTCCAGACCCTTGTTCATCATGGTGGCGGAATCCACCGATATCTTGCGGCCCATGGCCCAGTTGGGATGAGCACACGCCTCGTCCGGGGTAACGTTGGCCAAATGCGCCAGCGGCACCGAACGGAAGGGGCCTCCGGATGCCGTGAGCAGTATCTTCCGGACGCCCACCGCCGCCAGATTGCCGGCAAAGTTTCCCGGGAGCGACTGGAAGACGGCGTTGTGCTCGCTGTCGATGGGCAGCAGCGTCGCGCCATGGCGTTTCACCTCGGCCATGAAGACGGCGCCCGCCATCACCAAAGCTTCCTTGTTTGCCAGCAACACGCGCTTGCCGGCACGAACCGCAGCCAAGGTCGGCGGCAAGCCGGCCGCGCCGACGATGGCCGCCATGACCGCATCCACGTCGGTCAGCGCCGCCACTCTTTCCAGTGCCTCCGGCCCAGCCAGTACCTCGGTGCCCAGACCCGCCAAGGCATTGGCAAGATGCTTCGCATCGGCGTCCGCGCCAACCACGGCATATCGTGGCCGATGCCGACGACATAGGGTTTCCAGCGTGTCGAGGCGGCGATGGCCGGTTAACGCCACCACTTCGAAGCGATCGGGATGACGAGCCACGACGTCCAGAGTACTGACGCCGATCGAGCCTGTGGCACCCAGAATGGTCAGTCGCTGGCGTGTCATGGCGACACCCCGAGCAGAATCAGAGCCGCCAGCGGCAGCGTCGAGGTCTGGCTATCGAGCCGATCCAGCAGGCCACCATGGCCGGGCAGCAGCGTGCCGCTATCCTTGACACCGGCCTGCCGCTTGATCATCGATTCGAACAGATCACCGATGACACTGACCCCGGTGAGTGCGATGAGCAGCGGGCCCCAGCCCAGCTTGCCGAGCGGTGAAATGCCGGCAATCAGCGCCGCCACGAAGCCATAGACCAGCACGCCACCAACGGCACCGCCCACGCCCTCCCAGGTCTTGCCCGGGCTGATGGCCGGCGCGAGCTTGTGCCGCCCATACGCCCGGCCGGTGAAATAGGCGGCGATATCGGCAACCCAGACCAGCGCCATGGCACCGAACAGCCACCATGGACCGCGGCCTTGAAGGGCCACCATCGCGGCCCAGGTGGGCACGATCAGCAACCAGCCGGTCACATATCCCGCCATGTCGTTGCTGGCAAGCCGCCAGCGCCGCCATAACCAGAGCGGCGCCATGATCAGCCAGAACAAGGCCGATACCAGCCAGAGCTTCGGAAAGGCATAGCCCGGCTGGTTGTAGGCGGCCAGGCACGAAACCAGGATGACGCCGACGAACAGGCCGCGACCGGCCCGATCGATGGCCATCAAACCAGCCCATTCCCAGGCCATCAAGCCCGCCACGACCGCGAAGACCACCGCCACCGCCGGTTTTGGCACCAAGAACAGGACGACAAGGAACCCGGCCAGCAGGGCAAGCGCGGTGATGATCCGCGCTCTAAGCATCTTGTGCTTGCGGCAATGACGTATCGGCCGGCCGCGTCGCCGGCACGGATTGCAACTGCTCGCTGGTACGCCCGAAACGGCGTTCACGGCGCCGGTAGGAGGCAATGGCGGCATCGAGGGTCTTGGCGTCGAACTCGGGCCAGAGACGGTCGGTGAAGTACAGTTCCGTGTAAGCGAGCTGCCAGATCATGAAATTGCTTATGCGCTGCTCGCCACCGGTACGAATGAAGAGATCGGGCTCCGGCGCGTCGGCCATGGCCAGATAGGGTGCCAGATCGGCCTCGGTCCAGTGGCCGCACTTCTCCGGATGATCCTGGGCGAGACGATTGGTCGCTTGAAGGATGTCCCAGCGCCCGCCGTAGTTGGCGGCGATGGTCAGCGTCAATCGGCTGTTGTCGGCGGTGCGCCGCTCGCCGGCTTCGATCAGTTCCCTCAGACGCGGTTCGAAACGCGACAGGTCGCCGACGATCTTCAGGCGGATGCCGTTCTCGTGCAGGCGTTCCACTTCGTCGTTGAGCGCGGCGACGAAGAGGTTCATCAGGAACGACACTTCTTCGGGCGGGCGGCGCCAGTTCTCGGAACTGAACGCGAAGACGGTCAGATACTCGATGCCGCGATCAATGCAGGCGCGAATGACCTTGCGCAAGGTATCGACGCCGCGCTTGTGGCCGGCTACCCGGGGCATGAAACGCTTGCGCGCCCAGCGGCCGTTGCCATCCATGATGATGGCCAGATGCCTCGGCACGTCCCGGACTTCGGGGATCGCCTGGGTGGAACTGCCGAAGACCGACATCGATAGTGACCGATGGCTCAAATGGCCATCAGATCCTTTTCCTTGTCGACCAGCATCTTGTCGACTTCGGCGACGTATTTGTCGGTCAGTTTCTGAATGTCGTCCTGGGCCCGGCGTTCGTCGTCCTCGGACAACTCGTGCTTCTTCAGCGCATCCTTCAGGTGGGCGATGGCGTCGCGGCGCAGATTGCGCACGGCCACCTTGGCATTCTCGCCTTCGTGCTTGACGACCTTGATCAGCTCCTTGCGGCGCTCCTCGGTGAGCATCGGCATCGGCACGCGAATGATGTCGCCCTGGGTGGCCGGATTGAGGCCGAGATCACCATCGCGGATCGCCTTTTCCACCTTGGCGATCATGGGCTTTTCCCACGGCTGGACGCCGATGGTGCGCGCGTCGATCAAGGTAACGTTCGCCACCTGACCGATCGGCACATACGAACCGTAGTACTCCACCTGTACATGATCCAGCAAACCCGTATGCGCCCGACCGGTGCGCACCTTGGCCAGGTCGTGCTTGAGCGCATCGAGGCTCTTGAGCATTTTTTCTTCGGTGTTTTTCTTGAGTTCGGTAATCATCGCAAACTCCTAACAATGCACCAATGTGCCCTCATCCTCGCCCATCACGACGCGTCTGAGCGCGCCAGCCTTGAAGATCGAGAAGACATTGATCGGTAGTTTCTGGTCGCGGCAAAGCGCAAAGGCGGTGGCATCCATGACGGCCAGATTACGACCAATGGCCTCGTCGAAACTGATGCGGGTAAAGCGGGTAGCGGTCGGATCCTTCTTCGGATCGGCGGTATAGACGCCATCGACCTTGGTCGCCTTGAGAACGATGTCGGCACCGATTTCCGAGCCACGCAAGGCCGCCGCGGTATCGGTGGTGAAGAACGGGTTGCCGGTACCGCCGCCGAACACGACCACCTTGCTCTCTTCGAGATAGCGAATGGCCTTGCCGCGAATGTAAGGCTCCACCACCTGCTCAATATTGAGGGCCGACTGCACGCGTGCCTGAATATTGGCCTGGCGCATGGCATCGGCCAACGCCATGGCGTTCATGACCGTGGCCAGCATGCCCATGTAGTCGGCCGTCGCCCGGTCCATGCCCGTCGAGGCGCCGGCCATGCCACGGAAAATGTTGCCACCGCCGATGACAATCCCGATTTCCACACCGAGATCCACCACCACCTTGACTTCATTGACGATGCGCCGCAGGGTTTCCCGATTGATGCCATAAGCATCATCACCCATCAACGCCTCGCCAGAGAGCTTGAGCAGGATGCGCTTGTAGCGCGGCGCCTCGGTGGCCATGGCGATGGCGTCCGGCCTACTTCTTGGCCGCGGCGGCCTGGGCGGCCACCTCGGCGGCGAAGTCGTTCACCTTCTTCTCGATGCCCTCGCCGACCACATAGAGCGTGAAGGCATTGACCGCGGCATTCTTGGCCTTCAGGAGTTGCTCGATGGTCTGCTTGCCATCCTCGGCCTTGACGAACACCTGCCCCAGCAGGGTGACATCCTTCAGATACTTTTGCACCGTGCCTTCGGCGATTTTTTCCAGCATATTCTCAGGCTTGCCCGCCTCGCGCGCCTTTTCAATGGCGATGCGACGCTCGGTATCCAGGAGATCGGCCGGCACACCCGACGAATCAAGCGACTTCGGCTTCGACGCGGCGATATGCATGGCCAGATCCTTGGCCAGTTGCTCATCGCCACCGGTCACGTCGACCATCACGCCGATCTTCGAACCACCATGGACATACGAGGCCAGCTTGCCCTTGGCCGCGATGCGCTCGAAACGGCGAATCGACATGTTCTCGCCGATCTTGCCGACCAACGCGGCGCGCGTGGACTCGACCGTGCCCTCACCCATCGGCAGGGCCGACAGCGCGGCCACATCGGCCGGGCTCCTGGTCGCCACCAGTTCCGCGCACCCCTTGGCCAGGGCGATGAACTCGTCGTTCTTGGCGACGAAGTCGGTTTCCGAATTGACTTCGACGACCGACCCCAGCTTGCCATCGGCGGACAGGTACATGCCGACCACGCCTTCCGCCGCCACGCGGCTGGCGGCCTTGGTGGCCTTGTTGCCCAGCTTGACGCGCAGGATCTCCTCGGCCTTGGCCATGTCGCCGCCCGCCTCGGTCAGCGCCTTCTTGCATTCCATCATCGGCGCGTCGGTCTTCTCGCGCAGTTCCTTGACCATGCTCGCGGTAATTTCCGCCATTACTTGACTCCAGATTTCGTTGAACTCTTCGACAAACGTGCTCGGCCGACTTACTCGGCGGCCTCTTCCTTGACCTCGACGAACTCGTCTTCGCCGGCGATGGTCTGCACCACCTCGTTAAGGGATTGCGCCTTGCCCTCGAGAATCGAGTCGGCAACGCCGCGGGCATACAAGCGGATGGCGCGCGACGAATCGTCGTTGCCGGGAATGATGTAGTCGATGCCGGCCGGGCTATGGTTGGTGTCGACCACGCCGATGACGGGGATGCCGAGCTTGTTGGCTTCGGTCACGGCAATCTTGTGATAGCCGACGTCGATGACGAACAGGGCGTCCGGCAGGCCATTCATGTCCTTGATTCCACCCAGACTCTTCTGGAGCTTGGTCAGCTCGCGCTGGAGCATCAGGCCTTCCTTCTTCGACATCTTCTCGAAGGCACCTTCCTCGGCCATCACTTCCATCTCGCGCAAGCGCTTGATCGACTGCTTGACCGTCTTGAAGTTGGTCAGCATGCCGCCCAGCCAACGCTCATCGACACACGGCATACCGCAGCGCAAAGCCTCTTCGGCGATGATTTCGCGCGCCTGCCGCTTGGTGCCGACAAACATGATGGTGCCCTTCTGACCAACCAGCTTCTTGACGAACGCCATCGCCTCGTTGTACTTGGCGAGGGTCTTTTCCAGATTGATGATGTGGATCTTGTTGCGATGGCCGAAAATATAATTGGCCATCTTGGGGTTCCAGAAACGGGTCTGATGGCCGAAATGGACGCCGGCTTCCAGCATCTGGCGCATGGTGGTGCTCATAGGTCTATCTCCGATATGGGTTGAACCTCCGCCCGGCTGCGATCAATCTTTGCAATCTAGAAAAGATCACCCATTCGGCGCCGAGCGTGCGGATTTTGCCTGGGACCATCCCGGGCAATCCGAAAATTATAACCTTTTCCACCACGGGCCATCAAGTTCCTCAATGCTTTACCGGGCGCGTGAGTAGAATATCGCCATCCCCCGAAGGCAAACCGCCAAGAAAAGCAGAGAGATGAGCATCACCATCAAGACCCCGGAAGACATCGAAGGCATGCGCATTGCCGGCCGGCTCGCCGGCGAGGTGCTCGACTACATCGAACCGTTCGTCAAACCGGGCGTTTCCAGCGGCGAACTGGACAGGCTCTGCCACGACTACATGGTGAATGTGCAGGGCTGCGTACCGGCGCCGCTCAACTACGCGCCCCCAGGCTATCAGCCCTACCCGAAGTCGATCTGCGCCTCCGTCAACCATCAGGTTTGCCACGGTGTGCCCAATGATCGCCCCCTGAAGAGGGGCGACATCGTCAATCTGGACATCACAACCATCAAGGACGGGTGGCACGGCGACACCAGCCGGATGTTCGTCGTTGGCGGCGAGGCGTCCATTCTCGCCAAGCGGCTGTGCCAGATTACCTTCGAGTGTCTCTGGCAGGGCATCGCCCAGGTCAGGCCGGGCGCCCATCTGGGCGACATCGGCGCAGCGATCCAGCGCCACGCGGAACGAAACGGCTTTTCCGTGGTTCGCGAGTTTTGTGGCCACGGCATCGGGCGGAACTTCCACGAAGAACCGCAGGTGCTCCACTACGGCAAGTCGGGCACCGGCCCGGAACTGCTGCCCGGCATGATCTTCACCATCGAGCCGATGATCAACGCGGGCAAGGCGGCCATCTCCGAACTACCCGATGGCTGGACCATCGTCACCAAGGATCGCAGTCTTTCCGCCCAGTGGGAACACACGGTGGTGGTCACCGCGACGGGCGTCGAGGTATTGACCATGTCGACTGGAGCCCCCGCCAGACCCGACATTTCCGGCTGACTCGGCCATGGCCAACCTGGCGACCCCCATCGCTCCGGCCACGGATCTGCGCGCGCTGATCGCCGAGACTCGCGTCACCCTGCGCACGGGTCAGGAGCGCCTGCGCGAAACCTACGAAAACAAGGGGTCGGCGACCACCTACCTGCACCACCGGGCGCGGCTGGTCGACGGCGTGCTGCGCGACATCTGGCGGCGGCTGGCCTTGCCGGCCGAAGTCGCCCTGGTCGCCGTCGGCGGCTTCGGCCGCGGTGAACTCTACCCGGCATCGGACATCGACCTCCTGTTGCTCGTACCGGAAGACGGCGACACGCTGCATCACCCAAGACTCGAGCCACTCATCGGCCTGCTCTGGGACATCGGCCTCGATATCGGCCACAGCGTCCGCACTGTTGGCCAGTGTTTGGAGGAGGCCCAGCGGGACATCACGGTCCAGACCACCCTGCTCGAGGCCCGCTTGGTCTGCGGCAATGGCAAGCTCTTCGAACAATTCCAACTGCGTTTCCACGCTCACCTGGATCCGGTCGCCTTCTTCAAGGCGAAACAACTGGAACAAACGGAACGCTACATCCGCTTCAACGACACCCCCTACAGCCTCGAGCCCAACTGCAAGGAAAGCCCGGGCGGCCTGCGCGACCTGCAGGTCATTCTCTGGATAGCTCAGGCGGCTCATCTGGGCAACAACTGGCCCGACCTGGCCAACACGGTGTTGGTGACGGCCGACGAAGCTCGCCAACTGGCGCGGGCGGAAACATTTCTGCGTCGCCTGCGCATTCACCTGCACCACGTTGCCGGCCGCCGCGAAGACAGGCTGTCATTCGAGCACCAGGAGGCGCTGGCACGGAGCTTCGGCATCGAGCGCACCGCCGCCAAACGGGCGTCGGAAGTCCTGATGCAGCGCTACTACCGCAACGCCAAGCTGGTTACCCAACTCAACACGCTGGTCCTGCAGAACCTCAATGCCCGCATCGCGCCGGGGCCGACCCCGTCGCCCATCGTCATCGACGAGCGTTTTCAGATGGTCCGGGACCTGCTCGACATTCGTGACGACCAGCTTTTCGAACGGGAACCGCGCGCCATTCTCGAGAGTTTCCTGCTCATGGCCCATCGTCCGGAACTGCACGGCATGACCGCCCGCACGCTGCGCGCCCTCTGGCAGGCACGCAACCATGCTGGCGTCGCGCTGCGCCGCGACCCGCTCGCCCCGGCCCTGTTCCTTCGATTGTTCCAGGAAAAGCGCGGCCTGACGCACGAACTGCGGCGCATGAACCAGTACGACATCCTCGGCCAATACCTGCCCGCTTTCGGCCGCATCGTCGGCCAGATGCAGCACGACCTCTTCCACGTCTACACCGTCGACCAGCACATCCTGCAGGTCGTGCGCAACCTGCGCCGCCTGGCACTACCCGAGTTCTCGCACGAGTACCCGTTCTGTACGCGGCTGATGACCGGCTTCGACCGGTCCTGGCTGCTCTACATCGCCGCCCTTTTCCACGACATCGCCAAGGGCCGCGGCGGCGATCATTCGCAACTGGGCATGGCCGACGCCCGGCGCTTCTGCCGCCAGCACGGCATCGTCGGCGAGGACTGCGAACTGGTGGTCTTTCTGGTCGGCCATCATCTGACCATGTCGCAAGTGGCGCAGAAGCAGGATCTGGCCGATCCCGAGGTCATCCGCGACTTTGCCCGCGTCGTCGGCACCGAACGCCGTCTGATCAGCCTTTACCTGCTCACCGTCTCGGACATCCGCGGCACCAGCCCGAAAGTATGGAATGCCTGGAAAGGCAAGCTGCTCGAAGATCTGTTCCGCGCCACGGCCCAACTGCTGCGCGGCGACGCCCCACCGCAGATGGCCGGAGTGGGCGAGCGCCAGGAAGACGCGCGCCGCCTGCTGCGGCTGCGCGGCCTGCGACCGGATATCGAACAGGCCCTCTGGCAGCAACTGGACACCGGCTATTTCCTGCGCCACGACGCCGACGAAATTGCCTGGCATACCCGGACGCTCTACTACCGCGCGCAAAGTCCGGAACCCGTGGTCCGTGCCCGCCTCAATCCGTCGGGCGAAGGCGTACAGGTGATGGTCTATGTCGCCGATCAGCCGGAACTGTTCGTCCGCATCTGCGGCTTCTTTGCCCGCATGGGTTACTCCATCGCCGACGCCAAGGTCCATACCACCCGGCACGGCTACGCCCTCGACAGCTTCATGCTGCTGAACCCCGGCGAGCATCCGGCTTACCGGGACATCATCTCATTGATCGAGCATGACCTTGCGGAGCACCTCAAGTCGCTGCCGCCGCTGGTGGCTCCGCCCCCGGTACGCCTGTCGCGCCAGGTCAAGCACTTCCCGATCACCCCGGAAGTGGTGATTCGCCCGGACGAGCGCGGCAACCAGCACGTCATGTCCATCGCCGCCGCCGACCGCCCCGGCCTGCTCTACGCCGTGGCACGCATTCTCAGCCAGCATGGCATTTTCATCCGCTCCGCCAAGATCGCCACCCTGGGCGAACGAGTGGAAGACACCTTCCTGATCAGCGGCCAGGAGCTCGGCAAAATGGCGACGCTGGTACAACTGGAACAGGAACTGCTCCAGGCCCTGCAGATCTAGGGCTGCTCTGGCACGGCAACGCTATTCGTCCACCGCGCCAGCGATATTCAGGACGTCTGAGAATCCAAACTTGCTCATATCCCGCATCCGCATCGGGTACAGGATGCCATCGAGATGATCGCATTCGTGCTGGACGACGCGGGCGTGGAATCCCTCGACGACCCGATCGATGACTTCGCCGGACGGGCCACGACCGCGATAGCGCAGGCGGACCATGCGCCGCACCAGCCCGCGCAGGCCGGGCACCGACAGGCAGCCCTCCCAGCCATCCTCGGTCTCGGCACCGATCGTCGTCACTTCGGGATTGATCAATACGGTGAAGGGAATCGGCCCCACTTCGGGATAGCGCGGATTCGCCTCGAAGCCGAACATCACGACCCGCAGGTCAATGCCAATCTGCGGTGCCGCCAGGCCGGCGCCATCGTTGGCCAGCATGGTCTCGCGCATATCGTCGATCAGCGCCGCGAGTTCCGGCGCGCCGAAGGCGTCGACGGGCTTCGCCACCCGCAACAGGCGAGGATCGCCCATGCGGAGAATTTGGTGGATCACGTTGCCTCGGCGCAAAGATGCTCGATGATCCGCCGCACGCGGCCGAGCGAGTTCTGCATCGTTTCCTCGATGCTGGCGAAGCTGATGGCCTGGGCGCTGTCGCCGCGCCCCGCCGCCGCGTTCGCCACCAGGCAGACGGCCGCGTAGGGAACAGCCAGTTCCCGGGCCAGCGAGGCCTCCGGCATGCCGGTCATGCCGACCAGGTCGGCACCATCGCGCTCCAGACGGTCGATTTCGGCGGCCGTCTCGAGGCGCGGCCCCTGGGTGGCGGCATAGACGCCGCCGTCGACCACGGCTTCGCCTGCCTTGCCCGCCGCCGCCAGCAAGCGCTGGCGCAGTTCCCGGTCGTACGGTTCGGTGAAGTCGATATGGACCACCTGATGCCCATTTCCCTCGTGGAACGTGACTTGCCGCCCCCAGGTGTAGTCGATGATCTGGTCCGGCACGACAACGGTGCCCGGCAACAGGTCGGCGCGGATGCCCCCCACCGACGCCACCGAAACAATGCCCTCGGCACCCGCCCCCTTCGCCAGCGCCCACAAGTTGGCCCGGTAGTTGACGCGGTGCGGCGGAATCGTGTGGCCGTAGCCATGCCGGGCGAGAAACACCACCTCCTGGCAGCCGATACGGCCGAAAGTCAACGCGCCGGAAGGCTCGCCGAAGGGCGTGCGAATTACCTCGCGCCGGGTGACTTCCAGGTTGGCCAACTGGGTCATGCCGCTGCCACCGATTACTGCAAGCATGTGAAATTCCTCGAAAATTTCGCAAAATTCTAGCATGCCGAGGGTCCCCGCCGTGTTAGAATGCGCCCCCTTTTGCTGCCTGCCCACCCCGGCTTTCGCCCATGTCCCGCCCGCTCAGAAACATCGCCATCATCGCCCACGTCGACCACGGCAAGACGACCCTCGTCGACCAGTTGCTCCGTCAGTCGGGCACCTTCGCCGCCCACCAGCAGATGACCGAACGGGTCATGGACTCGAACGACCTGGAGAAGGAACGCGGCATCACCATCCTGGCCAAGAACTGCGCCATCGACTTCGAAGGCACCCACATCAATATCGTGGACACACCCGGCCACGCCGACTTTGGCGGCGAAGTGGAGCGCGTCCTGTCGATGGTGGACGGCGTGCTGCTGCTGGTCGATGCCGTCGAAGGCCCGATGCCGCAAACCCGCTTCGTCACCCGCAAGGCGCTGGCGCTGGGCCTCAAGCCAATCGTCGTCATCAACAAGATCGACCGGCCGGGATCCCGGCCGGACTGGGTCATCAACCATACCTTCGATCTGTTCGACAAGCTCGGCGCCACCGAAGAACAGCTCGACTTCCCGGTGGTTTACGCCTCCGCCCTCAATGGCTACGCCATGCTGGACGCGCAGACGCCAGGCACCGACATGCGGCCGCTCTACGAGGCCATCCTGCGCCACGTACCGCCGCCCGACGTCGACTCCGAGGCGCCGCTGCAATTGCAGATCTGCTCGCTCGACTACAACTCCTACGTCGGCCGCATCGGCATCGGCCGCATCAAGAAGGGCCACATCCAGCCCGGCCAGGAAGTGGCGGTGATGTATGGCGACGATCAACTCGGCCGGGCCAAGATCGGCCAGGTGCTGACTTTCCAGGGCCTGGAACGCCAGCAGGCCCAGGATGCCGAGGCCGGCGACATCGTCCTGGTCACCGGTATCGAGCAGGTCGGCATCGGCGTGACCCTGTGCGCGCTCGACAACCCGGTCGGCATGACGCCCATCGCGGTCGACGAACCGACACTGACCATGAACTTCCAGGTCAATACGTCACCGCTGGCCGGCAAGGAAGGCAAGTTCGTCACCAGCCGCCAACTCCGCGACCGGCTCCAGAAGGAACTGCTCTCCAACGTCGCCCTGCGCGTCGTCGATACCGCCGATGCCGATATCTTCGAGGTCTCCGGGCGCGGCGAACTGCACCTCACCATCCTGCTGGAGAACATGCGCCGCGAGGGCTACGAGCTGGCCGTGTCGCGACCGCGCGTGCTGTTCAAGGACATCGACGGCGAGAAGCAGGAACCCTACGAAATGCTGACCGTGGACGTCGAAGAAACCCACCAGGGCGGCGTCATGGAAGAACTCGGCCGCCGGCGCGGCGACCTCCAGGACATGCAGCCGGACGGCAAGGGCCGCGTCCGCCTCGACTACCGGATCCCCGCTCGCGGGCTGATCGGCTTCCAGGGCGAGTTCCTGACCCTGACGCGCGGCACCGGCATGGCCAGCCACGTCTTCGACGACTACGGCCCGATGGCCGGCACCATGGCCGAACGCCGCAACGGCGTACTGATCTCCGCCGAGGACGGCCCCGCCGTCGCCTACGCGCTCTGGAAGTTGCAGGATCGCGGCCGAATGTTCGTCAGCCCCGGCGATCCGCTCTACGAGGGCATCATCATCGGCATCCACAGCCGCGACAACGACCTGGTCGTCAATCCGATCAAGGGCAAGCAACTGACCAACGTGCGCGCCTCCGGCACCGACGAAGCCGTACGCCTGGTGCCGCCGATCCAGATCACCCTCGAATCGGCCGTCGAGTTCATCGCCGACGACGAACTGGTGGAGATCACGCCGAAGTCGATCCGCCTGCGCAAACGCTTCCTCAAGGCCCACGAGCGCAAGCGCGCCGGACGTGAGGAAGTTGCCTGATCGACTGGTTCGATGGGTTTGGCGGCTCGCGATCGCCGCCGCCATCCTGTCGGCCATCGGCCATTTCAGCCACCCGACGGTCAGCCCGCTGATGTGCAAGGTCTACGGCTGAAGGCCGTCGCTGAACTCGTCCCAATTGGGACGGGCGATCACGCCGCGCGCCGGCACGCTGGCGCCGCGGATGCGCGCCGCGTCGCCGGACGGCAGCTTCTCCAGCACCTTGCAGGCGTGGCGGTAGCCCAGCTCGACAATGGTGTCGAACTTGCCCCAGTCGAGCATGCCGATGCCCTCGAGGGCCGCCGTGAAGCACAGATCGGCCTGCTGGCGCGCCTCGCGCTGGCGCGCCTGGCTGACCAGCATGATGGCGCTGACCAGCGTCGCCGTCATCCCGGGAACATGGTAGTGGCGCATGCGGCGCGGCCGCAGCCGGTCCATCACGAGACGCCAGTTGTCCGGCATCTCTTCGATATCGAGGACCTGAAAGCCCTTCTGCATCAGGTCGCTGCCGATCACATAGCCCGTGCCGCCGCGAACCATGATGTCGGTCGGGAAGTTGTTGAACGAGCCGCCATCGCCCAGCAGCTCGCCGTCGTGCGGCACCAGTGGCAGCACCCCGGGAATGGAGACGCTGGTGCGCAGCCACTTGGCGAGGTTGCCGCGCGTCGCGGACACTTCGGCCGCGCGCGTGTAGTTCGAGACGACGCAGAACAGGCTCTTCCAGGTGTCTTCGATATCGCCGTCGCGGCCGGTAGCCGCCACCACGGCATCGTCGATCACCCGCTTGAGGCGCCGGCCGCCAATCAGTGACAACATCGGGATCAGGTTGTAGTCGCCGGTCGGCCCGCGGGCGAAGGCGCGGCGCGCCTGGTCGATCATGTCGGCCACCGGCATGTCGAAGGCGCAATAGGCGCCCATGACGGCGCCGATACTGGCGCCGCCGATCTCGTCCACCTGCGCGCCGAATTCGTCGAGCGCCTTGAGCACGCCCAGGTGCGCGAAGCCGCGCGCGCCACCGCCGGAGAGCACCAGCCCGATGGCGGTGCCGCTCAGAGTGCGGGCGAGCCGGGCAATGTCCCGATCCAGTGTCGGCCGAATGTGCAGGTGCGCCTCGACCGGATGGCGTGCCAGCCATTCCCGGGTGCCCTTCGGCATCCGTTCGTTTTCCTCATGCAGCAGCACCAGGGTCCGCCGCGCCGCCGCGCCATCCGCCGCCGGCTCCAGGCACGCCTCGACGGGATGCGGTGCCACCGGCCGGTCGGCATTGGCCAGCAAGACCACCTGGTCGGCGGCGCGGAGGCAGCGGCGCGTCCAGTCGCTGGGCCGCGGTTCGGCGACGAAGATCAGGAACTCGTGATTCGATTCGACCTCGTCCAGCCAGCGGGTCAGTTGCTGGTACTGCTCGGCGCTCAGCCCGCGATCGCCTTCCGCCATGTCGCGGGCGACGACCAGTACGCGGTTGCCGTAGGACAACTTGCGGGCCAGCGCATGCCCCAGTGTCACCGCGTCGATGCCGTCGGAAATGGCCAGCAGGCAGATATTCACCGGCCGGGCGACATTCGTCCGCGGACTGATGGCGATCTTCAGCCGCTCGATGATCAGTCGCGTCAGGCTCATCGCCAAATGCGGATGCAGGCGAACGATGTCCTCGTAGGCGGCGCGCGACAGACAGGCCAGCAGACTGTCCCGGATCGCGACGATGCTGGCGCTGCGCGCCTCGCCGGTCAGCAAGGCCATCTCGCCGACACTTTCGCCGCGCATGATTTCGCCGACCGTCGCCGCCTCGCCGCCCGGGCCAGCCACCGTGGCGCGCAGGCGGCCGCTGACGACCAGATACAGTTCGTCGCCCGAATCGCCCTGGCGGAACAGGATGTCGCCGGCCAGGAGATGCCGCCACGAAAGCTTGGGCAGCAGGACATCGACCACGAGCTCGCTCTCGCTGCCGAGCATGCCTTCGAGAATGGCGATCAGCAAGCCGCGCTGATGGGCTGTTCCGTCCTGTTCGGTGGGGTTCGACATTGCGTCTCTGGGCGCTGGATGGGCGCATTATGCCGAACGTGATCGATCCATGCTTGAATACCGCCCATCCCAGTCCATTCTTCGACAGGAGTCGCCGATGAGAACCCCGACCTGGCTCGCCGCGGCCGCCGCCACCCTTGGCGCCGCCGTGCTTCCCGCCTGCGACGCCCTCAACCTGCAGGAGCTGAAACCCGGAGTATCGACCGCCGCCGAAGTTCGTGTGCGCATGGGTCTGCCGCTCGCCGAGCACCGCAATCCGGATGGCTCGGTCACCTACGAATACAACCGGCAGCCCAACGGCACCGAGTGCTTCATGATGACCATCGGCACTGACCAGGTCCTGCAGAAGATCGAGCAGGTGCTCACCGAGGCGAACCTGGCCAGGGTCACGGCGGGCATGGATCGCGACGAAGTTCGTCGCCTGCTTGGCAAGGCCGGCTCGGCAACCCCTTACCGAAACTCGAACGAAGAGGTCTGGGACTGGCGCGTTACCGGGACCACGCCTAACGAGGAAGCCCACTTTCACGTTCATTTCGACCAGGGCAGCGGCCTCGTCAAACGCACCAGTCGGCGAGTCGAAGTGAGAGGCTAAGAGCCCTTTAGCGCATGGATCGCCGGCAGGTTGCGCCAGGCACCCCGCACATCCATACCGCAACCGAATACATAACGATTGGGCAAACGCAGGCCAACGAAATCGGCCTGGATCGGCTTATCGCGCCCCAACTCCTTCTCCGATAGCACGGCCACCAGACATTCTCCGGCGCCTTGATCGAGCAGACGCCCCTTGATCGCCGCCAGTGTGATGCCTTCGTCGAGAATGTCGTCAAGCAGCAGCACCGTCCTGTCCCGTACCGGTGTTCGGGCGTCCGCCACCCACTCCATCTCGCCCCCGGCGGTGGCATTGCCATAGCGGGTGGCATGAACATAGTCGCAGGCCAGCGGAAAGGCCAGCTTCGGCAGCAACTGGCCGGCGAACACGACCGCGCCACCCATCACCGTCAGCACCAGCGGATCGGCCTCCCGAAGGCGGGCCGTGATTTCACCGGCCAGGCGGTCGATCGCCAGGCTCACCGCCTGCGCGGAATGGATCAATTCGGCCTCGGCGAGAATCCGCCAAGCTTCGGCCGGGGTCATTCGGGCGCGCGATTCTTCAGGTAGTCGGCGAACGCCTCGCCCACTTCCGCGTGCCGCATGCCCAGTTCGACCGTGGCTTGCAGGTAGCCAAGTTTGGAGCCGCAATCGTAGCGGATACCCTCGTAGCGGTAGGCCAGGATCTGCTGTTCCCGCATCAACGAGGCGATGCCATCGGTGAGCTGGATTTCTCCGCCCGAGCCCGGCTGGACACTTTCCAGATGATGGAAGATGCGCGGCGTCAGCACGTAGCGGCCGACCACGGCGAGCGTCGACGGCGCTTCCTCGGGCTTCGGCTTCTCGACGATGGCCGATATCTGCTCTACCCGGTCGGCCAGCGGCCGGGAAGCGACGATGCCGTAGCTGCGCGTGTCGGCGCGGGGCACATCCTGCACGCCAAGCACCGAGCAATGGTAGTAGTTGAAGGCATCGACCATCTGCTTCATCACCGGCGGATCACCGTCGAGCAGGTCGTCGGCCAACAGCACCGCGAACGGCTCGTCGCCGACCACCGGCTTGGCGCACAGCACCGCGTGGCCGAGCCCGAGCGCCTCGGCCTGGCGAATGTAGATACAGTTGATGTTCTTCGGCAGCATGTTGCGCACGAACTCCAGAATCTCGGTCTTGCCGCGCGCCTCCAGTTCGCTTTCCAGCTCGTAGGCCTTGTCGAAGTGATCCTCGATGGCGCGCTTGGAGCGGCCGGTGACGAAGATCATGTCGGTGATGCCGGCAGCCACCGCCTCTTCGACCGCATACTGGATCAAGGGCTTGTCGACGATGGGCATCATTTCCTTCGGGCTGGCCTTGGTCGCCGGCAGAAAGCGGGTGCCCATGCCCGCGACGGGAAATACGGCCTTGGTGACTTTATTCATGACTGCAACAACTCCATCAACTGGGTCTGATCCAGAATTATGACGCCCAACTCGCGCGCCTTGTCTAGTTTCGAGCCGGCCTCACCGCCCGCCACGACGAAATCGGTCTTTTTCGAGACCGAACCGCTCACCTTGCCGCCCCTTGCCTCGATCAAGGCCTTGGCCTCGTCGCGCGTCAGGGTCGGCAGCGTGCCGGTGAGCACGAAGGTCTTGCCGGCGATTGCCGCGGCGACCATCGCCGCCGGCTCGCCGGCCGGCCAATGGATGCCGGCGGCGCGCAATTGGCCGATCACCTCGCGATTATGCGGCTCGGCGAAGAACCGCACCAGCGAGGCCGCCACGATGGGGCCGATATCGGGCACCTCTTGCAGCCGTGTCTCGTCGGCGGCCAGCAAGGCATCCAGATCGCCGAAATGGCGGGCCAGATCCTTGGCGGTGGTCTCGCCGACATTGCGAATGCCCAGCGCGAAGATGAAGCGCGCCAGAGTGGTCGCCTTGCTCTTCTCGATGGCGGCCAACAGGTTGGCGGCGGACTTCTCGGCCATGCGTTCGAGGGTCGCCACCTGGTCCAGTCGCAGGCCGTAGATATCGGCCGGCGTTCTGACGAGCTGGCCGTCGACGAGTTGCTCGACCAGCTTCTCACCCAGCCCCTCGATATCCATGGCCCGGCGACCGGCGAAGTGCAGCAAGGCCTGCTTGCGCTGGGCCGGGCAGTAGAGACCGCCCGTGCAACGGGCAACCGCCTCGTCCACCGGCCGCCCCACGGCCGAACCGCAGACCGGGCAGGTCTTCGGCATGACGAATTCCGGCGCCGGGACGGGGCGCCGTTCGGTCAGCACCCCCGCCACTTCCGGAATGACGTCCCCGGCACGCCGGACGATCACCGTGTCGCCGATGCGCACGTCCTTGCGCCGGACCTCGTCCTCGTTGTGCAAGGTGGCGTTGGTCACGGTCACACCACCGACGAACACCGGGGCGAGCCGGGCCACCGGCGTCAGCGCGCCGGTTCGGCCGACCTGTACCTCGATCGCCTCGACGGTGGTCAGTGCCTCCTGTGGCGGGTACTTGTGGGCCACCGCCCAGCGCGGCTCGCGGCTGACGAAGCCCAACTCCTGCTGAAGGGCGAGGTCATCGACCTTGTAGACCACGCCGTCGATGTCGAAAGGCAGCGCGTCGCGCATGCCGAGGATCCGGTCGTGAAACGCCATCAGAGCATCGGCGCCACGCGCCACGCAGCGGTGTTCGCAGACGGGAATACCCAGCCGGGCCAGGGCATCGAGCACGCCGTTGTGGGTTGCCGGGAGAGACCAGCCGAGGTTCTCCCCCAGGCCATAGGCAAAGAAGGACAAGGGCCGCTCCGCGGCCAGCCTGGGGTCCAACTGGCGCACGCTGCCGGCCGCGCCGTTGCGCGGATTGACCAGGGTGGGCCGCCCGGCGAGCCGCTGGCGCTCGTTGTAGCGTTCGAAGTCCGGCCGGCTCATGAACACCTCGCCACGCACTTCCAGCACCGCTGGCGCTTGGCCCACCAGGCGCAACGGAATCTTGCGGACCGTGCGGATGTTCCGCGTAACGTCCTCGCCGGTTTCGCCGTCGCCCCGGGTGGCTGCGCGCACAAGCAAGCCGTTCTCGTAGCGAAGATTGATGGCCAGTCCATCGAACTTCAGTTCGGCGGCGTACTGGAGGGCCGGCGCGGCGGCGTCCAGATCAAGCGCGCGGCGCACGCGGGTATCGAATGCCCGGGCGCCGTCGGGCCCGGTATCGGTCTCGGTTCTGATCGAGAGCATCGGTACCGCATGGCGCACCGGCGCAAAACCCGCCAGGGGCTGGCCACCGACGCGCTGGGTCGGCGAATCGGCCGTCAGCAGTTCCGGGTGTTCGGTCTCCAGGCCCTGCAATTCCCGGAACAGCTTGTCGTACTCGGCATCGGGGATGGTCGGCGCGTCGAGGACATAGTAGGCATGGTTGTGGCGCTCGATTTCGCCACGCAGGAACGCGGCGCGTTCCCTTGTCGCGTCCGCCACGGGCATGTCAGGAGAACAGGCGCTGGGCGCGCACGCTGCCGGCAAGAATCTGGTGCAACGCCATCTTCTGTTGCAGTTCGCCGACCTTGGCACGGATGGCGGCAATCATCTCGGCCGACAGCGGATGACCCTGGCCGTCCACCAGCGCACCGTCCAGCCCGCGAGTCAGTTGCCGGGCCACCACCAGCAGGGCGTCGAACACCGCCGGGCCGTCGGCGACGCGCGGCACGTCAAGCGTCAGCGTCACGCCATGCGTCGCCAGCGACTTCATCGATTCCGCCTCGAAACGCTCGGCGCCGACGTTGCCGAGCTTGAAGCGGGTGCGACCGCCATCATCGAGGGCGTGGAAACAACCGTCCCCTTGCAACTGGAGCCCGGCCGCTTCCGCGAGCCCACGCAGCTTGGTGCCGGCGAACGGCGCGGCCGGCGTCGAGACGATATTGACGCCCAGTTGCAGGTCCACGCCGGCGCAGAACTCGTCCAGGCCGCGCGCGTGCATCAGGACATCATCGTGCCCGGGCAGGTCGACGATGCCGGCGCATTGCGCCGCGATATCGCGCGCGCCATCGAGGAATGCCGACAGCGCCGAGTCCGAAACGGCGCCGCGTCGGTCGGCCAGTTGCAGCGCGGCGACAATCACCAGGTAGCGGCCCGCGTCGTGGGCGCTCAGCGCCTGCCATTGGCCGGCAGCCTCGTTGAAGCCGAGCCATGACATCTTCTTGTCGACATGCCCGGACCAGCGCGACTGGCTGGCCCACAGGCCGGGCGCCGACACCGGCTCGACGAAGTCCAGGCGGACCAGGCAATCGGCGATGTCGTCGGCCAGTTCCGGCGGCAGCGCCGGCAGCGGCAGGGGCGCGTCTTCACCGACCACCGCGGGCGGGACGGCAGCCTCGTCGAGCGTCGGCGTCACCACCGGTTCGAGGCGCTCGGTCGGTTCCTGGCGTTCGGAGGGTTCGATGCGCTCGACCACCGGCTCCTCCAACTCGACCACCGCGGGCGACCTGAGCTCGGGCGCCTCTTCCGTACCCAGCAGGACATCGGGCTGTTCGCCGCGAAAGATTTTTTCGGCCAACTGGCGATGCCGCCGCTCCAGCCACTTGTTGTAGCCCCAGACACCCGCCACAACAGCTATCCCGGCGGCGATCAAGGCGATTTGCAGGTCACTCATGCTGCCTCTCTTTCGGTCATGCGCAGGGCTTCTTCCATATCCACCTCGACCACGCGCGAAACGCCCTGCTCCTGCATGGTGACGCCGATCAGTTGCTGGGCCATTTCCATGGCGATCTTGTTGTGGGTGATGAAGACAAACTGGGTATGCGACGACATGCGCTTGACCATGCCGCAGAAGCGTTCGGTATTGCTGTCGTCGAGCGGCGCGTCCACCTCGTCGAGCATGCAGAACGGCGCCGGGTTCAACTGGAACATCGCAAACACCAGGGCGATCGCGGTCAAGGCCTTCTCGCCGCCCGACAGCAGGTGGATGGTGGAATTCTTCTTGCCCGGCGGCTGGGCCATGATCTGAATGCCGGCGTCCAGAATTTCCTCGCCGGTCAGGATCAGCCTGGCCTCGCCGCCGCCGAACAGTTGCGGGAACAACTCGCCGAAGTGGCGATTGACCGTGTCGTAGGTCTCCTGCAACTGCTCGCGGGTTTCCCGGTCGATGCGGCGGATGGCGTCTTCCAGCGTATTGATGGCCGTGGTCAGGTCTTCCCACTGGGCGTCGAGGAAGCCCTTGCGCTCCGTGGCGACGGCCAGTTCTTCCAGCGCGGCGAGGTTCACCGGCCCCAGGGCCTCGATCTCCGCGCCGAAGCGGGCGATGTCGCCGGCCAGCGCGCTTTCCTTCAGGCCCGGCGTCAGTTCCGCCGCCAGACCGGCTTCGTCCTCGGGGCTGGCCACGCCGACCTCGACCAGCCGCTGCTGGAACTGTTCGGCATTGAGCTCGGCCGCCTGCTGCTTCAACTTCCAGTCGTTGATCTTGTCGCGCGCCGGTTGCAGGCCCTGCTCGAGCTTGAGGCGCTGCTCTTCGAGACCGCGCAGCTCGGCCGCCGCGCCCTCCAGCGCATTGCGCCGCTCGGCCAGCAGCCCTTCCCGGCCCTGGCGCGAATCGAGCGCCGATTGCAGTTGCTCCTGCAACACGAGGTCGCTGATGCCGGCCAGTTCGGCCGTTGCCAGGTCGGTGTCGCCCTTGACGCGCTCCAGTTGCACCCGCGCCGTCTCGGCGGCCCGGGCGTTGTCTTCCAGCTTGGAGCGGCATTCGCGCTCCGAAAACCCCGCCTCCTGCGCTTCGCGGGACAACTGATGCTCCAGGGCGCGCGCCTCGCGCAGCGCCGTATCCTTCAGCCGTTGTGCCTCGAGGGCGGCTTCCAGGCGGGCGCGCACGGCGTCCAGTTGCTCACGACAGCCGTTGGCCTCGCCTTCGGCGCGGGCCAGCTCGGCGCGCTCGTTCTCCTCGCCGCGGATGATGTCTTCGAGGTCACGGGCGATCTGGCCGGCGCGCTCGTCGTAGCGCGCCTGAATCTGGGCCAGCTTGAGCGCCTCGACATGGGCCGCGTGCAGGCGTTGCTGAAGCTCCTGCGTGGCCCGGCGGCCGGCCGCCAGTTGTTCCTGGTTTTCGGCCAGCCGCTGCTCGGCATGGCCCTGGGCCTCGCGGGAGCCTTCCTCTTCCAGCTCGCGCGCCTCGATGACCGCCGACAGTTCCTCGATCTCGCGCTGCCGCTCGATGACGCCGTGAGTGCGCGCATCCGGCACGTAGAGCGTCAGGCCATGGGCCGTCAACAGATGCCCGGCACGGTTGACCCAGCTTTCGCCGGCCGCCGGCAACTGGCCGGACAAACTGGACAGCTCCTCGGCCGCCTGGATACCGGCCAGCCACTCGTCGAGCACCGCCGACCAGCGGGCATCGTCGCAGCGCACCTTGGCACGCAGCGATCCCGCGCCGACTGTTTGGCGGGACGGGCTGTCGAGCAAACCGAACGACAGGGTGGCCGGCGGCGGCGCGGCCAGCGCCTGGCGCGCCAGCTCCCGATCGCCGGCCAGCGCCGACAGGCGCTCGCGCAGCACCGCTTCCACCGCGGTCTCCCAGCCGGCCTCGACCTGGATGCCGCGCCACAGCGGCTGGGCATCGGCCAGGCCATGCGCCTTCAGCCAGTCGCCGATCTCGCCGCTTTGCTGAACGCGGCTTTGCAGTTGCACCAGCGCATCGCGACGGGCGCGTGCCTCGGTCGCCTGCCGGTGCGCGGCGGCCAGCCGCTCGCGGGCGGCGCGCAAGGCGCCGTCCAGGCCGGGCAGCAGGGCTTGCAACTCGGCCACCCGGTCCTGCCGCGCGGCAAGTTCCTCTTCGGCGCGCGCCTCGGTCTCCTGGGCGGCGGCCAATTGCACCGGATCGGGCTGCGTCAGCGCGGCCTTTTCCTGCTCCAGGCGCGCGCGCCGGCCGGTGAAGTTCTCGATGGCGCGCACGGCATGGCCGCGATCGGCCTCGGCAAGCCGCAAGCCCTGTTCGGCCTCGTTCAAGCCCCGGCGGGCCTCGGCCACCTGGGTGCCGGCCGCCTGCACCTCGGCTTCGGCTTCGGGCAGACGTTCCGCCGCGGCCTCGTGGCGCGCCAGGGCCGTCTCGGCGCGCTCGCGGGAGTTCTCCAGCAGGGAGCGCCAGCGGAAATCTTCTTCCTCCACCCGCCGTGTCTCGCCGGACCAGTGCCGGTGCTCGACATCGAGTTGAGCCAGGCGCGTCTCCAGGCGCAGGCGTGATTCGACGATGTGATGGATCTCGGACTCGAGGCGCTTGACTTCCGCGTTGGCGGCGTACATCTCGGCCTGCACCGCGTGCAGGGTGTCCGAGGCGGCGAAATGCGCCTCCCGCGCCTGTTCGACGCGGGCCTCGACTTCGCGCAACTGGGCGGTCTCCGCCTCGACGCGGTTGGCCGCCTTTTCCACCTCGCGGCCGTGGCGCTCGGCCTCCGACCGGGCGTCGTTGCGCTTCTTCAGCCAGAGCAGGCTCTGCCGGCGCGCCAGTTGGCCGTGCAGTTCCCGATATTGGCGGGCGACCTCGGCCTGGACTTCCAGCCGGCCGATCTGGCCGTCCAGCTCGTTGCGGATGTCGTCGACGCGGGCCAGATTTTCCTTGGCGTCCTCCAGCCGGTGTTCGGTTTCGCGCCGCCGCTCCTTGTACTTGGTGACGCCCGCCGCCTCTTCGAGGAAAAAGCGCAGGTCCTCCGGCTTGGCCTCGACGATGCGCGAGATCATGCCCTGACCGATGATGGCGTAGGCACGCGGCCCGAGGCCCGTGCCGAGGAACAGGTCGATCACGTCCCGCCGGCGAACGTGCAGGTTGTTGATGTAATAGCTGGAATTGCCTTCCCGGTCGAGCAGGCGCTTGACGGTGATCTCGGCATACTGCGACCACTGGCCGGCGGCGCGGCCGAGCTGGTTGTCGAAGAACAACTCGACGCTGGCCCGGCTGACCTCCTTGCGGTGGCCCGAACCCTTGAAGATCACGTCCTGGATCGACTCGCCACGGAGTTCCGAGGCCTTGGACTCGCCCAACACCCAGCGGACGGCATCGATGATGTTCGACTTGCCGCAACCGTTCGGACCGACAACGCCGGCCAGTTGGCCAGGAAACAACACCGTGGTCGGCTCGACGAACGACTTGAAGCCGGATATTTTCAGTTTGACTAGACGCACGCTTGAAAAATCATGGGGTTGGGAAGGCCCCGCCGCCCTCGCGGCAACCGGGAGGCCGCATTATACCGGCAAGCCCCGCAAGGTCCGTCCGTCGCTTTGGCCCGTACCGAGGGTACCGTTCACAACTCCCGCAGCGCCCCGATCGCCTGTTCAACCCTCTCCAGCGCGATCACCTCGATGCCCTTGATCGCCTGCTTGGGGGCGTTGGCCTTGGGTACCAGGGCGTGGGTGAAGCCGAGCTTGGCGGCTTCCTTGAGGCGTTCCTGGCCGCGCGGCGCGGGGCGGATTTCGCCGGCCAGGCCGACTTCGCCGAAGGCGACCAGTTTGGCCGGCAGGGGCCGGTTGTTCAGGGACGACACGATGGCCAGCAACACGGCCAGATCGGCCGCCGGCTCCTGGATGCGCACGCCACCGACGGCGTTGACAAAGACATCCTGATCGAAGCAGACAATGCCGGCGTGACGATGCAGCACCGCCAGCAGCATGGCGAGGCGCTGCGGATCGAGACCGACGGTGAGCCGGCGCGGGCTGGGCGAATGGGCCGCGTCGACCAGCGCCTGGACTTCCACCAGCAGCGGCCGGGTGCCCTCCTGGGTCACCATCACGCAGGAACCGGAGACTTCCTGGGCGTGCTGCGAGAGAAACAGCGCCGACGGATTGGAGACACCGCGCAGACCCTTGTCGGTCATGGCGAAGACACCAAGTTCGTTGACGGCGCCGTAGCGGTTCTTGACGGCGCGCACCAGGCGGAAGCTGGAATGGGTGTCGCCCTCGAAATAGAGCACGGTGTCGACGATGTGCTCCAGCACGCGCGGCCCGGCCAGCGCGCCTTCCTTGGTGACATGGCCAACCAGGATGACGCAGATGCCGCTCTGCTTGGCCAGCCGGGTGAGCTGGGCGGCGCACTCGCGCACCTGGGCGACCGAGCCGGGCGCCGATTGCAGCGCCTCGGAGTACAAGGTCTGGATCGAGTCGATCACCGCCACCAGCGGTTTTTCCCTTTGCAGGGTGGCGAGGATCTTTTCCAGGCCGATCTCTGGCAGCAGGCGCAAGCCACGAGTTTCCAGTTGCAGGCGCCGGGCGCGCAGCGCCACCTGTTCGGCAGACTCCTCGCCGGAGACATAGAGCACCGGTTGGCCGGCTTCGGTCAGACGCGCCAGCGCCTGTAGCAGCAGAGTGCTCTTGCCGATGCCCGGGTCGCCGCCGATCAACACCACGCCACCGGGCACCAGGCCGCCGCCCAGCACGCGGTCGAATTCCTCGATGCCGGTCGGCTGGCGCGGCTCCTCGCGCGGCCGAATGGCGGAGAGATCCTGCAACTGACCACCGCCGGCGAGGCCCGCGTAGCGATTGGTAGCGCTTGCCGCCGCTTCGGCGACCGTCTCGACCAGCGTGTTCCATTGCCCGCAACCGGGGCACTGGCCCTGCCATTTCGGATTGCTGGCGCCGCATTCGGTGCAGGTGTAGATACTCTTGGTCTTGGCCATCATTGCAGCAGTATATGGATGGCCTCGGCCAACGTGCGCGCCTCGGGCGCGTAGTGCTCGGCGAGGCCGGCGATGGTCATGGCGCAGGCGAAGATCACCACGAACGGCACCGCGCTGGCGCGCACGGCGCCGCCCACCCAGCCCGGGTCATCGACGCGCCGGACGCTTTTCACCAGGCCCCCCGCCAGCGCGCCCTCGAAGGCGGCCTCGGCCAGCATCGCCGGCGCTTGCCAGATCAGATAAATTCCGGCGCCGAAGATGACCGCCAACAAGGCGGCGATCAACAGCACGACGAGGATGCCGTCGTCACCACCCCCACCGCCGCCATCGAACAACTTGCCCAATCCCGAGTCGCCCGTCGAACCAGTACCGCCCGATGACGAGCCCGCATCGCCGATCAGCGGCATCGACACGTTCGGCCGGGCATCCGCCGCCGAAGCGAAATTGCCGCTGGCACCGCCGCCGCCAAAGCGGCCGCCGCCGGGACTGAAACCGCCACCCTTGCCGCCCAGCGAGCCGCCGCCGCTCGAGCCCGATCCCCCACCGCCGCTACCGTCAACGACATCGAGAACGTCGCCCACCCGGCTCGAGCCATTGTCCAGATAGCGGCCAATGCCGACGTAGGCCAACCAGACACGTACGCCCAAAAGGAACGCCAGGTACGCGGCAACCAGCGCCAAGGGCCAGCGCCAGTGCATGGTTTCGAGGCCGAGCGCCAGGAAACCCTTGGTGGTCAGCAGGCCCACGGCCAGGGAAAAGCCGAGGATCAGCGACAAGTGAAAGCGCACGAAAAAGCGCTGGCCTAGCCAGGCGGCCAGCCTTTGCTTGGCCTTGACCCGAACCTCTTCGTTCTCCGCCATCAGCAAGCGAGAAAAGGCACCCGCGCCGCCACGGCGCAGAACAATTCGTAGCTGACGGTACCGGCCGCCAGCGCCACCTCGTCGGCCGACAGCCCCGCGCCCCAGAGCGTCACCGGCGTGCCGACTCCCGCATCGGCAATTCCGTCGAGATCGACACAGATCTTGTCCATCGAGACGCGACCCAGCGTGCGGCTGCGTCGTCCGGCCACCAGCACGGGCGTGCCGGTGCCGGCGTGGCGCGGATAGCCGTCGGCATAGCCGCAGGCGACAACGCCGATGCGCATGGGCCGTTCGGCGGTGAAGGTGCAACCGTAGCCGACATGTTCGCCCGCCGCGATCTCCCGCACCGCGATCAACTCGCTCTCCAGGGTCATCACCGGCTGCAAGTCGAGCGCCGCCGCGCTTTGCCGGTCGGGGAACGGCGAGCCGCCATAGAGCATGATGCCGGGCCGCGCCCAGTCGCCAATCGCTTCCGGGAAACGGAGCAGCGCCGCCGAATTGGCCAGCGAGACCGGCAGCGACCGGTCGCCACGCATGGCCGAGAAACGGGCCAACTGGTCGGCCACGCCGCGCTCGCCGTCGGCATCGGCGAAGTGGGTCATCAGGGTGATCTTCCCCGCGCAGCCCGAGGTCGCCAGCATCTTCAGCGCCTCGTCGAGTTCAGGTGCCGAGAGGCCGAGCCGGTTCATGCCCGAATTGAGTTTGAGGTAGACCGGCAGGCGCACCGGCAATGCCACGTTGCGGAAGGCCGCCACCTGCGCCAGGCTGTGCAGCACCGTGGTCAGACCGTACTCGGCGAACAGCGGCAGTTCCTCGGCGGCGTAGAAACCTTCCAGCATCAGGATCGGCTGGTGGATACCGGCCTCGCGCAGAGCGATGGCGCTTTCCAGTTCGATGAGCGCGAAGCCGTCCGCCACCTCCGCCAGCGCGTTCACCGCGCGCATCAGGCCGTGGCCATAGGCGTTGGCCTTGACGACGCTCCAAAGCCGGGCGGAGCCGGCGAGCTGGCGCGCCATGGCGTGGTTGTGGCGCAGCGCCGCCGCGTCGAACCGCGCCCGAATCGGGCGGACGCTGGCGATACCGGAAGAATCGGCTTGGGAGTATGTGCGAGTCATGCCCGCCAGTTTCTCACAAGCGCTTACTTGCCCGACAACTCCTTGAGCTTGCTGGAGGCGAAGTCGACGAAGGTGGTCACCAGCCGGGAGCGGAACTTCTCTTTCGGATAGACCATGGACAACGTGCGGATCAGGCGGGGCTTGAGCGGAATGGCGATCAGGTCGCCCAGGCGCTGCGACTTGCGTACCGAGCCGCTGGAGGCGATGGCGAAACCGAGCCCCGTCTCGACCACGCCGTTGAGCGCAATCGGGCTGCCCAGTTCCATGACCAGTTGCATCTGCTCGATGCTGATTCCGGCCTTGCGCAAATAGGTGTCGGTGAACTCGCGGGTGCCCGAACCGGGCTCGCGGGAAATGTAGGGGTATTCGGTCAATTGTTGCGGGGTGAGTTCCTTGAACTTTGCCAGCGCGAATTTCGGACTACAGATCACCTGCAGTTCGTCGCCGCAGCAACTCTCCGTCTCCAGGTTCGGCTGATGCGATGGTGACTCGATGAAGCCGATATCCAAGGTATGTTCCGCCACCCGGGTCTCGATGGTCTCCGAATTGGCCACCACCAGACGCGGCCGCACGCTGGGATAGGCCGACTTGAACTCGCCGAGGATGCGCGGCAGCATGAATTCGGCGATGGTGGTCGAGGCGCCCACCAGCAG
>JBGAQX010000066.1:0-15483 GCA_044220545.1 Rhodocyclaceae bacterium | reverse complement strand
CGCAAGGCGTGGTAGAGCGTCGAGGTCAGATACAGCAGAATCATGGTTGCCGCGAAGACGCTGGCACCCACCACATTGGCCGCGCCGAAATCCCGCGCCGCGATGATCAGGAAGGGCGTGCCGACGACGGCGGCCAGCAGCGCCACACCATGGCTGACGCTGTTGGCGATTTCCTCGCCGAGAGTCTGCGGTCGTTGATTCATGGCTTCATTGTCGCACGCCACGGCATCGGACCAGCGCATCACCAATTACGGTGGTGTGGCCAGCCACCGCAACAGGGTCTCGAAAAGCACGTCCGGATCGAATGGCTTGGCGATGTGATCGTTCATGCCGGCATCCAGGCTGGCCTGTCGATCATGATCGAAGGCGTTGGCGGTCAGGGCCAGGATCGGTGTGTCCCGGTTCAGGGAATCGCGACGGATCGCCCTGGTCGCGTCGATCCCGTTCAGGTTGGGCATCTGCATGTCCATCAGGATCAACGCGTACGAACGTTGCCGCGCCAGCGCCAACGCCTCGGCGCCGTCATTGGCAACGTCGGCCCGAAGGCCCGCATCGTCCAGAAGGAACAGCGTCAGCTCCCGATTCACGGGCTCGTCTTCGACGACCAGCACGCGCGCCCCCGCGAACTCGTCATGAAGCGTCCGCAAGGCCGACTCGGGCGCATGAACCGCGGCCCTCGCTTCAGGAGCAATCGTGTTCCTGGCCAGTCTGGCCGTAAACCAGAACGTGCTGCCCCGGCCCGGGCTGCTGTCCACGCCCATCTCGCCCCCCATCATGTTGGCCAGGCGTTTGCTGATCGCGAGCCCGAGTCCGGTGCCGCCATACTTGCGGGTGAGGGAACCGTCCGCCTGCTCGAAAGCGGTAAAGAGTCGTTGCTGGTCCTCAATGCTGATACCGATGCCGCTATCCCGCACGTCGAAACGCAGCAGCATGCCTTCGGGAGCCTCCTCGACGGCCTGAACGGCGACACTGATCTCGCCTTGCTCGGAAAACTTGATGGCGTTGCCGACGAGGTTGATCAGAATCTGTCCGAGCCGTTGGGGGTC
Source organism: Rhodocyclaceae bacterium (assembly GCA_044220545.1). GTDB lineage: Bacteria > Pseudomonadota > Gammaproteobacteria > Burkholderiales > Rhodocyclaceae > Fen-999. Next base: position 14,437 of record JBGAQX010000066.1, on the reverse strand, counting down.
GCCCAGGAAGGGCTGGCGCGCGAGTTTGGACGGGAGGTCATACTTCAGGAGCAAGCCTTTCTCGCTCGCACGATGCCCCAGCAGCGTATCGAGGCTATCCAGCACCGTGGCAAGTTCGAGTGGCACGCTGTCGATGACGAGGCGCTCGGCCTCGATTCTGGACAGATCGAGAATCTCGTTGAGCACTCCGAGCAGGCGCCTGGCCGAGGCTTCGGCATGGCCGAGTTTCTCAAGCCCCGCGCGGTCCGTCATGTACCGCTTGGCCAATCCGACCATCCCCAGGACGCCATTCATCGGCGTTCGCAGTTCGTGGCTCATGTTGGCCAGGAAAGTGGTCTTGGCCCGATTGGCCGCCTCGGCCAGTTCCTTGGCGATCACCAGCTCCTGCGTGCGCTCTTCGACCAGGCGCTCGAGGCGGTTCCGGTACAGCTCGAGCTCCATCGCCGTGTTCTTGCGCTCGGTGACGTCGTCGTAGATGCCGAGCACCCCGATGGTCTCGCCGCGGCTGTCGCGCAAGGGTACCTTTGAGGTCCACAGGTAGATCGTCCGCCCGTCGGGCGTGGTCTGCGGTTCCTCGTAGTTCAACTTCCCGCTGCCCGACGCCATGACGTCGCGGTCATCGGCCCGGTAGAGCTCCGCCTGCGGCGCCCAGCCAAAATCGCTATCCGTCTTGCCGATGACCTCGCCCGGTTCGGACCACCCGGCATCCCTGGCGAAGAGCGGGTTGCACCCGAGGTATCGCGAGTCCCGGTCCTTCCAGAAGATGCGCACGGGCGCCGCGTCTATGACTGACTGGAGGAGCGTCCGCGAAGCCACCAGGGCGCTGCGTGATACCTCGAGTTCGGCATGCTGTCGACACGCCATCAGCGCATTGGCCAGTTTGGCGGCCAGTTGCCCGATTTCATGAACCAGGTCCTGAGGCAAATGCCGATGGGTCAGCACCAACGCGCCGAAGCCGGGCAGCCACCAAGCGTAGTGCTGGCGGTCCGCCACCGAGGCCAGCGGCACCGGAAGCGTGGTATCCCGATCCGAACGCGGCAGCAGGCCGATCACATCCGAGAAGTCTGCTTTCCTCGGCAGCATGTGCGTCACGCGGTACCCGGCCGTTCCCGCGCCGTCCGCCCAGTCGCCCGCCTCGATTACGCCGATCGCGGTGCCGCCAAGCCGGCGCAAGATGACCGGCAGGCAGCCGTCGAGCATCCTGCGCTCATCGAGGTCGCCGCCGATCGCCATGGCGATCTCGTAGAGCACCTCCCGCTGGAGCCAGTTTTCCGTGGCCATGATGTATCGCTACAGCAACGCGACCACGGCGGTCTTGTTGTAGAACTCCAGGTAGTCCTGGCCGCTATTGGCAATCTCGCCGATGCTCAGGACGCCGACCATCGGCAGATCCGGTATCCGGGCGGCCTTCATCTCCAGATCGAAATCGTCCTCCAGGAACAGGACGCGCGAAATGCAATCCACGAAAAGCTCGAGGCTGGGTTTGCCGGCGCCGAATGAACTCCGGGCACTCTCCCGGGCATGGACCGCGGCCGCCATCAGGGTATCCCGGTTGCCGTGCAGGATCTGCACGAATGCGCCGACCGGCACCTCCCCGACGCAGACCAGTTGGTTGCCATTCGCCAAGATCGGATCGCGCACCACGACCTCGTTGCCGAGCTTGGCGATGCCCAGGGGATAGGACTTGGCGATGGCGAAGAAATTGTCATCGCCGAACCGCTGCTGCGAATGCGACTCGACTATCTCGCGATAGACCTCGAAAGCGGGACGCCAATCCAGGCTGATGACGGTATTGCTGTTCGCCTCGGTGACCCGAAACGCGGTCGAGATGGCTCCCCAGCCATGGGCGACGCCCACTCCGCTGGGTCTGTCCAGGTACGCGAGCAGCGCCGCATCCCGCTTCAGGCCGCTCGGGGTAATGACGCAGGGCTTCTGCACGAGGCTGAGCGAACCGCCACCACCGCCAAGGTAGTTGATGCCGAGCCCGAAGGTGTCGAACAAGGCATCGATGAGCGCGCTGATGCGGCGGGAGAAACCGTCCACCAGCACGAACATGGTTCCCCCCTCGCCGATATCGGGAAAGGCCAGCTCGATCGCATCGACGAAATCCGTCTCGGGGTCGGACAAACCGTCAATCACGGTCAGCTTCACCGCTTCGGGCAGCCCTACCGCTACCACCCCGTGTTCCAGGCGCTCCATCCCGTGGAGAATTTGCGGGAACAGTCCGCCAAATACCTGCTTGGTGGACGACTTCAGTATTTCGTCTATGGAATCCGGCGTCCAGCCATTTCCATCCGCCGCAAGAATCAGCACCGACGCGACCTCCGGGTCCGCCTCCATCTGACGAAGCAACCCGCGCAACACGTCGGGCGCCGATTGGCGTTCACAAACGTCGGGCGCCGATTGGCGTTCACAAAGAATCTTCACCTGGCACCTCCCACCGGTGGCTCGATATTCCAGACAACGGGTGGTTCTGACAACCGCCGACCCTGCCATTGCCTGACGCCTGTTTCGGTCATCAGCATACTCTGGCGGCAGGTCGGGTTTCGTTTACTTGAGCTTCATGTTTCGAGCAAGCGAATTTCTCGCTGCGGTATTGGCATTGGCCGCTTTGACACGCTGTCTCGGCGTTTGTGGATTTACGTCCAGATCACCCGCCGGATAGAGGTTGGGCAAGAGCGACCCAAGCGCATGCATAGGGAAGCCGACTCGAACCTTGCCTCGCGGGGTATCCGAGACTAGAAATCCTTCGAGGACGAGCGCGTTGAGCACGTCTCTCGCTGTCCTCTCCGGGAGACCGGTGAGACGGCTTGCTTCCATGCGCTCGAACTCGCCAGTACTGAAAGCATGGATGTAGAGGTATGCGGACTCGGGCTTGAGGTCGAAACGTACTTTCTGGAAAAAATGCTCGGCTCTGAATCTGAGGTTGTCGAGTGCGAACATCCGGGACATGAATTTGGCCTGATCGATGCCGGTTTGCATGGCGTACTCGCAAAACTCCACCAACCGCTTTTCGGACAGATTGCCACGCCCATCAAGATCGCCCATTCGCGGTTGGTCGGCCGCCGCCAGTTTCGCCTTGTATTCTTCCGCGGTCTTAGCGAATCCTCGGGACATCGACCACAGACATGCGTTATCCACTCCGCACTCGCGGAGCATCGCGTCGATGACGATCCGCGCTACGCGACCGTTTCCATCAAGGAAGGGGTGAATCCACACCATTCGATGATGGGCTGCGAAGGCGGCAAGAATGCCATCCAGCTTGCCTATTCCGCCTTTCCTCGACCATTCGAGGCGAAGGCCATAGACTTTCTTGAATCGCTCCAGGAATCGATCGAGCGTGTCCGCTCTTGGCGCGACATGTATGCCGACATGGACGTCCCTCGCCCGGACCTTTCCGGGCTCCATCTGGCTCCCGTCCTTGAGTTTCAGCATTTCCTTCGGCAAGTGCTCGCAAAAGCGCCGGTGAACCTCGAGGATAAAGGGAACCAGGGAATCTTCATCGAGCGATTGCGACTTTGCCCATCGATCAGCCTCGATGTGAGCAAACGCCAGACTCTGGAACTCTCGTTGCTCAATCTGCTCCTTGACCTCGAACAGCGCCTTCTCGATATCGATTGGCAGGGTGTGATGGCCCTCGATCAAGTTCGAGTAATAGCAGTTCATCCCGGAGACAAGCTCGGAGAGACTTCTCGCGGTCGCGGGAACCAGCGCCGCGTCCAAGCAGGCAGACGCCTCCGACAGCTCGTGCGCAAGCCCGATCAGGGAGTTGTAGGCAGGCCGGGAGCTATTGATGACCAGCGGCTCCATCTGAGCCGGATCGTCGTAAAGCGCAATCATTTTTCCTCTGAATTCGCCGATGTCTGTGCCGATTATAGTTACATGTTAATTAAATAGTTAGCTCTATATTGAGTACACTATCCGCCGATGTCTGTGCCGATCGCTCCGCCGATGTGTCAGCCAGAACTCTTCTGGCGCGGTTAAGCCGGTTTCTTGGAAACCGTGTCTACCGGTTTGTTTGAGTCCCACCCCTTCCTTCCCATCACCGCCACCCAAGCCTATATTGGTTGCGACCACTGTCTCATTCGGCAAGGGAGTCGGCGATGATGAACTTGAACGTCAATGGCAAGACCCACGCGGTGGATGTCGAGCCGGAGATGCCGCTGTTGTGGGTGCTGCGTGACCACCTGGGGCTGCCCGGCACGAAGTACGGTTGCGGCATTTCGGCCTGCGGTTCGTGCACGGTGCTGGTTGATGGCGAGGCGGTGCGCGCCTGCGGCGTGCGCGCGGCGGAGATGGTCGGCAGGAAGATCGTCACCATCGAGGGGCTGGCGAAGGATGGCCTGCACCGCATCCAGCAGGCGTGGATCGACCACGAGGTGCCGCAGTGCGGCTACTGCCAGACGGGCCTGATCATGTCCGTGGCGGCGTTGCTGGCGAAGAATCCGCGGCCGACGGATGCCGACATCGACCGCGACATCACCAACCTTTGCCGCTGTGGCACCTACCCGCGCGTGCGCGCGGCGATCCACGCGCTGGCCAAGGGCTGAGGAGGCGACCATGACGAATGCTCTCACTCGCCGCGATTTCCTCAAGGTTTCCGCCACCGCCGGCGGCGCGCTGGCGCTGGAGTTCGTGCTGCCGGGGCGGGCGTTCGCCGCCGGCCCAGCCTTTGCCAGAGCAACGGTGCCGGAGGTGAATGCCTGGGTGGTGATCCATCCCGACGACCGCGTGGTGATCCGTATCGCGCGCTCGGAGATGGGTCAGGGCACCTTCACCGCGCTGGCGCAACTGGTGGCGGAAGAACTCGATTGCGACTGGGCCAAAGTGAGCGCGGAATTCGCCTCGCCCAATGAGCACATCCGGCGCAACCGCATTTGGGGCTCGATGTCCACCGGCGGCAGCATGGGCGTGCGCTCCTCGCAGGACTACGTGCGCAAGGCCGGCGCCAGCGCCCGCGAGATGCTGATCGGCGCGGCGGCGCGGCGCTGGAATGTGCCGGCGGCCGAGTGTTTCGCCGACAAGAGCCTGGTCACCCACAAGCCGACGGGCAGGACGTTCCGCTATGGCGAACTGGCGGCCGAAGCAGCGAAGATAGCGCCGCCCAGGGATGTGAAGCTGCGCGACCCGAAGGACTGGAAGATCGCCGGCAGATCCGTGCGTCGGCTGGACATCCCGGACAAAGTGCTCGGCAAGCCGGTGTTCGGCGTGGACGTGGCGCTGCCCCGCATGCTGCACGCCTCGATCGCGCAGTGCCCGGTGTTCGGCGGCAAGCCGGGGAAGGTGGATGCGAAGGAAGCGCTGGCCATGCGCGGCGTGAAGAAGGTGGTGCGGCAGGATGATTTCGTCGCCGTGATTGCCGACAGTTGGTGGCGCGCCGACCAGGCGCTGCAGAAGCTGGACATCGAGTGGGACGAAGCCGGCAACGGCAAGGTCGGCAACGAGCAGATCGCCGCCATGCTGCGCGAGGGCCTCAACGCCAGCGGCCTGCCGAAGGCGCGCGACACGGGCGACGTCGACACGGCGTTCGCCGATGCCGAGAAGGTCGCCAAGGTGATCGAGGCCGAGTATTCCTCCCCCTACCTCAACCACGCCACCCTGGAGCCGATGACCTGCACGGCCTGGTTCAAGGACGACGGCACGCTGGAGGTGTGGACCTCGACGCAGAACGGCGAGGCGGCCATGCAGGAGGCGGCCGCCACCTCCGGCCTGCCGCTGGAAAAGATCGAGGTGCACAAGATGATGCTCGGCGGCGGCTTCGGCCGGCGCGGCGCGGTGCAGGACTACGTGCGCCAGGGCGTGCTGATCGCCAAGAGCGTGCCTGGCGTGCCGGTGAAGCTGATGTGGTCGCGCGAGGAAGACATGCGTCACGGCTTCTATCGCCCGGCCAGCATCGTGCGCATCAAGGCCGGCCTCGACAAACACGGCCGGCTGGTGGCGATGCAGGCGAAGGTGGCCTGCCCCTCGGTGCTCAAGGTGGTGATGCCGCAGATGCTGCGCGACGACGGCATCGACTTCACGGCGGTGCGCACGCTGAGCGACATGCCCTACGCGGTGCCTCACCAGCGCGTCGAATACGCCGCGCGGAACGGCCATGTGCCGGTCGGCTTCTGGCGCGCGCCAGGGCAGCAGAACGGCTACTACCGCGAATGTTTCATCGACGAGCTGGCCCGCGCCGCCGGCCAGGACCCGCTGGCCTACCGGCTGGCCATGCTGGCGCCGGACGACAAGAACCGGCTGATTCTCGAAGCCACGGCCAAGGCGGCCGGCTGGGGCATGCTCGCACCGACGGGCCAGTATCGCGGCCTGGCGGTGGTGGATGGCTTCGGCAGCTATGCCGCCGCCGTTGCCGAGGTCTCGGTGAGCGCGGCCGGCGCGCTCAAGGTGCATCGCGTGGTGGTCGGCATCGACTCGGGCTACGTGGTCAATCCGGACACCTGCCGCGCCCAGGCGGAGAGCAACGTCGCCTATGGTCTTGGTCCGGTGCTTTACCAGGAGATCAACATCAGGAACGGCCGGGTGGTGGAATCGAACTTCAAGAACTTCCGCCTGCCCGAAATTTCCGAAATGCCGAAGGTCGAGACAGTGCTGGCGCCGACCGGCGGCTTCTGGGGCGGCCACGGTGAGCCGGCCATCCTGCCGCTGGCGCCGGCCATCTGCAACGCGATCTTCGCCGCCACGGGCAAGCCGGTGCGCTCGCTGCCGCTGAGCCACCTCGACCTGCGCAAGGCCTGATGCGGGCGCCTTGATGGAAAGCGCCGACCGGCAGGTGCTCGATGCGCTGATCGGCTGGCGGGATGCCGGCCGGCGCGCCGCGCTGGCGACGGTGGCGCGGACCTGGGGTTCGTCGCCGCGCCCGCCGGGCTCGTGGGCGGCCTTCCGTGACGACGGCGCCGTCGCGGGCTCCGTGTCCGGCGGCTGCATCGAGGAAGACCTGGTACGCCGCGTTCGCGAAGGTCTGCTCGACAGGGCCACGCCGGAGGTGCTGAGCTACGGTGGCACGCCGGAAGAGGCGGCGCGCTTCGGCCTGCCCTGCGGTGGCACCGTACGGATCGTCATCGAGCCCAACCCGGGTGCCGACCGGCTGCGCGAGTTGCGGCAGCGCATCGTTGATGGCACGGTGACGGCGCGCAGCGTCGATATCGCCACCGGCACCGTGACGCTGGCCGAAGCGGCGCGCAACGATCCGCTCGTTTGGGACGGCCAGCGGCTGACGACGATTCACGGCCCGCGACTGCGCCTGCTGATCATCGGCGCCGTGCAAGTGTCGAGCTATCTCGCCACCATGGCGCAGGCGCTTGGCTACCAGGTCACGGTGTGCGATCCGCGCGAGGAATACCACGGCACCTGGAAGCTCGACGGCGCCCATCTTTCCACCGCCATGCCCGACGACGCCGTGACGGCGCTGCAGCCGGATTCCGGCACGGCGATCGTGGCGCTGACCCACGACCCCAAGCTCGATGACCTGGCGCTGCTGGAGGCGCTGCGCTCGCCCGCCTTCTACGTCGGCGCGCTCGGCTCGCGGCGCAACAACATGAAACGCTGCGAACGCCTGGCACAGCACTTCGGCGTGACCGCGGCGGAACTTGGCCGCCTGCATGGGCCGGTGGGGCTCAACATCGGCAGCCGCACGCCGCCCGAGATCGCCGTCTCCATACTTGCCGAAATGACCGCCGCGAAATACGGCGTCGACAGTCATCGTGGCTGACGGCACGCCCCATTGCGGCATCCTGCTCGCCGCTGGCCGTTCGACACGTTTCGGTACCGACAAGCTGCTGCATCGGCTGCCGGACGGCACCGCCATCGCCCTGGCCAGCGCCCGGGCCATGGCGGCGGCCATGCCGCGCGTGGTGGCCGTGGTGCGGGATGACAATCCGGCGCTGCGGGACTTGCTGACGGGCGTGGGGATCGCCATCGTGGCCGCGCCGACGGCGGACGAGGGCATGGGCCGGAGCATCGCGGCCGGCGTGGCCGCCACGGCCGATGCCGCCGGCTGGGTGGTCGGGCTCGCCGACATGCCGTTCATTCGCGCGGCGACGATCGCCAAGGTGCTGGCGGCACTGGCGGCGGGATCGCCCCTCGCCGCGCCGGCTATTCGCGGGCAACGGGGCCATCCGGTGGGCTTCGACCGCCGGTTCAGGCCGGCCCTGCTGGCGCTTCGGGGCGACGAGGGCGCACGGCAATTGCTGCGGGAGCACCGGGTACAACTCGATCTGATCGAATGCGCCGACGCCGGGATCATTGCGGACATCGACCGGCCAGACGACCTTGGCCGGGACCGGGGAGCCGCCTGATGCCTAGTAAACCATGCTCCCGCCAGGATTGATGATCTCGAGGATCTCGAACGATTGCACCAGGGATCTCGCGATGATCTCCGGAACCGCCTGCGGAGCAATTCCCAGCCGGTTCCATATTTCCGGCTCGTAGGCGGGGACGTAGTCCGCCACCGGCTGGCGGCTCTGCACCGCCGGGGCGATGCGGGCGGCGATGTCGCTGGCGACATGAACGATCGTCGCTTCCCTGGGCCAGGCCTTGGCCGTGGCGGGCGCGAGGTGGGCGCCGACCAGGAACTGGAGCATTTGCGGCAACTTCCAGGCCTTGAGCAGTTCGGCGCCGAGTTCGGCGTAGTCGAAGCCGAAGATCCGGCGCTCGGCCGCCACCATCGCGGCCTCGCCCTGCGGCGCGACGGCCAGGACATCCCGGTACTGCTCGGGGCGCCGGGCCAGGAACACCAGCTTGCCGACGCCGAGCAGAAGGCCGGCGATGAACAGGCGTTCCTGTTCTTCGATGCGACAAGCCTTGCCGAGCTCGCGGGCGATGACGCCGCAGGTGGTGCTGTTGTCCCAGAAGGCATGCATGTCGAGCAAGGTGTCGGGGATGCCGCGGAACGCCTTGACGATCGCCGCCGACAGCGCCAGGTCGCGCAGCGCCCGCTGGCCGATCAGCACGACCGACGAGGAAACGGTGTCCACGCGCGACGGCAATCCGTACCAGGCGCTGTTGGCCAGCTTGAGCACCGCGGCGGTCAAGCCCGGGTCCAGTTCCACCAGCTCGGCCAGCTGGCCGGCCGACGCCTGGTCCGATTCGATCAGCGTGTTGAGGCGAATCACCACATCCGGCAGCGAGAACAGCGAACTGACTTCCTGGACCAGGTCTTTCGGCTTCATCGCGAACACTCCCTGCAATGGATGCGGTTCATCAAGCGCGCCGATTATGACATCCTTGCCGCTTCGAATTGATTTGCCCACGTCCCGATGTCCGCCTCATCAGCCCAACCCAGCTTCGCCCAACGCCTGATCGCCTGGCAACTCCAGCAGGGGCGCCACGACCTGCCCTGGCAGGATAGCCGCGACGCCTACCGGGTCTGGCTGTCGGAGATCATGTTGCAGCAGACCCAGGTGACTACCGTCATCCCCTACTACCGGCGCTTTGTCGATCGTTTTCCCGACTTGGCTACGCTGGCGGCGGCGCCGGTCGAGGCGGTGATGGCCCTGTGGAGCGGGCTGGGTTACTACGCGCGGGCGCGCAACCTGCATGCCTGCGCCCGGCTGGTGATGGCCGAGCACGACGGCGCCTTCCCGAGCGACCCGGAGATCATCGCCCGGCTGCCCGGCATCGGTCGTTCCACGGCCAACGCCATCGCGGTGTTCTGCTTCGGCGCCCGCCGGCCGATCCTCGACGGCAACGTCAAGCGCCTGCTGTGTCGGCATGGTGGCATCGAGGGCTTCCCCGGCTCGGCGGTGGTGGAAAATCGGCTCTGGGACCTCGCCGGAGCTCTGCTGCCCACTGGCGACATCGACACCTACATTCAGGCCCAGATGGATCTGGGCGCCACGCTCTGCGCCCGCCACCGGCCTCGCTGCGCCGCCTGTCCGGTGGCGGAGGACTGCGTGGCGCGCCGTGACGGGCGCACCGCCGTATTGCCGACCGGCCGGCCGCGCCGCGACCGTCCCGAGCGCGAAGTGACAGTCCTGTTGCTCGTCCATGAGGGCCGGACGCTACTGGAGCCGCGTCCGCCCACCGGTATCTGGGGCGGCCTGCTGTCCTTGCCGGAATTGCCCGCGGCGGTCGGTCCGGCCGAGCATGCGGCCAGGCTGGGCTGCCGCCTGCTGTCCGAGCGCGCCTTGCCGCCGGTGACCCACGGGTTTACGCATTTCGTGCTGCGGCTCCATCCGCTGTTGTGTCGGGTGGAGCCCCTGGCCCGCGTCGCGGAACCCGCCGGTCGCTGGCTGGCGGCGCACGAACTGGCGACGGCGGGGCTGCCCGCGCCGATTCGCCGCCTGCTGCTGTCGCAGTCGGCGCCAGGGCAAGGCGTGACGTAACGAATATTGACCGATGGGCCGGCGTGACGATGCTAGGCTACCGCCCACCTCGATCCACGGCGGCATCGGTCCGCCTCAACCTACGGAGATGAACATGGGACTTCTGGACAGTATTCTAGGCAGTGTCTTGAGCGGTGCCACCGGGCAGAACCAGGGCCAGGCGGCCCCGGCGGGCGGCGGCATGAACGCCGGCCTCCTGACAGCCTTGCTGCCCATCGTGCTTTCGATGCTGCGTGGCCAGCCGGCCGGCGGCGCCAGTGGCGGTGGCGGTGGTGGTGGTGGTTTGGGCGATGTGCTGGGTAGCGTGCTTGGCGGGGGTGGCGGCGGTGCGGGTGGCGGCTTGGGCGGCATGCTGGGCAGTGTCCTCGGCGGCGGATCGTCGGGCGGCGGCATGGGCGGTGGCGGCCTCGGTGGGCTGGGCGGCCTGCTGAATCAGTTCCAGCGCGCCGGCTTCGCCGATCAGGCGGCTTCCTGGGTTGGCACCGGCGCGAACGCGCCGATTCCGGCCGATGCCATCGGTCAGGTGTTCGGCAACGATGCCGTGGCGAATATTGCCCGGCAGGCGGGAGTTAGCGAGGCCGACGCTTCGTCCGGATTGGCGCAGTTGCTGCCGGAACTGGTGGATCGCCTGACGCCGGACGGCCGGCTGCCGGCGCCGGACCAATTGGCCAAGGGCCTGGAGGCGCTGGGCCTGCGGCTCGGCTAGCGGTTTTCCTTGATCAGCCGGCTGTTGGCCGGCTGGATCGGCCGGGCGTTGTTCTTGTACAGGCGGGAGAAGATGCCCACCTGTTCGGCCGACACCGGCATGGGCTGCTTGAAGACCATCCACAGCACATCCTCGGTGCAGGGAGGCGTGGTCAGCGAGCCCATGTAGGTGTAGTAACCGCGATTCTCCGGCAGCAGGGCATTCAGATCGATGGCGATCGCCGGGCCCACCTCCCGGTCTACCTCCAGCGGCATGTGGTTCCACAGGGTCTGGATCAACGGATTTTCCGTACCCTTCTCCAGAAGCACGGCAACCACGGCGATCTTGCCTTCGTCGTCCTTGTGCACCAGATGGATCACCATGTCAAACGCCTTGCCGTTGACCCGCTCTTCGGAAGGCCGGTGAAAGTGGAACTGGAGCAGTTGATAGGTCCGGTTCATGACCGACATGGTGCTGCCTTCGCCGACGTTGACCTGCACCGTGTGGCCGTTGTCCACGATGCGGAACTGGCTGAGCCGATAGTCGAACTGTATCGGCTCGAGGTCGACGCGTATCCCTTCGCGGATGTCGATCGGCGACTGGCGGCGTCCCGTCGCGCAGGTGCCGAAGTCGGCGCGCAGCTTGCCCCAATTGGCGGGTGAGCCCTCACCCTCGTAGGTCCAGTGGATGTCGCGGTGCTGTTGGGCGGCATGGCTGGCCTGTTCCTCGGCCGGCTTCTTGCGCACCACCGTCGGCGGCACCCGGCGCGGCCCGGAGGTCGCATACAGCCGTTCCAGTTCCTGCCGGCTGGCGGCCGGCGCTGGCGCCGCCTTCTCCACCGGCTTTTCGGCGCTCTTCACCGATACCTTGCTGTCGGCGGGCTTGGTGGCGGCCACCTTGGGCTCCGGCCCCTTTGCCGGCGCCTGCGGGCTTTCCAGTTGCGACTTGTCGATCTTGGGCAATTCAATGAAACGCGGCCGTTCCACCAAGGGCTTCGCATCCGCCTTCTCTTCCGGTTTTGCCTCGGGCTTGGCCTCCGCTTTCAATTCGGGCTTGCCGGCATCGGCAACCGGCATGGTATGGGCCTTGGGGGCGTCGCCCGCCGTGCGCATGTCCGCGTGCATCACCCCCGGCTTGGCGCCCTGGGCTTCAGCAGCCACCTTGGCGGCCGCGTCGGCCACCTTGTGGGCTTCGCCGACTGTCCTGAGCTTGCAGGCCTCGGCGAGCAACATCTCGTCCGCGCCGCCCGCGACGGTGGCAATCACCTTGGGCGAGGCGACGGTTTCTTCGCGGAGCGCCCGGTCATGGTTGGGACCGCCCATGTATACGCGCTTGAGGGTGGCGAACTGGTGGTTTTCGCAGTCGTAGCGGTTCATGGCCTGCACGGCGGTATAGCTGCCGCCGGCGTCCGCCAGTTCGCGCCCCAGGATCAGCCGGGTCCACGCCACCGTCTTGCCCGTGGCGAAGCGCATGATGCGCGCCTTGTCGATCTCCACCCGCTCGCCGCCCGCGACCGCCACCGGCTGCCAGTTGGCGGCGATGGCCGCGACAGGCAGCAGGATCAGCGCGGCCGAAACCGAGAAAGCAGTTGAGGTACGCATCGAAAGCCCCTGATTTATCTTGTCGTTTCGATCATTACGGTCGCGAGAATGCCTACTTTAGCGCCAAAAGTCACGTGATTGGTCATGTGGTTGCATTCCCCGGGTGTTTCCAGTAGCGTCGGGAGTTCCCCAAGGAGCATCCCATGAACGCCAACGACAAATTCATCGCCGCCAGTGCCCACGTGGACGAGGCGGCCATCAAGCCTCTGCCCAACTCCAAAAAGATCTACGTCACGGGCAGTCGCCCCGATATTCGCGTGCCGATGCGCGAGATATCCCAGACGCCCACGGTAGATGAGCCCAACCCGCCGATCTTCGTCTATGACTGTTCCGGGCCCTACACCGATCCCTCGGTGAAGATCGACATCCGGGCCGGCCTGCCGGCACTGCGCGCCGGCTGGATCGCCGAGCGCAATGACACCGAGGAGCTGCCGGGCCTGTCCTCTGACTACGGCCGTGCCCGCGAAGCGGACGCCGAACTCGGCGCCCTGCGCTTCGACCTCAAGCGCAAGCCACTGCGCGGCAAGCCGGGCATGAACGTGACGCAGATGCACTACGCCCGGCGCGGCATCGTCACGCCGGAGATGGAGTTCGTCGCCATCCGCGAGAACCAGCGCCTCGACGCGCTGCCCGAAATCCTGCGCCGCCAGCACACGGGCGAGAGCTTCGGCGCCGCCATCCCGAAGGAAATCACCCCCGAGTTCGTTCGTGACGAAATCGCCCGCGGCCGCGCCATCATCCCGGCCAACATCAACCACCCGGAAGCAGAGCCGATGATCATCGGCCGCAACTTCCTGACCAAGATCAACTGCAACATCGGCAACAGCCCGATCGTCTCCTCGATCCAGGAGGAAGTGGACAAGATGACCTGGTCGATCCGCTGGGGCGGCGACACGGTGATGGACCTCTCGACCGGCAAGAACATCCACGAGACGCGCGAGTGGATCGTGCGCAATTCCCCCGTGCCGATCGGCACGGTGCCGATCTACCAGGCGCTGGAGAAGGTGAACGGCAAGGCCGAGGAACTGACCTGGGAGATCTTCCGCGACACGCTGATCGAGCAGGCCGAGCAGGGCGTGGACTACTTCACCATCCACGCCGGCGTGCTGCTGCGCTATATCCCGCTGACCGCCGGGCGCATGACCGGCATCGTTTCGCGCGGCGGCTCGATCCTCGCCAAGTGGTGTCTGGCGCATCACAAGGAGAACTTCCTCTACACGCACTTCGAGGACATCTGCGAAATCATGAAGGCCTACGACGTGGCCTTCAGCCTCGGCGACGGCCTCCGCCCGGGTTCGCTCTACGACGCCAACGACGAGGCGCAACTGGGCGAGCTGAAGACGCTCGGCGAACTCACCGACGTCGCCTGGAAGCACGACGTGCAGGTGATGATCGAAGGCCCCGGCCACGTGCCCATGCACATGATCAAGGAGAACATGGACCTGCAATTGAAGTGGTGCAAGGAAGCGCCGTTCTACACGCTCGGCCCGCTCACCACCGACATCGCCCCCGGCTACGACCACATCACCAGCGCCATCGGCGCCGCGATGATCGGCTGGTACGGCACGGCCATGCTCTGCTATGTCACGCCGAAGGAGCACCTCGGCCTGCCCGACAAGAACGACGTCAAGGACGGCATCATGGCCTACAAGATCGCCGCCCACGCCGCCGACCTGGCCAAGGGCCACCCGGGCGCCCAGGCGCGCGACAACGCGTTGTCGAAAGCACGCTTCGAGTTCCGCTGGGAAGACCAGTTCAACCTCGGCCTCGACCCCGACAAGGCGCGCGATTTCCACGACGAAACGCTGCCCACCCAGGCCGCCAAGCAG
>JBGAQX010000021.1:0-148494 GCA_044220545.1 Rhodocyclaceae bacterium | reverse complement strand
AGCCGGTCGGCCAGTTCCGTGAGTATGATGCGATAGCGTATCGAAATGCGACGAGGAGGGCACCACGATGGAAGCCGGTATCGAATTGCCGACGCTTGACGAGGAGGGCTATCTGATCGAGCCGGGAGAATGGAACGAAGCCGTCGCCGAAGCGTTGGCGGGGAAGATCGACATTGCTCTTGGTGGCGACCACTGGGACGTGATCCGCTTCATGCGCGACTACTACGAGGAACATCAAGTCGCCGCCGATGCGCGCCATGTCATCAAGCACCTGGAGCGCCGCTACCCGGGGCAGGGCCGAAATCGGCTGTTCGAACTATTTCCGTATGGCTATGTCGGCCAGGCCTGCAAGATCGCCGGCATGAGACGTCCGCGCGGCTGGAGCTCGGGCTAGGGGAAGCGGCTCAACGCTCCCCCGCGCCGTCGGTCATTGCCGGGGCCGGCACGATGCCCTTGGCGATGAGCGACGTTTGATAGGCTCGTGTCGCCGCCCTGCGGAAGCCGAGGCTGTGCATGGCGTGCGCGACGTGTTGCCAAGTTTCGCCGAGGCCGGCGCCTGGACGCGCGGCCTCTCGATAGACCGTGACCGTTGCCAACTCACCAGTGGTCAGGGGGGCGCCCTTCTTGGCGCGCCGCGAGCCCGCGGCCACCACTCGCCTGAATACTTTAGAGCGCCAGGCCAAGAAACTGCAAGGCGACCATGTCTTCGGGAATGGCGGCCAGAATGCTGCGGGCGATGGCTTCCATCTGGCTGAGATTGCCCGCCTGATGGCAGGCGCCCATAAGATCGATGAGTGCTGTGATCACACCAACTCTCCCGGTTCAAGTGGCACAAGGAAATGGAAGTCAACGGCACGGAGCCGGACTTCGGGAACGGGGCAAGTGTTGTCGATCGTTCCGACCAGAGCAACTGTCGCGGGATTGCGACAAGGCGCGGGCTAGGACTTCTTCTCGCAGAGCAAGCCTTCGAACACCACGAGCCAGACGCAAAACGACAGCACGCCGCTGCCGATGCCTTGCATCGACCCGAGTGTGATTTCGAGAAAATCGCCGACCGGGGTACCGAGCAGCGCCAATACCGCCAGATCGCCCGGCAGGAAATAGAGCCATTCGAGCCACAGCCCAACGTCGGAAATGCTGACGACGCCGTCCAGGTTCATGTCCGACCTGACCTGAAGCCTCCTGTCCAGCAGTTCGATGATCGTGCTCGTCACTTCACTCTCCCCATGACATGGAACTGCGCGGGCCGGGCCGGCGCCATTGCCTCGACCACCCGGCTAGTCGGTCAGACTGGGATAGTCCGTGTAGCCGCGCTCCTCGCCGGTATACAGTCGTTGGTAGTCCGGTTGGTTCAACGCCGCGCCGCGGCGGAATCGCGCCACCAGATCGGGGTTGGCAAGCATCAGGCGACCGAAGGCGATGGCGTCGCCCTTGCCGCCGGAAACCGCCGCCTGCCCGCTGACGAAGTCGTAGCCGTTGTTCAGGATCAGGTTGCCGTCATAAAGCGCGCGCAGCCGGTCGTAGTCGAAGGGCTCCCATTGCTCGCGCGGCGCGCCGCCCGTGCCTTGCAGGATGTCGAGAAACGCCAGGCGACGCGGGTTCAACTGCTGGACGACGTAGTCGAAGGTCTCTTGCGGGCTTTCGTCGCGAATGTCGTTGAATGTCGTGACCGGCGACAGGCGGAGACCAACGCGATCGTTGCCAATGGCACCGCAGACCGCGTCGAGGACTTCAAGCAGGAGGCGGGCGCGCTGCTCCTTGCCGCCGCCGTAGGCGTCGGTTCTCCGGTTGGTCGAGGAACGTAGAAACTGATCCAGCAGGTAGCCGTTGCCGGCATGTACTTCGATGCCGTCGAATCCCGCGTCCATGGCGTTTCTAGCCGCCTGGACGTAGTTCTCGACCAGGCCGGGAATCTCGCTGGCATCCAGGGCGCGTGGCGTCACGAAGTCCTTCATTTCCCGGCCGGTAAAGACCTGGCCGGCCGGACGAAGCGCGGAAGGCGCGACCGGCAAAGCCCCTTCGGGCTGAAGGTCGGGATGCGAGATCCGGCCGACGTGCCACAACTGGATGGCGATCTTGCCACCGGCCTTGTGCACCGCGTCTGTCACTCCTTGCCAGCCGGCGATCTGGGCGTCGGTGTGGATCCCCGGCGTACGCGGATAGCCATGACCCTGCGGGCAGACCGGCGACGCCTCGGTGAGGATCAGGCCGGCGGTGGCCCGCTGCCGGTAGTATTCGGCGGCCAGCGCGGTCGGAACGTTTCCGTCACCGGCGCGATTGCGGGTGAGCGCGGACATCACCACGCGGTTGGCCAAATCGATGGCGCCAAAACGGGCGGAAGAAAACAGGTCGGTCATGGTCGGTACCTCGGGTTCGGAAAGCCGGCGACGGGATCGCGGCCGGCTCGGCTGATGCAAGGCCAGGGCGGCCGGACGCCAAAGCATAGCGCAGTCGGCGCCGAGTTGCCGCGCACACGCCGTCGAGCGCCGGCGAACAGGCGATTCCCCGCTGCTCGGCGCTACGGGAAGCCAGCGAAATGCGCCGCCTGAACCTGCCGCGCGGCGGCCTCACCGACTTTCCGTATATCCGCCATGTACTGCACCGAGTCCATCTGTTGCACGTGATCCGGATCGATGTGCGGCAGGCCCAGCGCATCGAGGCCCGGCCGGCTCAGGTCGGCGTCGTAGCGCAGGTAGCTGAACAGCTTGGTGCCGCTCCAATTGGCCGGACCGGCTGCCGGCGCCACCATGTCGCCGAACTCTCGATCGATCCGTCCGCCGACGCGACACTCGCCGAGCATGCGGCAGGCCATGTCCCAGCCGGCGGCGGCGGCGTTCATCAGCGCCGACGGCAGGTTCCTGGCGTGATCGAGCAGCCACAGGTCGCCGGCCTGGAGATCCGGCCGGGCCATCGCCGCGCCGCCGGTACCCACCGACACGATCAACAGCCGGTCGGCTCCCGTGGGCCAGTTGATCCGGTAGGGCGCCGCGGTGGCCATCTGGAAGGCGAGAAAGGCCGGATTGTTGTAGGTGGTCACGCCCCCATCGACGAAGACGAATTGGTACTCGTTGGGCGTGCCTTCGGCGAAGGTCACCACCTCCGGCGGGAAGAAGGTCGGGGCGGCCGTGCTGGCGCGCACCAGCTGCCAGAGCGGTAGATCGAGGTTGCAGTCCGGGCGGTCGGACTGGTTGTACCGGGCCAGCGGATTGTTGCCGACCGGCCACGGCGAATCGGTCGTGTGGTTGCGCAGCACCATCATCAGCAGGGTGCGCAGGTTGGCGTTGCCCAGCGTCGCCGGCGGCGCGCCGTCCGGCTCGCCGAGCGCCCGGTTGAGTTCGGTGCGCAGCTTGGCGGCCAGCGGCTCGTCGTTGTAGCTGTAGCGGAGCCGCTTGAGGATCGATGCCTGGTCGAACATCTGCTCGCCACTGCCGACGTAGAACTCGCGAATCCGGTCCATCGACATGCCGGCAGAAACGCAGGCGGCGATGATGGCACCGGTGCTGGTCCCGCAAACGAAGTCGAAGTAGTCGGCCAGAACGAGGTCCGGCTGGCCGCGCTGAGCGCGCAATTGCGCCTCGATGCGCGCCAGGACTTCGACGCTCAGCAAACCCCGGATGCCGCCACCATCGCAGCTCAGGATCTTCTTTGCGCCGGGAGCGCGCATTCGTTTCAGGATCTGTTCGTTCATGGAGTAATCCTCCAGTCAGGGGGGAATAGCTTCAAACGCCATGTACCGGATGCCGAGAATCAGAGTTTTCGGGTATCGATCCAGTGGACGCCACCGCCGCGGCGCCTCACTTCCTCAACCATGTGCGCCGTGCCGCCGGGGCCGTCGCCGCCGGCGCCGTTCCAGAGGGCGATGAGGCTCAGCTTCTCCGGTCCCCAGGCGAGGGCGGAGTAGAGCAGCCAGAGGTTGCAGCGCTCGTAGGGGTAACTGTCGCCATGACCAGGCGGTGCCGGGCCCAGCGCGTCCGGCGCGGCGCGCGGCGGCGCCGCCAGGGCCATTCTCGATTCCAGGTACCGGCGGTGCCAATCCGCGCCGCCGCCAAGGACAGATGTCTCGACAAAGTCCGGTTCCGCGAAGGGTTGCAGCCATAACACCCTTGCTCCGTGGCGAAGACAAGCTTCGGTAAATAGCACATCCCCGCCGCAAGCCCCCTGGGTCAGCGCGAGGTCGGCCGGCCCGGCACCAAGTTGCGCAAGGGTGGCGGCGATAGCTTCCGACGCGCGCGCCACCTTGTCGGCCGGGAAACGCGGGGTTGGCCGATCCGGCGCGTCGACCAGGTGGCCGCTGAACAGCAATACCTGCCGGGGTTGCCATCGGCCTCCGGCTGCCTCGGCAAGCGGCGGTCTTTGCCGGCACAGCGCCTGTTCGCGCAGCCCGGCGCCATTGTGGCTGTCGATGGCCAGGGCGCGATCGAGCTGCTCGAGGGCGAAGTCGTATTGTCCCGCCTCGCGCAGCAGCTCGGCCGCCTTGATCCAGGCATTGGCTCGCAACTCCGGCTGCGGCGCCTCGTCGGCCAGCAGCAGCAGGTCGCCGACGTGGCCCGCCGCGCGCGCGACATCCAGGCGCGCCCGCCAGGAACCGTCGGCACGGGGCGATGAGGCCATGGACTTCCTCCGTTGCGATGAACTTGCGTGGGTGATGCCGGCGTCTTGCCGGAGCATGGCATACCGGCACTGTTACCACGCCGGCATGGCGGCGGCGCGGGTGAAAAGCATACGCCGAAATCCGGGCGCGATCCGGCCGGCAAGCGGCCTTCGTAAATTAGAATCGGCCAATTTCCACGGCAGTTTTCGATGCCGGCCACTGAGAGACAAGCCGCATGAACCCTCCGATATTCCAGCCACTGACCGGCATCTATGAACCGTCGGCGGTCCAGCAACTGCCCGATGGGCGCTTTCTGGTCGTCGAGGACGAGAAGCAGCATCCATTCAGTGTGTTCTCTCTCGGTACCGATGGCACCGTCAGAAGTAGCCCGGTAGGCCCGGATTCGCCGGACGACGATCCGGTCTTCTGGAAACTGGACGATCTTGAAGCGCTTGCCCTCGATCCGGCGGGACTTATCTGCGCCATCACCTCGCATTCCCGCAATGGCGACGGCGAGGAGAAGAAGTCACGGCACAAGCTGGTCCGCTTTCGCCTCGAGGGAGACCGAGTGGTCGACCGTCGGGTGGTCACCGGGCTGAAGCCCGCACTCGTGGCGGCGCATCCGGTGCTGGCCGCGGCCGCCGAGATTGTCGACGTCAAGGCCGATGGCGGCTTCAATATCGAAGCGCTGGAATTCAGCGTCGATCGGCAACGTCTGCTGATCGGCTTGCGCAGCCCCCTGCTCGACAATCGGGCCATCGTCGCCAGCGTCGAGAACCCGACCGCCATGTTCGAAACAGACGAGCCGCCGCGCATCGCGACGACCCTGGAGACGCTGGACCTCGATGGCAACGGGATTCGCGGCATGTGCCACGTTGCGGCGCTCGGCGGCTATCTGGTCGTCGGCGGTCCGGTGGCGCGCCAGCCGGTCCAGTTTCAGCTCTGGTTCTGGAGTGGTGATCGAGGCGCTCCCACCCGACGTGTCACCGTGGCCGGTCTACCGGGCTTCGAGCACGCCGAGGGCGTTAGCCCGGCCGTCATCGATGGCCGCCAGAAGATCGTCGTTGTCAGCGACGACGGCAGCCGGGAGGAGGGACGCTGCGCACGCTATCTGCTGCTCGACCCCGAACAGTTGCGGATCGCGCCTTGAGCCTGATGGGAGCTTCGACCTCGCCGGCCGGCCGCGCAGCCTCTCATTGGGCCGGGACCCGAAGACCGGCACCGCCGACAGCCGGGCGCTGGGCTATGACGGGGCCGGGCGGATCCGTTCGGTGATCGCCGCCACCGACCCGACGCTCGGCCAGTTCCACAGCTACGACGGCCTGGATCGGCTCACCGGCACCCAACTGGGCAGTCCGGTCACCGGTACCCTGGGCTTCGGCTACGACCTCACCGGCAACTGGACCAACCAGACCGTGAATGGAGCAAGCACCACCTACACCACGCAAACGACCAGCAATCGGCTGACCGGTCTCTCCGGGGCGCGGGTCAAAAGCTTCGGCTATGACGCCGCCGGCAATCTGACGACGGATGGGGCGACGGCCTCCTACGGTTACGACAATGCCGGCCGGCGGACGACGGCGACGATCAATGGCCAGTCGTGGCAGTACGCCTACAACGGCCTGGGCCAGCGGGTGAGGAAGACCGGCCCGGCCGGGACGACGCTGTATGCCTACGATGAGGCGGGGCATCTCACCGGGGAGTACGACGGGACGGGGAAGCTCATCCAGGAGACGGTCTGGCTGGGCGACGAACCGGTGGCGACGCTGCGCTATCCAACCGGGACGACCAGCGGGCCGGCCACGCCCTACTATGTGCATGCGGATCATCTGGGGACGCCACGACGGATTACCCGGCCGGCGGACAACAAAGTCATGTGGCAGTGGGAGGCGGAGCCCTTCGGCAATACGCTGCCGGAGCAGAATCCGCAGGGGCAGGGGAGCTTCGTCTATAACCTGCGGTTTCCGGGGCAGGTCTATGATGCGGAAACGGGGCTCAACCAGAATTACTTCAGGGATTACGATCCGGGAACGGGGCGGTATGTGCAGAGCGATCCGATTGCGTTGGCGGGGGGCGCTAATACGTACAGCTATGTCGGAGGCAACCCGCTGACGCATGTCGATTCGGTAGGCCTACTTACGGAGGTCATTTTTTGGGGAGCCCTTCCGTGGTCGGGTGGCATTGTCCCGGGCAATTGGGGCCAGCTCGAAAGTAGTTTCGGCCATGTCTCGGGAAACATTAACGGGGAGAATATCTCGTTTGGTCAACGTGGTTGGGATGAAACCTACCCCCGTGCTGATGACTACATTCACCGTCAGCAGCAGTTTCGCGATGGAACTGGAATTCGAATTCCGCTGACCCCGCGGCAGGAAGCCGAACTTCGGCGATGCCTTCGCTCATCGAATCCCGAATACAGCGCGTGGAGCAACAACTGCGGAACACCATGGCAAGAATGCCTCAATAAACTGGGGGTCGGCACCGCGACATCAAGTTTGCTACCGCGCGACTTCCTGCACGATCTAGGCAGATCGCCGTTTGTCGAACCGGGGAACTTCTATCCTGGACCGCGACCGTTGCAACCACTTCCAACGGTCCCATAGCTATGACTTTGAGGGTGCAAGCGTTGGGCGCGATCGTGTTGGTCATGACCGCTGCGGGACTGCTTAGCTACGTGCTGAGCGGGGATGTAATCCTTCTCACGGCTGACGAGCTGGTGTCCATCTATCAGTCTCCAAAGGGAACAGTTCCCAACCCGGTGATCGCATCGCTTCAGGGGGGCGACCAAGTCCCTGTCATAGATTGTGCTGTCGAGAAGGACGATGTCTCACCGATAGTGCGTCTCCCAGATGGTCGAGTTGGTTATGCAGTTGGCGGACGGGTAACGTTGAGACGATCACCGGGTACGCTAAGCGATTTGCGTCGTGTGGTTCATGGATGTGGCTGAGTGCATCTACAACTTCTTCAGGGACTATGACCCCAGTAGGATATTCAGGGACAGACCATGAATAACCTGTAAAGCAGCATCCCATCAGCCTTTGCGGGTGGATGGCTGCTAAGAAGAAGGGCCGCAGATCGCGGCCCTTTGTCTATCCGGCGATCTGCTGCACCGCCTGTGCGGCGGTGATGATCGGGATGCCTTGATGGCTTTCCATCGAGAGCAGATCGGCATCGCCCGACACGATCCAGTCGGCGCCGGCCGCGATGGCGGTGGCGATCACCTGATCGTCGTCGGCATCGTTGGGCACCACGCGGGGGACATGCTCCGGCTCGATGACCTCCACCGCCTCGACGTAATCGGCCAGCACCTCGCGCGCCGTCTTGCCGATGATGGCCAGCCGCCTGGTCGCCGAAGGCCGCGTCAGCACGTTGGCCAGTTCATCGAGCAGCGCCGGGCTGGTGAATAGCCTGACCTCGCCGCGTTGCCGGATCGCATCGAGCAACTGATAGGGCGTGCCGCGCCACAACAGTGCCGACAACACCACGTTGGTATCAAGAACGATCCGCACCCGAACCCTTCGTCTGCTCCCGTGCCCGACGTTCCGCCCGCGCCGCCTTCACCTCGGCCGCGATCTCCTCTTCCGTCATCGGCGCCACGCCGGCCGCCTCCAGCGCCGGCGCAATGGCCAGCAGCCGATCCCATGCCGCGCGCTTCCGCGCCTTGCCGGCGAGGAATTCCACAAAGTCCTCCACCTCCGCCACCTGCTGCGGCGAAAGCGTCCTCAGCTTGGAGATCAGAGCTTGTTCCACAGTCGCATTCATTGTTTACACCTCCGTTGCTGTCAGCGCACCAGCGCCTGCAAGTGCTTCTTTGTCAGAATGGCATCGAGCAGCTTCTTGACCACGTTCTTGTCGTCGTCAGGCAGTTGTTCGGCCTCCCGAAGCTGCTTGAGCAACTCCCGATCCTCGAATCGTGCCTTGGCCGCCTCGTCGGTGGCGCCATCGAGCGGACACTCGCTGGTCACGCCCAGGGCGTCGTGCCCGAAGGTAACCGCTGTTTCGGGAACCGCGATTGACGATATCACGTATCGCAGAGCGATCGCATCGACAAATTGGCCAAGAGCGGCGGGACTAACTTGCGCGCCGCGCCTCGGGTGGCAGCCCGGTTTGGTTGGCGAAGGCGAAGCGGCCCTTGCCCGCGCCTTTGGCGCGATACATGGCGTGGTCGGCGAGGCGGATGATCTTGTCGGCGTCGTCATCGTCTTCGCCGCTACCGGGAAACAGACAAACACCGATGCTGGCGCTCAGTTTTGTGTTGGCCGGCAAACCGGAAATGGGCGTCTCGATGTACGAAAGCAGCTTGTTCGCCAGTTGCCCGGCGTTTTCCGGGCTGCCGATGCCCTGCACCAGCACGAAGAATTCGTCGCCGCCAATGCGCGCCACGGTGTCGGCCTCGCGCACCGCGCGCAGCAGGCGCCGGGCGATCCGGCGCAGGGCGATGTCGCCGCGATCGTGTCCCAACGCGTCGTTGATCGCCTTGAAGCCGTCCAGGTCGATGAACATGCCGGCATGGAGCGAGCCGTCGCGCTTGGCCTTGGCCAGGGTCCGGTTGATGCGGTCGGTGAGCAGTTCGCGATTCGGCAAGCCGGTCAGGCGGTCGTGCAGCGAGCGCTTGAGATGCAGGCGGCGCTCGGCCTCGAGTTCCTTCTGACGGACGAACAGTTCGCGGCTGCGCTGCTCGCCGAGATAGGCGGCGGTGCCGCCAATCAGATTGGCGGCCACAAAGAAGAAATTCTGGTTGAGCAACATGGCCGTCGGGTAGCCGTGCCAGTAGCCGCAGACCAGGTTGTAGAGCACCAGCAGCAGGACATTGAGGGCCAGGGCGTGAATGAAGCGAATGCCGAGCAGGTTGTAGAGGAGGGCGGCGACCAGGATCAGTTCGGGGAAATAGTAGGCACTGGTTTCGACCGGCAGGTACCAGAGCCTGGCAATCAGCCCGACACCCTCGCTCAGGCCGACCAGGGCGAGCAGCGGCTGATGGAAGCGCTTGAACAGCGGACGAAACGTAAACAGAAGGACCAGCGCCGGAATCCATACGGCCAGCAGGCGGACAGGCCGTATCGTGGCCAACTGGTCCGCGTTCAGGAAGCGATGGTCGAGCAAACCAAACGCGAAATAGACCAGCGCCGCCAGCACCAGCGCCATCCTGCCCTGCTCGAGAACGCGGGAATAGGAATGGCGGGCAAACGCCTGTTCGGTTTCCGGGGCGGGGAACCCGAGAGTCAGGGGATGCAAGCTGCTCATCGGCGATTGACCATGGGGCAAGCCGGGGAAAGGTGGAGGAGGGCGTGATTATCGAACAGTTCAATGCCCGTGGCCGGTCGATTGCCAATTGTTTTCGGGGCGATCAGCCGTTCTTGCTAAGTACGGATCCGGTATTGCTTAGTCACGGCACGGGGAGTCAGGGCGAGGCTTACGACAGCCTTGTCCTTACGGTCACGGCAAAGATTGCCGTCGAGGACGCCGATCTTGCCGGACGATCATGACCATCCGCCTGTTTCTGCATCATTTCCTGGCTTTCACCGGGCTGACGGCGGTGGCATGTCCCTTGCGTAGGATAATCAGCCGAACAGCCCACCCTCAAGCCTCCGACCGCGGAACGACCAGTCCATGAATGCCTTGTCTCGCCTGCGACCTTTCTCGCCCGACCCGGCGGCGCTTGGCCAGCCCTTGCCGTTCGATGTGTTCAACCATCGCGGCGTATTGTTCTCCCGGATGGGATCGGTCCTGTCCGGCCAGCATCACGCCCCGGGGCGCCAGCAACTCTTCCGCGCCGCCGACGACAACGATGCGGAGGGCGATTGCGCGTCGCTCGATGCGCTGGTCGAGCGGGCCCACGAGTATTCGCGAATCGCCGCCGTCTGGGGCGGCGAGGCCAGGGATGCCCGCTGGATCGACGACATTGCGCAGAGCCTGATCCTCCTGGTCCGCACCAACTCCGCCTTGTGCAGTGGCATGGCGATGCACATGCCGATACAGAGCCATGCCGTCAGGCACAGTTTCGCCGTGGCAATAACGGCGGTGACGCTCGGCATGTGGCTGGAACTGGACGACCGTACGCTGGCGACCGTGGCCAGGGCGGCCCTGACGATGAATGTGGCCAGTCTCGCCCTGCACGACGACTGTGCGATGGTGCGCGGGCGGCTGGAACCCGGCCGCAGGAGCGATATCGGCGGCCATCCGCTGCTGGCCGCCCGGAGGCTCATGGAAACGCCCGGAATCGACGTGCGCTGGATAGACGCGGTGGAGCAGCATCACGAAAACACCGACGGCAGCGGCTATCCGTATGGCAACAGCCGCGACGACATTCCCCTGGAAGCGCGGATTCTCAGGGTGGCGGATGTCTGGTGCGCGCTTGCCAATCCCGGCGCCGACCGCATCCTTGGCGCGCCCAAGGCGATACTCGACGACATGTTCCAAAGGGAGCGGCGGCGCCTCGACGACCACGCCCTTTGCGAGCTCAGGAAGCAGTTCGGCGCTCATCCGCCGGGTAGCCTGGTTCGCCTGGCCAACCGGGAAACGGCGCTGGTGACCGGCTGGACGAAGGGCGCGGCGGCGCCGAGGTTCGTGGTCAGCATCATGACACCTTCCGGCGAGATCGATCACCGGCCCAAGGTGCGGCTGACCGGCAAGCAAGCCTATGGCATCCGCGGCCACGCCTCGTTTTCGGTCAATCAGTTGCGAAAGGTGCCGTGGGGCAAGGTCTGGGCGATCGCGTCCTGACCGACCGGGAGCGGCGCGCCGGTGGTCGGCATATTACTAAAGTGTGACACGCGACCACGTTGGCGTTATTCTGGCGGCGTGACAGGCGCTTCCATATAGCAACATTGCGCAGCTTTCGTTGGTGACACCGTGCAGAGCTTTCCCCACAGCGGGCCCTTGTTCGACGCGCTGCCCCTGGGCATCGTCTATCAGGATGCCCAAGGGCAGATAGTTGCCGCCAATCCCGCCGCCGAAAAAGCACTCGGCCTGAGCATCGACCAGATGCGCGGGGCGACGTCGATCGACCCGCGCTGGCATGCGGTGCGCGAGGACGGTACTCCTTTCCCTGGGCTGGAACACCCGGCCATGGTCGCGCTCCGGACCCGACAAGCGGTCCGCGATGTGGTGATGGGCATTTTCAATCCGCAACTCGACAGCCAGACATGGATCAACATCTGCGCCACACCGATCCTCGATGAGGCGGGCGACCAGACGATCGGCGTCTATACGGTGTTTCAGGACATCACCGCGCACAAGCAGGCCGAGGCGGCGCTGGGCGAGGCGAGGCAGCTCTCCGACGATCTCATCAACGGCTTGCCCGGCATCTTCTTCCTTCTGGACGAGACCGGACGCATCGTGCGCTGGAACGATCAACTCATCCAGATCACCGGCCTTCCGGCGGAGACCATTGGGCGCATGAACGGTACCGATTTCTTTGCCGGCGACGACGTGCGGCGAATTGCCGCCGCAATCAGCGACGCCCAACGAACGGGCGAGGTTTCCATCGAGGCGGATCTTTGCACGGCCGACGGCCAGGCCATTTCGCACCTTTTTACCGGCCGGCGGACCATGGTCGATGGCCGCCCCTACCTTGTCGGACTCGGGATCGATACTGCCCGGCGGAAGGTCGCCGAGGCGGCTCTGCGCGAACGCGAGACGGTCTTCAGCGCCATCGTCAATCGAGCCGCGGAGGGCATGCTACTGGTCGATGCCGAGACGATGGAATTCAGCGAATTCAATGATGCCGCCTGCCAGGGACTCGGTTACACCCGGGAAGAGTTTGCGCGCCTGAAACTCCCCGATGTGCAAGGCAGCATGACGCCCGAGGAAACCTGGGAAAAGGTCAAGGTGGCGGCGGCAACCCCGGGCGGATTGCGCTTCGAGAACCGTCATCGACACAAGGACGGCCGATTGCTCGATCGTCGGATCAGCAACCGGCCCGTGCTGATCGGCGGCCGCACCTATCTGGCCCATGTCTGGCACGATGTGACGGAGCAGAAACAGGCCGCGCGCACGCTCACCGAATCGGCGCTGTTCCTGCGCGAGACCCAGGCCATCGCCCATGTGGGCGGCTGGAAAGCCAACCCGGCCACCGACATGCTGCTGTGGACCGATGAGGTCTATCGCCTGGTCGAACATCCGCTCGAGCAGCCCCCCGCCGGCCTGGAGGACGGTCTGCGCTACTACGCCCCGGAGTATCTCCCGGAAATCAAGAAGCGCCTGCTCGCCGCCTGGGAGCACGGCACGCCGTTCACCTTCGAAACCGAAATGATCGCCGCCTCGGGTCGTCGCTTCTGGGCCGAACTGCGCTGTATCGGCCGCGTGGATTCCGACGGCGGGGCATTCATCATCGGGACCTTCCAGGACATCGACGAGCGCAAGCGGGTGGCGGCCGAGCTGGAGCTGCACCAGCACCACCTGGAGGAAATGGTGGCCAGTCGTACCGCCGATCTGGAGGCGGCCAACCGGCGCCTGCAAATCAGTGACCGCCGCCTCAAGGCCATGTTCGACATGAGCCAGGCCGCCGGGGAACTCGAGGAAAAGGAGTTGCTCCAGCGCGGCATCGAGGAGGCCGTGCGCCTCACGGACAGCGAGATCGGCTACCTCCATTTCGTTAATGAGGACGAGAAGACCATCGAGCTCTACACCTGGTCCGAGGCGACCCTGAAGTACTGCACGGCAGCCCACGACAAGCACTACCCGGTACCCCGGGCGGGTGTCTGGGCCGACTCTTTGCGCCAGCGGCGGCCGGTGCTGCATAACGACTACCAGAGCCTCCCCGATCGACACGGCTACCCGGAGGGCCACGCCCACCTGGTGCGGCATCTGGGCGTGCCCATCATCGAGGGGGACAAGGTACGGGTGCTCTTCGGTGTCGGCAACAAGGCGGCGGACTACGACGACTCCGACGCCCACCAGTTGCAATTGATCGGCGAAGACCTTTGGCGCATCGTCATGCGTCGTCGGGCGGAACAGGAACTTGCCGTCGCCAAGGAGGCGGCCGAGCAGGCCAGCCGCGCGAAGAGCAGCTTCCTGGCCAACATGAGCCACGAGATCCGGACACCCATGAACGCCATCATGGGTTTCACCCACCTCGCCCAGCAGGATACGACCGACCCTCGGCAGCGTGCCCATCTGGGCAAGATCGGCGACGCCGCCGATCATCTGTTGCAGATCATCAACGACATCCTGGACGTCTCGAAGATCGAGGCCGGGAAACTGCTCCTGGAGACCACCGACTTCCAGGTCGATCAGGTACTGAAGCGGGTGAGCATGCTGGTTTCCGAACGAACCAGGGCCAAGGGCCTCACCTTGAGCAAGTTCGTGGCGCCAGAGCTCGATGGCATGCTCCGGGGCGATCCGCTGCGCCTCGGGCAGATTCTGCTCAATTTCGTCGGCAACGCGGTCAAGTTCACCGAGCACGGTTCGGTGAACATGCGCGTACGGCTCGTGGCGGAAGCGGAGGGACGGCTTCTGACTCGGTGGGAGGTCACCGATACCGGTATCGGTATTGGTCCGGATGATCAGAAGCGCCTGTTCCAGGCTTTCGTCCAGGCGGATGCCGCGACTACCCGCAAGTACGGCGGTACCGGCCTCGGCTTGACGATCAGCCACCGGCTGGCACAACTAATGGGCGGCGAAGTGGGGCTCGACAGTGAACCGGGGCGGGGCAGCACCTTCTGGTTTACCGCCGCACTGGAGCGCAGCCAGGCGGCCGTGCCGCCACCGGGCGACGATGTCGGCGGTCGGGCGGAATCCGGCGCCGGTCGCACCGGGGCTGGCGCCCAGCAGGCGCTCGCGGCCCGGCAGGGTGTGCGGATACTGCTGGCCGAGGACAATCCGATCAACCAGGAGGTGGCGCTGGAACTCCTGCGCGGTGTCGGTTTGCGGGTCGACGTGGCGCAGGACGGCCAGGAGGCGCTCGCTCTGGTTCAGTCCACCCCCTACGACCTGATCCTGATGGATGTGCAAATGCCCAACATGGATGGTCTGGAGGCAACCGCCGCCATCCGGAAGCTACCCGGGCGGCAGGTCCTGCCGATTCTGGCGATGACGGCCAATGCCTTCGACGAGGACCGTCGGCGCTGCCTGGCGGCTGGCATGAATGACCATGTCGGCAAGCCCGTGGATCCCGACATTCTGTTCGCCACCATCCTCAAGTGGCTGCCGGAAAAGGCGACCGACCTTCCGGCCGAGCGGTCCAGCGCGGTTCCGCGGCCCGCGCCGGTTGTGCCGGCCACGCCAACCGCCGCGCCGAAGGGCAGTCTGAGCGACATACCGGGTCTCGACCCGTCGGTTGGCCTGCGTAGCCTGCGTGGCCGGGTAGGCCGCTATGGGGAGCTGTTGAGATTGTTCGCCGCCAGTCATGTCCAGGACATGGATACCATGTTGGCGCATCTCGCCGGCGGCGACTTCGAGGCGGCGCAGCGCCTCGCTCATTCGCTGAAAGGCGCCGCCGGCACCCTCGGCGCCTTCCGCCTCCAGGCCCTGGCGGCCGATCTGGAGCAGGCCATGCTCGAGAATGCCGGCGACGTCCGGTTGCGGGGGATCGTGGAGGTATTGGGTAGGGAGCTGACCGCGTTCGCGGCGGCTGTCGAAGGGGTCGTGACGACGGACGGAATATCCGCCGATGTCGCGCGTGTATCATCGAACCAAATGGACTAGACGGTAGCGACGCGGCAACGCCGGTGCGGAACACCATGGATCAACCGAATATTGAAGACCGGATGGGCATTGCGCTGCGGGACATCGGCATTCCGCCGCGTCCGACCATTCTTCTCGAGATCGATCGGGAGATGGCCAAGGATGAGCCCGATTTCAGCCGCTTGGCCAAGATTTTGGGTGCGGATGTCGCGATGGCGGCGGCGCTCATCAAGACCACGAACTCGCCGTTCTTCGGTTTCAACAAGAAGGTCCGCACCGTCCATGAGGCATTGCTTGTTCTCGGGCTCAAGACGGTCGTCAGTACCATTGCCGGCATCGAGCTGCGCAAGGCCTTTCAGCACGTGCCGGACATGGAGCGTTTCTGGGATGCCTCCGCCAAGACCGCCCGGGTGTCCGGTTGGCTGGCCAAACGGTGCAAGGCACGCTCGAGGATTCGCCCCGAGGATGCCCATACATTCGGCCTGTTTCGCGATTGCGGCATACCGGTGCTGATGATTCCCTTTCCCGAGTATCGTTCGGTGCTGGCCAAGGCCAACGCGGAAACGGAACTGAGCTTCACGGCGGTCGAAGATCAACTGCTCTCGGTGAACCATGCCGAGATGGGGGCTTCGTTGGCCGAGTCCTGGTTGTTGCCGGACGAGATCGCGCTGGCGATCCTCCACCACCACGATCTCTCTCGGCTGGAAGAGCAGCAGGGCGCGTCTTCGGTGGCGGGCCTGTCGTGGCGCCTGATCGCCATCGCCCACCTGGCGGAACACCTGATCCAGGAGCGGACCGGGCTGGCCCGGACGCAGGAGTGGGGCAAGGTCTCCGGTGTCGTCCTCCAGCTTCTCGCGGTCGACGAGACTGAGCTGGTCACCCTGATTGACGAATGCGGCGCGGTTATCTCGGGTAGCGCCGATTAGTCCCGGTCGATGCGGCGCACCCCGGCCGGCGAATCGGATAGCATGCCGGTCCTCGACCGCCCCTCCACCGGAACAACACGATGCACGCCAACCTGCGCCTGGCCTTTCTCTATGGCCTGACCATCTTCCTGAGCGCTTTTCTGCTGTTTCAGGTGCAACCGCTGATCGGCAAGATGATCCTGCCCTGGTTCGGTGGCTCGGCGTCGGTGTGGACCACCTGCATGCTGTTTTTCCAGATGCTGCTGCTGCTCGGCTACCTGTATTCGCACTGGATCGTCCGTTTTCTTTCGCCGCGCCAGCAGAGCCTGCTGCACATCTCGCTGCTCGCGGTCAGCCTGCTGCTGCTGCCGCTGAGTCCCAGCGACGACTGGCGGCCAACGGGTGGCGAGAACCCGACCGGTCGCATCCTGGCCTTGCTGGCGGCCACCATCGGCCTGCCCTATTTCGTGCTGTCCACCACCGGGCCGCTGATCCAGGCGTGGTTTGCCCGCGAACGCTCGGGCGCGGTGCCTTACCGACTCTTCGCGTTGTCGAACTTCGGGTCTCTGCTGGCGCTGCTGGCTTACCCGGTGGCGGTCGAGCCGGTGCTGCCGACGCGCTGGCAGTCGTATGGCTGGTCGGCATTGTTCGTCGCCTTTGCCGTGCTGTGCGGTCTGTTGGCCTGGCGCGGGCGCCTCGGCGAGGCGGGCCACGCTTCGCTGCGCCATTCCAGCGAGCCGGCGCCGACCGGGCGCCAGCGGCTCGCCTGGGCGGCATTGGCGGCCTGTCCGTCGATCCTGCTGGTGGCCGACACCAGTTATCTGACCGAGAACATCGCGCCCATTCCGCTGCTGTGGGTGGTGCCGCTCGCCCTGTACCTGCTGTCCTTCATTCTTAGTTTCGAGCGCCGCGGCTGGTACCAGCGCCGCCTGTTCCTGCCACTACTGGCAATCGGTTTGGGGGCCATGGCCTACCTGCCGACGCTCGGCGTTTCCGCCTTGCCGCTGCTGGCGGCCACCGGCATCAATCTGGCCGCCTTCTTCGTCGCCTGCATGGTCTGCCATGGCGAGTTGTCGCGCATGCAGCCGCATCCATCGCATCTGACCGGCTATTACCTGATGCTGGCCACCGGCGGTGCCATCGGCGGTCTGTTCGTCGGCGTGGTCGCGCCCTATACGTTCAACAGCAACTACGAGCTGTCCATCGGCCTGGTGCTGACGGCGCTGGTGGCCTCGGTGGTCGTGCTCGGCGGTCACGCCTTCTCCAGCCGCAGGCGGCACCTGACGGGTTGGGGGACGGCCATTGCGCTGACCTTGGGTATCGCCACCGTGCGCGTCATGGACCATTGGGAGGAACTGGAAGACGCCAAAGTGACGACGCGCAACTTCTACGGCACCCTGCGGGTATTTCAGCGCGGCGAGGGCAAGGACGCGTATCGGACCCTGTTGCACGGCCAGATCGTGCACGGTCGGCAGTTCGCCGCCAGCGGTCGCGAGGACGAACCAACCGCCTACTACAGCCACGACGGTGGTGCCGGCCGGGCGCTGCTGGCCAAGGCGGCGCAGGGGCCGCTGCGCGTCGGCGTCATTGGCCTGGGCGTCGGCACCCTGGTCGCCTATGGCCGGCCCGGCGATTACTACCGGCTCTACGAGATCGATCCGCTGGTCATCGATCTGGCGAAATCGCATTTCACCTATCTGTCGCGCACCAAGGCAAGCACGGACATGGTGCTCGGCGACGCGCGCTTGTCGCTGGATCGCGAAGCCCCACAGCGGTTCGACGTTCTGGTCGCCGATGCTTTTTCCGGGGACGCGGTGCCCATCCATCTGCTGACCCGCGAGGCCTTCGCCAACTACTTCCGGCACCTGAAACCCGATGGCGTGCTGGCGATCCATGTCACCAATCGTTTCCTCGACCTGGCGCCCGTGGTCAAGGCGGCGGCGGAAAGCTTCGGCCGGCGGGCGCGGATGGTCTCCATCCCGGGCGACCCGGACCGTCTGGTCTATCGTTCCTCCTGGGTGCTGGTGAGCGGCGATCCGAGTTTTTTCGCCGGGGACAAGCTGCGTGACGCCACCACCGAGATCCCGGCCAAACCGGGTTTCCGCATCTGGCGCGACGACTACAGCAGCGTGTATTCCGTCCTGAAATAGCGTTTCCCGCCGATCGGCATCGAGAGCCGGCGCGCGATGCGGCGGGGCGTGCCAGAATGAGTGTTTTAAGACCATGGGTCGATTGCCATGACCACGAGCCCTTTCCCTCATTTGCTGGCTCCCCTCGATTTGGGGTTCTGTACGCTGCCCAATCGCGTGCTGATGGGTTCGATGCATACCGGCCTCGAAGAAGCGCCGGATGGCTTCGCGCGCCTCGCCGCGTTCTACGCGGCGCGCGCGCGCGGCGGCGTCGGGCTGATCGTCACCGGCGGCATCTCGCCCAACAAGGAGGGGCGGGGCTTCCCCGGCGCCGCGGTGCTCGCCGACGAGGGCGAAGTCGGGCATCACCGCATGGTCACCGACGCCGTCCATGCCGAGGGCGGCCGCATCTGTATGCAGATCCTGCATACCGGCCGCTACGCCTTGCAACCCAAGTCCGTTGCGCCATCGGCCCTGCAGGCGCCGATTTCACCCTTCGTGCCTCGGGCCATGGACGAGGCCGACATCGAGCGCACCATCGCCGACTACGTCCGCTGCGCCGCGCTGGCCCAGGCGGCCGGCTATGACGGCGTGGAAATCATGGGTTCCGAGGGCTACCTGATCAACCAGTTCATCGCGCCGCGCACCAATCGCCGCGATGACCGCTGGGGCGGCAGCGCGGAGAACCGCTTTCGCTTCCCGCTGGAGATCGTGCGCCGCGTCCGCGCGGCGGTCGGCGAGCGTTTCATCCTCATCTACCGGCTGTCGATGCTCGATCTGGTGGAGGACGGTAGCACCTGGCAGGAAGTGGTCGATCTGGCGCGGGCCGTCGAAGTAGCCGGCGCCACGCTGATCAATACCGGCATCGGCTGGCACGAGGCAAGGGTGCCGACCATCGCCACCATGGTGCCGGCGGCCGCCTATGCGTGGGTGACGGCAAAACTGAAGGGGGCCGTCAAGGTGCCGTTGATCACCTCGAATCGCATCAACTCGCCGGCGGTGGCCGAAGCCGTTCTGGCGCGCGGCGATGCCGACATGGTGTCCATGGCGCGCCCCTTTCTCGCCGATGCCGAGTTCGTCGCCAAGGCGGCGCAGGGCAGGGCGGAGGACATCAATACCTGCATCGCCTGCAACCAGGCCTGTCTGGACCACATCTTCGCGGGCAAAGCCTGCTCCAATGGCGCATCGAGCCGGCCGCGACGCCGAGGCGTATCGCTGTCGTCGGCGCCGGCCCGGCGGGCATGGCGGCCGCCGCCACCGCCGCCGAGCGCGGCCACCGCGTGACGTTGTTCGAGGCCGCCGACCGGATCGGTGGCCAGTTCAATCTGGCCTCGCGCATTCCCGGCAAGGAGGAATTTGCCCAGACGCTGCGCTACTTCGGCCGGCGCCTGGAGCAGGCCGGCGTCACCCTGCGCCTCAACCAGCGGGCCACGGTGGATGATCTGGCGGGGTTCGACGTCGTGTTGCTGGCGAGCGGCATCACGCCGCGCCGACCGGCGATCGCCGGCATCGACCACCCCAAGGTGGTCGGCTACGTCGATGCCATCAAAGGGCTCAAGCCGGTGGGGCGGCGCGTCGCGGTGATGGGCGCCGGCGGTATCGGCTTCGATGTCTGCGAGTTGCTCACCCACGCGGCGGATGGCCATGACGGCGCCGAACTCGATCGCTACCGGCGTGCCTGGGGTATCGACGTCGATTACCAGGCCCGGGGCGGTGTTTGTCGGCCCGAGGAAGACCCTGGTGACCGGTCGGTGTGGCTGCTTCAGCGCAGCCAGACCAAGGTCGGCGAGAACCTGGCCAAGACCACCGGCTGGATACGCCGTACGACGCTGGCGCGGCGGGGCGTGAAGATGCTGGGCGGCGTCGCCTATGAGCGCATCGACGACGCCGGCTTGCATGTCGTCATCGATGGCCGATCGCAACTGCTAGAGGTCGATACGGTGGTGGTCTGCGCCGGGCAGGAGCCGCTGCGCGAGCTGGAGGCGCCGCTGCGGGCGAAGGGGATCGAGGTCAGGGTGATCGGCGGCGCGGATGTGGCCGCCGAGCTGGATGCCAAGCGTGCCATCGCCCAAGGTACCGAGGTGGCGGCGGGGCTCTGAGCGGAATTCGCCCGGCCCGCGAGGCCGCGATCGAGCCGCGAGGTCCTACCAGAACTTCCACCACCACTTCTTCTTTTTCATGGTGGCGTTCACTTCCTGGGACCAGTTGGCGTAGCCCTTCAGATGGTCGGTCGAGCCGAAGAAGGCGCCGAAACGCTTGTCGCTCTCATTGATGTGCTTGGACAGCCAGACCTTGAGGAAGTGGAGCAGTTCGAACGTTATCGAGGCTCCTTCGTTGTCCAGCTTTTGCTGAAGCTCGCCCACCTGCTGGATCAACTCTTCGTGCTGCTGCTTGTGAATGTCGAAGCCCGAATAGTGGGTGACGCGCATCAGGCTTTCTTCAAGCAGAAAGTGCGTCCGCGTGTAGTCGGCCAGTTGGTCGAGAATCTTCCGCGAGGCCTCCTTGCCGTGGTGTTCGACGATCGCCTGGTGCAGATCGTTGAGCATCGCGACCAGGGCCTTGTGTTGCTCGTCGACTTCCTGGATACCGACATTGAAGTCGTCCGACCATTGCAAGAGCTGTTCCGTAGCCATCCCAATTCCCTGAAATTGACCTCAAATCGATCAGTAAACAACGTGATCGGCAGTGCATCCGGGCCCGGACAACTTGTCCAGCCACCAAGGCGCAACGCACAATAACTTAGCCGACCCTACCGTTCTTGATCTGGATCAATATTCCCCGGTCTTTTCGCAGTCTACCGATACGCCCCCGGCGTACTTCCGGTCCAGGCCTTGAACGCCCGGTGGAAGGTGGTCGGGCTGTCGAAGCCGAGATTGGCGCCGATGACGGCGATGGGTTTGTCGGTCTTGGTCAGCAACTGGATGGCGACGTCGCGGCGCAGTTCGTCCTTGATGGCCTGAAAGCTGGTGCCCTCCTGGCGCAGCTTGCGCGACAGGCTGCGTATCGAGGTGTGCATGGCCTGCGCGACATCGTCGATGCCGGTCGGCAGATTCAGGTGCTTGTTCAGGTGGTCGCGCACACCATGGCTGACCAGTCGCTCGGCGAAGGAGGCGAACAGCCAGTCACCGGGCGCTCGGCGGAGGAACTCACCGAGGCCGCGCCGATCCTGGCGGATCGGCGTGTCGAGCAGCCGGGTCTCGAAATGGACGGCGGTAAGCGGCTGATCGAAATAGGCGGGGCCAGGGTAGAGAAAGATGTATTCGGAGGCGTGGGGTGGGCGCGGATAGGTGAAATCGACCCGTGCCAGCGGCATCTTGCGGCCGGCCAGCCAGGAGGTGACGCCATGGACCAGACGCAGCAGAATTTCCTGGGCAAAGGCATTTTCGGCGGCGGCCGGGATCTTCGGTAGCAGGGCAATGCGGGTGAGTTGCTCCTGGCGCGACATCTCGATGGCCAGGTCGTCGAGAAACAGCCGGAAGAAGCGCGTGAATCGGTAGAGCGCGGTACGCACGTTGGACGCTTCCATCAGGCTCAGGCAGAGAAACTTGAAGGTGCCGTTGCGCACCGGGCGGGAGAACATGCCAGGCAACTCGTCATCCAGTTCCCGTGCCAGCCTTTGGTAGAGCGTCGCGAACTGGTCGGTGGTGACGCGTGCGGCGTTTTCGTCGATCAGGGCCGGTGCGATGCCGGCCTCCTGGAGCAAGCCTTCCCGTTGGCCGGCATCCAGGCTGATCCGGCCCAGCAACTGGCGCACAAAACTGATCGGGACGGTGGAAATCGAGGGGTGGAGCATCGGCGTTCGGGAAGACCTTGGCCGATTATGCCAATAATTCGGCGCGACCTGCAAACACGTGTGCGTACCAGTAACTAGAATAATCCTTGTAAAACATTTGACTGCGGTCAGATCGGTGGCAATGTACGGATATGGCGGCCAATTCAGTTCAGGCTAACGACCGGCAGAATATGCACACCATGTCGTGGCAACGGAACATCTCGGAAGGAGACTGACGTGAGCAAACTCTACATACGCAAGGTGGCCGTGCTGGGTGCCGGCGTGATGGGCGCCCAGATCGCCGCGCATCTCGCCAACGCCGACGTGCCGGTGTTGCTGTTCGACCTGCCGGCACCGGACGCGGAAAAAGGCGGCAATCCCAATGGCATCGTTCAGAAGGCGCTCGACGGGCTGAAGAAACTGAAGCCGCCGCCCTTTGGACACAAGGACCGCATGGCCTTGGTCGAGGCGGCCAACTACGGCCAGCACCTCGATAAACTCGCCGACTGCGATTTCGTCATCGAGGCCATCGCCGAGAAGTTCGAGTGGAAGGAAGACCTGTACCGCAAGATCGCGCCCCACCTGAAGCCGGGTGCCATCATCGCCTCCAACACTTCCGGGCTGTCGATCAACAAACTGGCCCAGGCGATGCCCGA
This sequence comes from Rhodocyclaceae bacterium, assembly GCA_044220545.1. Taxonomy (GTDB): domain Bacteria; phylum Pseudomonadota; class Gammaproteobacteria; order Burkholderiales; family Rhodocyclaceae; genus Fen-999. The sequence continues at coordinate 125,818 of JBGAQX010000021.1, read as the reverse complement.
GGCGCACCGGCCCAACTTCTGCGGCATCCACTTCTTCAACCCGCCACGCTACATGGCGCTGGTCGAAATCATTCCCTGCGTCACCTCTGACGCGGCGATGCTCGACAACCTGGAAACCTGGCTCACTTCGCGGCTGGGCAAGGGCATCATCCGCGCGCTCGACACGCCCAACTTCATCGCCAACCGCGTTGGCGTGGCCTGGCTCCTGATGGTGGCGCATCACACCGCGCGGCTCGGTCTCTCCTTCGACGAGGTCGATGCGCTGACCGGCACCCGCATCGGCCTGCCCAAGTCGGCGACCTATCGCCTGCTCGACGTGGTCGGCCTCGACACCATGGGCCACGTCATCAACACCATGAAGAACGGCCTGGTCACGGACCCCTGGCATGCCTATTTCGCGGTGCCCGACTGGGCGCAACAGATGATCGCCCAGGGCGCCATCGGCCAGAAGGCCGGGCGCGGCGTGTATTTCCGCGACGGCAAGATCACCAAGGTGCTGGATTTGAAGCTGGCCGACTATCGCGTCTCGGCAGGTCAGATCGCGCCGGAGGTCGATGCCGTTCTGAAGGTGAAGGACCCCACCGAGCGCCTGCGCCAGTTGCGCGCCTCGACCCACCCGCAAGCGCAACTTCTGTGGTCCATCCTGCGCGACATCTTCCATTACTGCGCCGTCCATCTGGGCGACGTCGCAACTTCCGCGCGCGATATCGACCTGGCGATGCGCTGGGGCTACGGCTGGAGCCGCGGCCCGTTCGAGCTCTGGCAGGCGGCCGGCTGGCGTGAAGTAGCGGCCATGGTCGGGGAGGACATTGCGGCGGGCAAGGCGATGACCAAAGTACCGCTGCCCGACTGGGTCGGCAAGGTCGATGGCGTGCATGGCGCCGACGGCTCGTGGTCGGCCAGCGCCGGCCGGCGCATCGGCCGCTCCACGTTGCCGGTCTATGCCCGCCAGTTGAGTCCGGACCGCCTGATCGGCGAAGCCGGTGTCGCTGGCCGCGACGTGTGGTCCAACGGCGGCGTGCGGCTCTGGGTGCGGGATGACGTCGACTCCGATATTGCCATTCTTTCCTTCACCACCAAGATGCATGCCGTGGGGCGCGACGTCATCCTCGGCGTGCTGGAGGCCGTGGCCCTCGCCGAGCGCGACTTCAAGGGCATGGTGGTGTGGAACGAGGCACCGTTCGCCGTCGGCGCCAACCTCAAGGAGGTCGCCGAAGCCGCCGCCGCCGGAAGGTTCGAGGAGCTGGAGCATTTCGTCGCCGACTTCCAGCGCGCCAGTCTGGCGCTGCGTTACGCGCAGGTGCCAACCGTCGCGGCGGTGCAGGGCATGGCGCTGGGCGGCGGCTGTGAATTCACCATCTACGCGGCCAGCCGGGTGGTGGCCTTCGAGTCCTACGTTGGCCTGGTCGAGGCCGGCGTCGGCCTGATTCCGGCCGGCGGCGGCTGCGCGCACTTCGCCCGCCGGGCGACTGAACTGGCGACGCAGGTGGCCTTCGGCGAGCCTTTCCCGTTCCTGCAAAACGTGTTCATGAACATCGCCCAGGGCAAAGTGTCCGGTTCGGTGCTGGACGCGCGCGGCATGGGCTATCTGGAACCGGCCGACACCATTCTGTTCAATCCCCACGAGCTGCTCTACGTGGCCATCCGCAAGGCGCGCGCCATGTTCGATGGCGGCTACGCGCCGCCGTCGCATCCGAATGCCATCGTGGCGGCGGGGCGCACCGGCATCGCCAACTGCGAAATGGCGCTGGTAAACATGCGTGCCGGCAACTTCATTTCCGACCACGACTACCGCGTCGCCAAGGCCGCCGCTCTGGCGCTATGCGGTGGTGATGTCGAAACGGGCACGCTGGTCACCGAGCAATGGATACTCGACATCGAGCGGCGCGAATTCATGGCTTTGCTGAAGACGCCGGAAACCCAGGCGCGCATCGCCCACATGCTGGAAACCGGCAAGCCCCTGCGGAACTGATAGGAGAGACCAACATGAGCAAGATCATTCAGGATGCCTACATCGTCGCCGCCACGCGCACACCGGTGGCCAAGCGCAAGGGTGCCTTCGCCAACGTGCGGCCGGACGACATGCTGGCCCACGTGTTGAGGAGCGTCGTCGCCGCCGTGCCGGGGCTGGACGCCAAGGAGATCGGCGACGTGGTGGTCGGCTGCGCCATGCCCGAGGCGGAGCAGGGCATGAACGTGGCGCGCATCGGCGCGCTGCTCGCCGGCCTGCCGGACAGCGTGCCGGCCATCACCATCAACCGTTTCTGTTCCTCGGGCGTCAATGCCGTGGCCATGGCCGCCGACCGTATTCGTCTGGGCGAGAGCGATGTCGCCATCGGCGCCGGCACCGAGTCGATGACCATCCTGGCGCAGATGATGGGCAACAAGGTGGCCGCCAACCCGGCCTTCTTCGCGGACAACGAGCATCTGTCGATCGCTTATGGCATGGGCATTACCGCCGAGCGCGTCGCCGAACGCTGGCAGGTGACGCGCGAAGAGCAGGACGCCTTCGCCGCCGCATCGCACCGGAAGGCCCTGGCCGCAATCGCCGCCGGCCACTTCGGCGCCGAGATCACGCCCTACGCGGTGCACGAACACTTGCCCGATTTCACCACTGGCCAGGTGCGCGTCAGCGAGCGGCTGTTCGAGAACGACGAGGGGCCGCGCGCTTCGTCGACGGTGGAAGCGCTGGCCAAGCTGCGGCCGGTATTCGCCGCGCGCGGCTCGGTGACGGCCGGCAACTCATCGCAAATGTCCGATGGCGCCGCCGCCGTGTTGCTGATGAGCGAGGCGGCCGTCAAGCGCTACAACGTCAAGCCGCTGGCGCGCTTCGTCTCCTTCTCGGTGGCCGGCGTGCCGCCGGAGATCATGGGCATCGGCCCCATCGAGGCGATTCCGCGCGCCTGCAAGGCCGGCGGCGTCACGGCCGGGCAAATGGACTGGATAGAACTCAACGAGGCCTTTGCCGCACAATCGCTGGCGGTGATCAAGGATCTCGGCCTCGATCCGAGCAAGGTCAACCCGCTCGGCGGCGCCATTGCCCTCGGCCATCCGCTGGGCGCCACCGGCGCCGTTCGCACCGCCACGCTGGTCCATGCTTTCCAGCGCGATCCCAAGCTCAAGTACGGCATGGTGACCATGTGCATCGGCACCGGCATGGGCGCGGCGGGCATCTTCGAACGGGTCTGAAACGCGAGCCGGAAAAGTGTTGCGCGCGCAGCGAAAGCCGCTATAATGCGCCCCTCCTGTCGCAAGGCCAACACCGGTTTAGCGGCAGGAATGGAGTGGTAGTTCAGTTGGTTAGAATACCGGCCTGTCACGTCGGGGGTCGCGGGTTCGAGTCCCGTCCACTCCGCCAACAATCAAGCAAAAACGGGCCCCAGTGGCCCGTTTTTGCTTTCTGCCTCACTCGCCCAATGATCGTTCTCGACCTCGTCTGTTCCGCCGGGCATCGCTTCGAAGGCTGGTTCGCTTCGGTCGACGCATTTGAAGCGCAAGCACTGAAGCAACTGGTCAACTGCACCCATTGCAACACGGCGGATGTTCGGCGCCTGCCGTCGACACCGCACCTCGTCAGACCGGCCAGCGCGCCAAGCGCCGCCGATGCCAGCGACGCGGAACTGGCACACTTCGTCGAGCAGTTGCGGCAGATGGCCGATGCCAGCGAAGACGTCGGCGACCAGTTTCCCGACGAAGCTCGGCGCATCCATTATCACGAAGTCCCCGAGCGTCGAATCCGGGGCCAGGCCACGCGCGACGAGACCAAGGACCTGCTCGACGAGGGCATTCTGGTCCTGCCCGTGCCGCCCAAGCGGGAAACTCACTGATTGGCGCCCGCCGGCCGATGCCGGTCAGCGCCTGAAAGCCCGCAGGTAGTGCCCCTCGAAATAGCGCTTGGCCCAATGGAATACCCGGCTGGAAGGCAGCAGCCAGGAGCGTTGGGGGTCGCGATAGACCAGTATGCCGGCGTCGACCGTATCGACGATGCAGATCAGTTCAGGCTTTGGTTTGGCCACCGGCGGCTTGCCGTCCAGCGCCAGCAGCAGGTTTTGCACGGCGGCCTTGGCTTGCAGGTCGGCCATGTGGGCCTGCTTGGGCAGCCAGTCCGGGCCGGGAAAGCTGCCGGAGTCGCCGGCCACGAATACCAACTCCGCGCCGGCCACCCGGCAGTGCTCGTCTGCCTTGAAGAATCCGCCGGGGGATAAGGTCAGGCCGCTGTCCGCCGCCCAGGCCGGGCCGGTGAGACCGGGCATGAACAGGATCAGGTCGGCGTTGATGTGGCCACCCTCGGTTGCCACGCCCTGTTCCGAAAAGCTCAGGGGCTTGTGGCCCAGGTGGGTGTCGATGCGCCGCCGGGCCATCTCGGCCAGCAGACCGCTGACCGCCTTTTCGCCCAAGCGCTTGCCCGGTTCGGCGGCGGCGTTGAAGAAGGTGAGTTCGACACGGTCCCGCTTGCCCTGACGGCGCAGCCAGGTGTCGATGCCGAACAGCAGCTCGAACATCGGGCCACCACGCATGGCGGACGGTTCGTTGGGGTTGCCACCGAAACCCAGCGCGATCCGGCCACGCTCCATCGCAACCAGACGGTCGCGTATCGCCTCGGCCGACGCCACGCCCTCGCAGAGGGTCAGAGCGTGCTCGATGCCGGGCAGCTTCTTGATGAAGCGGCCACCGGTGGCGATGAGCAGGGCATCGTTCTCGACCTTGCCCTGGTCGGTGAGCACCGTGCGGCCGCCGTTTTCCAGGCCGGTGACGCGGCCGGCGATGAACTCCACATCGTGCTGCTTGAAGAAGGCATCGAGCGGGAGGATCAGATCCTTCCCTTGGCGGAGGCCAGTGGGCACCCAGATCAGGCTGGGCAGATAGACGAATTCCGCCTTGGGGGCGACCAAGGTGATGCGGGCGCCGGGAACACGGCGGCGCAGTTCGCGCACGGCGGTAAGCGCGGCGAAGCCGGCACCCAGAATGACGATACGGGAAGACGAAGCAGCCATGAGAAACCTGCGATGGATTGAATGGAAAGGTTCGACATCATGCCAGCATTCGTTTTCGCGGGATCACCGATCCACTAACTTATATTAACATAATACACATTATGCGTCATGTCAGGTATGCTGCTGGCCGTGTTCGAACGGCCGCCGGGAACCGGCCTTGTGCCCACATCAGCCGATCTGGTCGGCCAGGGCCGCGATGTCCTTGCCAATCCGGGCGAACAGCTCAGCGTGGTTCTTTCGTTCCTCCGCCAGAGATTTCTTGTGCTCCCGCAGCGTTGCGACCAGGCTCTTCGCCAAGGCCGACGCTTCCTGATCGCCCTTGATGGCGGCGGCGACGTCCTTCTGCTTGAGCAACTCTTCCTGCACGGCGATATCCGCGGTCGCCCGTTCGATTGCCTTTCCCAAATCGTCCCGATAGCTGGCGACCGCTTCGCCCAGTGTCTTGAGCATTTCCTCGGCCGGATCGGCGGCGGCCGTTCCGGGGCGGGGCTTCGCATCCGGTATCGCCGGTACGGCAATGACCACGTCCGGCCGGAACGCATCCCGCCCGGACAATTGCGGATTGGCCTTGAGCAGTGCGCTCTCGGCCCGCTTGCGGGCACTTTCGCCCAGGTTGGGGTAAAGGCGGTCGACCAGCGCGTTCATGCTGCCTTCGCCTTGCTTGAGTAGGGTTAAACGCATGTTCGGGCTCCGGATCAAATAGGTACGTTGAGCGTATTCCAGGGTGGCGGCAGCGACAAATCCGCAGTGCCGTTCACGAGTATCGGGCCGCTTCTGAGGTTGCCCAGCACCGCGAACTTCGACTTGTCGGTGACGAGTTGGAAGATCGGTCCTTCCCCGTTGGCGACGAGGCGGTTGTTGGCGATGCTGGCATGGTTGCAGAATATCCTGGCCGTCAGCAACCCGGCGGCGGTGCCGTCGGTGACGCGAATGTCGTTCTGGTCGAACAGGCATCCCCGCACCCCCAGGATCTCGGCGGCGGGCAGCAGCGACGTCTGCCCGTGCAGGCGATTGCCACTAACCTGGACGCTGCCGGCGGTCGAGGCAAGCACCGCAATCTGCGTGGCATTGAGATAGACATGTCCCGCCTGCACCGGCATGACGACGACCCCGGGAACGCCGATCGTCGTTTGATCGACGGCACCGGCGGCAACCAAGCTCGAGCCGACGACCAGAACAGCCTGCCAGTTGCCGACACTGAGCTTGTCGCCAGCGTCGGCCCGCCGGGCGATGGTGTTGTCATCGACCGCCACCTGATCGAACCCGGGCCCGATGGCGATGCCAACGGTGCGTTGGCCGAGGCCGGCCAGCGGGCCGATGCCGTGCATGCGGTTGCCGGCAATTCGGAGCTCCGTCGATGCCACCGACAGCAAGGCGCAGTGCATGGGACTGTTGGCCGCCTCCCTGGCCACGGAATCGAACAGGTTGCCGACCACATCGGCCCGGGTCACCGCCAGCAGCAGCACGCCAAAGTACGGCAAGGCTTTGTTGTTGAAGCCCTCGCCCAGGTTCATGAACTGGTTGCCCTCGATCGCCAGGTAGTCGGCCGATGCGCCTATCCCCATCACCACGGCGCCGCCGAAGGTGTCTTCGATCAGGTTCGACTTGATCATCGCCTTGCCGAGCGGATGGCGGATGGCAATACCGTGGCCACGCTGGCCGCGCAGCCGGTTGCCGGTGATGTACAGGCGGTCGATGCTCCCCTTGTCGAGGCCGGACTCGATAGAAATACCGTCGGCGCTGGAGTTGCCCGGCAGGGCGACGATCTCGTTGTCCTCGATACGCAAGCCGTCCGTGGCGCCGATCACACCGCCCCCCGCGACATGCATCACGTTGCCCCTGACCGTGACGCTGGCCGCCGGCAGCGCCGCGCCCGTGACGGCAATGCCGGCCTGGGCGCAGATCATGACCAGGTTGTCGGTGAAGCGCGTCTGCCCGTAATGCAGGCTGGCGCCGGTCAGGCTGACGCCGCGCTGGCTGCACATCAGGATGTTGTCGATGACGCGCAGGTTTGCCGTCAACAGATAGTTAGGCTCGGCCGACGTCGATATGATGGCCTGTTCGGCGACCAGAACGCAGTCCTCGACACTGGCCGACAGGACAATGCCGGCGAAGCCGAGCGCGGCGGAAGTGGCATCGCCGGTGGCGGCCGCGGCTATGGTCAGGTGCCGGAACTGGAGGTCAACGCTGTTTACGACGTCGATCATCGCCGTGGTGCCACCGCCGCTGACGATACCGGCGACGGAAAGATTTTCGACCGTCACGCCGGTGGCGCGCGCGATGTCGATCGCCCCGCCGGCCTCGCCCGGTTGCAGCACGGTGCGCCAACCCTGGCCGCGCAGGCGCAGGGAGCGGACGTTGTGCAGATTGAGCGGCGCGCCCAGCACATAGGTGCCGACATCCAGGCAGATCGTTCCGCCACCGCGGGCGCGTACCGCGTCGATGGCCTGCTGGATGGTGCCGGTACCGGCGTTGTGCTCGGCGGCATGGACGCAGACCGTGCAGTCGCAGCTTTCTCCGCCCGCTTCCGGCGGCCAGAAGACGCGGCAGTCCGTCTCCTGGTCCGGCAGCGTTACCACCGCGAGCCGGGCGTAATGATGGTGGATGGCGCGCGGCGGCGCCGCCGACAGCGGCTCGATGGCGCCGTCGGCCGTGCGTGCCGCGAAGACCCAGTGGTCGCCGGCATGGAAGCTGCCCGCCACCGTCGTGAAGTCGATGAGGATGCCGCTCTCGAGGGCGAGTTGCGTACCGGCCGGTGGCACCGGGATGCCGTCGGAAACGCCGGCGCCGTCGAGGTTGTGGAACACCGTGCCGTCGGCGCGACGGACATTGCCGGACTGGTCCCAGCGCCGGATGCGCGTGTGGCGCCCCGGATCGGTGTGCCCCTGCGCATCGACCGGGAACAGCCCGGCCGGCAGAGCCGTGTCCAGCGTGATGGAGCGCGTCGCCGCATCCACGCCGTCTCCGGCGCGTATGCGGTGCAGCCGGCCGGGAACGCCGTGCAGCTCGTGCCAGTCGTCGAGGATTTCGATCCATTCGCCGGCATGAAAACCGAGCACGTCATCGCGGCCAATGCTCTCGACAACCAGCCGGTTGCCGCCCTGGATTTCATTGACCAGGGTGGCGACGGTGGCGTTGTCGCGCGACCACTTGAAGGTCGCGGTGGCCTGCGGCCCGCCACGATGGATCTCGACCCGGTAGAGCTGGTTCTCGATCCCCTTGTAGCCTGCTGACGGCGGCACCTGGCAGGGATTGGGATCGCCGGGCACGGCGCCGGTCGAGTTGGTGAGCCGGGCGCCGGAGGACTGGATGATCGCCGCCCAGCCGGGTATGTCCTCGTCCGGCGTCGCGCAGGTGGCGCCGCCGATGTTGGGCAGCACCTTGACCTGCCAAACCGTTTGCAGCCGACCGGTGGTATCGACACCGACGGCCTTCTCGACCAGATCCGGCGCCTGGAGATGCGTCAATTCGCGCTGCCAGACATCCAGATAGACCAGATGCGGCCCGCCGGTGACGTTCGGCGGGTTGAAGATGTCCGCCGGTATCGCCTGATTCGTATCGTTATAGGGCAGGTAGGGTTGCTCGAGCACTGACACGGCCGTGGTGCCGGTCAGCTCCGCCAGGCTCGCATCCCATTGCAGCGGCGGCGCGCCATGGTTTTCGGCCAGCAGCCCGTCGATGTACATGCGCCCGACGCCGATGGTGACGACACCGCCGGTGGCGAGGATATGGAAACCCTCCGGCGTGGTGCGCGGCACCACCGCCCGGCCGACCGTGTCCAGCGTGCCGGCCTGGAGTCGGCGGCCGAGCTCGGCCACCCACTCGTTCCAGTCGGCATCGAGTTGCACCCTGCCCTGCTGCATGACCACGCCGAAGTAGTCATGCCACGGGTGGAAACTGAAACGGCTCGTGTCGAAGCTCATGATGCGCTCCTCAAGTTTCGTAAGAGATGCCGGCCGCCAGACCCACGCGCAGGAACTCGCGCAACCGGATCTGGAGGTTGGTTTCCCGCTGTGCCGGGAACAGGGAATGGAAGGCGCCCATTTCGCTTTCGTCGTCGGCGCCGCGCCGGATCAGGTCGGTCGTGGCACGCGCCAGCTGGCAGTACGCGGCAACGCCAAACCTCAACGACGTGAAGCGCGGCGCCAGGCGTGCCGCGTCGGCCGCCGATTCAGGCTGGCAGCGATAGCGGCGCGGTGCCGCCGAGTCGAAGGGCAGGAAGCTGAAGCGCACGCAGCCGGTCTGGCGCCGGACGATGAATACCGCCGGCAGCGTGTCGCCCGCCGCGGGGCGCGCCAGCAACAGGCTGTTCGTTATCGTGGCGACTTCGGCGGCGCGAATGCGCCCGATCACCGTGCAGGCCGCCAGGGATATCTTGCCGCCCGGTGCGACGGCGTCCGGCGCGGCGTGGGCCATGCCGGTCGCCACCGTGGCATCGATGATGGAATCGTTGGCCACGAGGTTCGCTCCAGCGTGGAGGCGCAGGGCGCCGACGATGGCGTGATCGATCTCGACCGTCACGTCGGCCAGTTCGACCATCAGGCTTTCGGCGCTCGGCGCCACCGGGTCGCCGGCGGCGTCGAGCGCCCTCCCCGGCACCAGCGTCGCATGGGCGATGCGCAGCCGGGCGAGTTCGTTGCCGGCGACGGCCGCGACGCGCACGCGCCCGCCCGCCACCCGAAGTCCTTCCAGAGTGAACGCCCCATCCGTGCCGCCCGATACCGCCAGCTCACCGCCGAGGATCAAGGTCGGGAAGCACTGCTCCGCCGCGCGCAGAATCACGTGGCCGTCGGCAACGACGGCGACCGAGAGCGTCTCTTCGTAGCGCCCGCTGTCGGAGATCTCGACCAAGCCGTTGCCGCCGAGCGCGGTCAGGGCCGCGGCGATGGTGGCGTGATCGTCCGGCACGCGCAGCACCGCGCTGGTCGCCACGCTGGTCGCCGCGTCGGCCTGGCGCGGCCGGCTGTACTCGCCGCCGCCCAGGTCGGCGGAAAAGCCGTAGTGATACGTAACCGCCACCGTGACGGGGACGGGCAGATCGGCCGCCACCGCCACGCGGCCGAGCACGGGATCGATGGCGTAGCAACCCGCCGGCGCTTCATGCGCCCAGACCGCGCCGTCGTCCGACAGGTTGCAGACGACGATGTCGGTTCGCGGCACTTCGGCACCGTCGACAAGGAGCAGGACGCTCGGATCGGCATTGTCGACCGGCGCCGGCGGTGCCGCGCGGGTGCCATAGTAGAGCGCCAGCCGGTCCGACATCACCCGGCGCCGGATCGGATCGGGCACGTTGATGGGGTCGGCCAGATGGGTGATCTCGTCCTCAGTCCGCGGATTGGTGAACAACTGGAGCGGATGCCCGAGCGGGCTGACCAGATAGCGGCGGTCATCGATGCGCACCGCCGGACTGGCGGTGTGGCGATAGGCGTTCAAGCGCCACAGGAAGATCCCTATGTTGGGAATGTTGAAGCGCCCTCGCCCGCTTTCGATGCGCCGCACGTCGACGGTGTGCGCGATCGACTCGAAGGGCCCGCCGATCCGCGCCAGCGGCTCCCAGCGGCGCAGATCGGGCGCGTAGTGGTTCGCCGGCCGCAAGTGGTTCATGTACTGCGTGGTGCCGAGCAACTGGAAATATTCCACCGCCCGGGCATTCCAGCCGGTAACGTCGCGCGCCAGTTGTTCCAGCACCGCCGCCGTGCCCTTGCGCCGGCGCAGGGCGATGGTGTGAGCGACCTCCGCCCGCGCCAGGCCACGTGCCTGGCCAAGCGCGTGCAGCGGCTCGTAACCGATCAGGTCGCCGATATACGGAATCGCCCAGTCGGCGCAGGTCTCGATGAACAGGTCGTCGTAGAGCTGGTCGAGGTTTTCCTCCAGCACTGCGAACTGGTCGGCGAATGCCGACAGCAACGCCTTGAGGGCGCCGGGTGGCGCCTGCTCGTCGTCGCGAATGCGATGGATGGCCGGCAGCAGCCGGTACAGCGTGTCGGCGTCGAAGGTCATGGCATCGGCTCCAGCGTCAGCGCCGCGTCGTCGAGCACCAGCAACTCGGCCGCCAGCGGCGGCGCGGTCAGCGAGGCCACCGGCAGGGTGGCGAAGATTCGCGGCACAAAGGGCGGCACCGGCGCGTCGCTGCGATGCAGTTCCACCACCTGCACGGCCTCGACGCCGGAAACACCGTGGGCGACCGCCGCCACTTCGTCGACCGATACCCCCTGGCCGAAGCCGCGCGCGGCAAAGCCGAAGGCGGATTTCAGGAGCGCCTCGATGGCGGGCAGCACCAGCGCCGCGTCGGCATCCGCCGCCACCTTGACGGTCAAGCGCAGCACGAAACGCGCGTCGCGATAACTGACCATGCGTACCGGCAGCAGGGGATCGCCATGGCTGCGCAGGGCATCCTGGAGATGGCGGAAGGTGTCGCCGCCTTCGGCCACCACTTCGCCCTCCTCGCCCGCCACGGTGAGGAACACGCCCCGCGCCGGGCCGCTGTCGATCCAGAGCGCATGCGCCTTGGCGATGCCGGCAAAGGCGCGCGCGAAGTCCTGATAGTCGCGGATCGATACCGCGCGGTCGAGGGTCAGCACCGTCAGGGGCGCGTTCTCGCGCGCCTTCGCCTCGCGTTCGGCGTCTTCGCCGCCGCTGGCCGCCTCGGGGTTGCTGGCCGCCGCCACGCCGAGCGGACGCGACAGCAGCGTCGTCAGTGCGCCGGCGGCGACGTTGCCGGCGAGACCGAGTCCCTTGCGGTACCTGGCCCGGATGTTGTGGTCGCCCGAGGGCGGGCGAGCGCCTTCGATGCCGTCGCCGAACAGCACCGTGGCCCGCGCCGCGTCGTCGTGGCTGACTTCATAGGCGCGTTCGGCGCCGCCGCGGGCATGGAGGCTGGGCACCTCGGACCACAGCATGTCGTTGGCGCGCAGTTCCAGCGTCGACTGGCGACCGCTGGCCGTCGCGGCGCTGACATGGGTCAGGGGCGACTGGCGCAGCGTGAAACGGGCGTTGGGCAGCCTGGCGTCGCCGCTGCCGAGGATTTCGCTCACCGTTTCGCCGTGCGTCGCCCGGGCGACGTTGGCGTTGACTCGTGCCGTTTCCCGGTCATAGCAATACTTGAGGGCCGCCGCGAGGGTGAAGGTGGTCCGGTCGCGATCATGCGTCACCGCCGTCGGCAAGTCGTCGATGAAGGCAATCTCCTGGACCAGCACGTCCGCTTCCTCGGCCGGAACCTGCTCGATGGCGGCCGCCGCGATGGTCAGCGTGCCGCGCTTGCCGTCGCGATCCAGCAGGGCCAGGCGCAGCGGCTTGCCGCTGGAATGATCGATGCGCAGCGCAAAGGCGGCGGGCGCCAGCGCCACCCAGGTGCCGCCGCTCTGCTCTTCCGGCGCGGCGGCGAGGCGCAGCGAATCGCCCTCTTGCAGCGTGACGGCGCCGCCCGCATCGAGCGCCAGGGAGACTTCCGGCTCGCCCTGGCGCAGGCGGATGCGGGCCCGCTTGCCGCTGACGGCCAGGGCGCGACCGGGCGCAATGTCGACGGCGAGGCGTGCCAGGGCCAGCGTCTCGCCGAACAGCGGATAGCCGAGCGGCGTCGCGGCGACGGCCAGTTGCTCGGACTGCGCCAGCACGGTGTTCTCGCGCAGACGCGGGCGGAAGATGTTCAGGTTCTCGTCGGTGTCGGGTTCGATGCGCGTGGTCTTGCCGGACAGCCCGTAATCCAGGCGGGCCGGGAAACTCACCGACTTGGCCCGGTAGAGCTCGACATAGCCGGAAAGGCCGCTCGGATCGGACCCCCCGGCGTTGGAAACCAGGGCAATCCAGCTTCCCGGGGTGATCTTCGGGTAGGCGGCGTCCAGGTCGATCTGTTTCCCCTTGATCGCGAAGTCCTTCCAGACCCGGCTGGCGTTGGTGCCGGAAATCAGGTCCTCCAGCTCGGAGCCCCCCGAGGTGCCCATCAGGCGAGGATCCGGCGCGTTGTGGCCAAAGAGCGCGGCCCGTTGCCGAAACACATAGACCGTCGCGCCGGCGGCGGCGGGATCGACGTGAGGAAAGCCGTGACCCAGGCCGTCCTGCCAGCCGATCCGCGTGCGCTGGCCGATCTTGTCTTCGACCACCTCGGTCAGCAGCCGGATATCCCAGCGCTCGGAGGTCGGATCGTCGAGCCGCTCCTGGCCGACCACCAGGATAACGTCGCCCGGCTGAAGAGCGGTGCCGATGCCCGCCAGCCACAGGCGCTTGTCGCCGTATCGAGGGCGCCAGGGCAGCGTCGTCCGCACCGGAATGGCATTCCACCCGGCGCGCGCCTCGACGGCCTCGACAGTCTCGAAGGTCTGCGGCAGTTCGTCCGGTCCGGGTACGCTCTGCACCTTGGCGCCGATGGGGATGGTGACCGGTCCGGCGGCCAGCGCCGGGCTGCCTGGCACCTCCTGCAAGCCGAAGGCCAGCCAGGTCGAAGCGGCGACGCCCGGCGCCAGTTCGTAGCCGATCAGGCGCGCGAGTTCCAGTATCGAGCGTCGTTCCGTCGCGGTACGCAGGAAGTTCTCGTTGGCGATGCGTTCCTGATAGAAGCTGAGCACGTCGAGCGTGGTCGCCAGGGCGTCGCACAGGGCAATGGTGAAATCGCCGTCCTCGCGCGTCGTCAGGCCCGCCAGGGCGGGCAGTTCGGCGTTCGACAGGCGGGCGAGCAGCGATTCCTTGAACTTGGCATGGACGCCGGCGCGGTAGGCGATCGCGCCCTGCCCGGGCGGATTCTCGATGCGTTGCGGCGTTTCGGCATCCAGGCCGGCGCAGCAGCCACAGGTGTTCAGGGCCGGATCGCTCATGGCTATTTGCCTCCGAACAGGTTGAAGCGGAGCACGCCGTGCTCGGGAAAGTTGGCGTCGTTGTCCAGGCGCGGGATTTCCAACCGGGCGAGCTTCATGAAGCCGTCGCCCAGATATTGCGTGTCGTCCATATCCTGGCGCTGGAAGACCGTGGCGCTCACCGAACCGACTCCGGACACCCGGCGCGCGGCGGCATAGATCTGGCTGAGGTAGACGGTCTGACCGAAGGACAGGTTGTCGGGATGGAACAGCCCGCGTCGGCCGTCGGCCAGCACGCGGCTGCCCAGCTCATCGAGCAGGCCGGCCCGCACATCGGCCCGAAAGTGGCTCGGCAACACGCAGACCAGCAGTTCCACTTCCAGCGCGACATGGATCGGATCGTTGAATTCGGTGTCGTGGCCCGCCATGCGGTAGCGATCGACATGGGCCGCGATCTCGTCCTCGAAGGCGGCATCGACCGGCAGGCCGCCGTCCCGGTCGACAGTGATGAACACCGTGTGCCAGCTTCCCGTCCAGCGCAAGGTGGCCGCGGCCCGCTGCACGCCGGCATGCCGCCCGGTGACCTCGGCGTAGTCATCCGGCGTGACGGCCCGCTCCTGGCGCCGGAAGGCTTGCGGCGCGCGCCGGCGCAGGGTGGCCGCATCCTCGCGGTCGGTACCGCCCACCGCCGGGAGCGGATTTCTGACCCCCAGAATGCCCGGATCGATCTGGATGACATGGGCGATGGCCTCCGCGCCGACGTTGCCGGCGCGCCCATTGCCGACCCGATAGCGGGCGGTGAACGTCGTGCCCGTTTCCGGGCGCCGGCCATGCGTGTCGTCGCCGAAGCGCAGCCGCGCGCCGCCGTCGTGTTCGACTTCGACCACGAAGTCCGGCGCGTCGGCGTCGCTGTTGAGCAGGTCGCGCCGCGCCGTCCACGATTGGCCGACCGAACCCAGCGTGCTGTCGAGCTCGATGCGCGGCAAGGTGTCTTCCATGCGCCAGGTCAGCGCCGCCGACGCCGCCGCCTCGGGATCGAATGCCAGCCGCTGGCTGGTGCTGGCGCCGGCCACGGTCGTCGTCTTGACGACCGTGCCGGCGAAGGTCAGCGGCGAGCTGGCCAGCATCGGGTTGAAGCGCGGTGGTACGTCCAGGGCTGTCGCGTCCTGGCAACGATCACGGTCCCGATCGGCGGGATAGGCCAGCCGGGACGACGGTACGCGGCCCAGTTCTTCGCTGGCGGGAACGGTATGGCCATGATCGGCCAGCACCATGTTGCCGCGCGCGACGCTGACATGGTCGAGAAAGGCCTCGCCGTGGGTCGGGTCGGTGACCGAGGAAATGCACAGCGGGAACGGCAGCGCGTCTTCGGCGGCCCAGGCGATCTCGGTGATTTCGGCGCCGGTCAGCGGGTCGGTCAGCGGCAGCGCCGGATCGTCCGGCGAGAACGCGCGTACCGCCGTCAGCCGCAGGACATGGCGATGGGTGGGATCGGCATCGCCGGTCGCGCCGGTCGCGGGACCGAACACTTCCTCGAACAACAGCACGTCGCCAACCGCGAGGGCGGCCAGATGCCCGGCCAGCGTCGCGCTGGTGGCGCCCTTCGGCAGGCAGCAGCGTCGATTGCCCCAGGCGTGGAAATCGATCTGATTGTGCGCCGCGCGCAGGGTGGCGTCGTGCAGCGGCTCGAAGATCGCCGGCCGCTCCCGCAGCGCCAGCTCTTCGTCGCGCGAAGCGGGCACCAGGCGCGGCGGCAGCCCGGCCACGCGAGTGCAGAAGCGGGTCGTCGCCTGGTCGAGGGCCACGGTGGCGGCGGCCACCGGCACGTGCAGCCAGACGCGCGCATTGCAGCCATCGTGCAGGTGGTAGTCGACCAGCAGGGCGTGGCGCCGCAGAGAGGTACGCCGCCGCGCCGTTTCCAGATAGGCCTCGGTGGCGACGGCATCCTGCTGGTAGGAGAGCTGGTCCCCCGCGTAGGCGATCAGCTCGGCCAGGGTGACGCCCAGGTCGGCGGCGCTGCGCTCGTGCCAGTCGGGCAGCAGTTGCGTGATCCGGTCCAGGACCAGACGCCGGAAACTGGCATAGTCCTTGGCCAGATAGTCGATCACCGGCGCCGGTGTCGGGTCGTCGGGACAGACCACGACCGGCTTGCAGTCGAAGTCGCTCGGACATTCGACCTTGAACGAAAACGGGATTTCGGCCAGGACCGGATCGAAGCCCGCCGGAGGCGTGGCATCGACTGGCGAGCGCACCAGGCGCAAGGTGTAGCTGGAGTGATCACCATAGCGGTCGGTGCGAATCACCAGCACATGATCCGCCTCGGGCAAGGCCGCGAAATAGGCCTGTTCGGCGGCGGTCGCCGCGGCCGGCGGAGTCGATGCGGCGCCCACCCATTCGATGGCCACGTTGCGCACCCGCTCGCCGCCTTCGATGCGCGCCTGTCCGGCGCTAAAGCCCGCCGGCACCGGCTTCAGCAGGCGCAGGAGCAGCGTGCGCTGACGCAGCTCGCTCTCCGGCGAGTCGTTGTCCAGCACCTCCAGGTAGTCGATGCCGTTGAGCGTCGGGTGGGCGGCGACGGCATTGCGGCGCAGTGGTTCGCAGCAGTGATAGATCATGGCAAGCCCTCTTCCCGGGTGAACTCGGCCACCTGGCTGGCTCCGGAGCGACGGACGGCGTAGCGCACCACGACACGCAGGGTCGAGTCTTCGGCCTCGACTTCCACGCCTTCCAGCGAGATCAGATTGCCCAGCCATTGCTGCAATGCGGACTGCACCAGGAATTGCGTGGTCGCCGCCAGTTCGTTGCTGTTCGGGGCGAACACCAGTTGCATCACGCCGCTGCCGAAGTCCGGGCGCATGACCCGCTCGCCCGGCGCGGTGAACAGCACCTGCTCGATCAGCCCGCGAATGTAGTCGTCCTCGCCGGCCTCGGCGGTACGACCGCGGCCATCGAACTGGTAGGGGTAGCGCAGGTTCGTCATGATGGCCTCCGCATCGTTTAGCTGCCGATGACCCGCATCTGGGCAACGACCGGCAGCAGCGGCGTGCCGTTGGGCGCGCACACCGCCTGGCTGTCCATCAGCACCAGCGGCTGGCCGTTGGAAAATACCCGTGTCGCCGCCACCACCCACTGCCCGGTGACGCACGGCACCGGCGCGCCGCTGACATTGAACGGGCAGCCGACAATCGCATACGGCGCCGCCATGGTGGCCGTCGGCTGGCCGCTCGCCAGCAGGCGCGGATTGGGCGCGGTCGGCGCCGCCGTGCCGCCGTGGGCACAAAGGACGGTGGCGCCGACATGGAGGAGTGGTCCGGGCATGGTCAGATCACCGTCAGCGCGCCGTTGTTGATCGTGATGGTCGGTCCGACCATGGTGATCATCGCGCCCTTGCCGTTCTGGATGTAGATGCCGGTGTCGTTGACGATCAGCGTCGCCCCGGTAGCGCTTTTCAGCATGATGCCGCCGGTCGGGCCCGGCAGGTCGGAGATGGTGATGCCGTTCTGCAGGGGCGTTTGCAGCGTGATGGCCGGCACCAGCGGCGGCGTCAGCAACGCCAGCGCCGGCACCTCGGCGGCGCTGCCCCAGAAGCAGCCGACCCAGATCGGATGATCCGGATCGCCCTGTTCGAACTCGACCCAGACACCGGAACCGATGGTGGGCAGCGCGAACATGCCACTTTGCAAGCCGGCCATCGGCACACAGGGCATCGCCCAGGTGGTCGGAATCAGCCCGGCCACGTCCGGCACCTGAACCAGAAGGCGGCCCTGTTGCATGGGATCGACATTGCCGATCACCATGCCGCGATACTTGCCGAAGTAGCGCTCCTGGCCGCTCATACCGGCACCCTCGGGGTGATGGAAATCAAGCCGTTGCGCGTCAGACTGAAGCTCTGCTTGAACTCGCCGCGCTTGAGCGTGCTGGTGACGCTCTGGACATAGTAGAGCCCGTCGTAGGCCAGTCCCGCTCCGCGCACGCCGACCAGCTGGCGCGCCTTGAGCGGCCGGCCGTAGCGCAGCACGTCAAGGCTGCCGCGCGCCGTCACCGAGTCCTGCGACTTCTTCGCTTCGGCCAGGCCGGTCTTGATGGCGGCCATGGGCGTCATCTTGGCCGTGTCCTTGAGCAGGGTGATCCGGGCGATCGGCGTCGGCAGCAGACCCAGCGGCGGTTGCAGCGGATTCAGGTTCGGGATCGGGATCGGGATCGGCACCCGGGTGAGCTGGTTCTGGATGAAGACCACCGGCAGCACGCCCTTGGTCGGATCGAAACTGAAGCTCAGCGACTCGACGTTGGTCAGCGCGTCCATGTCGACGTTGAGCGCCGGCTGGGGCACGCCGACCTTGATCTCGGGACCGAAGTAGGCGATGTTGGTACCGGCGGCCGGCCCCGGCTCGATGTAGAAGACGTAGCCGATCTTCTCGGCCAGCAGCCGGATGTAGGCGAGGTCCGTTCCCTGCTGCGCCGGAATCTTGTCCACCGGAATCGGCACCTCCGGAAACAGATCCGGAATCACCAGCGGGATCATGCCGAATGGCGCGTACTTGGCGCAGAGCAGCGCCACGCGCGCCTCGATGGGCATGGCCGGAAACGGCAGGCCGCTCCAGTCCTGCATGTCCATCACCTTGCTCAGGTCCTCGCCGGTGACCGTGACCGTGCCGGGCGAACCGCCGCTGCCGGCCTGCACTTCGACGTTGGTCATGACGCCGTCGAACAGCGGCTGCGGCGTGCCGTTGAGCGTGACGATCAGCATCACGCGCAGTGGTGGCATGCCAATCGACGTGCCGTTGCCGGCGGCAATCAGGAATATGGTATTCAGCTCGGACTTCGCCGAGAACTGGAAGGTGAGCTGGAAGGCGCTCACCGAGCCGGCGGCGGTCGTCACCTGAACGCTGTCGAGCGCGTCCATGACCACGCGCGGCGCTGGCACGGCGATCACCGGGCCGATCATGAGCGTGAGCTGGATGCCCTTAGCCAGCATCGGGTGCTCCCGGGATCCCCTCGGGCAGCGTGATGCGCAGCCGGACACCCACGGTTTCGGTCAACCCGGCCGGCCGCATCGCCCCGTTGGCGTCGCAAATGCGCCAGTACTGTTGCGGGTCGCCCAGGTAGCGGGCGGCCAGATTGTCCAGGCGATCGCCGGACACCACCAGGTGCTCGGCCAGCAGCGAAAAGTTCTCGGGCGGCGGCACGAAGCGGCGCTTGAGATAGGTGATCACCGTGCCGTCCGTCGCCGTGGTTTGCGCGCTGGCGATGCCGTAATAGCGGCTGGTGGGCGGGAACAGCGGCGTGGCCAGCGCGTTGGCCTGCATGAAGGCTTGTACCGGGTCCATCAGCCGATTCCTCCTATGCCCAGCGCCGCGAAACCGCCGAGCTGCGCCTTGGCGGCGAGTTGTTCCTTGGCTTGCAGGTAGCTCATGAACAGGCTGCCGCCCTTGTGGGCAAAGCCCAGGTCGTCCACCGACAGGACGCGCAAGCCGATGCTGACCTTGGCGACAATCGGATTGAGCGCCGGATCGAAGGCCTCCTCGGTGATCGAGAACTCGGTCAGGCGCACCGGCACGATGCGGTTCCGGCTCCAGACGAAGAGCATCAGCGGCGCCTCCATCGGCGCGATCTCCAGCGTGCCGGAACCGGCCTGCCGATCGACCGCCAGCAACTGGGCGCTGCTTGGGTGCGCCAGCGCTTCGAGCACCGCGAGCTGGGGCTGGATGCCGTTCTCGACGGTGACGCGATTCTTGTCGGGAAACTCGAGCTGGTCGGCGGCGTCGATATCCGCTTCCAGCTTGATCGTCTCCACCGCCGGCCCCTTGAAGCGCATCGCCTCGCTACGGTTGCCGCCCTCGCCACCGGCCGTCTGCACCTGCAAACCGCGGGTGAGTTTCTCCGGGTTGTACTGGAGCGAGATGATGCGCAAGACCTTGGCCGATTGCGGATCGATCAGCACCAGGCCGCCCTTGAGGACTTTGGGGGAGTTGGGGTAGGTGGTCATCTCAGTCCCTGAAGATCGGCGACCACTGCTCGCAGTAGCGCACATAGTCGGCCACCAGCACGACCAGGCCGGGCTGGGACTTCAGCCAGGCCAGCATGTCCGCGCGCTGCTCGTTCAGCGCGGTCAGCTCGCCAGCGGCAGCCGCGATGCGCGGGCCTCCCGAGCGGGCGATGAAGCTCATGGCGCGGTAGGTGGCATCGCGTCCGCCGGTGGCGAGGTCTTGCTCGAGCAGGCTGTTGTCCATGGCGGCGTTCACCCTTCGTTGGCGCTGCTGCCGCAGACGCCGGTCAATGGCGCCTTGGAGTAACAAACGTAGCGGCCATAGCCCTTGGCATTGGTTTCCCAGGAACTGGTGTTGTGGGTGCTGTAGCCCCACTTCGATTCCACTGTGCTGTTCGCTTCATCCACCTGGCCCGCCGCCGATGACACCACGGAGCGGATGATCCCGGAATGCGCGACCTGGCCCTTGGCATCGCGGAAGACCATGATGTCCGACGGCTGCGCCATGCAGGCGGAGGTCGACTTCCAGCCGTCGTCCGCCAGTATGGTCGGCACGCTTTCGCCCCAAACCGAATACGGGCCACCTTTTGCCGTCTTGCCGCCGAAGGTGTAGCCATGGCACCAGTAGGTGGCGCCATCGTCGGGACGCCAGATGTCGATTGACGTGCCGGCCTCGGTCTTTCCCGTCAGCACCTTGCCGACGGGCCTGCCCGGCCCCCAGGGCGCGGACTTCTTGCCGGTGGCCGTGTTGGGATGCCATTTGACGCGGCGAATCACCCCGGGGTCCGGGTCGGCTCCGGCAAGCAGCGGCTGACGCGCCGCCGGGCCCGCCGACCGGGCCGGCGACAGTGGCGGCGCATGACCCTGCTGAACGACGTGGGTCAACTCGTGGGCAATCAGCCGCTGGCCGGAATGGCTGTCGGCCGCGAACTGCCCGTCGCCGAAAACAACGTCCCGCCCGACGGTGAAGGCGCGGGCGTTGATGCGTTGCGCCACCGCCGTCGCCGTGCCACCGGTGTGCACGCGCACCTGACCGAAATCATGGCCGAAACGGGACTCCATGAAGGAGCGCAAGGGCGCGGCCAAAGGCGCACCCCGCGTGCGCAGGGCCTGGATCCCCGCCGCGACGCCCGGCGCGACGGCGGGTTGGGCGCCGGGCGCCGCCTTGGTCTGGAGTCGGTCCGCACCACTATCGGCCGTACCATCCTCTTCGGTCACCAGGCCCTCGTCGAGCCTGAAGGGGCTGTTGGCTTGGCGCTGGATCCGCTCGAGTCCGGTCGAATCGCCCATCTTCCGCCGCAACGGCGCCACGCCGTCACGCGCGGCCGGATCGGCGGGGCGTTCGTCGGTCTGGCGCATCACCTGGTCGGCGACGGCATCGGCCTCCTGCTCGAAGCGATCGCCGGGCGCGCCGATGACCAGCTTGGGCTGAACGGCGGGCGCGCCGCGCTCGTACACCGGTATGTGCGCGAAGTCGTGCCCGAAATGCCGTTCCGTGTCCTGTTGCGGCGCCGGTTCCGGCGGCCTGTCTGGCAGGCGCGTCTTGCCGCGGGACTCCGCGTTGTCACCGTATTCACCGCTCGTCCGCGAGCCACTGTCGCAGGCGCACTTGCGCTGCAAGAGTGGCTCCTGTCTGGTCACCAAGCTTGGTTGAGTCACACTGCTCGCCAGGGGTTTCGCGTGTGCAATCATCTGGTTGGCTCCTGCTCGTGCCGAAATCCTTGCAGAACCCCGCGCACTTCCGGATCGCGCTCCGCTTCCAGCAATGCCGCGACGGTGCCCTCGTCGAGACAGCCCGCGGCGTTTGCCAGGTGCGCCGCATGAAAGCGCACCCTGGCAACCGGATGCCGAAGTAGCGGCGCCACCACCGGGCAAGGCACACGACGGCCGGTGGCGCGCAGGGCCATCAGCGCAGACACGGCCACCGACTCCCGCTCATCCGCCAGGCAATCCATCAACAGGTCCGGCGCGCCCGGGGCCCGACTCCTGGCCAGCGCGACGGCGACGGCATCGGTCACGCCTTCGGTACTGGTGAGCAGGAGATCGCGCAAGTAACGGGCACCCACCTCGCCACCAATCCGCGACAGCAGGTCGTACAACGCCGGAGGATTGATCGCCTCGCCACGGGTCAGCAGGGCAATGACGCGTGCCTCCGCCTCGACGCCCATGTCCAGGAGTTGTGCCACGCAGCGGTCGCGGAGCCTGAGGGTGGCGTCGTCACCAATCGGCATCTGCGCATCGAGCAAGAGTCGATCAATCATGGTCATTCGCCTCGCTCACGCCTGCCCTGGTTCGTCTTCACTTCAATATCTCCTTCGCTTCAAGCGCGGTGAAATGCATCCTCACGCCATCGCGGAAGGCATTGATCGCCGGTCCCGAAATCCTGGGGTCGAGCAGCAGTCGCTGATAAAGTCCCCGGACAATCGCCACGGCCAGCCTGGGTTCCCACAGTGTCTTCATCGTGCCGATTCTCGATTTCGCCCAATCGGCCGGCTGGTAGCCGACCAGCCCCAGCCCGGCATGCTTCGGGTCGATGTCCTTGCTGTAGGACATCGAGCGCAGCAAGGCATAGATCTCCGTCTCCTGATAGGTGTAGGCATCGATCTCGGATTGGCGCTCTTTCGTGCCGGCGGCCGGCTGCGTGTAGCCCGGTATCTTCGTCTGCGCGAGGTCATAGAGTTTCAGGTGATACTCGCTGCCATAGGCGCCGTACTCCTTGTGGCCGAGCAATTCATGCACCACGATGCCCAGCACGTAGGCCGGATCCGCTTCCGCGGCACGGACGAACTCATAGCCGAACACGACCACCGGCGTGCTCGCCGGGCCACCGGCGAAGGCCAGGACGCCGACTCCGCGCTTCTCGATAGCCGGAAAGTCCGCCAGCAGGTCGGCCTTGACCAGCTTCAGCTCCGGAAACGTCGCCGTCGCGTGGGCGACGACGGCATTGGCGGCCTTGTCGGCCCGAGTCGTCCAGGAAGCCTTGGTCGCCGCGTCCATCGTGTCCCATGTCACGGTTGCCGGCGCCGCGATGGAACTTGAATCAACCCGAGACTTGCGCGCCGCCTCGACCTCGGCGGCCGTCGGCTTCGGCGCTGGCGTGTTCTTGGGCGCCTTGGCCGCCGCATCGGCGGCCGCCTGTTTGTTCGCCTCGGCGATCTGAAACTTGGCTTGCTGGTCGGCCATCTGGTCGTCCGTCTGGCCGGCCGCCGCCCGGGTGGTGCCCTCCTCCACCCATCTCAGTATCTCCCGCACTTCATCGACATAGTTGTCGGCGGCCTCCTTCTTGGGCAAGGACTGCATCAGCGCCGTAATCCCGCCGACGGCGAAGAACGAGGAGAAAACCATCCCCCGTTCGCCGGCCGGCATCGTTTTGTAGATCGCCATCGCCGCCGTGGCATCCGCGCTGGCTGTCGCGCCCCGGGCCATGACCCGACCCATCAGGTATGAGAATTGCGCCAGTCGTGCCGCAGTATCGAAAGGACTCCGCCTCAAGCGACGGCTACCCGGTGCGGCCGCCGCGCCACCATGCTGTTGTAGGACGTGGGCCAGCTCATGGGCGATCAGCCGACGGCCCGAGCGCGTCTCCGGGGCGTATCGGCCGGGGCCGAAGACGATGTCGCGCCCGACCGTATAGGCTTGCGCGGCGACCATGTCGGCCGACCGGGCCGCCTCGGGCCCGGCGTGAATGCGTACCGTCGAAAAGTCATGGCCGAAACGGCGCTCCATGTCGCCGCGCACCGGGGCGGCCAAGGGCTGTCCGACGCCGGAAAGCACGGCTTCGACACTGGCGGGAGCAACCCCGGCATCCGCGGTTGCCGCCCCACCACCTGATCCCTTTCGCCGCAACAAGCCGTTGGCGGCCGGTGTGAGGCTGGCCTTGGCTTGGGCTGGAGCGGTTCGCCGCGCGGTCATCGAGCTCACGTCTTGATGCCTCGGGCGATGCCCCGCGCGGCCCGCATCCCGGCGGCGACTGGATGCGCCCCTTGCCCGACGCGCACGGCGCCAATCTTGAGTCTCGCCACGCCGTCCTGGCTCGCCAACTGACGTGCGGCATCCGGAACGGCGAGAAGCCGAACCAACTCCGCGCGCAACCCTTCGGCGAAACCCTCACGGTCCCCCTCGCCAAAGCCGCGCAGCACCAGCCGGTCGATGTTCAGCACGATGCGCTTCATACCCACCCCCGCGTCTCGGCATCACTGAGCGGCCGGTCGCGCTTGCCCGCCTCGGCATGGGCCGCGCGCAGGAGATGGGCCATCGTCACCGGCCGGCCGTCTTCGGCGGCGTGGAAGGCGGCGTTGAGCGCGATGTTGCGAATGTTGCCGCCGGCCACCTGGAGCCGCGCCAGCTTGACGTGGTCGAGCCCATCGGTCGGCGTGGCGGCGGGAAAGACGCGCCGCCAGATCGCTTCGCGCTCGGCTGCCTCCGGGAAGGGAAAGTTCACCACGAAACGCAGCCGACGATGGAAAGCCGTGTCGAGCGCCGACTTCTGGTTGGTGGTCAGTATGGCCAGCCCGCGATAGGCTTCCATGCGCTGGAGCAGGTAGCTGACTTCGATGTTGGCGTAGCGGTCGTGGCTGTCCTTGACCTCGCTGCGCTTGCCGAACAGCGCGTCGGCCTCGTCGAAGAGCAGGATGGCGCCACTGTCCTCGGCGGCGTCGAAGACGCGGGCGAGATTCTTCTCCGATTCGCCGATGTACTTGCTGACCACGGCCGACAGGTCGATGCGGAACAGTTCGAGCTGAAGTTCGTCGGCCAGGACTTCGGCAGCCATGGTCTTGCCGGTACCGCTTTCGCCGGCGAACAGCACCGCCAACCCCTGCCCGCGCATCCCGTGGCCACCGAAGCCCCAGTATTCGAACACCGTCAGGCGATGCCGGACGTGGCTGCCGATCTGGCGCAATGTCGCCACTTGCGCTTCGGGCAGGACGATGTCGCTCCAGGTTGCTGCCGGTTCGATGCGCTGGGCGAGGCCGCCGAGTCGCGACCGTTCGAGATCGCGACAGGCCCGCGCCAGCGATGCCTCCAGCTTGTCGTTGCCATCCGTCCGGCTCAGCACCTGCCGGGCGGCGCGGCCAAGCTCGTTGGCGCTGAGGCGAAATTCGGCGGCCGCCCGATCGAGCACCTGACCGTCGCCTGCCGAGTCGGTACCCAAGGCCTGCCGCCAGAGCCGCCGCTGGTCGGTGCTGGTTGGCTTGTCGACACGATAGCGCAATTCGGTGCGCGCCGACGGGATCGGCTCGGGCGCGCCAAGAAATACCAGGCCGTCGATTCGCTCGACGAAGCGGCCCAGGTTCGGGCCGGGCGCGTCGGCGCACTCGACCAGCAGAGCAACGCCCAGCAAGCTCGCCTCGCGCTGCCAGATCGTGGCCAGCGCCTCGATCTCGACGGGGTTGGCCGGAACGTCCTCCGCGGCGATGGCATGGAGCGGCAGGTTCAATTGCGCCGCCGCCGCCGTGGCCACATCGCGGCGGCCGTGCGCATCCGTGCCCCAGAGCTGTACCAGCGATGGCAAGCCACCCTGCCGCAACGCGTCGGCGATGTCGCCGGCCAGGGCGCGCTGCGAGTCGGCCATCAGCCGGGGTTCGGCGACCGGCGTCAGCAAGGGTTGCAGGCGGCGATCGAGATAGCCGATGCCAGCCAGATGGTGCAGCACGCGCTCGTCGATGCGCAGGCGCCCCTGGGTCAGCCCGGCGGCCTCGTCGACTTCCAGCAGTTGCCAGCGCCGCAGCGGCCGTACCGGGGTGAGCGCGCTCCAGTGGGGATCGGGGAGTACGGCCATGGCCAGGCCGAACGTGGCCCAGGTCTTGTGCTCGACCCCGTGCGCGGCGGCGCACAGCGTCGCGATCTCGCTGTCCATCTCGACACCGGCGGCCAGGAGCAGAACATCGCGCTCGAAGGCGCTGAGCCCGAATGCTTCGGTCAGGCTGGCGATGCTGGTGACGACGTCGGGTTCGTGCGCCGTGCCCGCCACCGGCGCAGCTTCGGCACCACGACGAGCGAGCAAGCGCTTAAGCCGCGCAAACTCGGCAACCAGTGCGCGTTGATTGGCGTCCGTCCAGTCCACGGCCGCCCGGGACATCTCGGGCGCGTTCATGAAATCACCACGCGCTGATTGCGGAACACCGGCGGCGCCACCGAGCGGTCGATGATCGGGCTGTCGATGCCGTCGATGCGCAACCGTGCCAGCAGTCCGGGCAGCGGCGCCACCGGGGCGTCGGCGATGACGAAGGCCAGTGAGGTGGTCGGTGCGACAAAGGGCTGCGGCGAATACTCCTGCTGGCCGAGTACCAACGCCACGCTCTGGCCGGCGCGCAGCGCCGGATGGAAATTGATGGTGAAGCTGGCGGTGCCGGCGCCGTCGCGGGCGACATTGATCGGCAAGCCGGTGATTTCCGGCGCGATGGTCACGGCCAGGCGGTTGGTTTCACGCGGGTCGGTCTCACCCGGCCGGAGCATCCGGGCCCCGACCCGATAGATCCCGACCGGGAAGTCGGCGGCCTGAACGACCGGGATCGAGAACTGGAGCAACCCGCCACCGCCGGTGAGCAGCGCGGAAATGTTCTGCTCGATGGCGAAGCGGTCGTTGCCGAGCAGCACCGTTCGTCCGGTGCCGTCGAGGTGGTGCCCGGTCAGATCGATGATCTCGCCCAGCCTGGCCACGGGCTGGCCGCCCGGCGGCGTCACGGCTTCCAGCGTCGGCAGGGGGGGTTCCAGGCCGGCCTCGACCACCACGCCGCGATCCCGCTGGCTGACCGGATCGACCGGCCCACGAGTCAACACCGGCAACGGCGACCGGACCGGCGCGCTGGCCTCGATCAGGACCACGCTGGCGACATAGGCGGCGGTGGGCCGCAGATGGCTCTGGGTGGCGGTCCATAGCTTGGACATTTCCTCGGTGTTGAGATAGTCGGGCGTGAGCTTGACGAGTTCGATCTGGTCGGCGAGGCCGGATGCTTCGAGCGCCCGTTCGAGCGGCGTGCCCGGCAGCGGCGAGGGCGTCAGCGCGGTCCGGATCATTTCGCGGGTCAGCACCGGCGTCTCGTGCAGCCACTGCATGGCGTAGCCGAGCAGGAGTTCCGCGTTCAGGTCGCCGCCGCTGTAGGCGGAGAGCAGGTAGTGGAGGTTGAGCGCCAGCGGCGCGTTGGTCAGGCGTCGCCCTGCCGCGTCGCGAGACGGCAGTCCCTCGTTGCGCCAGCCCGGATTGGGGCTCACCTGATACAGGAACAGGTTGAGCTGCGAGGTTTCGGTGCCGTTTGCCGGCACGACGCGGTCCGGCGCCAGCACGCTGACCGAAACCGTGGTGCCAAGCACGCCGCTGACGTTATGGTTGATGATCCCTTCCGTGAGCAGATCGCGCAGGGTGGCCGTGACGCCGGCAATGCCGAGCGCGGTGGTCATGGACGCCGCCCCTGGCGCGTGGCCACGTACTCGTCGAGCGACATCGGCGCCGGCCGGCGCGGCGCGGGGCGTTTCTGCGCCGGTGGCTCATGGACGGCAGTGACCTCGATGCGGCCGATGCTCACATGCACCTCGGTGGTTTCCTCGATAGCCCCGGCCCGATGCTCGGCGCGACCGAATCCTGCTCCGGGTCGCTGCCGCTCGAACAAGCCCACCGCGCCCGATGGGATGGGCAGGGGCGGCAGCAGCAACTCGGTCGGGCCGACGGTGACCGACACCGGTCCAACAGGCACAAGAGGGGTACCCTCGGTTCGAGCCTCCACCGTTGCCGCGCCGATGGCTACACGACCGGCGGCACCAGACAGAGGCAAGGCGCTCGTTTCGGGCTGGGCCGGCAGGAGCGGCGAAGGTCCAGGTTCCACGGCGTCGCCGCTCGCCGGTGCCGGCGCAAGGGTCGGGCGGTCGGTTCGCCCGTCGGGTCGGTCCACATCGAAATGCCCGGGGGCGCCCACCCGGTTCGACGACGGACCGGATACCGGCAGCGCCACGTCAACACGATCGTCGCGCCGAGAAGACCTCCCGACCGTCGCCGGCGCCTGAACCGATTGGCTGGCGGCAACGGGTGTAGCGACCGGCAACGACTCCTCGACCAGGCCGGACATGGCGGCGAACGGCGAACTCGCGGCAGTCCGCACCGGCGAGGCGATCCCCATGGCCTGGGCAGCAAGTCTTCGCAGGAAGCCACTCATTTGCCGACGCTCCTCGTCCGGGGGGCTTCAGGTCGCCAGCATGCCGAGGTACGCCGCCCGCCGCCGGGGCGACAGCGCCAGCACGTCTCGTTCCGTCCAGCCATAGGCCCGCGCCAGCGCGGCCACCTGCCCGAGCAGGCCTTCCGCATGGCGCCGCACCTCGTCCCATAGCAGCGCGCCGGCATCCAGCGTGGCATTCCAGGCGTGCCCACACGCCTCACAGGAAACAGCCAGCCGCAAGTCGGCAATGGGATCCGCCGCCTCGAGCCGGGCTTCGACGTCGCCGAGCATGGCCGCCAGCGCCGGCACGGCTGTGCCCGGGTGCGCTATGCAGCAACGTTCGAGGAGCCTCAGTGCCGCCGCCTCGGCATCCAGCTCGCTGGCGACGCTGGCCATGTCCCGGCTGTCCGGCACCCGAAAGCGGAAAGCGCCGACATCGACTTCGCCACGGTCGTCGCCTTGATCGGCGTCGGCCAGCAACTCATCGACCACCAAGCCGACCGCCAGCTGCTCGCCGCACTGTTCGCAACGGACCTGGAGCTCAATGCGGGGACCGAACAGCCGCGCGCGCATCCGCAACAACGCGGTATTGACAACGCCCAGCGGCAGGCCGGCGAGCCGTTCGCCGGGAAGTTCGGGCCGCGCCCACGAACACAGCAGCAAGGCGCGGTCGATGGGATGACGGGCAAGCCCCTGTTCCCACAGGCTGAGCAACTCCGATTCGCTCGGTGGGCGCATGAAATCAGGCCGGCTCGGTGAAGCGCGGCTCGGCCGGCTCGGTGACGGCTTCGTCGCGTTCCCAACCCTCGTTTTCCAGCTTGATCGACTGGATGGCCACGGCGTTGGCGTTGGCATCGAGGTCGGGCAGCGCCTGGAATTCCGACACCCAGCAACGGAAGATCCGATAGGCCTGGACGGTCTGTCCACTCTCATTCATGAGTTCGAGGATGATGTCCTTGCGGAAGTCCTGTAACGAGACCTCCGCGCCGAGGCCGGAACCGAAGTTCCAGACCTTGTTCGCCCACTGCTCGAACTCCTTGTCGTGGGTGACGCCGCGTTCGAGGGAAATCGCCTCGAACTTCGTGCGGCCGGGCGATTTGCGCGACGTGGAGGGATCGCCGCCTTCGCGGTGCTCCACCAATTCGGTCGATCGCTTCAGTGCACCGACCTTCGAGATACCGGCCACGTAGCGGCCATCCCACTTGATGCGGAATTTGAAGTTCTTGTACGGATCAAAACGCTGCGCATTGACGCTGAACTGTGCCATGTTCGTTCCTCCTAGGCTTCGACTTGGCCAGCCATTTGCTGGATCTTGATGACCACGAACTCGGCCGGCTTGAGCGGCGCGAAGCCGACCAGGATGTTCACGATGCCGAGGTTGATGTCGTTCTGGGTCGTGGTCTCACGGTCGCACTTGACCAGGTAGGCCTCGCGCGGGCTGCGTCCCTGGAAGGCCCCCTGGCGGAACAGGTTCTGCATGAAGGCGCCGACGTTCAGGCGGATCTGCGCCCAGAGCGGCTCGTCGTTCGGCTCGAAAACCACCCACTGGGTGCCGCGATAGAGACTCTCTTCGATGAACAGCGCGGTGCGGCGCACCGGCACGTACTTCCACTCGGAACCGCGATCGTTGTTGCCGGCCAGGGTGCGCCCGCCCCAGATCACGTTGCCATAGGTCGACAGGGTGCGCAGGCAATTGATCGCCAGCGGATTGAGTTGTCCGTTTTCCTGGTCGCTCATGGTGGTGGTGAGTCCCACCGTGCCGGTGGTGCTGGCCTCGATGCCGGCCGGGGCCTTCCAGACGCCGCGCGAGCTGTCGGTGCGGGCATAGATGCCGGCGACGAAGCCACAGGGCGGAAAGGCGCGCACGGCACCTTGCTGGAGTGGATCGGGTGCTCGCACCCAGGGGAAGTAGAAGGCCGAATTGACTGAGTTGGTGCCGGTGATGTTGGCCAGGGTGGCGGCCACGGAGCCCACGGTTTCCGCCTCCCCGGAATCGACGATCAGGAAGGCGCGGCGGTCGTGACAATGCCCCTGCAAGGTGGAAATCGTCGTGTCGTGGGTCAAGCCGGGCACGCAGACGATGTTGAACAGATCGATGCGGTCGGCGATGGCTCCGGCGCCAAAGCTGGCCAGCAGCGCCGTCCGGAACGCCGCATCGGCGGGCCCGATCACGGTGCCGGCCGCGCCGGCGACCGTCGCGTCGAGGTCCACGGTGGCGGTGCCGGGCGTGGTGGCGCTGCCGGCGCTGACCGAGATGAATCCCGAACGGCCATTGACCACGGCTTCGACGGAGCGCGCGTCGCTGGTGGTCATCGACAGGTTCTCGAACGATTCAACCACCGCCCCATTGCTCGGCACGTGCAGCACGTCGAGCCGGAAGCGGGTCGCGTCGTCAGCCCGCCGGGTCAGTCGTATCTGGTAGTCGGCCGCCCAGTCGCCCGGCGAGCTGGCGCTGACCGACAGGTCGTCGATCGCGCATGACGCGGTTACCGCCGTGGCGTCGGCGATGCGCAGCACGTAGGCATCGGCGCCACCGTTCTCGTAGAAGTGCTTGACGCTGTAGCCCAACACGGACCGGAAATCCAGGCCGCCGTAGGTGCGCTCGAAATCGGCAAGGCTGGTCAGTCGAACCGCCCTGTCGGTCGGGCCGCGCGGCGCCCAGCCGATGAACAAGGCAATCGAAGTCGCCACGCCGGTGATGGTGCGAACGCCGCTGGATACTTCTTCGATGTAGACACCGGGGTAGCTCAATGGTACTGGCATGGCAATTCCTCCGTTCGAGTGTCCGCCAATCGGACATGGCTTGCTCCCCGGCCCGGCGTTTCAACAAGGGTTTGCGGCGCCGCCGTCGAA
The DNA here is from genome assembly GCA_044220545.1 of Rhodocyclaceae bacterium. Taxonomy (GTDB): domain Bacteria; phylum Pseudomonadota; class Gammaproteobacteria; order Burkholderiales; family Rhodocyclaceae; genus Fen-999. Next base: position 95,052 of record JBGAQX010000021.1, on the reverse strand, counting down.
CCTTCTTCCGAGGCGGCGCCAGGAGCACGTCCGGAAGCTTAGTCCACGCGATATGGCTTTGGCATCGTTCAAATGGATGATGCGGGCCACCGCTTCATCGGCGAGTCAACGGTTCGGGGAGATCCGGGGCGGTCAACCACACCCATGTCCGCCACTCGTCAGTACCCGGAGCAATACTGAAAATGCATCGGATCCTTGCTTCGCCCGCTCCAGCGTCCGCCCCAGGTGAAGCCGTGGCCCTCGAACAGGGCGACCAGGCGTTCGTCCATGTCGCCGGCCGTGCCCATGGCGTTGGTATTGGGGTTCAAGTCGATGGCGATGCCCCACGAGTGGGTGGAGGGCTTTACCGCGCCGCGCTTGGGACGGAAGACATAGCCGCCGCCATAGGTCTTGACCGCGCCTTTCAGGCCCTGGGCATCGATCCGCCGGAATACTTCTTCAACAAGCGGCGCGATCAACTTGTGGCAGCGGATCGACGTCACGCTGGTCGCGGTGTCCCAGGATAGCGGGATGGGGAAAGGCAGTACCGCCTTGACCATGCGCTCGCGCTCCCAGCGCGGGTCGATGCCGCCATCGTCGCGCAGGTATTGGAGGATGTCGCCGAAAGTATCGCGGATCGCCTGGAAGCCCTGGGGAGGCGCGGGCCACGGAGCCGGAGCGCGCGCGGCTCTGGCACCGATGGCCCCGGCGGGCCCCGACCGCAGTTCGCGCGCCGAAGGCAACTGAATCTGCTGGCCGACGAAGATCTGCCGGGCGTCGGGCAGGCCGTTGTAGTCGGCGATCCGGGCACCCAGGGCCGCGTCGCCGAGGCGGGCGCGGGCAATCTTGGTCAGGGTATCGCCCTTGGCGATGGTGTAGGTTCGGGCCATGGTCGGCCTCCTGTTTCAAGTGAGCGGGAATCAGCCTTGCTTCGGCTGCCGGGGCTTGCGCTTCTTGGCTGGCCCACCGCCAGTCGCCGCATTGTCGGCAGCGGTAGACACCGTGGGTGGGCCGGACGCGCCAGCGGAATCGTCGGCCGCGCCGCGGGTGGGCGCTGGCCCAAACTGGTTGGCCAGGGCCTCCAGAACATCGGCCCGTCCCGGGTCGTCGGCCGTGCCGCGCAAGCGCAGGAAGCAGACCAGCAACCGCCACTGCTTGACCACGGAATCCCATTCGCGGGCCGATTGCGGCAGTGCCCCAACGACGTCGTCGTAACGGCGCTTGAGCGGGGCCATGCCCATGGCTTGCGCCGGCCGCGCGTCGCCGTCCGAATCGGGGAGCGCGCCGCCCATCAGCCAGGCGGTCATGTCCGCGTCGGCGCTCATGACGGCATCCCAGAAGCTCATGCTTTGGGTGAACTTCTTGCGCGCGATCTCGCCGCAGCGCCGGGCGAGTTCGATCGCTTCGCCCTGGGTCTGCGGCAACGTGTCCGACAACCAGGCCAGCGGCAGGTAGTTAAGGGTGTTGTAGGGATTCCCGATGGCGTCGCCGGCGGGCGCGGATCGATACGCTTGCGCGGCGGCGCCCAGCAGCGCCGACACTTCCCGCCAGGGCCTGTTCCGCTTTGCCAGGACATAGGCGTTCAGCTTGTACGCGCTGCCCAGGATGGCGGCACGTTCGGCGTTGTTACCGGCCGTTCCCGCGTCGCCGACGGTATCGGCCAGGTTGCGCATGCGCCGGATGCCGCTCTCGATCAGTGCCAGCCCCTTGGCGAAATCGCCTTGTTCGGTGAGCCGCTCGCCGTGGCGCGCTTCCATGTTGGCGAGCTGCTCGATGGTACGCAGGGCGACTCGGCCATGCTGATCTTCGCGCTGGATCGCCTTGCGGTAGGCGTCGCGCGCGGCTTCGAAGCCGTCCGCGCCGAGGTCGCCGAAAAACTCGCCCAGGGTTTGCAGCACGTCGGGACGTTCGGCCCAATCAGGTGGGCATCTGGCCAATTGGCGCCGCGCCCACTGGCTCTCTTGAGCGTAGCAGGGGCGCTTGTCGTCACTATTGAGACCCTTGCGCCACAACCGCCGCTTGTGGAATTCCGCCAGCAGCTCTTCCTGCGCCACATAGGGTCGCTCGCCACCCGCGCCGCGGCCACCGCTGTCGGCACGCAGGCGATAGCCGGGATCGCCGTAGGCCTGATAGGCGCCCCATGTGTTGCTGCCCGGGTGATCGCGATAGGCCCGTTTGCGGGCCTGGAAGATGGCGTCGCCAAAGGTCTGACCGCCGCAGAGGCCGTCGAAGAAGATGCGGGCGAAGGTACAGGCCGCATCGTCGTTCACCTCCCAGCCGGCGGCGACCACGCAGCGCACGCCCATTTCGATCAGTTCCCGGGCCAGGCTGTAGGCCAGCCGGTTGGGCTGGCTATAGGGGTTGCTGATGCTGCCCAGGTGGCAGCAACTCAGGAACACCACCTCGGGTACCGTTTCCATCTGGCTGATCTCCACGGCCGTGATCAGCAGGCCGTCGGAGAGCACCACGCCCGAATAGGCGCGCCCGTCCCGCGCCTGGGCCTCGAACAGGCCGTGGGCGCCGATCATCAGCACGCGGTAGGGACGTTCATACAGGACGTTGAATATGTCCAGTGCTTCCCGTTCCGGCGGGGTGATGACGATCTCGCTCCAGCCGGCGTTGCGCAGGCTGGCGGCGATGGCCAGACCCTCCCGCTCCGCGCCCTTGAGGTCGACCAGCTTCTCCAGCTTGCCGGGAAAGCGTTTGTGGAAGCCGTCGGTAGCGGGATTGACGATGATGCAGGCGGCATTGGTGTTAGCCGTGCGCACCGTCGGCCGGTAGCGGGATGTGGCCAGTTGCCGAATCATGGGAATGCGCAACACGAGGGCTTCCCCGTCGGCCTGGAGCAGCTCCCAGGGCAGGTTGGCGGTATAGCCGTCCAGCACCAGCAAGAGGCGCGACTGTTCCCGCGCCGCCGCCTTGTAATCCAGCGGCACCATGAGCTGGAACAGGGTGTGGCCCAGCTTGGCGTCGTAGCCCGGGTTGTGGCGCTGCTTGCGGATCAGGTCTTCGATCAGGCCGGGCTGGCGACGCTGCCATACCGTTTCGGCCCGTGCCCGCTGGGAGAGGAAGAGGTATTTCAGTCGCTCGGGGTAATAGCGCGACTCACCCGGCGGGGCGTCGGCCGGGATGCCATCGTCGGCCGTTTCGGCTTCGCCCTTGTCCTCGGCGCCCTCGATACAGCGGGACTGCCGGCACAGGCGTTTCAGGGCCTCGGGCGGCATGGGCGATTGGTAGCGCGGCTCGTAGCACTCGGGAGCGCAATAGATATCACTGGCATCGGCATCGGTGACAATCAGCCGCGACCAGTGGCCCAGGTCGCTACTGGCGTACAGGCGCTCCACGACGCCCTCCCCCACTCTCAGGCTGGCGGCCGGTTCGAGTCGCGCGCCCAGGCGGCCAAGATCGTTGGCCAACTGTTCGGGCAGGTCTAGCACGGCTTGCGCGGCGGAAATGGCCGCGTCCCGATACAGCTCGATGAAGCAAAGGTCCGACACGGCGATGGTCGGGGCACGGCCCCGGCCCGCCACGTCGCGGAACTGGCGGTTCGCCTCCAGGACGCCGCGGGTGATGGCGGCCACCGATTCGGCCACGCTGATGCTGGAGGTGGAGCCCCAGCCGATCAGCACGCTGTAGAGCTGAACCACCTGCTCCGGTTGGCGGTTCAGCGCGTCGCGCAATTGCAGCAGGTAACGGAGCACCGCCGCGCGCACCGTCTCGGTCACCTGACGCGCGCTCAACTGGCCCGTGAACGGTCCCAGGCCTACGATGAGCGCGCCCTTCAGGCTGCCGCGCGCCAGATCCTCGCCGCTGGGCGGGCGCAGCACGATGGCCGAGCTGCCGATGTCCCCGGCATATACGCCCAGTCGCTCGCGCTCGGACAGGCTGCCGTTCAGCATCCTGTCCATGGCGGCCTCGGCGCCGGAAATGGCGTCGCCGATATAGTGGCCGCACAGCACCGGCTGGTCGATGTAGCTCAGGTCACCGGCGCGCACGGCCACCCGGAGGGCCTGCCTCGCCTTGGCGGCCTTGCGCCGACGCGGGCCGCTACCCATAAAGGCGCGCGCCAGTTCCTCGGCGTCCGCCATCACCGGCGGCTCCGCCTCCAGGACGAAGCCGGATACCACCTCGCCTCTCGCCCTGGGCAGGCGACCCAGCTTGTCGGTGCCGCCCTTGTCCAGCAGTTCGACGATGGCGGGAAAATAGTCCGCTTCGCCGGTCAGGTCGGCGTGTTCGACCGGCATGTACCAGGAACGCTCCTCGAGGCCTTCCATCCGGCCCGATTGCCAGGTTACCGAGCCGTCGCCGAACGGCGTGAACAGCAGTTTGACGCGGCCATCGCGCCCCAACTGGACACCGCAGGGCGTCTTGTCGCTCTGGCCGTAGACATAGGCTACCCGCTGCAAGTCGGGCAGTGTCGTCGGCAGGCCGCGCCAGCACTGACTGGTGGCCTCCAGCGGGGCGGACGCGGGCAGTCCGCAGACGCCGTCGCCGTACCAGCGGTCGGTGATCCTGTTCTTCAGGTTCCGCCAGGTGCCGGCCTGGTAGTAGTCGGCCGGCGAAATGACCTCCGGTCCGTGGCCCGTGTCGGTGAAGCCGTCCGGTCGGGGCAGCAGCGCCAGGGCGCCGGGAAAGCCGGCGACAATGTCCAGGATCGCCTGCATGCCGTGGGCCGCGTCGATCATCTCCAGCTTGCGCATGGAGTCGCTCTTGCCCAGCAGGGTGTGCACCATCAGGTGGGAACCGTTGTTCGGCGTGCCCAGCATCACCAGCCGGCCGCCGGAATCCACCACCTGTCGCCAGGCTGCCGGGTAGTCGCGCATCAGCGCCCGCGCCACCAGCCCGCCCATGCTGTGGGCCAGCAGGCGGATGGGCTGGCCGGGATGAGCCCGGGCCGCGGCTTCGATGGCCTTCTTAAGCGCCACGGCGCACTGGTCGAGCGGCTGGCGCCAGTCGTAGGGGCAGCGGACCACCGCATGGGTCTCGGCCAGATGATCCGCCAGATCGCCATAGAACATCTCGAACAGGTCCTCGACCACCGTGTTGCTCGCCTTCGGGTCGCCGATCTTCTCCAACCCGCCAACCAGCAGGCTGGGAATGTCGAACCAGATGCGGTTGCCGGAACCGGGCGTCCTGGCGTCCTTGCGATCGATCTCGATGTGGGAGCCCATGATGCCGGGGATCAGAATGACGACCGGCCGGGGGCCGGCACCGATGTCCGCGCCGCGTTGAATGCCGCGCTGGTCGCGGTCCCGCCAGGGCAGCTTCGGCCCCGCCGCGAGCGGCTGGAACTGGCTCAGCCGGTCAAGATCCGCCTCCACCAGCCAGTCGCGCAGCGCATCGCGGCTGGCCGGGTTCTTGAAATAGCGGAAATGGGTGACCGAGTCGTCCTGGTCGTAGAGATACCATGCGCCTTCCCGGAAGCCCAGGCCGGCGTACATGGAATCGGTGTCGACCACCAGATCGTTGTCGTTGCGGTCGAAGAGGCGCCAGTCGCAGAACAGGTTGGCGACCCGCCGGCCCAGATCGGAAAAGCCAAACCCGTCGAACTCGGTGTCGCCGGCGATAACCGCCATGCGGATACCGTCGCGCCGACGGGTGTCGGGATGGGCGAGAAACGCCGCCAGCGGCGAATCCGTGCGCATGGCGGCAATGCCGGGTACCAGGCGCGGGTCGATGCGCCGGCCGGCGATTTCCAGCACTAGGCGCTTGACCACGCCAAGGCAACTGGAGGCCGCCTTGCCGAAGCGCTCGCCAGCGACCGGCCCGCCCAGGGCGGCGGCGGTGGCGCCCAGCAGCGCGCCGCCACCCCATTGCAGCAGGTTCAGAAAGTCCGACAAGGCCGCATCCAGGTTCTCGGACAGGAAGCGGGTACCGCGCGCCGGGCAGGCAACGCGCACGTAGCGGTCCACGGTGATCGCCCCGCTGGCCAGCCGGTCGCGGATGGCGCGCAGCCGCGCCCGCTCCTCGCGCGCCTCCAGTTCCAGTCCGGCCGGATCTTCGGCGCCATGGGTGACGATATGGTAGGCGTCGATCACTTCGTCCTTGACCTGGCCCAGGCATAACAGGTCGCCCACCAGGCCGCCCCGGGAATGCGTGAGCAGCGACACCCGGGCCCCCTTGGGCAGGGCGTCCAGCAACGCCAGGGCGTTTTCGGCCGGGCTTTCGGAAAAGCTGCGGTGCTCGAAGCCGAAAATGCCGCCGGGGAAACGCTGTTCCAGCCGGGCCCAGGTGGTCTCGTCGGCACGAAGGTCGGCGAAGGCACCCAGGGTGTAGGAACCGGTGCCGTGGATCAGCACCAGGGCGGGCTTACCCTCGGCCACGACCGCGAGGCGCGGATCGCCGGGTAGGCAATGGTCGGCGCTGTCCAGGGTCTGGCCATGCCAGCGATACAGGCCGGGGCGTCCGGCCAGCCGCGACTCGATCTTCCACATCAGCGCCTTGGCACCAAGGCGGGAGCCCACGTCATAGGCCTTGCCCTCGGCCGCCGCCCCCAACTTCTCCTTGGCCCATTCCAAAGCCTTCTGCCTGGCCTCCTCCAGCAGGCCGTCGTCGGGCAGCCGCAATACCGACACCGCTTTCCACAATACGTCGCCAAGGCCGCGCGCGGTCGCGTTGGTATCGCGGAATTGGGCGAAATCCACCTCGCCTTGCGCATCCACGGCTTCCGGATTGCTGCGCGCCACAGCCTCGGCCAGGGCATCGGACCGGATGAACAGCGTCGTCCCGTCCTCGGTTTCCACCGCCAGAAGGTCGTTCCGTGCCGCCTGGACCGTTGCGGCATGGCTCATGTCACCGCGGGCGGCCGCGGCGAGGTTGAAAATCCGCTCGACCTTGAGCCCCTCCAGCAGAGGATCCACCGCGCCGCCACCGCCCCGGGTGGCGGTGCGCAACATGCTCGGCAGGGGCAGATCACCGCCCTTCCCCTCCCGGGTTTCGGCGACGGCAAACTTGAGCTGTCGGGGCCTGATCTGTTGGGACTCGCTCATGGTGACGCTCCTCGTCGGTCGCGAATGACTGGATGAATCAGCGACTGGCCAAATGGGCCCAACGTCGCCCCCTCATCTTGCCACCGGCATCGGTCAGGCCAGGATCTTTCGTTTGCGCGCCGCGCTGTTGCCGACCATCTGCGGCGCCTGGGGGTAGCTGGACGACGGCAGATAGGCGCGAATCGCGGCGTGCCAATCGGCGTAGCTGGCGGTGGCCGGCAGGGTCTTGAGGGTCTTCAAGGCATAGTAGGTGAAGGCGCCGTTATAGCGGCCGCCGATACGGGCATCGTAGCTGTAGTTGTTGGGGCCCTCCTGGCAACCCGCCAGCAGCAGATCTCCCTGCTGCTTGAGCAGGACGCCGACGAAGGGCGACACCCGGGTGGGTTGCACCGCGATCTGGGTCATCAAGCCGCCGGCGCGGGTGCGCGGCAAGCGGTCTTCGGGCATCCAGTTGCCCATTGGCATGAAGCGCGGCCGTGGCGCGTCGGCCTCGGGCTCGCTGGGGGCGGCCCGATTTACGGTGCCGGAATGGCAACTATCGGCGATGAACAGAACCCGCACGCCGGGCTTGCGCGCGCCGAAGATGACGCGAATCTCGTCGTCGGTGAGGGCGCCGCCACCGGTCTGGATGTCGTGGGGGCAAAGGGCTTCATCCAGGCCGTCCACCTCGTCGCCATCGGCGTCCGGTTGGTAGGTGCCGTGGCCGGAGAAGGTGATGACCAGGCTATCGCCGCTGGCGCCGCCTCCGATCAGGCTGCTCATGGCTTGCGCCATGGCCGCCTTGGTAGCCTGGGCATCCAGCAGCGTCGTGACGCCGTAGCCGCGCGCCTGCAAGGCCTGGCTCCAATCGTTCGCATCGTTGACGCAGCCGGAAAGGTCCATGTGGGTGCCGGGGTAGTTGTTGATGCCGATGCATAGCGCTTTCTTGCTCATGGTGTCACCTCCTGTTATCGAAAATGCATACCGTACGCCGGTCAGGGCGCGCGCACGCCCGCCGGGCCGTGCCCCTCACCCGGCCGGCAGCCATCCACCAGGGGATGAACCGTCCAGCGATGAGTCAGCCCCTGTTGGGTCTGGCGGACGCCCGCGTCGAAGGCCTCGCCGAGCAGCGCGCACCAGCGGCCGCGCAGCCATTCGACGCGGCGCCGGAACTTGTCGCTCTCCATACCCCGCCGCATGTCGTCGGGACTCAACTTGGTGATGTCGTGGTCGGGCGGCGCGTTGGGCATGTCCGGCAGATCGTCGGGCAGCTTGGCGGAGTCCGGAAAGTCGGGATCCCATTCCAGGTAGTAGTTCGATTCGCCGTGCAGCTTGCGGTCGGCGATCTTGATCACCGCCATGAGCGGATGGATTTCGTGCCATCCCTCATGGAACCCGTCGTACACGTGTTCGCCAAGGACGACCACGCGCTCACCGGCGCGGAGCGGCTCAAGCGGATCGTCCCCGACGTTGGCATCGGCGACATCGCCCGGATCGGCGTCGAAAATGGCCTGCAGGATGGCCTGGATGATTGCGTAGCTGACGGCGGCGGCGGCGCCACCGGCGAGCAGCGCGCCCAGGATGGCGCCGAGGATCGCGCCGATCAGGCAGCCGATCGGCCCGAAGATGCCCCCGATGGCGCAGCCGATGGCCGCGCCCGCCGCGCCGCCCGCGTAGGCGGCGCCGGCCGTGAGCAGGGCCAGCAACGCCACCAGTGCCCCGATGGCCAGCCCCAGTTCGGACATCCTGACCCAGAAATCCCCTTCCGCTTCGCAGTGCAGCACGTTGATGGTTGTGTCGTAGGGAAGGTCGACGATCGACGGCCGGACCAGTTCGCCGCCCTGCGCGCCGTCGATGTACACATCGTTGCGCGGATGTTTGGCCAGCGCGTCCTGGGCATCCTTGCCATGGACGATGCCCGGCTTTCCAACCTTGTAGTTGTCGGACGGCTGGGCATAGTCGTAGGCGAAGTGCTTCTGGCCATCGACGTCGTGGCCGATCGGGTGCGGCATCAACTGGAGGTCGAAGAACTGGTCGTTGTCGAACTCGCCGAGGTCGCCCCGGGTCGGCTGTTCGCGGACGGTGCCGACCGCGCACTTCACGCCGCTCACGCAGGCCAGCCGGTGATAGCGCCACTCCTTCGCCGCCTCGGTCAACGCCAGCGCGAGACCGACCGAGATACCGGAGAAGATGCCGACGACGGCGCCGATCGGACCGCCGGCCAGGAAACCGACGGCAAGGCCGGTCAGTGCCCCGAACAGGACACCCGGCACGAGCCCATGGAGGATGGCCAGCCCGGCGAGGTCGCTCTCGTTGAAGGGCTTGTCGCCCGGCTTGTGCGCGTAGCACTGGGTGTATTTCTTGAATGACATGACGCACTCCCCTCAGGAACCGCAGACTTCCAGCGTTACCCCGCCGGCCAGGCTGCGCGCGCCGTCATCATGAAGGGCGAAGGCGTGGACATTGAACGTCATGGGCGGCCGAACGGCGGGATCCCGCGGCTCGATGGCGACATGGATCTGTCGCTGCTCGCCGGGCGGGATGGCGATTTCGGCTGGCGTGATCGCCACGCGCCAGCCGGCTGGAACCGGGAACTGGCCGTAGCCCTGGCGCCTGCGCGTCTGCTCCCAGCGGGCCCGGCTTTCCGCCAGCCGGGATTGGCCGCGCACCACCGTGGCCGGCGCCTCGGCCGACCCGCAGGGTGCCAGCACCGGCAGCCGGTAAGTGTCGGCCTCGATCAGGAAGCGGCGGCGCACCGAAGCGTCGTTGCGCAGGGTGAACTCGAACTCCGCCGGCGAATGCAACTCGCCGACCTGGACGTTTTCCTGGCCAAGGTTGTTGTCCGGGTTGGCGTCATCGGCCCACTCCAGACGGGCCTGCAAACAGTAGTGGCCGGCGCCCGGGGTCCGCCAGTCGAAGTGGGCGAAGGCCGGCGCGTGGGGCGAGCCCTTGACGCCGAGATCGACGTGGCGCGTACCGACCGGTGTCGACGCCGTGGCGGCGCCGAAGCTCAGATACGACAGATGCACCGGCAGACCAACCGCGGGCGCATCGTACGAACCATTCCATACCCGCACCCGCACCCGATACGGATGATCCGGCAGCAATGCCGACGAGGCGACCGGCGCGCCCAGTCCGTCGGGGGCCATGGGGTCCCGCTCGAAGAGCTCAATGTCGGGATTGTCCCAGGTGACCGCCAGGCCCATCTTCATCAGGTAGTACTGGGCGTAGATGAGGGGATCGGGTCGCTTGTGGACATCCGGCGTCAGATGCAGGCAGCAGTCTTCGCTGGGCCGGGAACAGCGCCGCTCGCGCCGCCACAGGCGGCCGACGATACGGCACAGTGCCCGCCAGATCTCCGCCACGCCGGCCGCGAATCCGCCGACGTCGATCAGCAGGGCCGGAATCCGTCCCAGCGCGGTCCAAAGTCCGTTCTCTCCAGTGGCCATGGCGACTCTCCTCGGTCTCCCGGTTGCGGAATCAGCCCTGGCGCCCGAACGTCGAAACCGCGCGGACCAGCGGAAGCACCAGCGCCTGAATGAGCGCATCGAGCACGAACCAGGTCGCCAGGAACGCGCCGCACTCCAGGGTGAAGCTGTGGAACTTGTAGAACAGCTCGGCGATGAGCCACGCGAGCGCCAACGCCGGCACTTGTTCAAATGCCAGGCGCTTGATCGGAAGCAGGCGAATCAGTGTGTACATGAGGAGGTCCTTTCATGGTCTTGCGGAAACGCCGACCGGAAGCGGGCGGAACGAGGGGGATGAGGCAATGCCGGACTGATCGTGGTTTGACAATGACCCGGGAGCCGATTCGTCGCCTGCCGACGACACTACCAAATTGCATACCATTCCAGCATCATCCATTTGGATGATGTGCCGCGCTCCCCGTGGCACTGGAGGGACGGTCGATGAACGAACTAGAGCAACTCGATCACTTTGCCGGCCAACTCTATCAAGGCATATTAGCCCCGGAAGCCTTGCGGGACGTCATCGATTCACTGTCGGCGTGGCTGACCGAGCCGCCGGCTGTCCATGACTTCGACATGGTGATCCCGACCGCCGGCGCTGACGGCCTTGTTGCCGACAATCGCAATTCCGATCGCGCGGACTGCCTGAAGGGGCCGCTGCGAATCGAGGCACCGGTTCGGCGACAGCGGCGCTGCCGGGAGTGTCCGATCCAGGAGGACATCAACCCCAATTGGCAACGCGTTATCGACCTGTTGCTGCATTGCCGCGCACTGCGGGAACTCGCCGATCACGCGGTCGACTCGGCCCATACCAGCCACGTGGCGGCCATTGTCCTGAGTCCGCGCGGACGGGTTCTCGACTGCGATCAGCGTGGCGAGTCCCTCCTTCAGATCGGTGATGTGCTGAGATTGGTCGACGGCCAGTTGCGCTGGGGCGAAGCGGCGATGCAGGCACGCTTTGCCGCGGCGCTCGGCGAAACGGCGGCCACGGGCCGCACCGCGAATGTCCTGCTGCAGAGCCCAAAACAGGCGCAGCGCCGGTTCAGCCTGACGCTCAAGCGCATGCAGCGGCGGCCAACGGCGGAAGGCGTTGGCGGCGGCGACTCCGCCGCCGATGTGCTGTGCCTGGTGGCGCCGCTGGACCAGCGGCGCGTGGCCACCGCCAGACAGTTGATGGACTTGTTCGCGCTCTCGGCCGCCGAGGCGCGCCTGGCCAGGGCGCTGGCCAACGGCGACTCGGTGGAAGAGTACGCGCGGGATCACGACCTGCGGCTGCCAACGGTGCGTAGCCAGTTGCGCGCCGTCTTCGAGAAGACCGGCACGCAGCGGCAGGCGACGCTGGTACGTCTGATTGCCGGCATTCCGGTGGTACGCGACTCCGCCTGAAGGCTCGGCAACCGCCGTGACGGCGGCCCGATGAGGGATAATCGAGGCTTGTTCATGCCATCGTAACGCCATGGAAACTCGCCCTCAGCCGCCCAGATTCCACCGCCTGCGCCGCTTCGCCCTGGTGTTCCTTGCCCTGGTGGTCGCCTTTGGGGCGTTCGGTTACTTTGCCGGTCCGCCGATTGCGCGCTCGGTCCTGGCCAAGACCTTGTCGAAGGAGCTGCGCCGCCCCGTCTCGGTGGGGGACATCGATATCAACCCGTACGCCATGACGGCCCGGATTGCCAACCTGAAGATCGGCACCCTCGGCGATGGCGCGGCGGGCGAGACGGCTGGCTTCGACGAGCTGTTTGTCGACCTGGATATCGCCTCGATCTTCCATGCCGCGCCGGTCGTCGAGGAATTGCGGCTGGCTGGACTGCGCGTTCATCTCGTGCAGGAAACGCCGGGGCGCTACAACATATCGGACCTACTCGATGAGTGGCTGAAACCCAGCGATGCGCCACCGCCGCGGTTCTCGGTCAACAACATCCGGATCACCGGCGGCCGTATCGAGTTCGACGACCGGCCGGTCGGCAAGCGACACGCGGTGACGGACATCGATTTGTCGCTGCCCTTCATCTCCAATCTGCCCCATCAGGCGCATGTCTTCACCGAACCGGCCTTTTCGGCGAACATCGACGGCGCCCCGCTGGCGCTGGTGGGCAAGAGCCGGCCGTTCGCCGAGGTTCACGAAAGCGAACTCCAGCTCGACCTCGACCGTTTCGAGCTGAGTCGCTACCTGGCCTACTCGCCGGTGGCGCTGCCCTTCACCGCGACTGGCGGCCACGTCGATACCGATATCCGACTGGTTTTTCGCCAGGCGCCCAACGAGCCGGCGGCGCTCAACGTGACCGGCAAGGTCAAGCTGCGCGATCTCCATTTGCTCGAACATGGCCAGCAGCCCTTGCTCAATCTGGCCCAATTGGACATTCCCATCACCGCTGTCGCGCCGCTCGAAAGCCGCTACCAGTTCGGCGCCATCGCCATCGACGGACTGGAAACGTTCGTGCGCGTGGATCGCGCCGGCAAGCTCAATTGGCTGACCATGGCACAACAACTGGCCGGCGGCGGAAACGCCGCGACCAAGGCGCCGGACAAAGCGACGCCCGCCAAGCCGGTGGCCTGGTCCGTTGACGGAGTGCGGCTGGTCCAGGCGGCCGTTCATTGGCAGGATGAATCGAACCCCAAACCGATGGTCGCCCACGCAACCGGCATCGATGTGGCCGTCGGCAAGGTTGACAGCCAGCTTGCCGCGCCGATCGACGCCGACGTGGCCCTCGCCATCGACGCGGCGCCGCACGCCAGCCTGGGACGGTTCGAGGTCAAGAGTGCGCGGATCGATCTTGCCCAGCAACGTGTCAACGTCGGCAACCTGCTGTTGCGTGGCCTCAAACTGGCCGCGACGCGTGAGACCGACGGCAGGATCGCCAGCCTGCAGCCACCGGCATTGAAGACCGCCGCCAGCGCGTCCGCGACCGAGAACACCGGCGCGGCGGCGAGGCCGGGCGATACCGGCCCGGCGTGGACCATGGAAATTGCCCATGGCGAACTGGCGGATGTCAGCCTGCGTTTCGACGACAAGGCGGTCACACCGGCGACCAGCCATACTCTCGAAATCACCAGGCTGGCGCTGGAGAACTTCAGCACGGCGCCGAAAGCGCCGGCGAGTCTGGAACTCGCCGCGCGCATCAACAGGAAGGGAAGTTTGCAGGCCAGCGGCACGGTGCAGCTCGCACCCGTCGCCGGCAAGCTGAAGCTCGACCTGCGCGGCGTTGAACTATTGCCTTTGCAGCCCTACTTCGGCGATCGCCTGAACGTGACCATCACCAAGGGACAGGTGAGCGGCAAGGGTGAAATGGCGCTCACGCAGGCTGCCGACGGCAGCTTCAGCGGCGGCTACCGAGGCCAGGTGACGGTGGGCAACTTCCACAGCGTGGACAAGGCGAACAGCGCGGACTTCCTGACCTGGAAGTCCTTCCATTTTGGGAAAATTGACGTGGCGCTCAAGCCATTTTCCCTGGCGATAGGCGACGTGGCGCTGACGGATTTCTTCGCGCGGCTGATCGTCAGCCCGGAAGGCAAGCTGAACCTGCTGCAGGTCGTCAAACAGGATAGCGTGGCGGGGACTACCGATGGCGCGGCGACGACACCCACCGTGAAGGACGGCGAGCGCGCTCCTGCCCGGGCGGTGGCGGCGGCCCCGACGCCAGCATCGCCACCGTCGGCCCCCCCACCGATCCGCATCGACCAGGTGACGCTCCAGGGTGGCCTGGTCAGCATCACCGACAACTTCATCAAACCCAATTACTCGGCCAATCTGGCCGAGATTGGTGGCCGCATCACCGGCCTTTCCTCGGCGGCCGACAGCACGGCCGATATAGACCTGCGCGGCGCCTACGACGGCGCGCCGGTGACCATTGTCGGCAAGTTGAATCCACTGGCCGCCACGCCCTCGCTCGACATCAAGGCCGAGGTGCGCGGAATCGAGCTGACCGCGCTGTCCCCCTACTCGGGGAAATATGCCGGCTACGCCATCGACAAGGGCAAGCTCTCCCTGTTCCTGGGCTACCAGATCGCGGACGGCAAGTTGCAGGCCGACAACCGGATCTTCCTCGACCAACTGACCTTCGGCCAGAAGATCGAGAGCCCGGACGCCACCAAACTGCCGGTCACCCTGGCCGTGTCGCTGCTGCAAAACCGGCGTGGCGAGATCGACATCAATCTGCCCATCTCCGGTTCGCTCAACGATCCGGAATTCTCCGTCGGCGGCATCGTCGTCCAGGTGATCGTCAATCTGCTGACCAAGGCGATCACGGCGCCTTTCGCCCTGCTCGGGTCGCTGTTTGGCGGCGGCGAGGAACTGTCCCATGTCGATTTCGCCGCCGGCCGCGCCGTGCTCGCGCCGCCGGCCTTGAAGCGGCTCGAATCTCTTGCCAAGGCCTTGGACGACCGGCCCGGCCTGAAACTGGACATCACCGGCCGGGTCGATCCGGAAAAGGACCGCGAAGGCTTGCGGCAGGCCATGCTGGAGCACAAGGTCAAGGCGCAGAAACTGGCGCAACTGGTCAAGGAAGGCAAGGAAGCGGGCGCGGTCGGCGACGTGGCACTGGACGAAAAGGAGTATCTGCCCATGCTCGAGCAGGCCTACAAGCAGGAGAAGTTTCCCAAGCCGCGCAACTTCATCGGCATGGCCAAGAGTCTGCCGCGCGAGGAAATGGAAAAGTTGATGCTGGCCAACGCGCAGGTCGGCGACGAGGAGCTGCGCGACCTCGCCAGCCGTCGCGCCAAGGTGGTGGCGGATTGGCTGAGCACCGCCGGCAAGATACCCAGGGAACGAATCTTCCTGCTGCCGCCCAAGTTGGCGGCCGATGGCGGCGGCCCGAAGGACGCGCCGCTGGAGCGCGCGGAGTTTTCGCTGAAGTAGGCCGTCCGGCCTCCGGCTCAGGCGCCGGTGTCGTGATCGTGCACACTGGCGCCGAAGGCCAGCTCCTTGAGTCGGAACAGTTCGTCGCGGGCCGCCGCCGCCCGCTCGAACTCCAGATTCCGGGCATGCTCCTGCATGGCCTTTTCCAGCCGCTTGATCTCGCGCGCCAGGCTTTTTTCGCTCATCGCCTCGTACTTGGCGGACTCTTGCGCCGCCTTCAGCTCCCGCGCCGCCGTATCGCTGTCGTATACGCCGTCGATGAGGTCCTTGATGCGCTTGGTGACGCCGGTGGGCGTGATGCCATGCTCGGCGTTGTACGCCAGTTGCTTGGCGCGCCGCCGCGCGGTTTCGGCCATGGCCCGTTTCATCGAGTCGGTGACGCGGTCGGCGTAAAGAATTGCGGTGCCATGCAGGTGCCGTGCGGCGCGCCCCATGGTCTGGATCAGACTGCGTTCCGAACGCAGGAAACCTTCCTTGTCGGCATCGAGTATCGCCACCAGCGAAACCTCGGGAATGTCGAGACCCTCGCGCAGGAGATTGATGCCGACCAGCACGTCGAACTCACCCAGCCGCAGGTCGCGAATGATTTCCACCCGTTCGACGGTGTCGATGTCCGAATGGAGGTAGCGCACGCGGATGCCGTTGTCGCGCAGGAATTCGGTCAGTTGTTCGGAGAGTCGCTTGGTCAGGGTTGTCACCAGCACGCGTTCGCCAACGGCAATCCGCCGTTTGATTTGCGACAGCAGGTCATCGACCTGTGTTGACGCCGGCAGTACGATCACCTCCGGATCGACCAGACCAGTTGGCCGCACCACCTGCTCCACCACCTGGCCTTGGTGCTGCTTCTCGTAGTCCGCCGGGGTGGCCGAGACGAACACCGTCTGGGGCATCAGGCGCTCGAATTCCTCGAATTTCAACGGCCGGTTGTCGAGCGCCGAGGGCAGTCGGAAGCCGTAGTTGACGAGGTTTTCCTTGCGCGAACGATCGCCCTTGTACATGCCGCCGACCTGCGGAACGGAAACGTGCGATTCGTCGATGAACATCAGGGAATCCGACGGCAGATAGTCGATCAAGGTGGGCGGCGGCTCGCCGGGCTGGCGGCCCGACAGGTGGCGCGAGTAGTTCTCGATCCCCTTGCAGAAGCCCAGCTGTTCGAGCATTTCCAGATCGAAGCGGGTACGTTGCTCGATGCGTTGCGCCTCGACCAGCTTCTGGTCCTGATAGAAGAACTCGGTCCGCTCGCGCAGTTCGATCTTGATGGCTTCCACCGCCTTTAAGACGGTGGCGCGCGGCGTGACATAGTGGCTGGAAGGAAACACCGTGAAGCGGCCCAGCTTCTGCCTGGTGTGACCGGTCAGCGGGTCGAACAGGGTCAGCGACTCGAGTTCGTCGTCGAACAGGGTGATGCGGATGGCGCTTTCCGCGTTCTCCGCCGGGAAGACGTCGATGACATCGCCGCGTACCCGGTAGGTGCCGCGATGAAAATCCATCTCGTTGCGTTCGTACTGCATCTCCGACAGCCGGCGGATGATGTCGCGCTGGCCCAGCCGTTCGCCCTGGCGCAGGTGCAGGATCATGCTGTGGTAATCCACGGGGTCGCCGATGCCGTAGATCGCCGACACGGTGCACACGATCACCACGTCGCGCCGCTCGAGAAGGCTCTTGGTGGCGGACAGGCGCATCTGTTCGATGTGTTCGTTGATGCTGGAGTCCTTCTCGATGAACAGGTCGCGCGACGGCACGTAGGCTTCCGGCTGGTAGTAGTCGTAGTAGGAGACGAAGTACTCGACGGCGTTGTCGGGGAAGAACTCGCGGAACTCCGCATACAGTTGGGCCGCCAGGGTCTTGTTCGGCGCCAGGACCAGCGCCGGCCGACCCAGGCGGGCGATGACATTGGCCATGGTGTAGGTCTTGCCCGATCCGGTGACGCCCAGCAGGGTCTGGTAACTGAGGCCATCCTGAATTCCCTCGACGAGCTGGCGTATGGCCTCGGGCTGGTCGCCGGCCGGCGGAAACGGCTGATACAGGCGATAGGGACTATTGGGAAAAAGGCAGCTAAGGACTTGTTCGGCCATTAGAAATTTCGATTTCGAGCAGCGTGGGAAGCGGATCGGGGAATCGGCTCGTCCCTGTTTGCCGCCGTCGAAATGGCGCCCCGCGACCCCATTTTGGGTCTCACCGAAGCCTTTAATGCCGAAAAGAATCCCAGCAAGGTCAATCTGGGCGTCGGCGTGTATTACAACGATGAAGGCAAGATTCCGCTGTTGGCCGCCGTCAGGGCCGCCGAAAAAACCCGCCTCGAAGCCGCCCCACCCCGCGGCTATCAACCCATCGAAGGCACGGTCGCCTACAACCAGGCCGTGCAAAACCTGCTATTCGGCAAGGATTCCGCACTGCTGGCCGAAGGCCGCGTCATCACCGCCCAGTGCCTCGGCGGCACCGGCGCGCTCAAGGTCGGGGCCGACTACCTGAAACGCCTGCTGCCGGACACCAAGGTCTATATTTCCGACCCGAGCTGGGAGAACCACAAGGCGTTGTTCGAGTCCGCCGGTTTCGCCGTCGAAAATTATCCTTACTACGACGCGGCCACGCGGGGGGTGAATTTCGAGGGCATGAAGTCCTGCCTGAAGAGCTTGCCGGCCAAATCGGTAATCGTGCTGCACGCTTGTTGCCATAACCCGACCGGCGCCGATCTGACCACCGCGCAGTGGCAGGAAGTCGTCGCCGCGGTCAAGGAGCGCAACCTGGTCGCCTTTATCGACATGGCGTACCAAGGCTTTGCCGACGGTATCGAGCCGGACGCCGTGGCGCCGAGACTTTTCGCCGAGTCCGGCTTGCAGTTTTTCGTCTCCAGCTCCTTTTCGAAATCGTTTTCTCTGTACGGCGAGCGGGTCGGCGCGCTGTCCATCGTCACGGCGAGCAAGGAGGAATCCGGCCGCGTGCTGTCGCAGGTCAAGCGGGTGATCCGCACCAACTATTCGAATCCGCCCACCCATGGCGGCGCCATCGTCGCGGCCGTGCTGTCCAGCCCCGAACTGCGCCAGATGTGGGAGGACGAACTCGCCGGCATGCGCGAGCGCATCCGGACCATGCGTACCGGCCTGGTCGACAAGCTGAAGACTCGCGGCGTCGCGCAGGATTTTTCCTTCGTGGCCAAGCAACGCGGCATGTTCTCCTACACCGGCCTTACGGCGGCGCAGGTGGAGCGGATGAAGAGCGAGTATGGAATCTTTGCCGTCAGCACCGGGCGGATCTGCCTGGCGGCTTTGAATAACAAGAACATCGATTACGTCGCCGATGCGATGGCCGCTATCTTGAAGTAAGCCAGCCTGAAACAACGAAGCGCGCCCCAGGAAATTTCGGGCGCGCTTTTTCGTTGACGCCGGCTTTGCCGACGGCTGCTCCTAACGGTTCATCTTGAGTTCAGGATCGGCTATGTTGCCTGCGATCCCGACAGGTGAGCGAATGGTGCCGGTGCTGCTGCGCATTTCAACATTGGCGCCCCCGGCTATCGTTCCCGACTCCCGCAGCACGCTGGCTTGGCCTCCGGCCTGAAGCAGACCTGACGACAAACGCAATCCACCGAGGCGAACCGTGCGCGAGTCGATGGCCAAAGTACCCGAAAAGTCCTCGAAAGCGGTGCTGCCACCCCGTACTGTTCCCGTCCCCTGGTCATCCTGGCGCAGGGCGCCGGCCAGATCGAAGCGTTTCAGGTTGCCGCGAGAAACATTAAACCGACCTTCGATGCGCATAGTGCTTTCGAGACGATTGACGGTGGGTGCGTTGGCAGCCAGGACAATCCGACCCGCGATGTCCCCATCCACCAGAGGCGGCGCGCCCAGCGCCGGTAGCAGCTTGCCGGCGGCGAGGTGCTGCAAGTTGAGGGTCAGTGACATGTTGGCATCCCGCTCCCAGCCTATCGTGCCGTTGCCACTCACCTGCCCTTCATAGGCCTGCGCTTCGAGCTTGTCGATCGCAAGCCGACCCGGCAAGAGTTTGCCGGTAAGGTCGAACGTTGACAAGGCCAGCGGCAGTTGGAACGGCGCTTTCCATTCCGTCGCCCGCGCCGCGATCAATACGCCAGGCGCCGCGGGTACCGCCTCGACCTGGAAATCGCCTTCCTTCGCACGAAAAATGAGTCTTGCCAAACCACGCTGTTCATCGAGTTCGGCACGGCCGGACAATCCGTCGAGCGACCCGCGTCCGAGACCCACCGAGAGCCCGGTCACTTCGAACTTGTCCAACCGCACATCTTCCATGCTACCCGGTAAGAACCAGTGACCGAGCCTGGCTATGCCCGAGTCCTGAATACGCATGCCCTCGACCACGACTTGCTGGTACTGTTGGCGTCCGGCAATCAAGGTCCACGGCTCGGGCACGATGCGTACCGCGTCGATGTTGGCATAGACCGCGGTACCGACACTCACGCGCTCCAGCGATATGACCGGCCAGGGAATGAAACCGACCCGGACATTGCCAATCTTCACGGTATCGTCAAGCATCCGCGACAATCGCCGCTCGAACTCTGGACGATACTCATCGTACGGATAGAACACCAGACGAGAAATCCCCAGCACCACGGTGGCCATGGCGGTGACTGCAAGGATAGGGCCCAGCTTGATCTTCCGCTCGCGCGGACGCGCAGGCGGCTTGGCGATGACGACCGGAGCTTCCTCGACGCTGGCTTCGACGTAGGCCTTCTCAAACAGGGCTTCTTCGTGCGCGTCCGCCCGCTTGCGCTGCCTCGATTGCCACCAGGTCTTGATCGACGCCAGTAGCGGAGGTTTGACCGACTGAACCACGGGACGATCATTGTCATCTGCCCAGATGTCATGGTCGAATGGAACGTCCACCAGTGGCTTCTGGCTGAATATCGACGGAGATTGCGACAGAGGCGCCTCGATAGACTCTGTCGCCGCCGAGGCGACTTCATTCAGGACCGGAATCTCGTCCGAATCAATGACGGCAGGCACCATCTCGGGCTCTGTCGGTTGGGCCCCCCCGGTGGTTGTCTCCGCTCCAGCAGTCCGCGCGGCACGAACCTCCGCTGTCTCGATCAAGCCCATTCGATTCAGCTCAGCCAATGCCGAGTCAACCATCGCCGCATCGCCAACCTTGTTCTTCAGAGCGGCCGCGTCAATAACGCCATCGACCAAGATCAGCACCATGCGCAGGTTGCGCTGGACCAATCGAGTGCGCTCTCGGACGGCGTCTTCGCCAGCAGGCGTCTTGAAGAATACCTGTTCGTCATTCATGCTATAAAAAGGCTCCTGCTTGCTTGACGGCCTCAGCCAAAGTGTCTAAGATTCGCGCCTCTTCAGTTCCCCGATAGCTCAGTCGGTAGAGCGACGGACTGTTAATCCGCAGGTCCCTGGTTCGAGCCCAGGTCGGGGAGCCAAAGGTTTCACGCATTGAGCCAATCCTTCCGGGTTGGCTTTTTGCTTTCCAGGCTGTGTATGGGCACTTTGTCGGTGGTCGTTCGTGGCATCGGTGGGGGATTATGCCATTCTCCCGCACGGGTGATGCCGGCGGAGTATGTCGATTTGTTTCGGGGGCACCGTAGCATTGCCGATTTTCCCTGATTCGATCCCCACCCCGCATCCATACCGCCCGACGGCATTCTGGTTTGTCCGGTGTCGGCATCAGGTCATCAACACAGGGATCAACCAATGAGCGCTTTGCCCAAGTGTCCAAAATGCAATTCCGAATTTTCCTACGAAGACGGCGGCTTGTTTGTCTGTCCGGAGTGCGCGCACGAGTGGTCGAACCTGACCACCGAGAGCATGGACGACCGACACGTTGTCCGCGATGCCCATGGGAATGCGCTTCAGGACGGTGACACCGTGACCGTGATCAAGGATCTCAAGGTCAAGGGATCCTCTTTCGTCGTCAAGGTTGGGACAAAGGTAAAGAACATCCGTCTGGTCGAAGGCGATCATGATATCGACTGCAAGATTGACGGCATCGGTGCCATGCAATTGAAGTCTGAATTCGTAAGGAAGGCATAGAGGCTTGTGGGACACCTTGTCGGCGGCCTGAAATGTTGATTCTGGAACTCAGTCAAAAAATGTCTTGTCGCGAAAATATGCTTGCCAAGACGCCCCATATGCCTTAGGGTGACCGCGCATTCGATTCAAGCAGCGTATTTGTTTTTCGTGGTCACCGCCGATACCGGCGTCGTTTTCCCGCTGTCAATTACCTTTCTTGATGTCGCTTGCGCGCCGGAAGATTCCGGATTTATTTCAATTTTCGAGGAAAGTAATATGGCAACTGGTACCGTTAAATGGTTCAACGACGCAAAGGGTTTTGGTTTCATCACTCCGGACGATGGTGGCGATGATTTGTTCGCGCACTTCTCCGAGATCCAGTCCCAGGGCTTCAAGTCCCTGCAGGAAGGTCAGAAGGTGAGCTTCGAGGTTAAGATGGGCCCGAAGGGCAAGCAGGCTGCGACCATCAAGCCGGTGTAAGACACGCGCAATTTGAGAAAAGCCACAGCGGAAGCTGTGGCTTTTTTTTGTCGCCGCCCAAGCATATATATCCACTCGCGATGGCGCTATCCGCCTACGGTGTGGCCGGTACCGTCTCCCATCCGGTCGGACAACTGGCCACATAGGGATAGTAGGCACCAGCGCTGCGGCAGTAGTACCACCATTGGTTGCTGACTGGGGGGGCAACCACGACCGGTTCGGGCTCCTGCACGATCACCGTGCGCACCGGCTCCTGATAGACCACCGCTGGAGGCCGGGTTGCCGCCCAAACCAGCGCCGACCCCAATACCAAGCCCGAAACCAAACCAAGCCCACCGCCATGGTGATGCCCGCCTCGGTGACCGTGCGCAAAGCGCGGCCCGCCAAAATGGCCCCGATCCGCCCAAGCGCTGCCGCTGACCGATGTGACTGCCAGAACAATCGCCACCAAAGCTGCACGTTTCTTGTTCATTTCGTTTCTCCGTTCGTCACCGACATCGCTGTCCATGACTTCATTAACGAATGAATCGCGCACGTTGACTACAGCAAGTTGTAAGGGTTTGTTGCGCCAGACGCCCCCGGGACGATCTACTCACCGTCCCTGTGGCAGGGGAAACCCTTGGGGAGTCGGAATGGTGGGTGCTGAGGGGCTCGAACCCCCGACATTCGCCGTGTAAAGGCGACGCTCTACCAACTGAGCTAAGCACCCGCCCAATGGGCTTGGGAAGTCCATCCAACAAGGAAAGTATATCAGTTGATGGCGTCTCTGAGCCCCTTGCCAGCTCGGAACTTGGGCAGCTTCGCAGCCTTGATATCGATCGATGCTCCAGTACGGGGATTGCGGCCGCTGCGGGCGGCGCGCATGCCAACATAGAAACTGCCAAACCCCACCAACGTAACCTCCTCTCCTTTCTTCATTGCAGACTCGATCGCAGCAATGGCCGCGTCAAGCGCGCGGCCCGCGGCAGCCTTGGACAGATCGGCGGATTCGGCAATTTGTTCGATCAATTCTGATTTGTTCATGAAAATCTCCCAATTGAAGAAAAGCGAAGTAAACCTTGGCAGCCTCGGTTCGGACAACGGTTCCGGGGAACTCTTACGAGGCCGGTTAGATTGAGGCAACAAGAGGAAAGTCAAGCGGCATTGGTAAACCATCCAATTCAAACAAGCAGCTTGCAGCATGGCCCTCTTTCCTTTATAAAGCTTGCTTTTCCGCCGACGGATTAGATACCCACGAACATGGCCGATGACTTCCTGCATAAGCAGTTTCCGCCCTACGTCGCAAAGAAGGGTGAGGAGTACATGAACAGCAAGCAACTGGCGCATTTCCGCGACATACTTGACTCACTGAAGGGCGAACTGGCCGGCGATATCGAGCGTACCGTGCAGACGATGCAGGACGAGGCGACGGTTTTCGCCGACCCCAACGACCGCGCCAGCCAAGAGTCGGATATCGCATTGGAACTGCGCAACCGCGACCGCGAGCGCAAGCTGATCAAGAAGGTCGAAGAATCGATCGCTCGCATCGATGCGGGGGAGTATGGTTACTGCGATAGCTGCGGCGTCGAGATCGGCCTCAAGCGCCTTGAGGCTCGCCCGACGGCAACGCTATGCATCGACTGCAAGGAACTTGAAGAGCGCCGAGAAAAACAGATGGCCAAGTAGGCGTCGATATTCTTCGCATGGGCCACGCCAATGGATAGGTGTGCCCCTGAAACAACAAAGGACGCTATCGCGTCCTTTGTTGTTTTCTCACCCCGTAGGGGCTATTGAGCAGCGGCGGTTTCACCCTGCCCTTCGCTCAGCAGCGCTTTCATGGATAAACGGATACGGCCCTTGTCATCGGTCTCGATGACCTTGACCTTCACGACCTGCCCCTCCTTCAGATAGTCACTGACGGCATTGACGCGTTCGTTGGCGATCTGGGAGATGTGCAGCAAGCCATCCTTGCCAGGCAGTACCTGGACGATGGCCCCGAAATCGAGCAACCGCAACACGGGCCCTTCGTAGACCTTGCCAACTTCGACTTCGGCGGTTATGTCTTCGATACGCTTCTTGGCCACCTGGGCGGCATCGGCATTCACCGAAGAAATGGTCACACTGCCGTCGTCCTCGATGTCGATCACGCAGCCGGTTTCCTCGGTGAGTGCGCGAATGGTGGCGCCGCCCTTGCCAATCACGTCACGAATCTTTTCCGGATTGATCTTGAGCGAGATCATGCGCGGCGCAAAGTTCGACACCTCCTGGCGATGACCGGAAACGGCGCTGGTCATGATGCCGAGGATGTGCAGGCGCGCCTCCTTCGCCTGCGCCAGCGCGACCTGCATGATTTCCTTGGTAATGCCCTGAATCTTGATATCCATCTGGAGCGCGGTGACACCGCTGTCGGTACCGGCCACCTTGAAGTCCATGTCGCCAAGGTGATCCTCGTCACCAAGGATGTCAGTCAGAACGGCAAAACGGTTGCCGTCCTTGATCAGGCCCATGGCAATGCCGGCAACGGGTGCCTTGAGCGGCACGCCGGCGTCCATCAGCGCCAACGAACCACCGCAAACGGATGCCATGGAAGAAGATCCATTCGATTCGGTAATCTCGGAAACAACACGCATTGAGTAGCCAAAGTCTTCCGCGCTCGGCAGCACGGCGATGATCGAGCGCTTGGCCAGGCGACCGTGGCCGATCTCGCGCCGCTTCGGGCTGCCGACGCGGCCGGTCTCGCCGGTGGCGAACGGAGGCATGTTGTAGTGGAGCATGAAGCGATCGCGGTACTCACCCTGAAGGGCGTCGATGATCTGTTCGTCACGGCCGGTGCCCAGGGTGGCGACCACCAGCGCTTGCGTCTCGCCGCGGGTGAACAATGCGGAACCGTGCGTGCGCGGCAATACGCCGGTACGAACGGTGATCGGACGAACGGTGCGGGTATCACGGCCATCGATGCGTGGCTCGCCATTGAGGATCTGGGTGCGGACGATCTTCGCCTCCAGTTCGAAGATCAGATTGCCGATGGCCGTCGCATCCGGCGCGCCGTCACCGGCACAAAGGGCATCAACGGTCTTCTTCGCCACCTCGCGGCATTTCTGGGTACGCGCCTGTTTGCTGGTGGTGCGATAGGCGTCACGCAGGTCGGCTTCGGCAAGTTGAGCGACTCTGGCGATGAGCGGCTCATCCTTGGCGGGTGCCTGCCAGCTCCACTCCGGTTTGCCGGCCACTTCGACCAGTTCGTTGATGGCCTTGATGGCGGCCTGCATCTGATCGTGACCAAAAACCACCGCACCCAGCATGACTTCCTCGGAAAGCTGCTGCGCTTCCGATTCGACCATCAACACGGCGCCGGCAGTACCAGCGACGACCAGATTGAGCTGGCTTTCCGGCAGTTGGCTGATGGTGGGACACAGCACATACTGGCCACCGATAAAACCGACACGTGCTGCACCGATCGGGCCGTCGAAGGGGATGCCCGAAATGGCCAAGGCGGCGGAGGCGCCGATCATCGACGGGATGTCCGGATCGATTTCAGGATTGCTCGACAGCACATGGATGATGACCTGGACTTCATTGTAGAAGCCCTCGGGAAACAGCGGGCGGATCGGCCGGTCGATCAGGCGTGAAGTCAGAGTCTCCTTCTCGGAGGGGCGACCCTCGCGCTTGAAAAAGCCACCGGGAATACGACCTGCCGCGTAGACCTTTTCAACGTAGTCGACTGTCAGGGGGAAGAAATCCTGACCCGCCTTGGCTTCATCCTTGGCAACCACCGTGGCGAGGATGACGGTATCGTCCATATTGACCAGCACGGCACCCGTAGCCTGGCGAGCAATCTCGCCCGTTTCCATCGTGATCGTGTGGGCGCCGTAGGCGAAGGACTTCTTGATCGGTGTCAGCACAAATATTCCTTTCAGAAAAGCAAAACCGGCCCGGCCATCATGGCCGTGCCGGCGTATTCGAGGATGCCCGCAAACCGATGTGCGCAGCCGGCATCGCTATTGGTTCCGGGTGATTACTTGCGCAGGCCGAGACGCTCGATCAGCGCACGGTAGCTTTCCGCATTGGTGCGCTTCAGGTAGTCCAGCATCTTGCGGCGCTGACTAACCATCTTCAGAAGACCGCGGCGTGAATGGTGGTCCTTGACGTGCTCCTTGAAGTGCCCCGTCAGATCGTTGATGCGGGCGGTCAGCAAAGCGACCTGTACCTCGGGAGAGCCCGTATCGCCTTGAGCGCGTTGGTAATCGGCGACGATCTTCGCCTTGTCTTGGGTTTGAATTGCCATGTGATTTATCTCTCAAACACTGATTTGAAAATGACGCCGCCCCGGTTTGATAGAGCCCTGCGCCAAGCCTTCGCTCACCCTTGAACGAAGTCGCGAATTATATCCGCCGCCCATCGGTAACTTCAACAGATTTCATTGCTCTTTGCCCTCAGTCACCACCGCCACCAGCCGACGCGGATTAAGCCGTCCGTCCGCCGAGACCTCACCTAGTCCAAGAAAGTAACCATCGGCGCCGAAGATGCGGAATCGCTGCCCTGCCAGACCGTCCCACCGAAATCCCTGGCCATGAAGAACCCGCTCCGTGTCGTGCTCGTTGAGATTGGCTGTGGGCAAGTCGGCCAACAGGCTATCAACAGGGCAAAGCCGCGCATCCCGATCGCCGACGGTCGAAGCTTCCAACTCCGCCATAGTGACCGCGCCGGCAACCTCCAGGCCGCCAATCCGCGTCCTGCGCAATGCGGTGAGGTGGGCGCCGCAGCCAAGCGCCACACCAATGTCGGCCGCCAGCGTGCGCACATAGGTGCCCTTGCTGCAATCGACGTGGATTGTCGCCTCGTCTCCCGCAAACGAGCACAGATCCAGGCGGCGAATGGTGATTCGTCGTGGCACCCGTTCCAATTCGATACCGGCGCGGGCATACTCGTAGAGTGGCTTGCCATCCCGTTTGAGCGCCGAGTACATGGGTGGCACTTGGTCGGTTTCGCCGACAAATGTCGCCATCACGCACCGCAATTGCTCCTCGGTCACCGCCACCGGACGCGTCTCGAGTACGTGTCCATCGGCGTCGGCCGTGTCAGTAGTAATACCAAAGCGCAGCGTCGCCCGATAGGCCTTGTCGGCATCGAGCAATTCGCCGGCAAACTTGGTGGCTTCGCCGAAGCAGAGCGGCAGCAGTCCGGTGGCCATCGGGTCAAGCGTGCCGGTGTGCCCTCCCTTGGCCGCATTGAACAGCCAGCGGACCTTTTGCAACGCGGCGTTGGAGGTGATACCGGCCGGCTTGTCAAGCAGGAGTACTCCGTCCACCCGACGTCGGGGCGGGCTGCGTGGCTTGCTCACTTAGCCCTGGCGGTCTTGGTCGGACTTGACGGCCGCGTCGATCAGACTCGAAAGCCGCGTCCCGCGCTCGACCGACGCGTCAAAAACAAAATGCAGCTCTGGAATGTGATGGATGCGGATGCGACGACCCAGTTCGCGGCGGAGAAAACCCGCCGAGTGTTTCAAACCCCGGTCGATCTCCTGCCGATGCTCCTCGCCAGCCAAGGACGTGTAGAACACCTTGGCATGGGCATAGTCCGGTGTCACCTCGACGCCAGTCAGAGTCACCAGACTCAACTTCGAGCTGAGCCTGGGGTCCTTGAGTTCCAGCCGGATCAACTCGGAGAGTTCGCGATGGATCTGTTCCGATACTCGACTCGAGCGGGAAAACTCCTTGGCCATACCCTACAGCGTCCGCGCGACTTCCTGGATTTCGAACACTTCCAGTTGATCGCCTTCCTGAATGTCGTTGAAGTTCTTCAGATTAAGACCGCACTCGAAGCCTTCCTTGACCTCACGCACGTCATCCTTGAAGCGCTTCAGCGATTCCAGTTCACCGGTATGAAGAACCACGTTGTTGCGCAGCAATCGCACCGAGGCATTGCGCTTGACGATGCCCGACAACACCATGCAGCCTGCCACGGCGCCAACCTTGGAAATACGGAAGACCTGACGAATCTGCACCTGGCCGATCACGCTTTCCTTCTTCTCCGGCGACAACATGCCAGACATGGCTGCCTTCACCTCGTCGACGGCGTCGTAGATGATGTTGTAGTAGCGGATATCGACGCCGAAGTTCTCCGCCGCCTTGCGGGCGCCGGCATCGGCACGGGTATTGAAGCCGATGATCACCGCCTTCGACGCTTCGGCCAGATTGACGTCCGACTCGGTGATGGCGCCGACCGCGGCATGAATCACATCAACCTTCACCTCACCGGTGGAAAGCTTGGTCAGCGCATGTACCAGCGCCTCCTGGGAACCCTGAACGTCGGTCTTGATGATGAGGGCCAGATGTTTCGCCTCGCCCTCGCCCATCTGCTCGAACATGTTCTCGAGCTTGGCTGCCTGCTGCCTGGCCAAGCGCACGTCGCGGAACTTGCCCTGGCGGAACAAGGCGATTTCCCGCGCCTTCCGCTCGTCGGCAAGCGCCATGGCCTCGTCGCCCGCACCTGGCACATCCGACAAGCCCTGAATCTCGACCGGAATTGACGGGCCGGCCTCGTCGACCGGCTTGCCATTTTCATCCAGCATGGCACGGACACGACCGAACACCTGGCCCGCCAGCAGAACGTCACCGCGCTTCAGCGTACCCGACTGCACGAGTATGGTCGCCACCGGACCCTTGCCTTTGTCCAGGCGTGCCTCAATGATCAGCCCCTTGGCTGGCACATCCTTGGCGGCGGTAAGTTGCAGCACTTCCGCCTGAAGCAGTACGCGTTCGAGCAATTCATCAATGCCCTGGCCGGTCTTGGCGGAAACCTGGACAAAGGGCGAATCGCCGCCGTACTCTTCCGGCACCACGCCTTCCGTGATCAATTCCTGTCGTACCCGGTCGGGATTGGCGCCCGGCTTGTCGATCTTGTTCACCGCCACCACCAGCGGTACATTGGCCGCCTTGGCATGATGGATCGCTTCCTTCGTTTGCGGCATCACGCCATCGTCCGCCGCCACCACCAGGATGACCAGGTCGGTCGCCTTGGCGCCGCGCGCGCGCATGGCCGTAAATGCCTCGTGACCCGGGGTATCGAGGAAGGTGACGACGCCGCGCGGTGTTTCGACGTGGTAGGCACCGATATGCTGGGTAATGCCACCCGCCTCGCCCGCCGCCACCTTGGCGCGACGGATATAGTCGAGCAGCGAAGTCTTGCCGTGGTCGACGTGCCCCATGACGGTCACCACCGGCGCGCGCGGCAACACCTCGGCATCCTTGTGTTCGACGGTATCGGCAAGGAAGGCATCGGGATCATCGAGCTTGGCGGCAATCGCCTTGTGGCCCATTTCCTCGACCACGATCATGGCCGTTTCCTGGTCCAGATGCTGATTGATGGTCACCATCATGCCCATCTTCATCAGGCCCTTGATGACCTCGGTGGCCTTGACCGACATCTTGTGCGCCAGTTCGGCAACACTGACGGTTTCGGGAATGTGCACCTCGCGGACAATGGCCTCGACCGGCTGTGCCGGCTGTGCCTCCTCGTGGTGCCTGCCACCGTGGCGGCCGCGGGGGCCACCACGCCAGCCACCGGCGCCACCGGCGGTGTCGCCGCGCGTCTTGATGCCACGCTTTTTCGCCGCATCATCCTTCCAGGTACTGCCAGGGGCTTTCTTCACACCCGGCTTCTTCGCCTCTTCGCCAGGTTTCGCCGCCGGCTTGTGCAAGGTGCCACTAACACCGCTGGCATCGGCCTTCGCCTTCTCTTCGGCGGCCGCCTTTCTGGCCAGTTCGGCCTGCTGTTCCGCCAGGCGAGCCTCCGCATCGGCCTTGGCACGTGCTTCACGCCCGTGTCGTTCCTTGATCTCGGCGGCCTGGCGCGCCGATAGTTCCGCCTGCCGCTTGGCTTCGGCGGCGCGCAATGCCGACTGTTCCTTGTCGATGATCGGCGGGGCGACCGCGGATACCGGGGTCGGCGCGGGCGTTTCCACCACCACGACGGGTTCCGGCGCGGCGGGCGCGGGCACCACTTCGACCGGCACCGGTGGGGCCACTACCGGCTCCGGCGCCTCTGCCACGGCCGTGAGCTCGGGTGCCACCACCTCGGTGGCGAGCTCCGCCTCACGCTTGACGAATACCCTCTTCTTGCGCACCTCGACCTGAATGGTGCGCGCCTTGCCGGTCGAGTCGGCGGACTTGATCTCGGTGGTCTGCTTGCGCGTCAGCGTGATCTTGGCCTTGGGCGCGGTCTCGCCGTGGGCCTTGCGCAGGTAGTCGAGCAGCCGCGTCTTGTCCTGCTCGCTGACCGTGTCGTTGGATGCCTGTTTGGCAACACCGGCCTTGGCCAATTGTTCCAACAGGGCGGTAGCCGGCATTTTCAGCTCGGCGGCGAATTGGGCGACATTCATCTGTGCCATGTTACGGCCTCCTCCATCACTGCTCTTCCGCGAACCAGTGGGCGCGGGCCGTGGTAATTAGCGCCTTGGCGCGTTCGTCTTCGATGCCGGTCATTTCCACGAGTTCGTCAACAGCCAGATCGGCGAGATCGTCACGGGTACAGACACCATTCTTGGCCAGCTTCGCGGCCAGTTGCTTGTCCATGCCATCCAGATCGAGCATGTCGTCGGCAACCTTTTCCAACTGTTCTTCGTCGACGATCGCCTCTGTAAGCAGCACGTTGCGCGCACGATCGCGAAGCTCATTGACCGTCGCCTCGTCGAACGCATCGATTTCCAGCATCTCGGCGAGTGGCACGTAGGCAATTTCTTCCAGGGTCGAAAATCCTTCCTGGATCAGGATGTCGGCCACTTCCTCGTCGACATCCAGCTTGGCCATGAATAGCTGGCGAATCACTGCTGTTTCGGTTTCCTGCTTCTGATGAGATTCCTCGACCGTCATCAGATTGATGGTCCAGCCGGTCAATTCCGAGGCAAGACGCACGTTCTGGCCACCACGGCCAATGGCGATGGCGAGGTTGTTCTCGTCCACCACCACGTCCATGGCGTGTTTTTCCTCATCGACGACAATCGAACTGACTTCGGCCGGCGCCAGGGCACCGATGACCAACTGGGCGGGGTCCGCCGACCAGAGCACGATATCGACACGCTCGCCAGCCAGTTCATTGGTCACGGCCGTGACGCGCGAGCCGCGCATGCCGACGCACGTGCCGATCGGATCGACGCGCTGATCGTTCGACTTGACGGCGATCTTGGCGCGCACACCTGGATCACGAGCGGCGGCCTTGATCTCCAGAAGGCCATCTTCGATCTCGGGCACTTCCAGCTCGAAAAGCTTCATGATGAATTCGGGCGCCGTGCGAGACAGGATCAGTTGCGGGCCACGAGCGGCGCGGTCGATCTTCTTCAGCCAGGCGCGGACGCGATCACCGGGACGCAAGTTTTCCTTCGGGATCATCTGATCGCGCGGCAGCAGGGCTTCGATACGGCCGGCCTCGATGATGGCGTTGCCCTTTTCCATGCGCTTCACGGTACCGGTAACCAGATGCTCCTTGCGCTCGAGGAAGTCGTTGAGCACCTGCTCACGCTCGGCATCGCGAATCTTTTGCAGAATCACCTGCTTCGCGGCCTGGGCGCCGATACGGCCGAAGTCGATGGGCTCGAGCGTCTCTTCGATATAGTCGCCCAGCGCCACGTCGGGCAACTGCTCCTGCGCGTCTATGAGTCCGATCTGTTGCTCGGGAATCTCGACATCCGCGTCCGGCAATACCAGCCAGCGCCGAAAAGACTCGAAATCGCCGGTTTCACGGTCCATTTCGACACGCACGTCGGCATCATCGTGGATACGCTTCTTGGTAGCCGAAGCCAGGGCAAGTTCGAGTGCCGCGAACACGATATCCTTGTTCACGTTCTTCTCCCTCGCCAGGGCGTCCACCATCATCAGTAAATCACGGCTCATTCCAAGTCCTCCAGCAATCCAGTTCAGATTTAGAACTTCGGCACCAGGCGCGCCTTGTCGATCCCGTCGACCGGAAACTCCCGGTCTTCGCCTTCGACCTTGACCACCACCCGGTCGCCGTTCAGGCCAACGATCTGGCCGACGAAATTACGTTGGTTGCCCATGGGCACGCGCAGCTTCAACTGGGCGTCCTGACCGGCGAAACGCAGCCAGTCGGCGGGCTTCTTCAATGGACGATCGAGTCCTGGGGACGAAACCTCCAGACGATCGTAGTCGACGTTCTCGACGACGAACAAGCGGGTCAAATGGTTGCTGACAGTGCTGCAATCGTCGATATTGACGCTGCCCTGCTCCCCCGGCTTGTCGATAAACACGCGCAGCAGGCGGCCCTTGGGGCTCGTTTCGAAATCAACGAGCTCATACCCGAGTCCGGTCACCGCTTGTTCAATTATTTCAGCCAGTTGCATCCCGCCCGCACATCCCGCCGCTTAACCGCCGCCACAAATAAAAAATGGGCACTGCTGCCCATTTTTGCCCATTCGCCCTCGCATTGAGAACGGTGCACCAAAAACAGGAAGATTATAGCAGGGCGACCCTCTCGGAAGCAATCAGGTTTCGGATTTTTCTGGGTTTTTTAGGGTCGCAGGGTCTTCAAAAGCGTACCGACCTCTTGCGGATCGAGCTCGCGGCACAGCCCCCGTTTGAGGCCCGCGGGCAACTGAACCGGCCCGTAGCGAACGCGCATCAGGCGGCTGACGGTCAGGCCAACCGCCTCGAACATGCGCCTCACCTCCCGATTGCGCCCTTCGGAAATGGTGACGTTGTACCAGTGGTTGGCCCCCTCGCCGCCGGCTTCCAGAAAACGGTTGAAGTGGGCAATGCCGTCCTCCAACTGAATGCCGGCCTTGAGTTGCGCCACAGCCTCGACGCCCGGCTCGCCGAGAACACGCACCGCGTATTCGCGTTCCAGGGCGTAACGCGGGTGCATCAGTCGGTTGGCGAGTTCGCCGCTACTGGTAAACAACATCAGCCCGCACGAATTGAAGTCGAGCCGACCCACCGCTATCCAGCGGCCGTTGTTGATGCGCGGCAGCTTCTCGAACACCGTCGGCCGCCCCTCCGGATCGTCGCGGGAGACGATCTCCCCTTCCGGCTTGTGATACAGGAGCACCCGCGGCAGGCGGGTGTCGCCAGACTTTAGCTGCACCAGCTTGCCGTTGACCCGCACCTTGTCATCCGGGCTGATGCGCTGGCCGACATGCGCCGGCTCGCCGTTGACGCTGATACGTCCGGCGGCAATCCATTCCTCCAGTTCGCGGCGCGAACCGTGGCCCGCGTCGGCCAGCGCCTTATGCAGCTTCAGCGTCTCGACCGGCTCGACGGCTCTTGGCGGTCGCCGCGAGCCAACAGGGCCCGTCGTCGCGCCGGTCGCCCGGCCCCGGACACCCTCAGGCTTGCTCGGCGGCCGGAGCGGGCTGTTCTTGTGGCGCGGCGATTTGGTCGGCTTCGTTGGTCGATTCTGCAAGGTCGATTACCCGTTCAATTTCGGTCAGAGGCGGCAGCTCGGAGAGGCTGCGCAGCCCGAGGTCGTCGAGAAACTTCTTGGTGGTGGCATGGAGCGCCGGCCGTCCCGGTGCGTCGCGGTGGCCCACCACGTCGATCCAGCCACGCGCTTCCAGCGTTTTCAGGACATTGGGCGATACGGCAACACCGCGAATGTCCTCGATATCACCGCGACTTACCGGCTGCCGATAGGCGATGATGGCAAGGGTTTCCATCGCCGCCCGGGAATAGCGGGTCGGCTTTTCGTTCTTCAACCGGTCGAGGAAATCCTGATATTCCGGCCGGGTTTGAAAACGCCAGCCGGTCGCCAATTGCACCAGTTCGACGCCGCGATGCGCCCAGTCGCGGCGCAGGTCGTCGAGCAATGTCCGCCAGGTATCGTCGTCGAACTCGTGGTCGAACAGCTTCTTGAGCTCGGCCAGCGGCATCGGCTCACCGGCGGCAAGCAGCGCCGTTTCAAGCACGATTTTGAAGTCTTCAGGCTTGTAGAGCGTGATCATCGGAGTTGGCGGTCTTCACGTAAATCGGCGCCAGGGCTTCGCTCTGGGTTATCTCGACCAGCTTTTCGCGCGCCAGTTCGAGAACGGCCAGAAAGCTTACCACCAGGCTGGCCACGCCCGTTGCGGTGTCGAACAGATCCTCGAACACCACGTAGCCTCGTCCCTGCAAACGGCGCAGGATGCCGGTCATGTATTCACGCACCGACAACTCCTCGCGCCGTACCCTGTGGTGGGCAAGCACCTTGGCCTGTTTCATCAAGGACAGCCAGGCTACCTGCAGATCGTGCAGGGAAACCTCCGGCAGCCGCTCGACGACCTGATCGGTCACCCAGACCGTCACCCACTCGTAGTCTCGGTTGGCCTGCGGCATTTCGTTGAGCTTGGCCGCCGCCAGCTTCATGCGCTCGTATTCCATCAGCCGCCGGACCAGTTCGGCGCGCGGGTCCTCCGGCTCGCCGTTGTCGGCCTTGGGTGGCCGGGGTAGCAGCATGCGCGACTTGATCTCGAGCAGCATCGCCGCCATCAGCAAATATTCCGCCGCCAGCTCCAGATTCTTCTTGTGCATCGCCTCGACGTACACCAGGTACTGGGCGGTGAGCGGCGCCATCGGGATATCGATGATGTTGATATTGGCCTTACGGATCAGATAGAGCAGCAGGTCGAGCGGTCCCTCGAAGGCGTCGAGGTAGATTTCGAGCGCGTCGGGCGGGATATACAGGTCGCGCGGCAAGGTCGGCAAAGTTTCGCCATAAACCTTCGGCAGATGCGGCTCCATCACCGCGGCAAGCTCGCTCACGCGTAATCCAGACCAATGGCTTCGCGCACGTCGCGCATGGTCTCCTGGGCAAGCTTGCGCGCCTTCTCGCAGCCATCGGCGATGATGTTCTTGACCAGTTGCGGATCCTCTTCGTACATGCTGGCCCGTTCCCGCATCGGCTCCTGCTCCTTGAGTACGCCGTCGATCACCGGCTGCTTGCACTCGATGCAGCCAATACCCGCCGAACGGCAGCCCTGCTGGACCCATTGCCGCACATCGTCACCGGAATAGATGAGGTGGAACTGCCATACCGGGCACTTCTCCGGGTCGCCCGGATCGGTGCGGCGAACGCGTTGGGGGTCGGTCTGCATGGTGCGAATCTTCTTGCGGATCGACTCGGCATCCTCGCGCAGCGCAATGGTGTTGCCGTAGGACTTGGACATCTTCTGGCCATCCAGACCGGGCATGCGCGAAGCCTCGGTCAGCATGGAGTCGGGCTCGACCAGAATCATCTTGCCGCCGCCTTCGAGATAGCCGAACAAACGTTCCCGGTCGCCATGGGCAAGGTTCTGCGCCTCGTTGAGGAGCACGTGGGCCTGCTCCAGGGCGTCCTGCTCACCCTTTTCCTGATATCGGGTACGCAGTTCTTCGTACAGTTTGGCGCGCTTGCTGCCCAGCTTTTTTATTGACTCTTTCGCCTTGTCCTCGAAGCCCGGTTCGCGACCATACAGGTGATTGAAACGACGGGCGATTTCCCGGGTGAACTCGATGTGCGGCACCTGGTCCTCGCCCACTGGCACGCGATTGGCGCGGTAGATGAGAATATCCGCCGCCTGCAAGAGGGGATAGCCGAGGAAACCGTAGGTCGTCAGGTCCTTGTGCGTCAGCTTTTCCTGCTGGTCCTTGTAGGTCGGCACCCGTTCCAGCCAGCCCAGCGGCGTCATCATCGACATCAGCAGATGCAGTTCGGCGTGCTCCGGCACCCTGGACTGAATGAACAATGTGGCCTGGGAAGGATCGACTCCGGCGGCCAGCCAATCGATGATCATGTCCCAGGAGTTTTGCGTGATCGTGCCCGGCTCGTCGTATGACGTGGTCAACGCGTGCCAGTCGGCGACGAAGAACAGGCACGGATACTCGTGTTGCAGCTTGATCCAGTTGGCCAGTACGCCATGGTAGTGGCCAAGGTGGAGACGGCCGGTCGGCCGCATGCCTGAGAGGACTTTTTCCGCGTACATGGTCAGAGACTCAAGAATGACTTCATCAGCATCATGAACAGGCCCAGCAGCGGCCCGAGTATTGTTTCCAGCACGCCGGTGAATAGCAGCGCCAGCAGAATCACCATGCCATACGGCTCGATTTGACTGAACTGTGCAGCCTGCCGATGTGGCAACAAGCTCACCGCTATCCGCCCGCCGTCTAGCGGCGGCAACGGTAACAGATTCAACACCATCAGAACGCCATTGATATTGATGCCGACACGGGCCATTTCCGCCATCGCCTGCGAGTAGCCGTGCACGGGCATGGCTACCGCGATTTTGAGCAGGAGGCCCCAGCCCAACGCCATCAGGAGATTGACGCCCGGACCGGCGGCCGCCACCCAGAGCATGTCCTGCTTCGGGTGACGCAGGCGACCGAAGTTCACCGGCACGGGCTTTGCCCAACCAAACAGGAAGCCGCCGGCACTGAGCAGCAGGATCATCGCCGGCACGATGATCGTCCCGACCAGATCCACGTGGCGCAAGGGATTGATGCTGATGCGACCCGCCTGCCAGGCCGTCGGGTCGCCGAAATGGCGCGCCGCGTAGCCATGCGCCGCTTCGTGCAGCGTGATGGCGAAAATCACCGGCAGGGCGGATATCGCCAGCGTCTGGATTGCGTTCATGGAGGCGGCGGATTCTACCCCAGGCCGAACGGTGCCAACGAGCCGCGTCCCGCCCGCACCAGCTCCGGCGAGCCACCGGTCAGATTGATGACGGTCGTCGCCTGGGTTCCGCAAGGCCCGCAATCGATCACCAGGTCGAGCAACTTGTCGAGCCGGGATTGAATGGTATCGGCGTCGCTGAGGGGATGCTCGTCGCCCGGCAACATCAGCGTGGAGCTCAGCAGCGGTTCGTCCAACTCGGCCAACAAAGCCAGAACCAGCGGGTGATCGGGCACCCGCAAGCCGATGGTCTTGCGTTTCGGATGCAACACCCGGCGCGGCAGCTCC
The DNA here is from genome assembly GCA_044220545.1 of Rhodocyclaceae bacterium. Classification (GTDB taxonomy): domain Bacteria; phylum Pseudomonadota; class Gammaproteobacteria; order Burkholderiales; family Rhodocyclaceae; genus Fen-999. Next base: position 58,421 of record JBGAQX010000021.1, on the reverse strand, counting down.
TTGGTGCCTTCGAGAATGAAGGTGTAGCTGCCCGGCGTGGTCGCCTTCAGGAGCCGGTACTGGGCGTTATCCACCTTGGCATAGGTGGCGATTTCCGAGAGGTCGCGGCACATCAGCGTGAATAAATGTCGATCATCGACGCCACGAATGCGGCGGATGCGATCAAGCAGCCCCGCGTCGCCAAGGTGCCCGCCCAGAGCGTAGGCGGAATCGGTCGGAAAGGCGGCCAAATCGCCGGAGCGAATCATCTCCGCCGCCTGTTTGATCAGCCTCGGCTGTGGGTCGAGGGGATGAATCGAAAGCAGTTCCGCCATTTCAGTTCAACCTTGTCCAGACAGGCGTCAGGTCGGGCGGCAGGTCGGGCAGCCGCCCCAGGTCGACCCAACTCTCCCCCGGGCCATGGAAATCGGAACCACGCGACGCCAGAAAACCGTACTGCCTCGCGACATGGGCATATTCCCGTATGTGGTCCTGGTTGTGCGAACCGGACATCACTTCGATGCCAACGCCCCCCAAGTCCTTGAATGTCGATAACATTGCCAGCAGTTCGGTCTTCGACAACCGATAGCGTCCAGGATGCGCCACCACGGCGATGCCGCCGGCACCGAGAATCCAGCCCATGGCATCCTCCAGCGTCGCCCAAGGGTGGCTGACATAGCCCGGTTTGCCTTTGGCGAGCCACCAGTCGAACACGGTCTTCACATCCCTCGCGTGGCCAAGTTCGACAATGTAGCGCGCGAAATGCGACCGCGAAATGAGGGCCGGGTTGCCGGCATACTTCAAAGCGCCCTGATAGGCGCCGTGAATGCCGACCTTGTCCAGCTCGGCGGCCATGCGCATCGCCCGCGAATCGCGCCCGCCGCGAACCTGCGCCAGACCATCGATCAACGGCGCGTACCCGGGGTCGAAGCCTAGTGCAACGATATGGACCGTCTGGTCATCCCCGCAGGACACGGAGATTTCGACGCCGCTCACAAAGCGCATGCCCAGCGCTTGCGCCTCGGCCGCCGCCGCCGCCAGCCCACCGATTTCGTCGTGATCGGTGAGCGCGAGCAGTTCGACACCGTTGCCATGGGCCCGTCGCGCCACTTCGGCGGGCGAAAGCAGGCCGTCCGAGACGGACGAATGGCAGTGGAGGTCGGCATTGAGCGGTTTCACCCCGCCATTCTAACAAAGCCCCTTGCCGGCCCTGCCGGCCCCCGGCATAATCCGGGCTGATCGTCGGGAGAGAGCAGATCGGTCGCATCGCAACCGATTCAGCCGCCGAAGGCGCAACCGCCCGGGAACCGCTCAGGCAAAAGGGCCGACGATGCAGGAAAACTCTGGAGAGCGATGGGCCGTTGATCACATGGCAACCATCCACCGATGGGGAAAATCTCTCAGGTGCAAGGACAGATGGGCGAAGGCTAAGCGGCCTTCGCCCTTTTTGTTTGCTCAGAAACAACATAAGGAAAGACATTTAAGTCATTGAATTATGGGAAAACATACACCTTTGTTTGATGCCCACATCGCCGCCGGCGCCAAGATGGTCGATTTTGCCGGCTGGGACATGCCCATCCACTACGGCTCACAGATCGAAGAGCATCACACCGTCCGTCGCGACGCCGGCATGTTCGATGTTTCGCACATGCGCGCCATCGATGTACTCGGTTGCGACGCCCAGCCCTGGCTGCGCCGACTGATCGCCAACGACGTCGCCAAGCTGACCCTGCCGGGCAAGGCGCTCTATTCCTGCCTGCTGAGGGAAAACGGCGGCGTCATCGACGACCTGATCGCCTATTTCTTCTCGCCAAACCGTTACCGGATCGTCGTCAATGCGGGTACCGCCGACAAGGATCTGGCCTGGATGAGGCAGCAGGCCACCGGGTTCAACGTCGATATCGTCGGCCGTCCGGAACTGGCCATGATTGCCGTGCAAGGCCCGCAGGCCCGGGAAAGATTCTGGGCCGCCTTTCCGGCCACCCGAGCGGCGAGTGAGGGGCTGTTCGTCTTTCAGGCCGCCGAGTGGAACGACTGGCTGATCGCCCGTACCGGCTACACGGGCGAGGATGGCTTCGAAATCACCCTGCCCGCCGCCGACGCGCCGGCCGTTTGGGCCGCATTGCGGGCGACCGGCGTCGCCCCCATCGGTCTCGGTGCCCGCGACACCCTGCGCCTGGAGGCGGGCATGAACCTCTACGGCCAGGACATGGATGAGACGGTCTCCCCGCTCGACGCAGGCCTAGCCTGGACCGTTTCACTGAACACCGAACGCGACTTCATCGGCAAGGCGGCGCTGATCGAGCAAGGTCAGCAGAAGCAGTTTCTCGGCCTCCTGCTGATCGATAAGGGCGTAATGAGATCTCATCAACAGGTAGTTACTAAACAAGGCACTGGAGAAATAACCTCAGGTACTTTCTCACCTACGCTACAGCGCTCCATCGCGCTGGCACGGCTGCCGATGGGGGTACGGATTGGTGATGAAGTCGAGGTGGAAATCCGCGACAAGCGCCTGAAAGCAGCAATCGTCAAGCCCAGCTTCGTACGTCACGGCAACGCATTGATTTAACTAGGAGAGCCCCATGAGCATCCCGACCGACCTCAAGTACACCAAATCCCACGAATGGCTGAAGCAGGAAGCCGACGGCACCGTCACCATCGGCATCAGCGACCACGCCCAGGAAGCCCTGGGCGACATCGTCTTTCTCGAGCTGCCGGAAATCGGCCGCACGGTGAAAGCCGGTGAGGAATGCGCGGTGGTCGAGTCGGTCAAGGCCGCCTCCGACATTTACGCACCGGTTTCCGGCGAAATCGTTGCCCGCAACGATGCCGCCGTCGATGCGCCGGAAAGTGTCAATCAGGACGCCTACGCCGCCTGGCTGTTCAAGCTGAAGCCCAGCAACCCCGCGGAAATCAGCGCCCTGCTCGACGCCGCTGGCTACGCCGAAGTCGCCGACGAACACTGAGCCGACACACCATGCCGAACACCGCCCCCCTGGCCGCCCTGGAACAGCAGGACGAATTCCTCGGACGTCATATCGGTCACGCCGGACCGGATCTGGCCGCCATGCTGACGGCCGTCGGTGCGGGCAGTCTGGACGAGTTGATCGCCCAGACCGTGCCAGCCGCGATCCGGTTGAGCAGCCCGCTTGCACTGCCCGGCCCGCGCAGGGAACACGAAGCGCTGGCCTCGCTCAAGGTGATTGCCGAAAAGAACGTACTGAAGAAGTCGCTGATCGGCATGGGCTACCACGACACGCTGACGCCCAAGGTGATCGTGCGCAACGTGCTGGAAAACCCCGGCTGGTATACCGCCTACACGCCGTATCAGGCGGAAATCGCCCAGGGGCGGCTGGAAGCTCTGCTCAACTACCAGCAGATGGTCATCGACCTGACGGGACTACCACTGGCCAACGCCTCCCTGCTCGACGAGGCGACGGCCGCCGCCGAGGCCATGGCCATGGCGCGACGCATCGCCAAATCAAAGTCAAACGCCTTCTTCGTCGACCAGGACTGTTTCCCCCAGACCATCGACGTGTTGAAGACCCGTGCCGCCCTGTTCGGTTTCGACCTGATCTTCGGCCTCGCGGAAGACGTCGCCAAACATGAGGTTTTCGGCGCGCTGCTCCAGTATCCGAACGATCGCGGCGAGTGTGCCGACCTCACTGACATCGTCGCCGCCTTGCAAGCCAGGAGCGCCATCTGCGCCGTCGCCACCGACTTGATGGCGCTGGTGCTGCTTAAGTCGCCCGGCGCCATGGGCGCGGACATCGCGTTGGGTTCCAGCCAGCGTTTCGGGGTGCCCATGGGTTTCGGCGGCCCGCACGCCGCCTTCTTCGCCTGCAAGGACGAGCACAAGCGCTCGGTGCCCGGACGCATCATCGGCGTCTCCGTCGATGCGCGCGGCAAACAGGCTCTGCGCATGGCCCTGCAAACCCGCGAGCAGCACATCCGGCGCGAAAAGGCCAACTCCAACATCTGCACCTCCCAGGTGCTACTGGCCAACATGGCCGGCATGTATGCCGTTTACCACGGTCCCGAGGGGCTGAAGACCATCGCCACGCGCATCCATCGACTGACCGGCATCCTCGCCGAGGGACTCAAAGCAGCCGGCGTCAAGGTGCTGACGCAACACTACTTCGACACGATCCGCGTCGAGACCGCCAAAGACGTGCCGGGCTACAACCTGCGCCGGGTTTCCGACAACGTGCGCGCCATCGCGCTGAACGAGAAAACCACCCGCGAGGATGTGGCGGCACTGCTATCTTTCATCACTGACAATAACTTTGATATCAGTAATTTGGACGATATAGCTAAAGTAACTTCTCCTGTTTTCGACCTGATGCGCGGCGACGCCATCCTGACCCATCCGGTGTTCAACCGCCATCACACCGAACACGAGATGCTGCGCTATCTGAAGAAGTTGCAGAACCGCGATCTGGCCATGGACCACGCCATGATCTCCCTCGGCAGCTGCACCATGAAGCTGAACGCCACCAGCGAGATGATCCCGGTCACCTGGCCGGAATTCGCCGACACACACCCCTTCGCCCCGCTCGATCAGGCGGCCGGAACGCTGGAGATGATCGCTGGCCTGGAAGCGGCGCTCAGGGCAATCACCGGTTTCGACGCCATCTGCATGCAGCCCAACTCGGGCGCGCAGGGAGAATACGCCGGCCTCGTTGCCATCCGCCGGTACCAGGCGGCCCGGGGCGAGGGGCAGCGCAATGTCTGCCTGATTCCCAAGTCGGCGCACGGCACCAATCCGGCCACGGCCCACATGTGCGGCCTGCAAGTCGTGGTCGTGGATTGCGACGACAGCGGCAACATCGATGTCGCCGACCTCAAGGCCAAGGCCGGGCAGCATGCCGCGAACCTGAGCTGCCTGATGATCACCTATCCGTCGACCCACGGCGTGTTCGAGGAAGCGGTGAAGGACATCTGCGCCACCATCCATGCCCACGGCGGCCAGGTCTATATGGACGGTGCCAACCTCAACGCCCAGGTCGGGCTGACCTCGCCGGCCGAGATCGGGGCCGACGTCTCGCACATGAATCTGCACAAGACCTTCGCCATTCCCCATGGCGGCGGCGGCCCCGGCATGGGGCCGATTGGCCTGAAGGCCCACCTGGCGCCTTACGCGCCCAATCATGCGGTCCAGCCCGTCGCCGGCCCGAACCTCGGCCAGGGCGCCGTGTCGGCCGCGCCCTGGGGCTCGGCCTCCATACTGCCCATTTCGTGGATGTACATCACCCTCCTGGGTGGCCCGGGCCTGACCGAGGCCACCCGGGTCGCCATTCTCAACGCCAACTATGTGGCGGCCCGACTGAACGACCACTACCCGGTGCTCTACAAGGGTGGCCAGGGACGGGTTGCCCACGAGTGCATTCTCGATATCCGGACCATCAAGGCCGCGACGGGTATCGCCGAGATCGACATCGCCAAGCGCCTGATGGACTACGGTTTCCACGCACCGACGGTCAGCTTTCCGGTGGCCGGCACGCTGATGGTCGAGCCCACCGAGTCGGAGTCGAAGGCCGAGCTGGACCGCTTCATCGAGGCAATGATCAGCATCCGCGAGGAAATCCGCCAGATCGAGAACGGTACGTGGCCCGCGGACAACAATCCGCTCAAGAACGCACCGCATACCGAAGCCGACGTGATCGACCCCGACTGGAATCGTCCCTACACGCGGCGGCAAGCCTGCTTCCCGCTACCCTGGGTCGCGGAAAACAAGTTCTGGCCGTTCGTCAATCGTATCGACGACGTCTACGGGGATCGCAACCTCTTCTGTTCCTGCCCTTCTTTGGATGCCTATGCCCATGAGTGACCAATTTCTGATCCTGACCGTCATCGGCGATGACCGGCCGGGCCTGGTCGGCGAGCTTTCCGCAGCCATCTCGGCCCATCGAGGCAACTGGCTGGAGTCGTCGATGTCGCATCTGGCCGGCAAGTTCGCCGGCATCGTCAAGGTGGCCGTGCCGGCCGTTGGCGCGGACGCGCTCAAGACGGCGTTGAATCAGCTTGCCGGGCTCAAGGTCACCGCCGAGCACTCGGCCGCCAGCGCCGCCCCGGCCAAGGGACGCCGCCTCAAGCTGTCGCTGGTCGGCCACGACCGCATCGGTATCGTCCGCGAGGTGTCGCAGGTTCTCGCCCACCACGCGGTTAACGTCGAGGATCTGACGACTCACACGGCGAGCGCGCCCATGTCGGCGGAGATCATGTTCCATGCCGAAATCGAGTTGCTGGCCGGTCGTGATCTCGATGCCCGGGCGCTGACAGCGGAATTGGAGCGAATTTCCAACGATCTGATGGTCGACATCAACCTCGACGAAAAGATCGCTTGAGCGGCCTGTTCGAAATCCGCATGCCGAAGTACCCCGAATGCTGGGAAACCTGCGGTAGCTGCGGCAACGGCGACGTATTCGTCCAAAGCCTGCTGGTCAGGCCGGGCGATCAACTGCGTGCCGACGACACCATCCTGCTGCTCGAAACCGGCAAGGTTGCGCTCGATATACCCTCGCCGCGGGCCGGCCGCGTCGTCGAGGTGCTGGTCGCCGAAGGCGAGGCGGTCGGAGAAGGCCAACTACTGCTTACCCTCGATTGCGACTAGCCCGCCACCCCATCCCGCCGAGCCTCCGGTAAGCTGGCGGCCCCTTTGCACCATCCTGAGTCGAAGACCATGGCCCAATATGTAATGTCGATGCTCCGCGTGAGCAAGATCGTTCCCCCGAAGCGCCAGATCATCAAGGACATCTCCCTGTCCTTCTTTCCCGGCGCCAAGATCGGACTGCTGGGCCTCAACGGCTCGGGCAAATCGACCGTCCTGAAGATCATGGCCGGCGCGGACAAGGAATTCGACGGCGAAGTCCAGTGGCTGCCGGGCATTTCCATCGGCTACCTGGCGCAGGAACCCCAACTCCATCCGGACAACACGGTCCGCCAGGAAGTGGAGGCCGGCCTCGGCGAAGTCACCCAGGCGCAGCAGAAGCTGGACGAGATCTACGCCGCCTACGCCGAGCCGGACGCCGACTTCGACAAGCTGGCCGAGGAACAGGCCAAGTACGAGGCCATCCTCGCCACCTCCGGCGCCGACGTCGAGACCCAGATGGAAATCGCCGCCGACGCCCTGCGCCTGCCGCCCTGGGACGCCGTGATCAAGAACCTGTCCGGCGGCGAGAAGCGCCGCGTCGCGCTCTGCCAGTTGCTGCTTTCCAAGCCCGACATGCTGCTGCTCGACGAACCGACCAACCACCTCGACGCCGAGTCGGTCGAATGGCTGGAGCAGTTCCTGGTACGCTTCCCCGGCACGGTGGTGGCCGTCACCCACGACCGCTACTTCCTCGACAACGCCGCGGAATGGATCCTCGAACTCGACCGTGGCCAGGGCATTCCCTGGAAGGGCAACTACTCGTCCTGGCTGGAGCAAAAGGAAGCCCGCCTGGAGACCGAACAGAAGCAGGTCGACGCCCACATGAAGGCGATGAAGCAGGAACTGGAGTGGGTGCGCCAGAACCCGAAGGCCCGCCAGGCCAAGAGCAAGGCGCGCCTTGTCCGTTACGAGGAAATGTCGAGCTACGAGTACCAGAAGCGCAACGAGACCCAGGAAATATTCATCCCGCCCGGCGAGCGACTCGGGAACGAGGTGATCGAGTTCAAGGGCGTATCCAAGAGCTTCGGCGACCGCCTGCTGATCGACAATCTTGCCTTCAAGGTACCTCCCGGTGCCATCGTCGGCATCATCGGCCCGAACGGCGCCGGCAAGTCGACGCTGTTTCGCATGATCCAGGGCCGCGAGACGCCTGATGCCGGCGAAATCGTCATCGGCCCGACCGTAAAGGTCTCCTCGGTCGACCAGTCGCGTGAAGGGCTGGCCAACGACAAGACCGTGTTCGAGGCGGTTTCGGACGGGCAGGACATCCTGACCGTCGGCAGATTCGAAATGCCGAGCCGCGCCTATCTCGGCCGCTTCAACTTCAAGGGCGGCGACCAGGGGAAGATCGTCGGCAATCTTTCCGGCGGCGAGCGCGGCCGGTTGCACCTGGCGACGACGCTGATCCAGGGCGGCAACGTGCTGCTGCTCGACGAACCCTCGAACGACCTCGACGTGGAAACACTGCGGGCGCTGGAGGACGCGCTACTGGAATTCGCCGGCTGTGTGCTGGTGATCAGCCATGATCGCTGGTTCCTCGACCGCATCGCCACACACATTCTGGCCTGCGAAGGCGAGTCGCAATGGACGTTCTTCGCCGGCAACTACCACGAGTACGAGGAAGACAAGAAGAAGCGCTTGGGCGAGGATGGCGCCAAACCACGCCGCATCCGCTACAAGCCGATCAGCCGGTAGGCCAGCGGCCGAGCGGCCGGCCTACCGGGTTGCCCATGCCGCGCCGCCAATGCGGCGCGGCACCACGTGGATGGAGGGCTAGCGCGCCGCCTTCAGGCTTTCGGCGAAGGACGCCTGCAGCTGCCGGGGAAAGTGAAAGCGTGCCAAAGTGTCGCAAATCTGCGCATCGTTGCCGCCGGCACTCTTGTCTTCGAACCGAATACCGATCAGGCGACCATTGGCGGCGAGCGTCGCAAAGGCATAGCGCCAGCGTTGTGCCGCGGCCAGACGTTCGCGAACCTCGTTCTCATTGGTGATGGCGATACCCGCCTCTTTCAGGGAATCCAGGAATTGCTCATAGGATTCGTTGCTCAAACTGCCCATTTTGGCTTTCTCCGTAGGCGGCATTCGGTCGCCGTGTAGGTCGATTAACGACATGCGGCGCGGGAGGTTGACATCTAGTCAGGTTTCATCCGGCTACACCAGCCGGGGTTGCGTTAGACTTCCGGCCCGAATTCCCCGCTCTTGTCCGGACAATCCTTCCAGAATCAGGCCATGAAAGTCCTTTTAGCCGTTCTTGCCGTCATTGTCGCCATTGTCGCCCTGCCGATTCTGATGCCAAGGCAGTCGGGCCATGGCGACAGACCAGTGACCGGACTTCCCTGGCAGATCGAGCCGCAAGCGGATGGCACCGCGCGCGTCTTCGGTCTTGCCCTCGGGACCGGCACATTGGACGACGCTCGCCAGCGCTTCGGCGCCGACCACGAAATCGCCATCGTCGCCGCACCGGGCGAAACCGGGTCGCTGGAGATGTATTTCCCGGATGTCACTCTGGGCGCGGTGACCGGCAAGCTGATCGTCACCGCCGACCTGCCCGACCAAGCCTTGGCGGCCATGCGGCAGCGGGCCGCGAAAGGCAAATACATGCAGAGCAGCACAAAAAAGGCCAGCCTCGCCGAAGAGGATATTGCCGTGGCCTACGCCGCGAAGATGGGCGGCATCGCCTTCGTGCCGTCGGTCAACCTGGACGAAGCCATGATCCTGCAACGCTTTGGCCAGCCGACCGAGCGTATCCCGGGGGCGGAAAAGAACACGGAACACTTTCTATATCCGGAGCGAGGTCTGGACGTGGTTCTCAATGCTCAGGGCAAGGAGCTGATCCAATACGTCGCCCCACGCGATTTCGCCCATTTGCGCGAGCCATTGAGGCGAAACGACCCGAACAAGACAGACCTCCGATAGATCACGAACCGACAACGTTTCAGGGAGTATTTCGATGAAGAGTAGCCAGCCCCGCCTGCGCCTGGGCATCCCCAAGGGCAGCTTGCAGGAAACCACCCAGAGCCTGTTTGCCCGCGCCGGCTACAACCTGCGCATCTCCGGACGCTCGTATTACCCGGATATCGACGACCCGGAAATCGAGTGCATCCTGATCCGGCCGCAGGAAATGGCCCGCTACGTCGGCCAGGGCGTGCTCGATTGCGCCATCACCGGTCTCGACTGGATACTGGAAACCGGCGCGGATGTCGCGGAGCTGGCCGACCTGCGCGCGCCCTGGCCCAACTACGGCATTGTCCGCTGGGTCATGGCCTCGAAAGAAGGCTCGCCTTTCGAGAACGTCAAGGATTTGCAGGGCAAACGTATCGCCACCGAGGCGGTGGGCATGACCCGGCGCTTCCTCGCCGAACACGGTGTCAGCGCCGACATCGAGTTTTCCTGGGGCGCCACCGAGGTCAAACCGCCGATCCTCGCCGACGCCATCGTCGACGTTTCCGAAACCGGTTCGTCGCTGCGTGCCAACCAGCTGAAGGTCATGCATGTGGTGCTGGAAAGCACGCCACGCTTCATCGCCAATCGCGCTTCGCTGCGGGACGACTGGAAGCAGGACAAGATCGACCGCCTGCTGATGATGCTGAAGGGCGCCATTGCCGCCGCCACCCGGGTGCTGCTCTCCATGAACGTGCCGCGCGACAGCGTGGACGCCATTCTCAAGATCCTGCCGGCTCTGGCGACGCCCACCGTATCGACGCTCGCCGACGCCCGGTGGGTCGAGATGTCCACGGTGGTCGATGAAAAGCTGGTCCGCGAGTTGATCCCGGGGCTCTACGCGGCCGGCGCCCGCGGCATCATCGAGCTGCCGATCAGCAAGATCGTTGAATAGCCGGCCTCAGGTTGCCTGCGCCGCCGCCAGCATGGTGGCGCGGGTTGCCGGCGTTTCCAGGCTGATGCGACCGAGCGCGCCGCCGCGGTAGTCGGTGAGCAGGATCAGCGAGGCCTTGTCCATGTCGAGTTCACCCGCGCGTCCCTTGATCAGGCAACCGCGCTTCTTCGCCACTCCTTCGATCACACCGGGCGCGTCGAGACCTGCCACCGTAAAGCCGTAGCGCCGGGCAATCGCCTCGGGATAGCGCGCCAGCAGCACCCCGGCGAGATAGGTCGCCACCTCCTCTTCCAGAACGGCGTTGGTGCCTATGGCGTGGCTGGCGGCCAGCATGTAGCCATCGGAATCATGCTCGATCTTCGGCCACATCAGGCCGGGCGTATCGAACAGCGTCTGGCGCGGCGAGAGATCGATGCGCTGCTGCTGTTTGGTCACGGCCGGCTCGTCGCCCACCGCCGCGACGCGTTTCTTCACCAGCGCGTTCATCAGCGTCGACTTGCCGACGTTGGGAATGCCCATGATCATCATGCGCAGCGGCTTGACGCCGTCGTTGCGATGCGGCGCCAGCGACTGGCACAGCGACGGCACCTTGGCGGCGTCGCCGGCCTTCTTGCAGGAAATGGCCACCGCCTTGACGCCAGGCTGCTTGTTGTAGAAATCCAGCCACCCCTTGGTGGCCTCGGGATCGGCGAGATCGGCCTTGTTGAGCAGGCGCAGGCACGGCCTCTGCCGCGCCAGGCGCAGTTCGCGAATCATCGGATTGCTGCTTGCTTCCGGGCAGCGCGCATCGAGTACCTCGATGACCACGTCCGTCATGGCCATGGTCTCGGCGGCCTTCTTGCGCGCCGAGGTCATGTGGCCGGGAAACCATTGGATAGGCATGCGTGAGGATCAGGTGAAGAAGGTGCCCGAAGGTACCGGTCTGGTGGAAATAAGGAATGAGCGTCAGGGCGTCAGGAGCGCAAGGCGCTGGTCAGCGATTCCAGTTCCCCCGCCGATTCCTTGAGAATGCCCGAGAGGGTGTCGTCGTCGAGCGCCACGTCGATCTGTACCGTCGTCCCCTGGCGTCCCAGGCCGGCCAGTTGGCTCAGCGGCGACTCACTGGTCGCCAGGCGGTCCGCCAGCAACAACGTATCGCCCAGGGTTTCCGGCGGCATGGCAAGGTAGCCATCCCACATCGACTCGATGGCGCCGACCACCGCTTCGGGAACACCCAGCGCCGCCAGGACCGGCCGTCCGACCTTGGCCTCGTAGTGGCCATCCCAGCCGGCCAGTTCGCCCACCAGCAAGCCGGGAAAATCGGCTGCCCGGGAAATCAGGTAGAAGCCGCCGACCTCATGAACAATGCCGGCAAAAAGGGCCGTATCCGGGTCCTGATGCGTCACCCGCTTGGCAATGACGTAGGCCAGCGAAGCCACCTGGGCGGTATGCTCCCACAAGCGCATTGCCAGTTGCCGGTGCGCCGCATCGCGCGACAGATCCTGCATCTGCCGCACCACGACGGCCGTGGCAAGTGCCCGGGTCGTCTTGAAACCAATGCGACTGATGGCATTGCGGACGTCGGCAATCGCCCGACCCGAACGGTTGTAGATCACGGAATTGGCGACACCGACGACCCGCGCCGCCAGCAGCGGCTCGGCCTGGATCAGTTTGGCCAGGTGGTCGAGCGAACAATCCGGATCGTCGACCGCCTTTCGCACCCGCATGGCAATGTCGGCGTGCGTCGAAAAGGCAATCTCGCCACTGGCCGCATCAGCCGCGATTCGACCCAAAACGCCAGATACATCCATGGAGCGTCTTCCTTTCCGTCTCAGAGTCGCCGCGTATCGGGCCGATTATAGTCCCGCGCCGAGCCCCGCTCGCTTAGCCATTGGCATGCCCCGGCACCAGCCAGCCGACCACTGGCCAGACACCCGGTCAGGAGGTAGCCGCCGGTCGGTGCTTCCCAGTCCAGCATTTCGCCCGCGCAGAACACACCGGGCAGGTCGCGCAGCATCAGCCTGTCGTCCACCGCGGCAAGGGCGACACCGCCAGCGCTGCTGATGGCCTCGTCCAGCGGCCTGGGCGCCACCAGCCGCAGCGGCAGGGCCTTGATCGCCGCCGCCAGCCGGGCCGGCTCGGCATAGTCGTCCTTCGTCGCGCATTCGCGCAGCAGCCCGGCCTTGACGCCAGTGATGCCGGCACGGCTTTGCAGGTGGCTGGCCATGGAACGCGAGCCGCGCGGGTGGGCGATTTCCTCGACCACCCGCTCCAACGACTTGCCGGGCGCCAGGTCGACGCGCAACTCGGCGCCGCCGCCCGCCTCGATGGCGTCGCGCAGACTCGCCGACAAGCCATAGATCACCCCGCCTTCGACGCCATGTTCTGTCACCACGAACTCACCTTGCCGGCGCTCTCCGGCAAATGTCGCGGTGATCGACTTGACAGGCTGGCCGGCAAAACGGCTGACGAAGTGTTCGCTCCAGGGGACATCGAAGCCGCAATTGGCCGGTCTGAGCGGCGTGACGGTGACGCCCGCGCCCGCCAGTATCGGCAACCAGGCGCCGTCCGACCCCAGTTTCGCCCAACTGCCGCCACCCAGCGCCAGGACCACCGAGTCGGCACGCACGGCGATCTCGCCAGCCGGCGTCGCGAAGCGCAGCGCACCGGCATTGTCCCAGCCAAGCCAGCGATGGCGCATGTGGAATCCGACACCGGCCGCGCGCAGGCGCTGCAGCCACTTCCGCAATAGCGGGGCGGCCTTCATGCTGCTCGGAAATACGCGACCCGAGGAGCCGACGAAGGTATCGACGCCGAGTTGCCTCGCCCAATCGCGCAGGGCCATTGGTCCAAACGCCGTCAGCCATGGCTCGACCTGTGTGCGCCGTTCGCCATAACGGCTCACAAAGACGTCGAGCGGCTCGGAGTGAGTCAGGTTGAGGCCGCCCTTGCCCGCCATGAGGAACTTGCGCCCAACCGAAGGCATGGCGTCGTAGAGGGCGACCGCGACCCCACCCTGGCTCAGCGCCTCCGCCGCCATCAGGCCGGCCGGCCCGCCGCCGATGACGGCCACCGTCGGCCCTGACCGGGACGATGGCGTCATCCGGTGGTGGCGATCACGCGATACTGCGCCGTCATGCTGTGGGTCTCGCCGGCGACGAGGGAAATGACATCCTCGGCGGCGTTGGCCGTTTCGACGCAGACCATGTTGAGATAGCCGTCCGGGCCGAAGTCGCCCATCTTGTCGGCCTTCTCGACCCACGGGTTCCAGACCACGGTGGAACGACTACCGGTGCTGGTGATGAGGATGGTGCGCTCGAGTACCGGGTCGACGATGCCGCAGCAACCACGTGTGCCGAGGTAGATTCGGTCGGTCTCCTGGGTGAACGCGATTTGTCCCTGCTGCCGCTTGCGGGCGCCGCCATCGACCTTGTCCAGATACTCGCAGCGCTCGAGGCCCGCCACGGTCGCCCGGCGGATATCGCCCACCTCGAAATAGGTGTGCAGCGCCTGGCCGAGCTGGAAGGGCGCGCTGCCGGTGTTGGTGGTCGTGAGTTGTACTTCCAGTTCCTGACCGACGGTAATGATGTTGCGCACCACCGACTCATGCGGCCACTGGGCGCGCGTGGCCTCGTCCTGAACCAGTTCGAAGTCGAGGCGAACGCGGCCGTCGGGCAGCTCCCTGGTGGCCAGAAGCTGCCAGGGCACCGTGCGGGCAAAGCCATGACCGGGAAACTGGGAGTTGCCGGCGTGCGGCCCGAACCACGGCCAGCAGACCGGCACACCGCCGCGAATCGACTTGCCCGGCGCGAACTTGGCGAACTTCGACAGCCAGATGACCGGGGCCTGCCCCGTCGGCTGCCAGGTCATGACATGCGCGCCCTGCAAGGCGACGGTGGCGCTGGCAAAGGCGGTGGTCACGCGTGCCGCGACCAGCCCGCCGGCCTCCTCGAAAGCCAGCTTGCCGGCAAGGCCGAAACGGTTGTTCAAATTGGCCAATTCACTCATTGCTGTTTCTCCTCATGGATTGTCTTATGGGCATCAGTCGTATGCCAGCTCCGCCAGGCTGTCGGCGGCAATCTCGCGCACTTCGGCGCTCTCGTCGTCCAGGCGCGGCTCCAGATAGGCGCGCGCCAGCGGTGCGCCGGAAAGACCGAGATAGTGGCAGGCATCGGCACGCACGCGGGCGTCGCCTTGTTCGGCCAACTTGCCGAGGCGGGGCACCAGCACCCGCAGCGCCTCGTGGCCGGCGTAGCGCTCGAAAACCGCGCTGGCGCCGAGGCTGACGTTCATGCTGGCATCCGGGTTGGCGACGATGGGCAACAGGTCGGCGAGCAGTTCCGGCCGGCTGGCGACAATTTCCATTACCTTCTTCAACCCGCCCTCCATGAGCAGGATGTGGAAATAGTCCGCCATGCCGCCGGGGCCGCTGGCTGCGCGCACGCGCAGCTTCAGTTCGTCCAGTATCTTCATGGCCGAATTATGCCCGCTCTGCGATAATGTCGGTCTCACCGGCTCAGCCGGTCCTCGTTTCCCGCCGCCAGGCGCGCACCCATGACAGACTCCATCGATTCCTTCGCGGCACTGCAACTGCCGCCCGCCCTGCTTTCCGCGCTCGCCGACGTCGGCTACGAAACGCCCTCGCCCATCCAGGCGGCCTGCATTCCGATTCTGCTCGCCGGCAAGGACATGCTCGGCGAGGCGCAAACCGGCACCGGCAAGACCGCCGCGTTTGCCCTGCCGGTTCTGGCGCAGCTCGACCTTGCCAACAAACGCCCCCAGGCCCTGATCCTGACGCCGACCCGCGAACTGGCGATCCAGGTCGCGGAAGCCTTCCAGAAGTACGCCCACCACATGCCGGGCTTCCACGTGCTGCCGCTCTACGGCGGCCAGAGCATGGTCATCCAGTTGCGCGCCCTGTCGCGCGGCGCCCATGTCATCGTCGGCACGCCGGGTCGCATCATGGACCATCTGGAGCGCAAGAGCCTGGTGCTCGACAACCTGCGCACGCTGGTGCTCGACGAAGGCGACGAAATGCTGCGCATGGGCTTCATCGACGACGTCGAGTGGATCCTCGAACACACCCCGGCGACGCGCCAGACCGCGCTGTTCTCGGCGACCATGCCCGACCAGATCCGGCGCATCGCCCAGCGCTACCAGCGCGAGCCGCAGCAGGTGAAGATCCGCTCCGCCACTACCACGGTGGCCGCGATTCGCCAGCGCTACTGGCAGGTGCGCGGCGCCGACAAGCTCGAAGCGCTGACCCGCATGCTGGAAATCGAGGAAGATTTCGACGCCGCCATCATCTTCGTCCGCACCAAGATCGCCACCGTCGATCTGGCCGAAAAACTGGAAGCGCGCGGCCACGAGGCGGCGGCGCTGAATGGCGACATGACCCAGGGCCTGCGCGAGCAGGTCATCGAGCGACTGAAGAGCGGCAGCCTCGATATCGTCGTCGCCACCGACGTCGCCGCGCGGGGCATCGACGTGCCGCGCGTCAGCCATGTCATCAACTACGACGTGCCTTACGACACCGAAGCCTACGTGCATCGCATCGGCCGCACCGGCCGCGCCGGGCGTACCGGCACCGCCATCCTGTTCGTCGCCCCGCGCGAAATGCGCATGCTCAAGGCCATCGAATACGCCACGCGCCAGAAGATCGAGCCCATCGCCCTGCCGACCCGCGACGAAGTCGCCGAACGCCGCGTGGCGCAGTTCCGCCAGCAGATTCTCGACGTGCTCGCCGAGGAAAACCTCGACTTCTTCTACGAAGTCATCCGGCGCATGGAAAGCGAGCAGAACCTGGCCACCCGACAAATTGCCTCCGCTCTCGCCTTTCTTGCCCAGCGCGACCGGCCCCTGCGGCCCGACGGCATGGTCATGCCGGAACCGATCGCGCCAGTCGCGGAGCGATTTGAACGCGCCGAGCGCACGGAGCGGCCGGAGCAGCCTCAGCGACCCGAGCGACCCGAGCGAACCGCGCGACCGGAACGTCCGGAGTACATCGAACGACCAGTGCGCGCGGAACGCGCCGAGCGTCCGGAACGGGAAGAGCGCCCCCGGCGCGAGTATCGCGACGAGGCCCCCGCCCGTCGCGCCACGTTCGCCGACGGCGACCTGCAACGGTATCGCATCGAAGTCGGCCGCAACCAGGGCGCCACGCCCAAGGAAATCGTCGGCGCCATCGCCAATGAAGGCGGCATCGAAGGCAAGTACATCGGCCAGATCCATCTCTTCGACGAGTACAGCACCGTCGAACTTCCCGCGCTGCCGCCCGATACCCTGGCGACGCTGAAGCGAACCCGGGTCAAACAGAAGCCGCTCGATATTCGTCCGCTCGCCGCCGGCGAAGTCGTCGAAGCGCCCAAGCGCCGCTGGGAGTCAAAGACCGGTGACTCCAGGCCCGCCGACCCAAGAGCGGCGCCGCGCGGCCCGTCGCCCTGGGAAAAGCCGTGGGAGAAGAAGCGCGAAGGCCGGGCTTTCCGTTCCGAGGCGCATGCCGGCAAGCCGGCCTTCACGGGCGAGCGGAAGTTCGCCGGCAAGCCCTTCAAGTCGGCGCACACCGGTAAACCGAAGAAGCCTTGATCGAACTGCTCGCCCCGGCGCGGACGGCCGACATCGGCCGCGAAGCGATCCTGCATGGCGCCGATGCCGTGTACATCGGCGGGCCGGACTTCGGGGCGCGGCACAACGCCGGCAATTCGATCGCCGACATTGCCGGCCTGGTGGAATTCGCCCACCGCTTCCACGCCCGCATCTACGTCACACTCAACACCATCCTGCACGATGCCGAACTCGAGCCCGCGCGTCGTCTGGTGAATGAGTGCTGGAACGCCGGCGTCGATGCCCTGATTGTCCAGGACATGGGACTGCTGGAAATCGATCTGCCACCCATCGACCTGCACGCCTCCACGCAGTGCGACATCCGCACCCCGGAGAAAGCGCGCTTTCTCGCCGAGGTCGGTTTTTCCCAGATCGTCCTGGCGCGTGAATTGACCATCGAGCAGATCGCGGCGGTGCGTGCCGCCGTCCCGGCCGACGCGGTCATCGAGCACTTCATCCACGGCGCCCTCTGCGTGGCTTTTTCCGGCCAGTGCTACATCAGCCACGCCCACACCGGCCGCAGCGCCAATCGCGGCGATTGTTCGCAGGCCTGCCGCCTGCCCTACACCTTGCAGGACGCCCAGGGCCGGGTGGTCGCCTTCGACAAGCATCTGCTCTCGGTGAAGGACAACAACCAGAGCGCCAATCTCGCCGCCCTGATCGACGCCGGCGTCGAGAGTTTCAAGATCGAAGGCCGCTACAAGGATCTCGGCTACGTCAAGAACATCACCGGCCACTACCGACGGTTGCTCGACGCCATTCTGGCCGACCGACCGGATCTGGCGCCGGCATCGAGCGGCCGCACGCGGCTGCTGTTTTCGCCCGACCCCGACAAGACCTTTCATCGCGGCGCCACCGACTATTTTTCCCGTGGCCGCCAGGCCGACATCGGCGCTTTCGACACGCCAGCTTTCGTCGGCATTCCACTCGGCACGGTGACACGCGTCGGGGCCGACTGGTTCGAACTGGAAACCTCGGACTCGCTCGCCAATGGCGACGGCCTGACCTATCTGTACAAGCGCGAGGTGGTCGGCCTGCAGGCGAATGTCGTCGAACGCGTGGCCGACGGCCACTGGCGGGTCCGTCCGAACGAGCCGATGCACAGCCTGCCAGGACTGCGACCGGGCGTGGCCATCAGCCGCAACCGCGACCACGCCTGGGAACAGGCCTTGGGCAGGAAGTCCGCCGAACGGCACATCGACGTCCGGGCCACCTTCACCGACACCCATGACGGTTTCGCCCTGACGCTGCGCGACAGTGACGACATCGCCGCCACCGCGACGCTGGCCTGCGACAGGCAATTGGCGCAGAACGTCGAGCAAGCCGCCGCCAGCCTGAGAGAGCAGCTCGGTCGCTTCGGCAATACCGATTTCGTCTTGCGCGACCTGACCAACGAATGCCGCCAGGCGTGGTTCGTACCGACCTCGGTGGCCAACACACTGCGCCGCGCCGCCGTCGAACAACTGGTCGCCGCGCGCCACGCCGCCTACCGACGGCCGCTGCGCCGCCCCGCGTCGGAGCCACCCGCCACCTACCCGGAGGAAACACTCTCCTACCTGGCCAATGTCTATAACCAGGCGGCGCGCGCCTTCTATGCCCGGCATGGCGTCAAGCTGATTGCCGCCGCCTACGAGTCGCACGCGGAACCCGGCGACGTCTCGCTGATGATCACCAAGCATTGTCTGCGGTACTCGTTCAGCCTGTGCCCGAAGCAGGCCAAGGGCGTCACCGGCGTGCAGGGCCAGGTGCGCGCCGAGCCGATGGTTCTGGTGAACGGCAACGAGCGCCTGCGGCTGGAGTTCGACTGCAAAGCCTGCGAGATGCACGTCATCGGCAAGATGAAGAAGCACATCCGTAACACGGCGCCGCCGACCGCCACGGTCCGCTTCCACCCGCGCTCAGTGCCTTAGGCGGTACCGCCCGCGTAGCCTTATCTCTTGCCGTTCAAGACCGGTGCGCGCTGGCGCTCCAGTTTGTCCTTGAGCTCCGCCATGACCGTTGCCGCCGCTTTTTCCCCTTCCAGCACAGCGCGATGGCGACCGGCGAAGTCGGTGGCGGGCAGATCGGTGGTGACCGGCCGGATGACCACGTCGGCCTCGGCCGTCTCGAAATGGCCGATGGTCTGGCCCATGATGCTGAATGTCTGTAGCAGCACATCGAGCGTGCTGCGGGTCGCGGCATCCTTCGGGCGCGAGGAGATGTCCACGGCGATGACGAAGTTCGCGCCCAGCTTGCGCGCGAAGCGCACCGGTATCGGACTCACCAGGCCGCCGTCCACATACTCGTGGCCGGCGATGGCGACCGGCTGAAAGACACCCGGCACGGCCGCCGAGGCGCGCACCGCCATGCCCGTGTTGCCGGTCCGGAACAGGACCGGATCGCCACTCTTGAGGTCGGTGGCGACGACCGCGAAATCGCGCGGCAGCTTTTCCAGGAGACGATTGCCGACCGCCTTGTTGACGAAGTTCTGCAGGGCCTCACCCTTCAGCACGCCGCGATCGGGCAGGGACCAGTCGCTGACCTGGTTCTCCTCGATCTCCAGCGCGGTCTTCTGCAAATCGAAACCCGACAATCCCGAGGCGTACAGGGAACCCACCACGGCGCCGGCACTGGTGCCGACGATGACGTCCGGAACGATGCCTTGCGCTTCAAGCGCCTTGATGACGCCGATATGGGCAAAACCGCGCGCCGCGCCGCCGCCGAGAACCAGACCGATCTTCACCGGCGCCGGCGTGGCGACGGGCGGCGGCTTGGTACCCAGCGAAATACAGCCGGACGACAGCGCCACGCAGACGCCCATCGCCGCCGCCAGCGTCAGGCGGGCCAAGCTTCGGTTGCCTGCTACCACCAGCCGCGGCGCCACGGGCCGCCCCAGCCACCGCCATTGTTGCCCCAGCCGTTGTTGCCCCAACCGTTGTTACCCCAGCCGTTGCCGTTGATGAAGTCATCCATTGAACCGTTGGCGTCCATGCTCACGCAAACGCGGCCTTTGCCCCAGCCACGGCCGAAACCGCGTCCATAGCCGCGACCGTTGCCATTCCCCCAGCCGTTGTTGCCCCAGCCATTGCCCCAACCGTTGTTACCCCAGCCGTTGTTGCCCCAACCGCTATTGCCCCAACCATTGGTACCGAAGAAATCATCCATCATGCCGCCGACGTCGCCGTCGAAACAGAACTGGGCGCGGCCGCCCATGCGGCCGGCACCGCGACCATACCCGCTGGCGTATTCGCTGCCACTGCCATAGCCACTGTTGCCCCGCCACTGTTGCCCCAGCCAGGCCCGCCCCAGCCACCCGGCGCTCCGCCCCACTGGGCCGACGCGATCGCGGGCAATGCGCAGGCGACGGCAATGGCGGCTGTCCGCAACAGACGTTGTTTGATGATCCTCATTTTCGATGCCTCCTCGCGTAGTTGAATGTCACCGCTGGCGGCAGGTGCCCAATCGCAATGGCGGCGCCGCATTGTTGCCACTCCGGTCGGCCTTGGCTGCAATCCCGCCTTGGCTGCAATCCCGATTGTGCGATTCTAATCAATCCGTGCGCCGAAGGCGTTCAGCCGGATGGCGCGGCATCGACAACCAGCCTTGCCGGCAGGGCTCCCCGCACGCTGTTCACGAACCAGAGTCCTTCCGCGGAATCGATCTCGGCCAGTGTGATGACCGCTTCATGCACGGCACCGCGCGCCAGCAACGCCGCCCGCAGGGTGCCGGGCAACAGACCACAAGCCAAAGCAGGAGTCAGTAAGCGGCCAGCCATCTTGGCGACCAGATTGCCACGGGTAAACTCGGTCACTTCCTCACGCTCGTTCCACAGCAACGTGTCGAAAGCACCTTTGATCGCGTGCGATTCATAGGCTTGCCGACGCGTTGTTTTGTGCCGCAGCCAGGGGTTGTCACTGTCGACGGGATGAGCGGCCAGAGCAGCGGTGATCGGTCCGCGTAGCAACGTTATCGGCTCGCTTTCCACAGCCACTGTGCCATCCATCGCCAAAGTCAGCCGAACCCGCGCCTGGCTGGCGCCGAACGCCTGGGCGGCTCGAGCGAGCGCCATCTCGACTTTCTCGCGATCCCAGGCAAAGCCGAGCGCGGTGGCGCTGGCACCGAGACGGGAAAAGTGCTCCGCAAGCAGCCGGTACCGGCCGCGTCGCCACAACAGGGTTTCCACCAGATCGTAGTCCGGGCAGGCCTGGCGCAGGAAGCGCTGCTTGGCTTGCCACTCGGCGTATTCGCCCTCGGGCGTCGAATCCAGCACGATACCGCTGCCGATACCGCATTCGGCCTGGCCCCGCTCCGTATCGACCAGCACCGTGCGGATGCCGACGTTGAAGCGTGCTTCACCGCCAGGCAGCACGACGCCGATGGCGCCGCAATAGACGGCGCGGGGCGCCGACTCGAGTTCGGTGATGGCCTTCATCGCCTCCACCTTGGGCGCGCCGGTCACCGAGCCACACGGAAACAGCGCCGCGAACAGGTCGGCCAGGCCGATGCCGGGGCGCGTCCGGCATTCGACGGTGGAGGTCATCTGCCAAACCGTTGCCCACGGCTCGACGGCGAACAAGCTGGGCACGGTGACGCTGCCCAGCCGGGCGACCCGCGAAACATCGTTACGCAGCAGATCGACGATCATCAGATTCTCGGCACATTCCTTGGCCGAGCCGCGCAGCGCTTCGGCGGCCCGCTGGTCGCGCCCGGGATCGGCATGGCGCGGCGCCGTGCCTTTCATCGGCCGGGTGCTCAGGAGTCGGCCACCATCGTCGTCCGTTCGCCAGTGGAAGAACAGTTCCGGCGACACCGAGCAGACCTGCCAGCGGCCGAAGTCGAGGTAGAGGCCCCGCGCCCCCGGCTGGCTGGCGCGCAAGGCATCGAACAGCGCGGCGCAATCGCCCAGAAACGACGCCCGCAACCGCGTCGTGAAATTGACCTGATAGAACCGGCCGTCGGCAATGTCGCGGTGGATCGCCGCGACCGACCGGTCGAACTCCCCGCGCGACAAGGTGTCTCGCCACGCGCCGCAAAGAAAGTCTTGCCGATCGCGCGGTGGCGACGGCGCGCGAAAGGCCGCGAAGATCGCAAGGGGTAGACCCGTGGCGGCGGCGGGACGGCCAACGGCGGCGTCGAAAGCCGCCGCCGCCTCGTAGGCGACGAAGCCGATCAGCCAGTAGCCGGTGGCGGCAAGCGCTTCCGCCCGACCGAGCAGATCGGCAACCTCGTCCGGCCGCCACGCGACCAGCACCTCGGCGGGATCGCGAAACGCGCCGCGCAAGCCCTCGCCAGCCGATTCGGGCGGCCAATCGATTTCGCAATAGAAGGCATCCATGCGCCGAATGGTACTTGCAGATGGCGCGATAATCGCCATTCCAAAACCTCGGAGGAAATGCCGACATGGTCGACCGATGCCCCTGGTGCGGTGATGATCCCCTGTACGTCGCGTATCACGACACCGAATGGGGGGTGCCGTGTCACGACGATCGCCGCCTGTTCGAGTTCCTGATCCTCGAAGGTGCTCAAGCGGGTCTGGCCTGGATCACGATCTTGCGCAAGCGCGCGGCTTACCGGCGGGCGTTCGATGACTTCGATCCGGCGCTGGTCGCCCGTTACGGCGATGCCGAAGTGGCGCGCCTGCTTGGCGACCCGGGCATCGTCAGAAACCGGCTCAAGATCGCCGCCGCCATTGCCAACGCCAACGCTTTCCTGACCGTGCAGAACCAATTCGGCAGCTTCGACGCCTATCTGTGGGGATTCGTCGACGGCAAACCGGTGCGCAATGCGTGGCGGACCATGGCGGAAATACCCGCCGAAACCGGAATTTCAGCGGCCATGTCGCGCGACCTCAAGGCGCGCGGTTTCAAGTTCGTCGGCGCCACGATCTGCTATGCGCTGATGCAGGCGGTCGGCATGGTGGATGACCACCTCGTTTCCTGCCACCGGCACGGCGCCCGCCGCCGGGACTAGCGAATGGATCGGCTATCGGGCCGATTGGCCCGATTGGCCCGACTGGCCCGACTGGCCCGCCGCGTCGCGCAGGAAGGCTTCGTACTGTAGCCAGTCGTGAACCGGGCCGATGTGCGAGAACAGCACCAAGCCGTTCTTGTCGAGCACATAGGTGGTGGGAAAACGGCTGGCGATGTCGCGATCCTTGATTCGGCCGCCGCCGGCCAACTGGAATTGCGTATCGCCGTCACCCGTCGAACCGGAATCGACCAGCGGCAGATCGATGCCCTGACGCTCCGCCCATTGCCGCGAGACATCGAACTTCTCGCGCGCCTGCATGACCACGAAAGCAATGTCGGGCTGATCGGCAAGCGCCTTGCGCAGTTTCTGCAATTCCGGCATTTCCTGCCGGCACGGCGGACACCACGCGCCCCAGAAATGCACCACCACCACTTTACCCTTCAGCGCCGACAGGTTGCGGTGAACGCCTTTGGCATCGGTATAGGCCAGATCGGCCAGGCGTTGGTCGCGTTCGCGGCCAAGCGTCGCTCGCTTTGCCTGGCTGGCGCTCGCGTAGGGCCGCCACAGGCGCGGCCAGGCGACGACATCGAAAACCGTCTTTTCGTCGACCGCGTAACTGACACAGCGCTGCGGCGTCTGACCCTGGCAAATCGCCAGCGCCTTGTCTTCGGCCGCCTGCGCTGATGGCTCGGCCGATGCCCAGCCCCAGGCGCCACCGGGAGCAACGGCGAAAGCGCGATGATTGGCCGCCTCCAGGAATTCCCGATACTCGGTTTGCCCGGAGGGATTCAGGTGCGGCGGCATCGCCGGAGCGGCGGCAACGGCCGACGCGCAGAGAACCGCCAGCGCCCCGACCGCTAACCTTGCCACCCACTGATCCGCAGAGTTCACTTATGCCTTGTCGAACACGATATGGCCCTTGGCCATGGTGGCCCGGATTGTATCCTTGGCGCCGAACCGCCCTTCCAGGATCGCCCTGGACAGTGGATTCTCGATGTGCTCCTGAATCGCCCGCTTGAGCGGCCGGGCGCCGAATACCGGATCGAAGCCGGCCTTGGCGATTTCGACCAGCGCCGCATCGTCCGCCACTAGCGACATGTCGAGCTTGGCGAGGCGCTTTTCCAGATAGCCGAGCTGGATGCGGGCGATGGAGGCGATGTGCTTTTCGTCGAGCGCGTGGAAGACGACAATCTCGTCGATCCGGTTGATGAACTCGGGCCGGAAATGGGTCTTCACCTCGCCCATCACCGCCAGCTTGATCACCTGATAGTCGTCGCCGGACATCTGCTGGATCATCTGCGAACCGAGGTTCGAGGTCATGACGATCACGGTGTTCTTGAAGTCCACCGTGCGGCCCTGGCCATCGGTCATGCGGCCGTCGTCGAGCACCTGCAAGAGCACATTGAAGACATCCGGGTGGGCCTTCTCCACCTCGTCGAAAAGGATGACGCTGTACGGCTTGCGGCGCACCTGCTCGGTGAGATAACCGCCCTCCTCGTAGCCAACATAGCCGGGCGGCGCGCCGATCAGCCGGGCCACCGAGTGCTTTTCCATGAACTCGCTCATGTCGATGCGGATCAGATGATCTTCGGCGTCGAACAGGAACTCCGCCAGCGCCTTGCACAGTTCGGTCTTGCCCACACCGGTGGGGCCAAGGAACAAGAACGAGCCGTACGGGCGGTTCTCGTCCGACAGGCCGGCGCGCGAGCGACGGATGGCGTCGCTGACCAGCCGCACCGCTTCGTCCTGGCCGACCACGCGCTGATGCAGCTTGTCTTCCATCTTCAATAGCTTGTCGCGCTCACCCTGCATCATCTTGCTGACGGGAATACCGGTGGCGCGGCTCACCACCTCGGCGATTTCCTCGGCGCCCACCTGCGTGCGCAGCAGCTTGTTCCTGGCCTGGCCGTCGCCCGACTTTTCCGCCGCCTTCAGTTCGGCTTCGAGCTGCGGCAGCTTGCCGTATTGCAACTCCGCCAGCTTGTCGTACTGGCCTTTGCGTTGCAGGTCGGCGATCCGGGCGCGCAGCTTTTCGATCTCCTCCTTGATATGGGCGGAGCCCTGGACCTGGGCCTTCTCGGCCTTCCAGACTTCCTCGAGGTCCGAGTACTCCTTGGCCAGCTTGCCGATTTCCTCTTCGATCAGGTCGAAACGCCTTTTCGACGCATCGTCCTTCTCCTTGCGCACGGCTTCGCGCTCGATCTTCAACTGAATCAGCCGGCGATCGAGCTTGTCCATCGACTCGGGCTTGGAGTCGATTTCCATCTTGATGCGCGCAGCCGCCTCGTCGATCAGGTCGATGGCCTTGTCCGGCAGAAAGCGGTCGGTGATGTAGCGGTGCGACAACTCGGCGGCGGCGACGATGGCCGGGTCGGTGATGTCGACACCGTGGTGGATCTCGTACTTCTCCTGCAAGCCGCGCAGGATGGCGATGGTCGCCTCGACGCTTGGCTCGTCGACCAGCACCTTCTGGAAGCGGCGCTCCAGCGCCGCATCCTTCTCGATGTACTTGCGGTATTCGTCGAGCGTGGTGGCACCGATGCAATGCAGTTCGCCACGCGCCAGCGCCGGCTTGAGCATGTTGCCGGCGTCGATGGCACCTTCGGCCTTGCCGGCGCCCACCATGGTATGCAGTTCGTCGATGAACAGGATGATGCGCCCTTCGTCGAGAGCAACTTCCTTCAGGACGGACTTGAGCCGTTCCTCGAATTCGCCGCGATACTTGGCGCCGGCCAGCAGCCCGGCCATGTCCAGGACCAGGACGCGCTTCTCCTTCAAGGTTTCCGGCACCTCGCCATTGACGATGCGCTGCGCCAGCCCCTCGACGATGGCAGTCTTGCCCACGCCCGGCTCGCCGATCAGCACCGGGTTGTTCTTGGTGCGCCGCTGCAGGATCTGGATGGCGCGGCGGATTTCGTCGTCGCGGCCGATCACCGGATCGAGCTTGCCCTGGCGCGCGCGCTCGGTGAGGTCCAGACAATACTTCTTCAGTGCCTCTCGCTGGCCTTCCGCTTCCTGGCTGCCGACGCTCTGGCCGCCGCGCACCGCTTCGATGGCCTGTTCCAGCGCCGGTCGCGTCAGGCCCTGCTCCTTGAGCAGCCGCCCCGTATCGCCCTTGTCGGCGGTCAGCGCCAGCAGGAACATTTCGGAAGCAATGAACTGGTCGCCGCGCTTCTGCGCTTCCTTGTCCGTGATGTTGAGCAGGTTGGACAGGTCGCGGCCGATCGACACCTCGCCGCCGTGGCCTTCCACCTTCGGCAGTCGGCTGATCGCCTTGTCCAGGGCGGCTTTCAGCGGCCCGGCATTGACACCCGCGCGCGACAGCAAGGAAGCCGTGCCGCCATCGTCCTGGTTGATCAGCGCCAGCAGCAGGTGCTGCGGTTCGATCATCTGATTGTCCTGCCCGACCGCCAGACTCTGGGCGTCGGACAGGGCTTGCTGAAACTTGGTGGTGAACTTGTCGAAGCGCATGGCAACCTCCCTAATGTCGTTACCGACGATGTGGGGATTCCGGCGGGGTTTTCAACATCTCGGCCAAACACTTGCCGATGCGGTTCGTAGCGATATGCCCACAAGGCAAGCCAAACGCACCGACCAGACCAAGACGATCAAAACAACGATTCGCCGAGGCATCGTCACGCCCCTCTCAAGGCTGCCCGGCCGCGCTGCCCGCGTACCGGCGTCTGGCTGGCAATCTTGCGCCGGCGGCCATTCCCCAGGCATCGCCACCGGCGCATAATTGCTAGGCGCCACAGCAGCAACCCCACCGAATCAGAGGTCAGGCACCGTCAACAATGGGCGACGAGTATCACCTTACGGAAGTAAATGATGAAATTTGAATGGGATGACACCAAGGCAAATGCCAACTGGGCAAAGCATGGCGTGTCCTTTCAGGAGGCCACGACAGTTTTCGGCGACCCGCTGGCCGGAACCTTTCCCGATCCTGATCATTCCTACGGGGAGGAACGATGGCTGACCGTGGGCATCTCGTTCGCCGGGCGGCTTCTTGTTGTTGCTCACACCGAGCACGAAGTTATATTTCGAATCATCAGCGCCAGAGAGGCGACCACCCATGAGAGGAATCGGTATGAGCAACAACAACCAGTCTGACGAGGTTCGTCCCGAGTACGATTTCGATTTTTCCAAGGCCGTGCGTGGCAAGTACTACCAGCAGTATGTGGAAAGCAGCAATGTCGTGGTACTGGAAAGTGACGTTGCGGCAAGTTTTCCCAATGCCGCCGCGGTCAATGCCGCGTTGCGTGCCATGCTTCAATTCGCGGCTCAGGCGACCAGCCTGACGAACTCCCCCGGGACACCAAAAAGCAGCGTCCGCTAGCGTCGGGCAGACTTGGGTTTCCGTGCAAACGACCGCACTATCCCTTGCCAAGCGCTTCCATACCCCGCTTCCCGGCGGCGCACAATTGCCACAAGACAAGAAAGCCAAGAGGAGATAGCCCCTTGTCCAGCCCATCCCCTGTCGCTACCAGGCACAGCCAGGCATCCGGCAAAGTCGTCTCGGCGCGTGAAGCGCTGGCCCTCGTCCGCGACGGTGACACAGTCGCCACCACCGGCTTCGTCGGCATCGGCTTTGCCGAGAATCTGGCGGTGGCGCTCGAAGAGCGCTTTCTCACCACCGGCGCGCCGCGCAACCTGACCCTTGTCTATGCCGCCGGCCAAGGCGATGGCAAGACGCGCGGCCTCAATCACCTGGGACACGAGGGCTTGGTCAGCCGGGTGATCGGCGGGCACTGGGGCCTGGTACCGAAACTCCAGCAACTGGCGGTCGACAACCGCATCGAAGCCTACAACCTGCCCCAGGGGGTCATCAGCCATATGTTTCGGGACATCGCCGCCGGCAAGCCCGGCACGCTGACCCGCGTCGGGCTGGGCACCTTTGTCGACCCGCGCCTGGGCGGCGGCAGGCTGAATGCCAGAACCACCGCCGAGGTGGTCCGGCTGATGCCCATCGACGACGAGGAATACCTCTTCTACAAGGCCTTCCCCATCCAGGTCGGTCTGATCCGCGGCACCACCGCCGATCCGGACGGCAATATCACCATGGAGAAGGAAGCGCTGACGCTGGAAGCGCTCGCCGTGGCCATGGCGGCGCACAATTCCGGCGGCATCGTCATCGCCCAGGTCGAGCGCGTGGCCGATCGGGGCAGCCTCAATCCGCGCCAGGTGAAGATTCCCAGCGTGCTGGTGGATTGCGTGGTGGTGGCGGAGAAACCCGAATACCACATGCAAACCTTCGCCGAGCAGTACAACCCGGCGTTCTCCGGTGAGATTCGCGTGCCCTTGTCAGCCATACCCGCCATGGCGATGAGCGAACGCAAGATCATCGCCCGTCGCGCCGCACTGGAGCTGGTGTCCGGTGCTGTCGTGAATCTCGGCATCGGCATGCCGGAGGGTGTCGCGTCGGTGGCCGCCGAAGAAAAGATCATCGATCTGATGACCATGACCGCCGAACCCGGCGTGGTCGGCGGCATTCCCGCCGGCGGCCTCAACTTCGGCGCCGCCACCAACACGCAAGCGATCATCGACCAACCCAGCCAGTTCGACTTCTATGATGGCGGCGGGCTGGACATTGCCTTTCTGGGCCTGGCGCAGGCCGACCGGCAGGGCAATCTCAACGTGTCGAAGTTCGGCCCCCGGCTGGCCGGCGCGGGCGGCTTCATCAACATTTCCCAGAATGCCAAGAAGGTGGTGTTTGTCGGCACCTTTACCGCCGGCGACCTCAAAGTTGCCATCGAGGACGGGGCTCTGCGCATACTTGCCGACGGTCAGGCGCGGAAGTTCGTCCATGAAGTGGAACATCGAACCTTCAGCGGCCCGGTTGCCGCCGCGGCGGGCAAGACCGTGCTGTACATCACCGAGCGTTGCGTGTTCCAGCTCCGCAACGACGGTCTGGAGTTGCTGGAAATCGCGCCCGGCATCGACTTGCAGCGTGACATTCTCGATCGCATGGACTTCCTGCCAATCATGCGCGGTGAGGTAAAGTTCATGGATGAACGGATCTTTCGTCAAGGACACATGGGTCTGAAGGACGACTTGCCCGGCCATTGACGCAGGTCAGCATGGGGTGGCGACTTGATGTTAGGATAAATTGGTTGAATTCAACGGCTAAGGAGACAGACATGGCGATCAAACACGAATTCGGGGAAATCCAGCGCAAGAACATGGAAGCGGCGATGCGCCTGGCGCAACTGTCGATCGAAAACTCGCAACGCATCATGGCGCTGCAATCGCAGTTGGCCCGCGAATTGTTCCAGGACAGCGTCGAACAAGCCAAGGCACATACCGGCTCGACCGATCCACAGGACATGATGAAGCTGCGCACGCAATACGCTCAGGAAACCACGCAGAAGATGATCGCCGCCGCGCAACAGGTCGCCGAGATCGGCAACACGGCGCGCATGGAATTCTCCCGTCTGCTGACCGAACAGTTGGCCGCCGGCAGCCAGGACATCGTCGACGCGTTCCAAACCTTCTTCAAATCGCTGCCGGGACAAAACTCCAATGTCATGGAAACCATGCAGCAGGCGATGGCCAACGCCAACAGTGCCTTCGAGCAGATGACCTCGGCTTCGAGAACAGCGTTCGAGAACATCAACGCCATGGCCAAGAAGGCCGCGCCCACCCGTGGCAAGAAGTAGCCCATAGCACCACGCGTCAATACCGCAATCTCCGCGGGCGGCGGCACACCGCCGCGGAGACCTTGCAGGAAGAATAAGTGGAGACAGGCGAGGAGTCGGCAATGGGTAACGCCAAGAGCATCCGCACACCGCTGTTGATCGTGGTGGCCATCTCGTCGCTGATCATGCTGTCCGGCGGCATCATCGCCCTCTGGTCGCTCGGCAATGTCGCGACCCGCTTTGGCCAGTTCGTCGAACAGGACCAGGCGCGTCTCCAAGCCTACGGCGGCATGTATGCGCAGGGGCTGCAAACCGGTCAGGCTATTCGCAACATCATCCTCGACGCCGCCAACCCCAAAGCCTACAAGAACCTCGAAGCCGCCCAGAAGGAGTTTCTCGACCACCTGCAAGCCGCGCAGAAGCTCGCCAACGACACTGGTGAAGCCGACGCCCTCGCCGATCTGGGCAAACGCTGGGCGGCC
Organism: Rhodocyclaceae bacterium; assembly: GCA_044220545.1. Taxonomy (GTDB): domain Bacteria; phylum Pseudomonadota; class Gammaproteobacteria; order Burkholderiales; family Rhodocyclaceae; genus Fen-999. The sequence continues at coordinate 28,307 of JBGAQX010000021.1, read as the reverse complement.
AACACCGCGCTCAAGGATCGCGTTCGCGATCTGGCCAAAGGGGGCCAGACCGCCGAGGCGATACAGGTGCTCAACAAGGACGAAACCCCGTCCTGGCGCGACATCAAGGATATTCTGCTCAAGCGCTCCGAGGAGCAGGCCACGGCCGTGGCGACGGCCAAGAAGTCCGTCGAGGATCTGGCGTCGCGAAGCCGGTTGCTCAGTATCGGCGCCTTCATTGTCGCTTTCGGCGTCGCCCTGCTGCTGCTGACGGCGGCGGTCAACCGCCTGCGCCGACCCCTGTTGCAGCTCGAGAACTCGATCCGCCAACTGGAGTCCGGTGACGGCGACCTGACCCGCCGGTTGCCGGTGGACTCGACCGACGAAGTCGGCCGGGCCTCGACATCGTTCAACAAGTTCCTCGACAGCCTGCAAGGAACGATCGGCGAGGTTCAGCGGGAGGCGGCCACCGTCGCCCAGGAATCGGCGCAGGTCGCCGGCACGGTGGAAGCGATGTCGCTGGCGTCGGCGCGTCAGGCCGAAGCCTCGGGGGCCATCGCCGCCGCAATCGAACAATTGATCACCAGCATCGAATCGGTGTCCGCCTCCGCCCAGGGCGTGCAGGACACCGCCGACCTCAGCCTGCGCCACGCCAAGGACGGCAGCAAGAGCGTGACCAACCTGCGCCAGGAAATGGACCACATCGAACAGTCGATCCACGGCATCGCCCAGGCGACCGAGCAGTTTGTAAACAATTCCCGCACGATCACGGCGCTGACCGGCGAGGTCAAGGACATCGCCAATCAGACCAACCTGCTGGCGCTAAACGCCGCCATCGAGGCGGCCCGGGCCGGCGAACACGGCCGGGGCTTTGCCGTGGTCGCCGACGAGGTGCGCGGCCTGGCGGAAAAGTCCGGCAAGGCGGCTGCCGAAATAGACAACATCACGCAAGGCATCCGCACCCAGTCGCAGAATCTGGAAGGCGCGATCCGGGCCAGCACCGATGTCCTCCAGACCAGCCGGGAATCCCTGGAGCTGGTTGCCAACGTGTTGCAGGCGAGCATGGCGGTCGTGGACCAGGAGCATCACGGTATCGACGACATCAACCATTCGCTCCTGGAGCAGAAGAGTGCCGGCCATGACATCGGCCGCAACCTGGAATCGATATCCGCCGCCGCCGATCAGACCAACGACGCCGCCCGGGAAACATCGGCATCGGCACAGGCGCTGAAGGCCAGCGCGGCGCGCCTGGAGACCAGCGTCAGCCGCTTCCGGGTCTAGCTGCTTTCACCCCCGGCCCAGCGCCGCAGGGCTTCGTCGTCCGATTCGCGGGCATCGACCCAACGGCTGCCCAGGGCGGTTTCCTCGCGTTTCCAGAACGGCGCGCGTGTCTTCAGATAGTCCATGATGAACTCGCAGCCGGCAAACGCCGCCTGCCGGTGACTGGACGACACGGCCACCAGGACGATGCGATCGCCCGGCAGCAACCGGCCGACGCGGTGAATGACGCGCACGGCGATGAGCGGCCAGCGCCGCCGTGCCTCGGCGACAATTTCCGCCAAGGCCTTCTCCGTCATGCCCGGATAGTGCTCGAGGGTCATCGCCTGTATGCCGCCGGCCGACTTGTCGCACCGTACCAGGCCGACGAAACTGGCCACCGCGCCGGCATCGCCGCCTTCCACGCTCAGCGCCGCGATTTCCGCGCCCACGTCGAAGTCCGCTTCCCGGACGGACACGGACATCCTAGCCTCCGGTAACGGGCGGAAAGAAGGCGACTTCATCACCCTGCTTCACCGTCGCTTCGAAACCGACCATGGCCTGGTTGACCGCACAACGCAGGTTGCGAGTCCGAACCAGTTGCGCCCAGGGTTCGCCGCGTCCGGCAACATGGTCGCGCAGGCCGCCCACCGTGGTCACTCCAGCCGGCAGGGGCATCTCCTCGCCCGAGGTACCGAGCGCCTCGCGCAGCCCGGCAAAATAGAGAACCCGAATCGTCACGGCATCGCCCCGAAGGCAAGATAGCGCACCGCGTCACCCGGCCGGATGACGCCATGAGCGGGATTATCCACCAGACCATCGGCCCAGACGCAGGAAGTCAGCACGCCCGAGCTTTGATTGGCGAAGCGCTCCAGCCGGCCGTCGGCGCCGATCCGGACGCGCAGGAACTCCCGACGCGCACCCGGCTTGTCCCACTCGAAACCGGCGACCAGAGTGCGTACCGCCGGCAGCGGGTTGCCGGCCCCCTGGCACTTGCGTATGAAGGGGCGGACCAGCACCAGGAAGGTCACGAAGGCCGACACCGGATTTCCCGGCAGGCCGATGAAATCGGCCTGCCCCAGCTTGCCGAAGGCCAGCGGCTTGCCCGGCTTGATGGCGATATTCCAGAGCGACAGTTCGCCTTCCGCCTCGACGGCCGGCTTGACATGGTCCTCCTCGCCGACCGACACACCGCCGGAGGTGATGACCAGATCGTGCTCGGCACCCGCCCGCCGCAGGGCGCGCCGCGTGGCCTCCAGGTTGTCCGGCAGGTTGCCCAGGTCGGCCACGTCGCACCCCAGTCCCTTGAGCAGGCTGGTCAACTGGTAGCGATTCGAGTTGTAGATGCCGCCCGGTGGCAAGGGTTCGCCGGGAGTGGTCAGCTCATCGCCGGTCGACAGGATGGCCACCGACAGGCGCCGCCACACCGGCAACACGGGGATGCCGACCGAGGCCGCCATGCCGATCGCCGCCGGGCCAAGCACCGTGCCCGCCGGCAAGACTTCCGCGCCGCGCCGAATGTCCTCGCCCAGCCGGCGAATGTTCTCGTCGACGCGCGGCACCTGATTGACGATGACCTGACCGTTCTGGCCATGGGCACAGAATTCCTGCATCACCACGGCATCGGCGCCGGCTGGTACCGGCGCGCCGGTAAAGATGCGCGCCGCCGTGCCCGGCTCCAGCGCGTGGCCAACGCTGCCGGCGGGTATCCGCTGGGCAACGGGCAAACTGGTTCCCGCCACCGGCACGTCGGCGACACGCACCGCATAGCCGTCCATACCGCTGTTGTCATGAGGCGGCACATCGACCGTCGACACCACCGCTTCCGCCAGCACCCGGCCGGCCGCCTCGGCCAGCGGCATTCGGTCGGTACCCTTGACCCTGCGCGCACCGGCCAGCAACCGCGCCAGCGCCTCGTCGTATGTCAGCATCGTCACAATCCAGTCCGCTCCAGAATGAACGCCGCGATGGCGTCGTGATCGTCGAGGGCGAGCCGAGGCAGCGGGCAATCCTCCGGCAAGTCGCCTGGTTCGGGAGTAGCCACCGCCACCACGGTCGGGTTGGCCGGCCAGATGAAGGGCTTGCCGTTGGCTGGCCGATGCACTTCCAGCTTTGGCATCGGCGTCGCCTTGAAACCCTCGACCAGCAACAAATCGCAAGGCGACAGGTTGGCCACTTGTTCATCGAAACTCGGCTCCGGCGCGCCACGCAACTCATGCATCAGCACCCAGCGCTGGTCGCACACCAGCATCACCTCGGTGGCGCCGGCTTCACGATGCCGAAAGGAGTCCTTGCCCGACTTGTCCAGATCGAAGTTGTGGTGGGTGTGCTTGATCAGCGACACAGTCAGCCCCCGCGCGACGAAGCGCGGAATCAGTTGCTCGATCAGCGTTGTCTTGCCGGCGCCGCTGTAGCCGGCCAATCCGAAAACTTTCATGAAATTCTTACCTTCGCAAAGCCGCCGCCGGGCGTGCGGAAATTGGTGGTCTGTCCCTGCCAGGCGCGCGCCGCCACCAGTTGCACGCGGCCAGCATAGGCATAGCAGCGCAGATCGACCTTGAGTTCGGTCATCTCCGTAGCCACTTCGACGGTCACCGTGGAAGGAGGCACCAGCGCCTGGGCAACGTAGTCACCGGCCAGCACTTCGTCGAAGACACGGCGGGTGATCTTGTCGCCACGATAGGCGGCCTTGGAACCGTAGCCGGTGGCCGGCTTGAAGAACAGCGTCTTGCGGCGCGCCCAGAAGTCGTCGGCGTGGTCAGGCGCAACCAGCTCGGTCCGTGGCACGACAGCGGTCAGAATCTGGCGCGTTTTCGCGTCGGCACCCCATGCGTCGAGCAACGCGTCGTCCGACAGCAGCACCAGATTGCGTTTGTCGGCATACAGGGCGTGGGCACGCGGGTGCGGCGTCACCACCACCGAACCATCGAGCCAGGCCTGCCGCAGCGCCATGTTCCCGGGCGCCGTCAGGGCGAAGTCGGTCAGCCGGTTGTAAACCAGGTCGAGCCGGGTTTCGCCGACCCACAGGCCGCCGTGGCAGAGCATCAGGTCGGCCGGAGCGCAGACGGCGACGGTGCTGCCATGACGTTCCAGCAAGGCCTTGAACAGCAGGAATTCCGGATAGAGGTACTGCGCTTCGGGCGTGTCGTCGACGATGGCCACCGCGCCCAGCGCACCACCCGCCTCGGCGCGAAGCATGGCGACGAAGGCTTCCTCGACATCCGGCCTGCCGGCCTGCCGTGCGGCCAGCAGCGCGCCGCCCGCATTGGTGTTGATCTCGATCAGCCGCGGTCCGGCTGGCGTCAGATGAAAGTCGTAGCCGAAAAAAGCGCCCGGATTGGGCGCCAAGTGCCGGGCAAGATCCGGCGCCCAGGACAACACCCGCTCCTGATAGGCCGGCATGGCGACCACCCGCTCCACGGCATCGACCAGTTCGGCCATGCGCGCCAGATCGGCGGACGCGAGCGGGACGATTGCGCCGGAGAAAAGATGCGGCCTTGCCGCGAGGAGTTCCCGGAGTTCGGCGGTGCTGTCCATGACCAATCTTAACCCGCGAAGAAGGCTTCGACCTCGGTGATCTCGCGCGTGCGCCGCATCGGCGGCAGCGCTTGCCAGATGCGCCGACCGTAGGGCTTGCCAATCAGCCGGGGGTCGCAAATCATCAGCACGCCTCGATCGGTCTCGTCGCGGATCAGCCGTCCGGCGCCCTGCTTCATGCTGATCACCGCGCGCGGCAACTGGTACTCGAAAAATGCGTTGCGGCCCTGGCGCTTGAGGTGGTCGATGCGTGCGGAGAGCACCGGATCGTCCGGCGGCGCGAAGGGCAGCTTGTCGATGACCACCAGAGAGAGCGCCTCGCCGCGCACATCGACCCCCTCCCAGAAGCTCTGGCTGGCCACCAGAATGGCGTTGCCGAGGAAGCGGAAGCGCTCCAGCAACTCGCTCTTCGAGCCTTCGCCCTGCAATAGCAACGGCACTTCCAGAGCCTCGCGCGCCAGCCGCTCCTTGAGCAGTTCGTGGATGCGGCGCATGGCCCGCAACGAGGTACACAAGACGAACGCGCCGCCACCCGATCCACCGGCGGCGCGAATCGCCGGCCAGGCCGCCTCCAGCACCGCCTCATGATAGAGCGGACTGTTGGGGTCGGGCATGTCCGGCGGCGCATAGAGCAGCGCGCGGCGGTCGTAGTCGAAGGGGCTGCCCCAGAGCCCGGTTTCCGCATCCGCCAGCCCCAGTTCGCCCTGGTAGTGGCCGAAGTCCCGGCCCACGGCGAGGGTCGCCGAAGTGAAGATCCAGGCGCGCGGATGACCGGCCATCTGGCGCTGGAAGATGCTGGCCACCGACAGCGGCGTCAGGTTGAGCGTCACTGCGTAGCTGGAAACATCCACCCAGCGCACATAGGTTTCGTCGTCGGTCGCCGCCTTCGGCGGCTGCTGCCAGCGCTTGAGGCGCTGGGCGAGGTCATGGCCGCGTATCAGGCAGTTGGCCAGCCCTTCGGAGCGTTCGGCCTGGGACTCCAGGTGTTTCATGAAGCCGGCCAGTTCCCGCTCCAGGGTCGCCAGCGCCTCGGTGGCCTTGGGATGCTCCCGCCACTGAGCTTCGGCGAGCCGCATGCCCTCGCGGTGAAAAGTCAGGCGCAAGTCTTTGGCCGTCTTCTCGATGGTCTTGCACGCCTCCTGGAGCGGCAGATAGTCCTTGGCGCCGGCAATCGCCTCCAGCCGCGCATCACGAGCCAGGTCGAGAACTTGCGCCGTGCTCACCGACTCGCCGAAGAACAGCCCCGCTACCTCAGGCAACTGGTGGGCCTCGTCGAAGATGACCGTATTGCAGGCCGGCAGCAGTTCCCCCAGGCCATCATCGCGCAGCATGACGTCGGCGAAAAAAAGATGATGATTGACCACCACCACGTCGGCGCTCATCGCCTCGCGCCGCGCGGCGATGACGAAGCACTGCTTGTAGTACGAGCAATCCTGGCCGAGACAGTTCTCCCGCGTCGATGTCGCCTGCGCCCAGGCGCCCGAATCTTCCGGTACGGCGGACAGTTGCCCCTTGTCGCCCGTGCGCGTGGTCTTGGCAAATCGGGCGATGGTGCGAATGTGCTCGGCTTCTTCGCGCCTGGCGAAACGACCTTCCGCCAGTGCCCGCTCCAGATGATATGGACAGACGTAGTTGGCACGGCCCTTCAGCAGGGCGATGGTCGCCGGCACGCCGAGCGCATCGCGCACCGTCGGCAGGTCACGGTTGAAAAGTTGATCCTGGAGCGTCTTGGTGCCGGTGGAGACGATCACCTTGCCGCCCGAGAGCAACGCCGGTACCAGGTAGGCGAAGGTCTTGCCGGTCCCCGTCCCCGCTTCGGCGACCAGAGCCTTGCAGTCGTGGATGGCCACGGCGATGCGCTCCGCCATGTCGACCTGCTGGACCCTCGGCCGGTAGCCGGGAATGGCACGGGCCAGAGGACCGTCTTCGGAAAAGATGCGCTGGATATCTTGCATGGCGGCGGCCGGATGGTAGCACGAGGCACGACGGCCCCATTTTGCCGCGGCCGACCGGCCTGGTCGGCCCCTAAGGCGCCGGACGAATCACCCGAAAACCCAGCAACTGGCTGCGATAGCTGGCCGGATTGCTGTTGCGCGTCGCCGCCCGCACCGAAGCCGGACCACTCCAGCCGCCGCCCCGATACACGCGGCGCGGGCAGTCGTCGCCGACCCGCGCCGAACCGTCGCTGGGCGCTCCGATGTAATTGACGGTCTGGCAGTCCTCAACCCACTCCCAGACATTGCCAAGCATGTCGTGAAGGCCGAAGGCATTGGCCTTGAACTTGCCCACCGGCGCCGTCTCGACGTAGTGGTCCCGACACTCGTGGGGTTCCCAGGGGAAACGACGGCGCGCCTGGGTATCGGCATCATGCACGTTGGCATACTCGCAAGCCAGACCAGGGTCGTCGCCCCAGTAGCGGGAGGTGCGGGTGCCGCCGCGGGCCGCGTATTCCCATTCGGACTCGGACGGCAGGCGATAGGCCTTGCCGGTCTTCATCGCCAGCCAGGCGGTGTAGGCCTTGGCATCCTGCCAACTGACGCAGACCACCGGATGGCCGTCGTCCTGGTCAACCTCGGCGTCTCGCCAGTTGCGCCCCGGCTGGTTGATCCACTCCGAGCCGACCCAGACGTGGCACGAACCCTCGCCCTGGTATCCGGTCTCCTTGACGAAGGCCGCGTACTGGCCCCGCGTTATCTCGTAGCGGCCGAAAGCGAGTGGCTTGCCGATGCGCACCTCGTGCCGGGGCCGCTCGCTGTCGCCGCTGCCCGACTCCTTGGCCGGCGCCCCCATCTGGTAGCTGCCAGCGGGAATCACCACCAGTTCCGGACATTCCGGGCAATCGCGCAGCACCGGCGCCGCGCCGCCATCCCGACCGGGAGCGGCGGCACCCTGGGTCGCAGCCGGCGGGGCCAGCCGCTTCAGGCGGCCTTCCGCCAACGAAGCGAACTGGCCCTGGGGGTACTTTTGCAGGTAGGCGCGGTAGTCTTCGGGGTTGTCGCTGGCCTTGATGCTGTCCCAGAAACTCAGTTCGAAGGTGGCCGATTCGCCGAGCCCGGCCACCGTCGCCGCCGCGGCCGGTGTGCCGACCGGCCCGCCGACGAAGTAGAAGTCGCCGTCCAGGCTGCCCTCCATCCACGGCTCCTGGGCGCCGTTGGAGGATTTCTTGACCCCCGCCACCACCCGCTTGAGGTTCTGCTCGATGGGCTGGTTCGGCGTCTCGATCTGGGCCAGCAGGTTCTGCGTATAGAGGCCGTGACTGCCTTCGCCGTCCGAGGCAATGCTGCCCGGCCGGGTGGCGAAGGAGATCAGCGTCCCGGAGGGCGCATTGATGCGGGCCAGGCCATCGCCGGCCGAGCGGAAGCGGCGGGAGAACGGGTTGTTCCGGCAGGCGTCGAGAAAGACCAGATTCAGCCGTGTCCTGGCGTCATCCATGATCTCCAGCACCTGATTCACGTTGATGCTGTTGAGGGGCACATCCTCTTCGCTGGAAATGTTGGCGTCGACCGTCGGCAGGTAGTTGATGCCCTTCACCTGCATGCCGTGCCCGGCATAGAAGAACAGCGCAACGGCGCCCGGTTGCAACCGGCTCCTGAATTCCCGCAGCGTCGCGCTGATCTGCCGCGTACCCAGGTTCTCCCGCGCCACCACCTCGAAACCGAGCTTGCGCAGCGTGGCCGCCATGGCCCGGGCATCGTTGCTCGGATTCTTCAGTGGCGAGCCCTGATAGGCGGAATTGCCGATGACCAGGGCGATGCGCTTTTCGCCGCTGGGCGATTGGCCATGCGCCACCGCCGACAGGACGGTAAGAGCCAGCGCAAGCAGCAGACGGACGGGAACGAAGGTAGGCATGGGTGCGGATGGTATTATGAAATCACCCCGGCCACGCAAGTCCGCCGCCAACAAAAACAGCCGCCGTGGCCAAGCCCACCGACCATTCGGACCTTCCCAGCGTAGCGCACCCCTGGCGCCGGCTCGCCCTGTTCCTGACTGTGGCGCAGTGCCTGACACTCCTGTTGCTGGGCGAGATGCTGCTGGACAAGCACCGCCAGTTGCTCACCGAGCTGACCCTGTCGCGCATCGAAGTGGCGGCCGGCGACGTGCGTGCCGCGCTGCGCATGGGTCTACAGACGGGCCTGCGCCCCGAGGAGATGGCGAATCTGGGCACCCTTCTCCAGACCATTCGGCACGACGACCCGGCGGTCGCGGCCATCGAAGTCTTCGTTACCCAGGGTCAAACGGCCCGCGTCGTTCACGCCGACGATCCGCGACGTATCGGCGAGGAGGTGCCCGCCGCGCGGCTCCAGGCCCTCGCCGCCGCGCGTGGCAACTGGCGTGGCCAGGATGACCGGGGGCCGATCCTCGGCGCCGTGGTTCGCGACGAGGCCGACGAACTGGCCGGCGGCCTGCTGGTCCATGCGGCGGGCGGCCCACTGGCGGAGGAATCCGCCGGCATGGCGGCGACGCTATGGCCGCGCATCGCCCTGGCCATGGCGGCCATGGTGCTGGTGACCCTGGCTTCGCTGGCCTGGTTGCGTTCCCGGCGGGCCGGCGTCGCGACCCTGCGGCGGCGGCTGATGGCCCTCGCGCTGCTGACCACGGTGGCAGCAGGCGTCCAGGTGGCCTGGAGCGCCGAGGAACTGTTCGCGGCGCGCCTGGCGCCGGCGGTGGCGGCCAAGATCGATACCGCCGCCGGCTTTCTGGCCGCAAAGATCCAGCGCGCCGTGGGCCTGGGGATTCCGCTGGATCGTTTGCCCGGGGTGGCGGAGAGCTTCGCCGGCTTCATGGCCGACAACCCGGAGCTTGCCGCCCTGCGCCTCGCCGACCCCGAGGGCAAGGTACTGGCCGAGCGCCGCACGCCAGCCGCGGCAGGGGCCACCGTTTCCCGGGCGGTGGGGGCCGCCGGACAGGTGAGCGCCAGCGCCGACGCCGGCTTCATCGCCCGTCGTTTGGGCGAGCTGGTCACCGACATCGCCGTGGTGCTGCTGGTCGCCGTGCTGGTCTTTCGCGAACTGCTGGCGGCTCTGGCGGGTTCTCTCTCGGCCGCAACGGAGACTGGCGGAGCCACCAGCCAAAGACTCCTGGCCCTGCGCCTGCCGCTGTTTCTATTCATTCTCACCGAGGAGATGTCGCGGGCCTTTCTGCCCCTCTACTTCAAGGAGTTCGCCGGCGGCCTGCCCTGGCTGGGCAAGGAAACCGAGGTCGGCCTGCCGATCGCCATCTACATGCTCTGCTTCGCGCTGGCCACGCCCTTCGCCGGCCGCTGGGCGGACCGCTGGGGGGTGACGCGGGTGTTCACGGCCGGCGTCGTGCTCTCTCTGGCGGGCTTCGCCTGGACCGCCCTGGCGGTCGACTACTGGCAACTGCTACCCGCCCGGGCGCTGTGCGCCTGGGGCTACGCCACCGGCACCATGGCCTGCCAGCGCCAGTTGATCCTGCTCTCCGGCCCCGGCGAACGGGCCCGAGGCCTGGCCTTGTTCGTCGGCGCGGTCGGCATCGCCGCCATCTGCGGCTCGTCCCTGGGCGGCCTGCTGGCCGGCCAGGTGGGCTTCCGGCCGGTATTCGCCATTTCCGCGCTGCTGGCGCTGCTGGCCCTCGCCGTATTCCGCCTCGGCGGGAGCGGCGCGGCGCGGGACGGCGTCAATCAGGAGGAAGCCGGACCGCGCCTGCGTCTGGCTGAAGTGTGGCGGCTGTTGCGCGACCGCCGCTTCGCGCTGCTGATGATCGGCGGCGCCATCCCGGCGAAACTGGCGCTGGCCGGCTTCCTCTTCTATCTGGCACCCCTGGCCTTGCACCAGCAGGACTACGGGCCGGCCGCCATCGGCCGGGCCGTGATGCTCTATTTCATTCTGGTGGCGGCCATCAATCCGCTCGCCTCGCACCTCTCCGACCGCTACGGCTGGCGGCTGTCGCTGACCATCGCCGGAGGAGCGGTGATCGGCGCCGGCGGTCTCGCGGGTCTGCTGGGCGGCGAGGCCGCCATCTGGATCGGCATCGCCAGCCTCGGCGTCGGTACCGGCATCGCCACGGCACCGATGCAGGCGCTGGCCAGCGAAGTCGGCGCCGCAGCCGGCGCCACCTCGGTGGCGGTCGTACTGCGGACGCTGGAACGCTTGGGCAGCGTGATCGGCCCCCTGTGGGCGGGCGTCTGGTTCGCCGCCGCCGGCTGGGCCGGCGCCATGATGGCCATCGGTGCGGCGGTACTGGCCGGCACCCTCATTTGCCTGGCGGCCGGCGAGAGGAGATCGGCATGAGCCGATCGGCCTGGATGATCCTGCTCTTGTTGATCTCGCTACCGGCCGGAGCGACGGCGGCACCGGCCGAGTATCACGTGATGATTCTGCTCTATCGCGGCTGCGAGGAAGCCTGCCAGGGCTTCCAGGATTACTTTCGCCGCCAGCGCATACCGGTGCGTTTCACGCTGCGCGATGCCGCCCAGGACAAGAGCCGCATCGCCAGCCTGGTCGCCGAGGCGAAGCGCACGCGGCCCGATCTCGTGGTCACCTGGGGCACCACCGTCAGCCTGGAAACGGTCGGCCGCTGGGATGCCGTCGATCCCGCCCGCCACATCACCGACTTGCCGGTGCTGTTCATGATCGTCTCCCAGCCGGTGGAGCTCGGCCTGGTGCCGACACTGGCCTCGTCCCGGCGCAACGTCGCCGGCAGTCTCTACCTGTTGCCCGTCGAGGAACAGTTGCGCGCCGCCCGAACCTATTTCGATTTCCACCGGGTAGGTTTCCTGGCCAACCCGGCCGAAGCCAATTCGAGGGCCAGCCTGGAAGCCCTGCGCGCCCAGGCACCCCGCTTCGGCTTCTCTTTGATCGAGGAACAGGTGGGCGTGGATGCCGCGGGCAGACCCGTGGCGTCCACGCTGCCCGACAAGGTGGCGGCGCTGGCCGGCGCCGGCGCCGATCTGCTCTATCTTTCCCCGGACACCTTCCTCAACAGCCAGCGCCAGGCCGTCACCGGCGCGGCCCTGGCCCGGGGCCTGCCGGTCTTCGCCGCCGCCGAGGCGGCCGTCCTGCACGCCGACGCCCTGTTCGGCGTGGTCAATCGCTACGACCAGGTCGGTCGTTTCACCGCCCGCCAGGCCCTGCGCATCCTGCGTGACCGGGTGAAGCCGGCCGATATCCCCGTGGAGTTGCCGCGACGCTTCTCGTACCTGATCAACATGCGGGTCGCGCGCCAGTTGGGCCGCTACCCTCCACTGCCACTGCTCGACATCGCCGAAATCGTGGAAATCGTCGGCGAACGTTGTCCCCAAGGAAAACCATGCGACTGATTCTCTGCGTCAAACGCGACCTGCACGGCGCGATCTTCCTCAACCAACTATTGCCCCGACTGGCAGGCCACGCCGTCTGGATCCTGCTGTCCGACAAGACCCGCCCGGCGGAAAGCGATATTCCGGCGCTGGCCGAGTTGGTCTTTCTTGAACGCACGCTACCGATGGATCGGCTGCTGCCGCTGATCGATCGGGGCGGCCAGGCGGGCAAATGGCGCGGCTTCGAGGCACTGGCGAGGAGCTACGACGCCCCGTGCGAAACCGTCGCCGGCATCAACGACGAGACCACCATCGCCCGAATGCGTGACTTCGCTCCTGATCTCATTGTCTCCGCGCGCTTCAGCCACATCTTCAAGCCGGCGGCCATTGCGGTGCCGCGCCACGGCATCATCAACATCCACCCGGGCGAACTGCCCGGCTTCGCGGGTCTGTTCGCCCCCATGCGCAGCATTGCCGAAGGCCGTCGCGAGCTGACCTGCTGTCTGCACTGGATCGACCCGGGCATCGACTCGGGGCCCATCATCGCGACGGAGCATTTGCCCTTCCGGCCCGAGCAGGACCTGCTCGGCCAGATTGCCCAACTCTACCCCCTGGCCATCGAGCCCCTGCTGGAGATCATCGGCCGACTGGAACGCGGCGACCCGGTGCCGGCCACCCCCCAGGACCGGACGCGGCGTCGCTATCGCTCGATGCCCGACGCCGCCGAGATCGAGGCCTTCCTGTCCACCGGATACCGCTTCTGGCACCCGGCGAGCTACGATGCCTTGCTGTCGCGGTTCATGCCGCTCGACGACTGACGCCGAACGCTTTGCGCTCCCGTCCACCCACTCAGGACTGACCTTCCCGGAGCTTGCGAAACAGGGTGCGCGGACTGATGCCCAACCGCTCCGCCAACGCGTGCCGGTCGCCCTTGTGGCGGGAAACGGCCCAACGCAGATAGCGCCGCTCCGCCTCGACCAGGGGCACGATGGCCCCCGCCGGTGGCGCTTCACCGGCCGGTTGGCCCGTATTTTCGGGCAGATGTTCGGGCAGGATCGTGTCGCTGTCCGCCAACAGGGCGGCGCGTTCGACGAGGTTGCGCAGTTCCCGCACGTTGCCGGGAAAACCGTGGCGCGCCAGCTTCGCCATTGTGTCCGGGTGCAGGCGCAACCGACGACGGCTGACCCGCGCCAACAACGACTCCGCCAGCAGCGGCAAGTCTTCCAGGCGTTCCCGCAGGGGCGGTACGCGGATCGGGAAGGCGCTGATCCGGTAGTAGAGGTCGCGGCGAAAGCTGCCGTCTTCGACCATCGCTTCCAGATCCCGGTGGGTGGCCAGCACCAGGCGGAAATCAGCCCGCAGGGGTTCCAGTCCACCGACGCGGCGGAAAGTGCCCGATTCGATGAGACGCAGGAGTTTGATCTGGAGGCACAGGGGAATGTCACCCACCTCGTCGATGAACAGGGTGCCGCCGGCCGCCTCCTCGACGAGGCCGGTCTTGCGGCTGACGGCACCCGTGAATGCGCCCCGTTCGTGGCCGAACAACTCACTGCCGGCCAGGGTATCGGTCATGCCGGCGCAATCGACGGCGACGAAGGGGCCACGTGAACGGCCGCTCGCCTCGTGCAGGGCCTGGGCCGCCAGCTCCTTGCCGACCCCCGATTCACCCAGCAGCAGGACGGTTGCGTCGGCCGGTGCCACGCGCTCGATCAGCGCCAGCATCCGGTTGAAGGCCGGCGAGCGCCCCACCAGCCCGTTGGCCGCCGGCAGGCTGCGAGCCCGGCGCACCATGCGCACGGTTTCGACGTAGAAAAGCGTGCCGCCCGCTCCGTCCCGGATGGGCGACACCTCCACATCGACATGCTCGGGGCCCAGACAGGTGTAGTGGATGTGCAGGGCCCGGGATGGCTCGCCACTTTCCCGGCTGATCTTGAGCGGGCAGCTTCCGCCCGTCTGGTCGCAGGGCGCGTCGGCGTGATGGGAGATTTCGTAGCAGAAGCGGCGACCATCCTCGCCGGAATTGCCGAACACTTCGCGCCAGGCCCGATTGACCGCTAGCACCCGGTAGTCGGCGCCGATGAACATGCGCGGCTCCGGCAAGGTATCGGCCAAGGCCAGGAGTTCAGGAAACGGATTGGCGGGAGCACGTGTCATCAAGGAATTGTGCCATGAACAGCACACTCACAATGCCACCATTGGCACATTTTACTCAACTGACTACGACAAGAACGCGGCCCCCAGGCCAGAAAAATACATCGACACAATGAGTTGCCATTTTCACGTCAATTTGGCATGACTCTTGCCATCTGTTTTTCCTTTGTTAGCTCAAAAAAACGCATCAAGCGATTCTTGGTGCCACCCGCGTAGATGGGGACAAGAGGAGAGGTCAAATGGCCAAAAGTGCCTGGAACATGCTTGCAGGATTGTGGATGGCGGCGGCGTTGTTGCCGGTTGGAGCGGGAGCAACCGTCGCGCCAGCGGCCGATACGGCTAGCGAACCCCCCGCGGCCCCCGCCATCGCCAACCATCGCTGCCTGCGCTGCCACGCCGACCATGAGGAAAAGTCCGTAGTTCGGCCCGATGGCAGCCGCAACAACATCTTCGTCGACCCGGATGTGCTGAAGGGCAGCGTGCACGGCAAGATGGCCTGCACCAGTTGCCATAGCGACGTCACCAAATTGCCGCACGGAAAGCCGCTGGCCGGGAGCATCGGCTGTATCGAGTGCCATCGCAAGGAATGGGAAGCGGCGAAGAAGGATCCCGATCCCAAGAAGCGCGAGCGACTGGATGTGGTCGTCGCGCAAACCGAGAACTACCTGCACTCCGCGCACGCCAAGCCCAACACGAAGAATCAGGCGCGAGTCAATGCCGCCTGCCACGACTGCCACGACGCCCACAACATCGGCGTGCCGGGCGCCTTGCAGCGCAAGGAACATCGTCTCAAGAACCCCGAGGTCTGCGGGCGTTGCCACGAAAAGCAGAAGAAGGATTACCTGGGCTCGATCCACGGCAAGGTCATCGTCGAGAAGAAGGACGAAAAATCGGCCGTGTGCTCCGATTGCCACACCACCCACGATATCGGCGCGCCCAAGTCCGATGCCATGAAGCTGGCGATCACCAAGAACTGCGGCGACTGCCACAAGACAGCGCAGAAGACCTACCTGGCGTCCTACCACGGCCAGGTCAACCGGTTGGGCTACACCAACACCGCCAAGTGTTTCGATTGCCACGGCGGGCACGACGTGAAGAAAGACGACGACCCCACCTCCTCGGTGCACGTCAATAACCGTCTGAAGAACTGCAAGAATTGCCACAAGGACGCCACCGACGCCTTCCTGGCCTTTCAGCCGCACGGCGATCCGGACAACCGCGAGAAGTATCCCTGGCTGTACTGGGCCAAGCAATTCATGCAGGCGCTGATCCTCGGCGTGATGGTCTTCTTCTGGGTGCATGTGCTCCTCTGGCTGTACCGCGAGTCGATGGATCGCATTCAGGGCAAGGGCTTCAAGGAAGATCTGGATCATCCCGAGATCGTGTATTTCCGCCGCTTCAGTCCGGTCTGGCGCTGGATACACGGCTTCTTCGCCATCTCCACCATGACCCTGATCCTTACCGGCACCACCTTGCTGTTCTCCCACACCGAGTGGGCCAAGGCGGTGATCGTGTTCCTCGGTGGCCCGAAGATCGAAGGCATCATTCACCGTACCGCCGCTGTCATCTGGCTGTCGATCTTTCTCATCCACCTGGCGCTTGCCTGCATCAACATCTGGCGCCAGCGCAAGACTTTCGACTGGTTCGGCGGCACCTCCCTGGTACCCAGCCTGAACGACTTGCGCGACCTGAAGAACATGTTCCGGTGGTTCCTCGGCATGGCGCCACGCCCCGACTTCTGCCACTGGACCTACTGGCAGCGGTTCGACTACTGGGCTCCTTTCTGGGGTGCGGCCATCATCGGCTCTTCGGGCCTGGTGCTGTTCTTCCCGGAAAAGACCGCCATGGTCCTGCCCGGCTGGGTGTTCAACGTCGCCACGCTGATCCATGCCGAGGAGGCTCTGCTGGCGGCCGTCTTCCTGAACACGGTGCACTTCTTCAACGTGCATTTCAGACCGGAACGCTTCCCGATGAGCACGACCATCTTCACGGGCGCGATTCCGCTGGAGGAGTTCAAGCATGACCACCGGCTGGAGTACGAGCGTCTGACGGAAAGGGGTGAGCTGGAAAAGCACCTGATCAAGCGTCCGTCGCGCCGTGTGGATCTGGCCGCATCCTTCGTGACCAGCGTGCTCATCATTGCCGGTCTCACACTGCTGACCCTGATGTTGATCGGCATCACCACCCCGCACTGAAGGAGGAGACGATGCGCAAGTCACTACTGACCCTGGCCCTGATCGGGCTGACCGGCGCGGCGACGGCCCGGCCGGACATCGAAGTCCTCGCCCGCACTTGCAACGGCTGTCACGGCGTGGGCGGCGTGAGCGCCGGCGCGCCCATGCCATCCATCGGTGGCCTGCCGAGGGAATACCTGCGAAACGTCATGAAGGAGTGGAAGTACGGCGAACGCACCTCAATCACCATGGACCGCATCGTCAAGGGCTTCAGCGACGACCAGATCGATGCGCTCGCCACGTATTTCTCGAAGCTGCCCTGGGTGCCGGTTCCCCAGCAAGCCACGCCCGAACTGCTGACCAAGGGCAAGTCCGCCATCTCGGAATACTGCGAGGATTGCCATGGCCTCACCGGCAACGATCCCGACGTCGGTGTGCCGAGGATCGACGGCCAGTGGGCGAAGTACATGGAGCTCGAACTGCTGAAGTACCGCAGCAAGGAATTCAAGATGCCACACCGCAAGATGAAGAAGGCAGCGCGGGAAATGAAACCGGCGGATGTGTCCGCCGCCGCCCACTATTTCGGTGCGCAAGGCAAGTAAGGGGGAGCCATGAATTCGTTCGATCGACGCAGTTTTCTCAAGACCTTGTCCGCAACGGGAGCCGCGGTTCTGTGCACTCCGTCCGCCCGTGCCGCCAGCCCCCGGGCCCGCGTGGTTGTCGTGGGCGGCGGCTTTGGCGGCGCCACCGCGGCCCGATATCTGCGTCTGCTCGACCCCGGCATCGAGGTCACCCTGATCGAGCGCGAGACGCGCTACACGTCCTGCCCCCTGTCGAACGAAGTGCTTTCCGACTCGCGCGACATCCGAAGCCTGCAAACCGGCTATGGCGGCCTGTCCCGGCGCGGCGTCAAAGTTGTTCATGACAGCGTGGTCAAGATCGACCCCGTCGGCAAGAATGTCACCACGGCGGACGGCAAGGCCTACGCCTATGACGCCCTGGTGGTTTCACCCGGGGTCGACTTCAACTATGCGGCCATCTCGGGACTGACGCCCGAACTCTCCGATACCCGTCTGCCCCACGCCTGGAAGGCGGGCCCGCAAACCCTGCTGCTGAAGAAACAACTGCAAGCCATGCCCGATGGCGGCCGCTTCATCATCGCGGTGCCGAAGGGGCCGCTGCGCTGCCCGCCCGGCCCTTACGAGCGAGCCGCCCAGGTCGCCATGTACTGTTCCCATCACGGCAAGAAGAAGGCCAAGGTGCTGATCCTGGACAGCAACGACAGCTTCTCGAAGCGCCCCCTGTTCGAGCAGGCCTGGAAGGCGCTGTACGGCTATGGCGAGGGCGGCATGATCGAGTGGGTCTCCGGTGTCGGCGGCGGCCAGGTGGAAGGGGTGGACGTCGAGGCCATGACTTGTCTCACCACCTTCGACCAGCACAAGGGCGACGTGATCAACATCATTCCGCCGCATCACGCCGGCAAGATCGCCCGCGACGCGGGTCTGGCCGGCGCCAGCGGCGCTTGGTGCGCGGTCAAGCCCCACAACATGGAATCGACGATTCACAAGGACGTCTATGTCATCGGCGATTCCTGCGTCGGTGGCGAGGTGGCGACCGGCAACGGCTTTCCGAAGTCCGCCCATATGGCCAATTCCCAGGCCAAGGTCGTCGTCGCCAGCCTGGTGGCCAAGCTCAATGGGCTGCCGCCGCCGGAGCCGATCTACACCAATACCTGCTTCAGCGTCGTGGCGCACGACTGGGGGTTCTCGGTCGTGCACCTGTTCCGCGTCGAAAACAACCAGTGGGTATACGTCAAGGAAGGCAGCGGCATATCGCCCGTGACCTTCGGCACCAAGGAAGCCCCCCGGCCCGTGCCGCGCATACACCGCAGGATCGAGGCGGAATACGCCCAGGGCTGGCTGCGCAACCTGATGTCCGACTCCTTTTCCTGAGGCGTGGCGGGGAACAGTACAATCACCGTCCCTATCCGCCCATAAGGAAAATCATGAAAATCGAGACTCTGGCCATTCATGCCGGTTACGGCCCGGACCCGACCACCAAGGCGGTGGCCGTGCCGATCTACCAGACCACCTCCTACGCGTTCGACGACACCCAGCATGGCGCCGACCTGTTCGACCTGAAGGTGGCCGGCAACATCTACACGCGGATCATGAACCCGACCACGGCCGTGCTGGAGCAGCGGCTGGCGGCCATGGAAGGCGGCGTCGGCGCCCTGGGCCTGGCCTCGGGGATGGCGGCCATCACCTACGCCATCCAGACCATCGCCGAGGCCGGCGACAACATTGTCTCGGTCGGCACCCTGTACGGCGGCACCTACAACCTGTTCGCCCATACCCTGCCGCAGTACGGCATCGAGGTGCGCTTCGCCGACTATCGCAATCCCGACTCCTTCAAACCGCTGATCGACGGCAAGACCAAGGCGCTGTATTGCGAGTCGATCGGCAATCCGCTCGGCAACGTGGTCGACATCGCCGCGCTGGCGAAGATCGCCCATGATGCCGGCGTGCCGCTGATCGTGGATAACACGGTGCCGACGCCCTATCTCTGCCGCCCCTTCGAGCACGGCGCCGACATCATCGTGCACGCGCTGACCAAGTACCTCGGTGGCCACGGCACCAGCATCGGTGGCGCCATCGTCGATTCCGGCAAGTTCCCCTGGGCGGAGCACAAGGACCGCTTCAAGCGACTGAACACGCCCGACGTTTCCTACCATGGCGTGGTCTATACCGAAGCACTGGGCCCCGCCGCCTACATCGGCCGCGCGCGCGTCGTGCCGCTGCGTAACATGGGCGCGGCGATTTCGCCCTTCAACAGCTTCCTGATCCTGCAAGGCATCGAGACGCTGCCGGTGCGCATGGACCGCATCTGCGACAACACGCTGGCCGTGGCCGAACACCTGAAGGGCCACAAGAAGGTGGGCTGGGTCAGGTATGCCGGTTTGCCCGACCACGCCGACCATGCCCTGGTCAAGAAGTACATGGGTGGGCGCGCCTCGGGCATCCTGTCCTTCGGCGTCCAGGGCGGCATGGAAGGCGGCGCCCGCTTCCAGGACGCGCTGAAGCTGATCACCCGGCTGGTCAATATCGGCGACGCCAAGAGTCTCGCCTGCCACCCGGCGAGCACCACCCATCGCCAGCTCGCGCCGGAGGAAATGGCCAAGGCGGGCGTCTCGGTCGACATGGTTCGTCTGGCGATCGGCCTCGAACACATCGACGACATCAAGGCCGACATCGACCAGGCGCTGGCGGCCGTCTAGCCCCCGGCCTTCATCCGCTGGTAGGCTTCCTGGACGGCGCGGCGTAACCGCGCCGTCGGGCGGCCCGCCTGCTGTGCCTCCTCGAGCTGTCGCATGGCCTCGGTCAGGTCGACCAACCGCGTCTCGTCGTAACTCCACGCGCGCTGGGCCGGCGTATCCGCCACCGTCGGTTCGACTGTCTTCTCCACCGAACTCACCACTTCGGCACGCTCGCCACCGCTCTTGCGGCTGGCGGTAATCACCAGAGTGGGCCGCTGTCCGGCGCTTGTACGCTTCTGCTTCTTGGACTTGGCGGCCAACGGGGTGTTTTCCCTGCTGCTTTCCTTCCGGAAGCGGTCGATCGCCTCCATCAGGGCCAGCCGCAATGCCGCGGTCGACTCGCCGCTCGTCTCCGCCTGGCGCAGCTTCTGAAGGAGCTCACTGATCTCCGACGGCGCCGGCACCGATTTCCTGGGTGGTCCAAAAACCTCCGGCGGTGCCTGGACGGCCTGCGAGAAACCCTCCGCCGACGACACCAGCTTGGCGATGCGGAAATTGCCGTAGCGCATCGCCCAGGAAAGCGCGGTATCGCCCCGATCGTTGGCCAGACGCGGATCGGCACCGGCGTCGATCAGGGCCTTGGCCAGTTCCTCACGCCCTTCCCGCGCCGCCATCATCAGCACCGTGGCATCGTTGGGGGCTCGCGCATTGATCTCGGCACCACGTTCCATGAGCAATTGCGCGACCTTGCCATGGCCGGCAAAAACGGCGTAGTGCAAGGCGCTCCACTCCTGGCCGGTCCGGTTGACGCTCGCGCCCCGGTCGAGCAGCCAGCGCACCGCCTCGATGTGTCCGCGCCAGGCCGCCAACTGGAGCGCCTGTTCGCCATGGCGGTTGGTCGCGCCGAGATCCGCGCCGCGCGCCAGGAACAACTCCATCATGGGCAGATTGCCTTCCCAGGCGGCGATCATCACGCCGGTGCCGATCCGGTCGGCCTCCGTGTTCGGGTCCAGCCCCTCGTCGAGCCAACGTCGCGCCGCGTCGATATTGCCGAGTTCAACCGCCGCGCCGAAGGCGACCGGGTCGGGCAGCGAAGCCGTCGCCACGCGCACAGTCAAGGTGGCCAGGCAGCCAGCCAAGGCCAGCAATTTCAGCAGCTTCCTCAATTCGGTTCGCCCTGTTGCAGAATTGGCACCTATTATGCCTTCCCGCCGACTGCTTCTCGCCTTTGTCGCTTCGCTCTGCATCCATGCGGCATTGCTCGGTGGCGGCGCACTGTTCCCGGTCCGGCTCCAGCAACCACCACGCGGTCCATTCCCTACCCCTGCCATGATCGATGCCCGCTTGCGCGCACCGCCGCCGGTTGAGCCATTGCTCAAGGACACGCTCACCGATACAGAACCACCAAGGCCAGCCGCCGCACCATCGACCGCTTCGCCCCCCCCGCCCTCGGCCGGCGGGAGGACGGCCCTTGCCAAGAGTACATTGGCCGCCCAGCACAAGCTCGCCAATCATCTCTACTACCCCGCCGAGGCGGTTGCCGCCGGCATTGAAGGCGAAGTCAGGTTGCTACTGACGTTGACCGCGGATGGCAAGGTACTCGACGCGCAGGTCGCCCGCAGCAGTGGACATGCTATTCTCGATCGCGCGGCCGTGCGCGCCGCATTTGCCATGGGTGGCTTGCCGGGCCTGGACAGAACCGAACTCATCCTGCCCGTGGTCTTTCGCCTACAGCCATGACAACGCATCGACACCACCCTGTGCCCGTCACCACCGTTCCCCTGCGCGGTCCGCTGCTGCGCGGCTCCCGGCGCCCCCGTGTGGCGCTGGTGGGTCGTCGGCGAACCGGCAAGAGCAGTATTTTTCAGGCGGCATCGAGTCCCGCGGTACAGCACGAACGCCTGGCCGGCGTCGGTGGCGCCTATCAGGAATGCCTGGTCGATGTCGGCCTCGACCAGATCTCGCTGGTTGACCTGCCCGACATCGAATCGCTGCACCATCTGCGCGAGCACGACCGGGTGGTGCTGATGTACCTGCTCTGGGGCGACCGCTGGCCGGCCATCGCCCGCCACGAATCGGCGCAGCCGGTGGCCGCCTTCCCCGCCCCCGACGTACTTATCCAGGTCATGGATGCCACCATGCTGGAACGCGACCTGGAACTGAGCATGGAACTGTCCTTGCTCGGCCGGCCGATGGTCATTGCCCTCAATCGTATGGACGAAGCGCGCGAAAAGGGCATCTTCATCAACATCCGCGCGCTGAGCGAAAAGCTCGGCGTACCGGTGGTGCCCACCGTGGCCCACATGGGCAAGGGCATCCGCGCACTGTTCGACACCGTGGTGCAAGCCGCCCGGGAGCGCATCTGCCCGTTGCCCCAGCCGCCCAGCCGCCACTTGGTGGATAGCCTGCAAGCCTTGAACGCCGTCGTCGCGCGTCCGGAAGTCATCGATGCGTTCCAGGTGCCGAGGCCGCTGCTGCTCTGCCAACTGGCCGAAAACGACGACTATTTCCTGCACGAGCTGGGCAGTCATTTCCCTGCCCTGCTGCCCGAGGTGACCTCGGCCCGCGCGGCGGCCGAAAGGCTGCTGCCCCGACCACTGTCCGAAGAGCTGCACGCCGACCGCCACCATCGGGCGGCGGTGCTGCTGGAAAGCGTCAGCGGCCTGACGGGACCGGAAGAGGCCGGCTGGAAGCACTGGCTCGACGAGTTGTTCCTGCACCCGCGCTGGGGCCTGATCGGCAGTCTGGCGGTGTTTGCGCTGGTTCTCTTCTTCACCTTCGAGGTCAGTGCCGTGCTCGATTCGCTGACCTCCGCCCGGTTGGTCGAATGGAGCCAGCGGTGGCAGCCGGACTCGACCGTCGGCATCGTCGCTCATGCCGTTATCGATGGCCTGATCGGGCTGATCGGCATCGTCGTCCCCTACATGATTCCGCTGGTGGTGCTGCTGGTGGCGCTGGAGGAGTCGGGGATCATGCATCGCGTCGCTTTCGTCGTCGACCGCGGCTTCCACTACATCGGCCTCCATGGCGGCGTCGCCGTGCCCTTCCTGATCGGCCTGGGCTGCAATGTCCCGGCCATTTCCGCCGCCGCGGCCACCGCCTCCGGGCGCGACCGGGTCATCGCCGGACTGCTGATCACCTTCGTACCCTGCTCGGCGCGCTCGGCCATCATCCTGGCGCTGGGCGGCAAGTATCTTGGCGGCCTCGGGGTGTTCGCCATCTTCATGCTGACGCTGGTCGTCATCGCCGTCCTGGGCAAGGTGCTGGCCAAGCGCTATTCGGACGCGGCGCCCGGCATGATCCAGGAAATCCCGGCCTACGCGCTGCCCACCTGGGCGGGGCTGTGGCGCAACACCTGGGCGCGCACCAGCGACATTGTCACCATCGTCACTCCACTCCTGGTCATCGGCAGCGTGGTACTCGCCCTGCTCAGCCACTGGGGAGCGGACGCGATCATCAATGCGCTGTTGATGCCGATCACCACCTGGTGGCTGGGACTACCGATCGTTCTGGGCGTGCCCATCCTGTTCGGCGTACTGCGCAAGGAACTGTCGTTGCTGATGATCTATCAGGCGCTCGGCACCCAGGAAATCGTCCCCATACTCGACTGGACGCAGATCATCACCTTCCTGATCTTCCTGACTTTCTATGTGCCGTGCATCTCGACCTTCGCGGTCATGCTCCGAGTTCTGGGTCGGCGCGAAGCGTTCTTCTCCGTCGCGCTTTCAGTCGGCGTGGCGCTGCTGATGGCGGGCGCGACCCGGCTGCTGCTAGCCGCTGTCGATACAGTGTTTTAGCATTCCCGGTTATGGTGGAAAAACCTCGATGACCACGGCCACCCCGGACGCGCCAGGCAACCAGCCGCTACCGCCGGGCTTTCAGCTCGAAGGCTACCGCATCGAGCGCAAGCTCTCGATGGGCGGTTTTTCGATGGTCTATCTGGCCCATGACGAGGCCGGCACATCAGTCGCCATCAAGGAGTACCTGCCGGCCAGACTGGCGCGCCGGATCGGCGACAGTCCGCTCTCCGTGGTCGCCGAAGAGGACCGCGTGGCCTTCAACCACGGTTTGAAGGCCTTTTTCGAGGAAGGCCGCATCCTCGCGCACATCGACCACCCCAACGTGGTGAAGGTGCTGAACTTCTTTCGCGCCAACCAGACCGCCTACATGGTGATGCGCTACGAGACCGGTCACAACCTGCAGGAGATCGTTCGCAGGTTCCAGGAACGCGGCGAATCGATCAAGGAAGAGCATCTGCGCAATCTGTTCGTGCCGCTGCTCAGCGGCCTGCGCGAAGTGCACAAGCAGAAACTGCTGCATCTCGACATCAAGCCGGCCAACATCTACCTGCGTAACAACGGCCAGCCCGTGCTGATCGATTTCGGCGCGAGTCGCCAGGGTCTCGGGGGCGACAGCCCTGTCCATGGCACCGTCTACACGCCGGGATTCGCGGCGCCGGAACAGGAGAATTCCGGACAGCCACTGGGGCCATGGACCGACATTTATTCGATTGGCGCCACGCTCTATTCCTGTCTGGCGGGCCGGCCGCCGCTGGCCGCCAACCTGCGGCTCGCCCACGATGGGCTGGAGCGCGCCGAGCGCCGTTGGTTGAAGCGCTACTCCGCGCAACTGCTGGAACTGATCGACTGGTGCATGAGACTGAACGTCGACGAACGGCCGCAGAGCGTGTTTGCGGTACAGAAGGTGATGCAGGGCGAGCTGCTCGATCTGGTCGATCCGAGCTGGTTCGACATCCCCCGGGTACCCAAGACCGGGCCGGGCAGCTAGCCGTTCAGCCCACCAACCGCCGACTCACTTGCCGGCGGATTGCCGGTTCGGATCGCACAAGTCGAGGGCGGCGAGGCCTTCCGTACACGGCCCTGGCTGCCCCGTCTGTCCGACCGGAACGGGTTTCGCGGCAGGCTTGGCAACGGGCTTGACGAGCGGCCGGCGAGCGGCTACCACGGTGCCTGGTTGGGCCGTCTTCGTCTCGTCGGCCGGATGAACCTGATCGGCTGGAGTCGCCTTGGCGGCGGATGTCGCGTCACCACCAACAGCCGATGCCGTCGGCGGCGCGGCGACACTCGGCAAGGAAGCCGGCGCCACCGCGCTGCCGGCCGCATTCTGTCCCGGTACCTGCCATGCCTTGGGCAGGGGCATGTTGGCGCGATACATCCACAGGAAGGGAATTCCGCCGGCGACCAGCGCAACGATGATCAGCGGCCAGGCGCGATTTGCCGAAGGAGACGGAGCTGGCGGCACCTCAGGGTGCCGTGCCACATCGTCCGAAGCGGGAAGTCGAACATCGTCGGACAGCACGTATTGACTCTGGGCAAGCACCGGAAAAGTCGCGCCGCAAGCCGAACAGGTCTTGGCCGCGGCATCATCGACCTTGCCGCATTTGGGACACGGCTTCAGATGAAGGGGCACCCCGCAAACCGCGCAGAAGTGCTCGCCGGGGGAATTCTCATGCAGACAGGACGGGCACTGAATCAGGAGTATCGGTCTGTCTGGCATTGGCGACGAAATGGGGCAAGGGGCGACTTGGAATGAGCAAGAATAACAAACTTCCGTGCTTTCCGGCCCTGTATCAGGGCAAACGGCGGGGTATCATCGACGGCAAGCCATCACCAGCGGGAGTCACCATGTTCCAAGCACGCGCCCTCAAGTCGCGGGAAAAATTCAGCGCGGTTCCGCGTACCGCACTGGCCTGCCTGCTTGTCGCGGCCGGAGCGCCGGCCAGCGTCGAGGCCGGCGGCGAGGACCGGGGCACCCTGTTGTACGACACTCACTGCATCGCCTGCCACACGACCGAAGCCCACTGGCGCGACAAGAAGCAGGCCACGAACTGGCGGGGTCTGGTCGAGCAGGTGCGTATCTGGCAGGCCAACGCCAGCCTCGGCTGGAGCGACAACGACATCGAAGCCGTCAGCGTCTATCTGAACCGCCGCTACTATCGTTTTCCGCCGCCAGCCGGATACTGAGGCGAAGAAACCTCGCGCCGATCCGCGCCATGGACAACCCGCCGGCTGCCCATTGGGATTTCGACGCGGTCATCGACCGTCGGGCGGCCCCCTTCCCCGACAGCCTCAAATGGAACCGCTATGCCGACCGCGACGTGATTCCGCTCTGGGTCGCGGACATGGACTTCGCCGCGCCGC
Source organism: Rhodocyclaceae bacterium (assembly GCA_044220545.1). Taxonomy (GTDB): domain Bacteria; phylum Pseudomonadota; class Gammaproteobacteria; order Burkholderiales; family Rhodocyclaceae; genus Fen-999. The sequence goes on along the minus strand of JBGAQX010000021.1, from coordinate 2,534 downwards.
CAGCGATCATCGAGGCCCTGCGACAGCGGGTCGCCCATGGCGTATTCGGTTATGGCCAGCCGTGGCCCGCGCTGGTGGACACGGTACGAGACTATCTGGACCGCCGGTACCAGTGGCCTGTCGAGGCGGAATGGCTCGTCTGGCTGCCCGGTCTGGTGACCGGACTCAATGTCGCCTGCCGGACGGTGGACGGCGATGTCGTCACGGCGACACCGGTCTATCCCCCTTTTCTGTCCGCACCTGTCCTGTCCGGCCGGCATCTGGCCACCGTGCCGCTGGCCCGGTGTGATGATCGATGGGCATGGGACTTCGACGCCCTGGCGGCGGCGCTGGAACCGACGACACGGCTCCTGCTGCTTTGCCATCCGCATAACCCGGTCGGCCGCGCATGGAACGATCAGGAGTTGCAAAGCGTCGCCGACCTGGCCGAGCGTCACGATCTGATTGTCTGCTCCGACGAGATTCATTGTGACCTCGTTCTGGGACCGCGCCGCCATCGACCATTTGCCATGCTGGGCAAGGAGGCGAGCCGGCGCAGCATCACCCTGATGGCTCCTTCCAAGACGTTCAACATCCCCGGCCTCGGCTGTGCCTTCGCCGTCATCCCCGACCAAGGCCTGCGACATGACTTCCAGCGCGCCATGAGCGGCATCGTGCCGCACGTGAACACGCTCGGCCTGGTCGCCTGCGAGGCCGCGTTGCGCGATTGCGCCGACTGGCATGCGGCGCTGATCGAGTACCTGCGCGGCAATCGGGACCGGGTGGCCGCCGCGGTGGCGGCGATGCCGGGGCTGCGCCTGGCGCCGGTCGAGGCCACCTACCTGGCCTGGATCGACGCCACGGAAACCGGTCTCGACGAGCCACGACGTTTCTTCGAAGCCGCTGGGGTGGGGTTGTCCGGTGGTGCCGATTTTGGCCCGAACGACGATTACCGACAGTTTGTCCGCCTCAACTTCGGCTGCCCGCGAACCACGCTGAGCACCGCGCTGGAGCGCATGCGCACCGCATTGGGCAAGCGGCTTGACCGAACCGGATAAGCGGATGGCAAGGCGCTCGATAGCCTGGCTTCTAGCAGTGATCGCACCCGCCGTCATGGCCGATACGCTCATGGGACGAGTCACGGCCGTGACCGGCGGCGACACGCTAAAGATTGTCGACGGCCGCAGTCATGTGCAATTCACCGTCCGCATTGCGGGAATTGAGGCGCCGGGCCACTCGCATCGCTTCGGCGGTCGCGCCCAGCAGAACCTGGGAGCCCTGGCGTCCGGGCGCGAAGTACGCGTCGAGTCGAAGGCGGCCGTCCGTGGCGATGCCCTTTTCGCCAAGGTCATGGTGGCGGCCGCAGGTTGTCATGTACCGTCTTGCCCGCGAGAGGTCGACGTCGGCCTGGAACAGGTCAAAGCCGGTCTGGCCTGGTGGGCGCCGCACAGCGCCGGTACCTGGACGACGGAGGAGATCGGCAACTACCAGCAGGCGGAGTTCCAGGCAAAGATTCATCGGCTTGGCTTGTGGGCCGGCCGAGACACGTTTCCGCCTTGGCAGACCCGGCCAATCGGCCCGGCCAGCCGCTGAGACTGGCACAATAGGCGACCGCCAGTGCTACTCAAGACCGTGGCCAGGAGTGGAGACGAGGTCCGGCCATAAGTTTCTTCGAGGAAAATATCAGAATATTCCCATATACGAACCAGCTTATGCTCTATATTAGCGACTGCTAATGCGTATTTGGCGGCGCTTCGGTCCGGTGGAGAAAACCACTTTCACTGGCCTAGTTTCACAAAGCAAACGCTGATCACATGGCTACTTGAAGCTCATAGACGATCAACCCTTGGAGGAAGTGTGAAATGAAAACAGCGATCAAAGTTCTGGCCATCTCTATGGCCGTTGCCGCCAGCAGCCTGGCCTTCGCGCAGCAGAACGCCCCGCAACAGCAAGTGAATGGCCCCCAGTACGGCGGCCCGGCGGCCTATGGCCCCGGCCCCGGCTACTACGGCAATCGCCCGTATTACAACAACGGCTGGGGCGATGGCAACGGCTACGGTCGTGGCGACGGTTATGGCTCCGGCTACGGCCGCGGCAATGGCAATGCCCGTGGCAATGGCCGTGCTCGCGGTAACTTCGGCTTCAACATGGGCGGCGACATGAGCGGTGATGGCGACGGCTGGGGCAATGGCAACGGCAATGGCTGGGGCAACAACCGCTACAACGGCGGCAACGGCTACAACGGCTGGTAATCGCCAATCACCTGCCTCGGCAGGTGACAGACAGGCGGGAGCGCCGGCCGCTAGGCGCTCCCGTCGAGTCGCCGACGTTCTTTCCTGATCACTGGGAGACACACAATGGAAGCACAAATGACTGAACAAGGGATGCCGATGTCCCGCGCCGAGACCAAGGAAACCAAGCCCTCGTCCTGGAAGACTTCGGTGCTGTACGCGGTGCTCGCCGCATTGTTCCTCCTCGCGCTGGCCGCCTACGGCCACAGCCAGGGCTGGTTCAAGCAGATCGGTGGCAAGGCCGGCGACGTGATCGCCACCACC
>JBGAQX010000020.1:0-53146 GCA_044220545.1 Rhodocyclaceae bacterium | reverse complement strand
GCGCACCAGGGTGCCCAGAAATCGATGATGAGAATGTCGTTGTTGGCAACCACATCCTTGAAATTGTCGGTCGTCAGTTCGACGGTGGCCATGGCAGGTCCTCTGCTGGAGTATTAGGGGATGCTGATGCTACCTGTTTCGGCGCTGGCGTGCCATCCGCCAATCGCTGTCGCCGGTTGGCCGTCAGCGCGAACCGGCCGGTGCACGGGCGGTCGAGGCTGCCGGGGCTTTGGCCAGGGTCGGACGCCTGCCCGCCCGCTGGGCGGCGGCCGACGGTGGTGGCGATGGCGCTCTGGGGGCGGTCATCTCCGCAGCCGATGGAGCGGCGGTCTTTCCCGACCCGGTGGCCTCCATCGCCACACCCCCTGGACTTGCGCCAATCTTCGCCAGTGCCGCCCCGGCCAGCGGTGTGCGCAGGAAAGGCCGAGCCATATGCCCTTCCCAAAAGAGCATGTGGTGCTTTCGATAGGATGCGTCGAGCGGATCGATCCTGGGCGCGACGATCTCCGTCTTCCACATGGCCTTGCGGCGCTCGAGATCGACCAGAACCAGGGCGTGGGCGGTGAACGTCTCGTTGGTCGATATTTGCACGAACGTTCCGCCGGAGATCGCCAAACTGGCGACGCCGGTGGCGATTGCCGTTGCCCATTTGCGCGGCCCGGAGACCTGGGTACCGCGAACGGTAGCGACAAAGACCAAGGGGGAGCCTAGCTCTTGCCGCAATGCCGCGACCGTGTCCGCGCTCAGGTCGAGTGAGCTTTCGACCTCGGTGGCCGCCTGGGTAATGGCGGTCGGCCCGATCCTGGCGGCGGCACCCAGCAGCTCGGAATATGCCAGCGCCAGCCGCGGGTTGCGGCGCAGATGCTCGTTGACGATGACTGGCGGCGTCATTGCCTGGTCGTTGGAGTCGGCATCCTCGGCCACGCGCAACTCAGAGGCGCCAGCGACCAACTGGCCGCAGAGCAGGGGCAATACCTGGCGATGGACCTTGATGCCCTGAGTGACGAGAAACTTGCTGAAGCGGGCAAGCGCGACACCGGCATAGTCGACCGACTCTTCCTGATAGGCGACCGACCCGGCCATCGCCATACCGCCGATGCAACCGTCGCCGATGACCCCGACTCCCTCCGACAGCAGGCGCACCGTGCTCAGTTCGTGATGCCGCACTGAATCCGGCGGCATTTCCATTGGTACCGACGCGCAGCCCGCTATCAGCCCTGCCAGTAGCGAAGCAAGGACGATAGACCGGCCGCTCATCGCGCGGCCACCGTTTTCGCCGCGCCGCGCTTCTTGGTCTTGGCGCCGACCGGTGGCTTGGCCGGCTGTGGGGCGGTTTCAATGACCGCCGCGGGAGTCGGGGCGGGTGGCGCCGGTCTGGCTTGGCGCTCGGGCCGCGGCGGCGGTCTGAACTGGGCGGCGATGTCGTCGCCGAGATTGCGCGCGATCTTTTCGATGCCTTCGTCAAGTGAGTTCCGTACCAACTCGGGCTTGTTCATCAGTGACTCGAAGCTGTCAAACGCGAAGCGCTGATCGGAGACGATATAGCCGTCCTGGGTCTTGGTCGCATAGGCGCCGTAGACATAGCTGTAGTCGAACAGGAGTTCGCCCCCCTCGTCGGGCCTTGCCATGAAGACCGAGGTACTCATCAGCGGCAGGTAATTGACATCCAGTCGAGATGAATACATACCGACCTCGTCGTACTGAATGTCGAGCACAACCTCGTGACCGACAAATTTCCGGAACTTGACCATGTTGTCCTTGTTGCGCTTGACCTCTTCGCGCATGGCCAGGCGTACCGGGAAGCCGCGTGTCTCCAGTTCCCGCCGTACCGTCTGCGTCAGCTTCTCGCCGAGTTGCCGACGGTAGTCCGCATGCAGGGCATCGAAGTCGGTCGACTTGCTCTTGTCAAGCACGGAATTGGCTAGCCCGACCCACAGCCAGCCAATGACTGGCGCACTGCGATTGTTGGTGAAAAGATTGGCCGGCGGCTCCACCGGCACCAGCGTGATGGTCCCGAGCACCGGCAACGGCGCCGGTTCTTCGGCCACCGGCTCGGCCCGGTGGCGGGCGCAGCCAGTAGCCAGGATGGCGAGCGCCAGCGTCAGCCAAAAAAAGCGCATGCGGTTGAAGAAAATGGTTTGGCTCAATGAGCAGAGAACCGGTTCTTGCTGGGTCATCGCGGGGCCTCGTAGCGAGCACGATCAAGTATGGCATCGGCCTTCTTGCGGAATTGGGGATCGGCGTCCGCCGGGTCATGCCGATGCGAGTAGGACAAGGACGCCACCCGGGTCGGGCTTCCGGAAACGATGCAAGTGTGATCCGCTACCGCCAGCGTCATCGTGCCGACAACCGGGGAAGAGCGCTTCACGGCTTGACGGTCTTCGATGTCGAGGTACGAGCGAACACAATCCAGCGATCCGGTTCGACGAAGAGCCGACTCATGGTGACGTTGAACGTAGCGCGGTGGCAACGCCCGGGCGTTGTTGAGTGCCTTGACCTGCGCCGCGAATGTGGTCGAAGCATCAGGGTTGTCGACCGGGAATGCGCGTGCTTCGATAGCGAATGTTTCGTCGCGTCCGGCGCCCGCCTTGGCCAGGGAGAATCCACCGGATGAAGACTTTAGTCTCAGCCACTCCGGTTCGTTCAAGGGCAGGAAGGTCATGCCCGGGACTGTTATCCCGACGGGCGGCAAGGCGATAGCCTCCGGGCGCGGCGGGCGAGCCGTACAACCACCGATGACGGTTGCGATCAGGACGACCATCCAGCCGTTCGTTATCGATGGTCTCCGCCAGCAGGAATCGGAAACCTTTTCAACGCCGCGGTCTGACGCCGGGGAAAGCGAGTCAAGAGTGACCAGGTCGGAAAGCGGGGTCGGGTTGGACGGGCAGGCGATCAATGATGGCTCGCGATCGTAGTGACAACAGATAGTTGGGATGGCAAGCGAGACAGAAACTCAGGAATTGCCGAATTGCCGGGCGCCGCATGATAAACGAATTTCTTGCGGCCATGTCCTTGGCATTGAAGTGAAAGTCAGCATTTTGCTATCGATCATCGAGCCGTATGTCGGTGGCGTCTTAGCTCGCCCACCCGGTCTTGGTATTCCGCTTCCCGAGTTGCCTCATACGGCGTGCCATTCGAGTAGCCGGGACGGTCTGACTGAGGTGTGGCTGCTGGAACTGCGGCCATAGGTGATGAGGCCGAACAGGCTCTTGCGGGTATGGCTCTCATCGTGGGCGTAAGACTCGTGGTGGGCGGCCAGATAGTCGATGTTGTCGCCGGCGAGGAGGGTTCGCCCATGCCCCCATGGCCGTGGTCCGTCAACCTTCATTCACCGCCGCTTTGCCGGGAACTCCACGGGCGTTGCCTCCGCCTTCTGTGCGGGGTCGATCAGGAAGGGATCGGGGCTGCCGTCGTCGGGGGGGGGGGGGCGAGAGTCTGATCGAGCGCAGCACTGCCGTGATGTTGCGGCTGGCGCGTTGAGCCCAGGTTGGCAATCCGCCCTCCACCGATTTTCCAGCCATCACCATCCACCCCGACGCTGGTACCGCTGACGTTCGAAAGGCACCTGCCCCGAGCTATCGCAAATCCCCTTGAAGTTCTGCGAATCGGCAATCTGGCTCTGCCGCATTTCATTCCCAACCCAAGCAGATGGCATGGTGGGCGTCTTGGGCGGCGCTCAGGTAAGGTCGCTCCACTTTGGTCCCGTGAACAGCGGGGCAGGGTCACGAAAGAGCATGGCTTCTTGGGGGGAGTTGGGATCAAGCTACCGATGGATGAGTTTGAAAACCCATGCTCTCTCGTGGACATCCCTGGCGATGCCAGAGGGTGCCCCGGTCAACCTGCTGCGAACACGACTGTTTTCCCATTGACTAGCAACGATGCTCCCGTCCGTCCTGCGTCGAAGCTCGACTTCCGAGTACTTGACTACTCCTTTTGCACCTTCAGCTCCGCCAAGGTGTGCGACCCTTCGAATGATGAGTGCGTCTCTATAGCAACCGATCGAGGGGTGATTCGATGGGATATGGCCTTTGAGAAAGACGGTTCCCGTCTCATCTTGAATCCGAATCTCGATGGCGTGAGAATCGTGCGTAACTTTGGCAAGGTAGTTGTTGCCGGTAGTCTGATCGCCTACTTCCCGAGGGAAGTCTCTCATTCGTTCGATGACGACGTTGGGGAGGGACGGCTTCGCCGCTGGCCCTGCCACTAGCAGCAACAGCCCAACAGGCTGAGATTTTGCACACTGCGGCAGGGGACAGTTCTCAAAGTGGTCCAAAGGCATGCCTGTGGTATAGGTTCCCGACAAGTCAGGGCAACCTCCCCGCGACAAAATTGGAGTCCGCCAGTCGACTTCATCGTCGGTCACTGGCATCGCACATCCCGATAGAACGGCGGCAACGGTAGCGGCGAAGAAAAGTCGCGGTTTCATGGCCTTTGGGTGGATTTGTTCGCGTTCATCCCGACTCGAATTGCCTGCGGGAACTCGGGCGGAATGAGTGTTGCGATGGCAAAGGGTGTGGCTAGGAGTACGTTGGTGTAGTTGGTGATGTTGCCTATGGTGCCTAGCCAAGTTCCGTTGACATCGCTCCGAATGTTGCCTGTGGGGTCGTACCAGATGAAGCTGTTTTCTTTGTCATGCGAACCCGCATAGGCTTCCGCCAGCCGATCCCAGAAACTGCCGGGTTGATAGTTGAAGAACCCAAATTGGCCCAATCCCCCTTGCCAACCGCCCATCGGGCTGCGCAACTCGGGATGTGAATCCAAGTATGCGGAGAGGTTTCCGTTAAACTGAACCCTTCCTTGATTGTCGAGAATATATTCACCTGTCTGGCTGTTTCTGAGGCACTGATTCTCTTGGCAGAGCGCCTCAAAATCAACCCGTCCCCCTGCCAGCTTGAAGTTGTCACCGTTGACCCCGACACTCTGGCCCGACTGATTGGAGAGGACTGTCTTATCTTCCGTGCCGATGATTCCAGGGGACTTCCTTGAGTCATTGATCATGTTTTGCCGCATTTCATTGGCCCCCCAAGCCAGCCCCTGCCAAACAGCTGCGCTGGTGGCGCCATGTTTGCAGTCCGAACCGCTCAATTCCCCGGCGGCGCAACCGGCGACGATCTTGCCGGCGAAGTTTTCCAGATTATAGGTGCCGCTGAAGTACTGCCCCACTCCGGCGGTCAGCATCGAACTGACCATGCCTCTGATCGTCTCGCTCGACCCCAGATCGTCGAGCGTCTTGCCCAGATCGCCGCCGTTGTTGGCGAAGGAGATCGCCGCGCTGGTGGCCAGCGACGTGAAGCCGGCGCTGGCGGCTGCGCCGACCGCGGCGCCGGCCGCGCCACCGCCGACCGCGCCCCCGGCCGCCGCCCCCACCGCATTGGCGGCCGGCGCGGCGACGATCGCCACCACCACCGTCAGCACGATGGCCCCCGTCTGGGTCAGCCCCTGCGTCTGGTAGTCCCACTGCTGGTGGGTCGTGGCAACGGCCTGCCAATCGATATCGCTCCGCTTGGCCAGATCCGCCAGATAGGCCATGCCCGGTTGCAGCGAGAGCTGGTTGGCCAGGGTCTTGAACTGCTCCGGCGTCACCGTCGTCAGCCGCTCGCTGCCCGCCGCGCTGGCCACCGCGTTGCCGGCCGGATCCAGCCCATGGCCGTCCAGTTGCACCGAGACTTTGGTGGTCTCGGGCAGCGTCAGCCCGCCCTGGGCATCGATGGTCGCCAGGGTCAGCCGCTCATCGACATGGCCATCGCCTTTGTTGACCTCGTAACCGCGATCCTTGTCCCAGACCTTGTGGCTCAGATAATCGCTGTTGCGCTCCGCGATGAAACTCACGCCCGGCGCCGTGAAGACCGTCGCCCCGCCGCTCCTCAGATCCACCGCGCCCAGCTCCACCACCGTCCCGGCGGTGAGACTCAGCTTGCCGCCGGCGTCGATCGAGCTCGGCACCACCGTCCCGGTTTGCGTTTCCAGCGACGCGCCGTCGCGCATCCGGGCGATGAAGGTGCCCTTCTCCCGCTCGTTGTCGCGGCTGGTCGTGGTCAGCGCCCCGCCGAGCAACAAGCGCTGGCCGGCGGTCAGATTGACGTCGGTGGCGGCGGTGATCTTGGTCCCCAGCAGCGCCACATCCAGCCCGCCGGAGATCGTCACCGGGCCTTTGGCGCTCTCGATGACGCTGAAGACCGGCGTCGCGGTCGAGCCGTTGTCCTTCAGCTTCTCGAAGTTCTCGTTCGGGCCGGCAAAGTGGTCCCGGCCATCGGTCTTCACCACGCTCAGGCCGTGGCCGCTCTCCTTGTGCTCATGATGGGTCGAGAACGTCTCCTGGCCCGCCTCGATCAGCACCGTGCCGCCGGCCAGCACCGTCACCCCGGTCTGGCCGAGCAGGGTGGTCGCCACCAGATGGGCATTGCCGCCGGCCACCAGCTCGACGCTGTGGCCGGCCAGATGGGCGCCGGTCAGGGTCGTGCTCGAAGTCGATGTCTCGTCCTTGACCTTGTGGTTCAGGGCATAGGTCGAACTCTTGCCGACCAGGCTCCAGGATTCGGCCTTGTCTTCGACGAAGGCGGTGTTCCCGGCGGCGCGGAGGTCGAGGTTCTGGTCGGCCAGCACCTGGACCTTGCCGGTGGCGGCGATGCGGGTGCCTTCCAGGGTGGTGTCGCCCGCCGAATGGGAGAAGACGTCGGCCGCGCTTTGCACGGAGGTCACCAGGGCGGTTTGATCCCGGGCGGTGTGGCTGGTGGAACTTCGGCCGTAGGTGAAGATGCCGAACAGGCTCTTGCGGGTATGGCTCTCGTCGTGCTCATACGACTCATGGTGGGCGGCCAGATAGTCGATGTTGCCGCCGGCGAGGAGGGAGAGGTTGTCGCCGGTGTCGATCTTGGTGGCGGCGAGGCGGATGTCGCCCTCGGCATGGATGTCCAGGGCGCCGGTCTGGAGGCTGCTGGGCAGGACGGTGGTGTATTCGCGGACGTGGTCGATGGTGGTGGTCTTCTTGCGCAACCAGCCGCCGCTCTTGTGGCTTTCCGTCCAGTGCTCAAAGCTGTAATTGGCGCCCGGATCGATGGCGATGTCGCCGGTGGCCAGGAGGCTGGTCTTGCCGGTGCTGGTCAGGGCGACGTGGGCGAGGGCGATGTCGCTACTTTGGCCACCCTCGGTCTTCTCGCCCAGGGCGGCGAGGGTGATGGTCTTGCCGGCGAGGGTACTGGCGCGGGCGGTGTCGCGGATGAAATCGGCGCCGCGCTGCACGTGGTCGACGCCGCCCGCGACGACCAGTGTGCCCAGGGTGGTGAGGGAGAGCGCGTTGGTGGCGGCGAGATCGACGGCGCGGGCCTCCAGGCCTTTGATGCCGGTGACGGTGAGGTCGTGGCCGGCCGAGAGGCTGGCGACCGCCGAGGTGGGCGTATGGTCGTTGCCGGTGGTGTCGGCGGTGGCGAGGACCCCGGATGCCGAGGCGGGATTCTGGATCATGCCCTCGATGCTCATTCGGCCCTGGGCCTGGGCGGCCAGGTCGTGGCCGGCGGCGAGGGTGGACGCGGCGATGCGGGTGTCGCCGCCGCTATAGGTGGTGAGGTCGTTCCTGGCCCGGATGTCGAGGCCGGCGAGGGTGAGGTGGCCGGTGTCGGACTGGAGCGTGACGTTCTGGCCCGACAGTTGGCCGAGCACATTGCCGACCGTGGCGGTGGTGGTCGGGCCGCTGGCCTGGCCGAGCAGGCGGGCAAGCAGCGGGTTGGCGCTGGCGGCGGGGGTGGTCGTGGTGCTGGCGCTGTCCCAGGCGGCGGCGATGGCGAGGTTGCCGGCGGCGACCAGGACCAGATCCGCAGGTTTGGCCGCGCCGCCGGCGGCGATGGCGACGCCGGCGAGGCTCAGGCTGCCGGGGGTGGGGGTGCCATCCGGGACGGTGGTGCTGGCGTCGGCGGCCAGGCCGGCGGCCTGGCGGGCGGCCTGGACATCGGCGACCATCGTCGCGTCGAAGGGGTTGCCGTGGCCGGCGCTGAAGGTGACGCCAGTGGCGCCGCTGAAGTGGCCGCCGACCTGGCTGGTCGTGGTGCCGTGCTGGCTGCTGTCCTGGGAGGGTGCCGCCCAGAAGTCGTCGGGGTTGGCCGGGCGGGTGTCTTCGGTCTGGCGGGCGCTGCTGTCGGCGATCGCCAGGCTGCCGGCGACGATGTCGTGGCCGGCCAGTACTTGGAGCTTGCCGCCGGCGCCGGCATCGACGCCGCTCAGGCTCAGGTCGTGGCCGGCCAGCAGGTCCATGTCGCCACCGGCGCCGAGCCGGCCGCCGACGGCGGTTTGGCGGCTGCTGTCGGTGGTGGTCAGCAGCCCGCCGGTGCTACCGGTGGCGTCGCCGAGATTGGCCATGGCGTCGGGCGCGAACTGGCTGCTGTGGCTGACGGTACGGTCGATCGCCGCGCCGATGCTCAGGTTGCCGGTGACCGCGCCCAGCGTCAGGTCGCCGCCGGCGGTGATGTCGGTGCCCTGGAAGCGGGCGTTGCCGCCGGCGATCAGCGACAGGTCGCCGCCGGCGTGGAGGTCGGCGGCGAGGTGGCTGGTGCTGGTTTCGCTGCTCGAAGACCGGGCGGCGTCGACGAACCAGGCGGCGGTGCCGCGTGTCTCGGCGCTGTGCCGGTCGATGGCGAGAGCGTCCACCTGGATGTCGCCGAGCACGAAGCCGGTCAGCTTGCCGGCGGCGGTGAGGTCGGCGCCCTGGATGGTCAGATCGCCGCCGACATCGAGGACGAGGTCGCCGGTGCGGGCGGTGATGCCGGCGCGCTGGTGCTCGGTCAGGGTCTTGTTGGCGAGGTTGCCGCCGACGGCGAGGTTGAGGCTGCCGGTGTCGATGCGGCCGGCGTCGTTGATCAGATGGCCGCCGGCTTGCAGGTCGGCGGCGCCGGCGATGTCGATCCTGCCGCCGGTGTTGTCGACGTGGCCGGTGAACACGGCGGTCAGCGTGTTGCCGAGGATCTGGCCGCCCTGGTTGGCGAGGTCGACGCCGAGGACGATCACCTTGTCGCCCTGGATCAGGCCCGGGTTGCTGAGCGTGCCGGCCGTGGCCTGGACCAGCGTGGTGCCGTTGGAGCTGATCTCGCCGGTGTTGATCACCTGGCCGCCGGTGACGCCCAGGCCCCGGTCCACGTGCCAGACGGTGTCGTTGGTGACGGTGCCGGTGAAGCTGAGCGAGACCGCGCCGCCGGCCTGGAAGAAGTCGTCGCCCTTGCCGCGCGTGTAGTCGCCCTGGAGCGCGGCGCTGAAGTCGCCCTGGCTGACGACGCTGCCGTCGAAGCTCAGGCGGGCGCTGTCGATGACCAGATTGGTACCGGCCGACAGGCTGCCACGGGTGTTGGCGATGGTCAGGGTCTTGTCGCTGGCATTGGCATTGGTGTTGGCGTCGACGATGGCCAGCAGGCCGCCGGCGGCGATCCTGCCGTCACTGTTGTCGAGTTGGCCGGTGCTGGCGACGATCAGGTCCTGGCCGGCCCGGATCAGGCCCAGCCGGTTGTCGATGGTCTGGGCGCTGACGGTGGTGTTGCCGCTGGTGCCGCCCAGGGTGCCGGTGTTGGTGATCCTGTTGGCGCCGATGGTGATATTGCCGCCGTTGCCGCCGATGGCGCCGCTGTTGTCGATCCGGTCGATGGCGTAGGCGGAACCGCCGATGTTGCCGGTGTTGTCGATGTTGGCGCCGCTGGCCGAGCCGCCGATGCTGCCGGCGTTGCCTAGATCGCCGCCGGCGCTCGCGGAACCGCCGATGGCACCGGCGTTGTCCAGGCCGCCGCCGGCCGAGGCCGAGCCACCGATGCCGCCGCTGTTGCTCAGCTGGCCACCGGCACTTGCCGAACCGCCGATGCCACCGCTGTTGCTCAGGTTGCCACCGGCACCGGCCGAGCCACCGATGGAACCGCCATTGCCGAGGTTGCCGCCGGCCGAGGCATTGCCGCCGATGCTGCCCGAGTTGCCCAGGTCGCCGCCGGCGTAGGCCGAACCGGCGATGGACCCGCTGTTGCTCAGGCTGGCGCCCGCCGAGGCGGTGCCGCCGATGCCGCCCGAGTTGCCGAGGTTGCCGCCGGCCAGCGCGTCGCCGCCGATCTTGCCGGTGTTCTTCAGGTCGGTGCCGGCCATGGCGCCGCCGGCGATGCGGCCACTATTGTCGAGCTTGCCGACCGCTTGCGCGCCACCGCCGATGGTTCCCGCGTTGTCGAGCGCGCCGCCGGCGGAGGCCGAGCCGCCGATCGAGCCGGCTGCCGCATTGCTCAGGTGGCCGCCGGCCAGGGCGTCGCCGCCGATGCCGCCGGCGTTGGTCAGATCGCCGCCGGCGCTGGCGGACCCGCCGATCGAACCGGAATTGCCGAGCGACTGGCCGGCGCTGGCATTGCCGGCGATGGTCCCCAGGTTGCCGAGATCGCGGCCGGCGCCGGCCGAGCCCTGGATCAGGCCGCTGTTGGCAAGATCGGTGCCGGCACTGGCGTTGCCGTTGATGGTGCCGCTGTTGGCGAGCGTGGCGCGGGTGACGACCGTACCATCGATCCAGCCGGCGCTGTCGAGGCTGCCGGCGTCGACCTGGGTGCCGGTGGCGCCGCCGATCCAGCCGCTGCCGTTGGCGATATGGCCGCTGGACCGGACGTTCAGGCCGCCGCCGGCGCCCAGGGTGCCGCCATCGTTCTGGATGGCCGCCGCCGCGATGGTGGTGGCGCCCTTGCCGTAGAGAGTGCCGCCGGTATTGTCGAGCTGGCCGGGCAGGTCGATGGTCAGGGCGGCGGCGCCGGTCTGGACGAGCTGGCCGCCCCGGTTGCTCAGTCCGTGGGCACCGATCTCGAGTTGCGCGGTGGAGATGATTGCCTTGTCGGTGCGCAGCACGCCGTCGGTCAGGGCGGCGAACAACTGGTCGGCGACGATGGTGGCATCGCTGGCGTCGATGGCGCCGGTTGCCGCGTCGTCGCCCGTCGCGAGGAGGTTGCCATTGGGGTCGCGCCGCGTTCGCGAACGGCGGTTGTTCGGCAATGCCTCCAGCCGGACGATGGGCGCGCTGGTGTCGCTGCCCCAGACGCCGATCACGGGGCTGGTGGCCTTGAGGCTCTCGCCGGCGTGGTTCTGGCCGTTGGCCTGCAAGCGGCGGCCGGCCTCGAGGGTCAGGTTGCCGGCGGCGGAGAAGGTGCCGTCGGGCATCAGGCCGGCGATCAGGGCCGAGCCGGCCAGGCTGGCGATTTCGCCCTCGTCGCCGGCGGCGATCAGCGTGGCGTCGCCCTGGGCGGCGATCAAGCCGGTATTGCTTACCGTGCGGCGTGTAACCACCTTGATCGCGCCGCGCGCGTAGGCGCTCCCCGGGTTGTCGAGGCCGCCGCCGACATCGAGGTCGGCGTTGCCCTCGGCGACGATCTGGCCGCTGTTCACCAGCTTGCCGTCGATGGTGATGACGACCTCGCCGGCGCTGGCGGCGATCTTGCCGGCGTTGCGTACCCCGACGCCGGCCTCGGTGCCGATCAGGGTGATCTTGCCGGCGTACATGCCGCCGAGTTCGGCGACGTCGAGGGCGAATTCGGGCGCCGGGCCGGTGCCGGCGATCGGCTTCACCTGCTTGTGGTCGGCGCTGATCTGGTTGGCGCCGGTGACCACCTTGAGTTCCTTGGCGTAGATCGAGCCATTGACCTTGACGGCGCGGGCGAGCACGGCGGTGTAGTCGGTCTGGCTGGCGTCCAGCCCCCGGCTGCCGACGGAAACGGTGCCCTGGCGAACTTCGTAGCCTTCGATGGCGCCGTTTCTCAGGGTGGTCTTGCCGGTGGTGAGGGTGGCGCGGCTGGCGTTGATGAAGCCGCTGCCGTCGACGTCGATCCCGGCGGGGTTGGCGATGACCAGTTCGGCCTTGTCGCCGGCGATTTCGATGGCGCCGCGCAGCTTGCTGGGGTTGCTGGAGACGACTTCGTTGAGAATCACCCGGGCGGTGCCGCGCGCCAGCCAGGGGTTGCCAGCCACCGGGCCGGCCAGTTGGCTGTCGGCGCCCTTGCGCGAGTTGTTGAGGATGGCGCCCTTGTCGTCGACGTCGAACTGGCTGTAGGTGTTGTGCGAAACGCCGGCGCCGGTGGGGGTCTGGATGTTGACCAGCGGCACGCCATTGCCGGCGTTGAGCACCGTCGGCCGCTGGCTGCCGGGGGCGTTGCGGTAGGCGACGATCTGGCCCAGCGCCGCCGGCGCCAGGGCCGCTTGCGCGCCGAGCAGGGTCAGCAGCAGCGCCAAGGGCCGGTGTGCGGCCAGTCGGGCGGCGTGGCGTGGCGTCGGGCGCGTGTCGTTGCTTGCGGCGCGCGGGCCGCTTTCGCCCGTCGCCTTGCCCTGGGCGCGCGCGGTTTCCGCCACCGCCATCAGCAGCCCGCGGCGAACGTTGAAGACGAGGCGATGACGATGCTGGTTCATGGGCGGCGACCCTTAGAAACTGATGCTGAGATTGAAGCCCGCGCTGGCGCGGGCGGTGACGAAGCCGCTGGGCTTGTGGATGGGTGTGCCGACGAAGACGTCGTAGCGCAACTTCTTGAACATGCCGCGCGCGCCGACCACGGCGCCGGCCAGCCGCTTGCCGATCAGCAGGTCGGCGGTGGGGCCGCCGACTTCGCCGTAGTCGACGCCGAGATAGCCTTCGACGCCCGGTACCACCGCGGTGGCGATTTCGTTGCGCACCAGCCAGCCGCGTTCGGCGGAAAGGATGGTCTCGCCGTCGAAGCCGCGCACGGTATAGCGGCCGCCGATGACGAAGCGCTCGGGGGCGGCGAGCCGGGTCCGGTCCAGTTGGCCACGCCAGTTGATCAGGTACTGGAGGCGCTTGCCGGCCAGCGTGAAGGGCGTGCTGAAGGTGAGGTCGGCGGTGGCGATCCGGTAGTGCGAAGTGCCTTCGCCGAATGCTTCCTCGGGGGCGCTGAGCGAACCGAAGGCGCCGGTGCCACGCTTGTAGCCGAGGGAGGCGTCGAGCATGGCCGCGCCGAGGAAGTGGCGGTGATTCAACGTCGCCAGCCAGCCGCCGGTGCGCCGGTGCTGGACCTCGACCTCGGTATCGTCGATGTAGTTGTTGGCGCTGCGCTGGAAGGCGCCGACGGCCACCGTGGTTTTGCTGGCGCCGTCACGATGGACGAGCCGCGCCAGCTTGACTTCGGCGTTGCTGTTGCGGCCGCTGTAGACGTAGTTCTGGAAGGCCCCGGCGATGGTCTGGTGGTTGTTGCCGCGATCATAGGTGGCCGAGGCCTGCCAGTAGCCGAAGGGAATCGCGTAGTGGAGGATGGCGCCGTCGGTGCCGCGCCCGCCATGGCCGCCGAGATCGTGGTTGAGGGTGACATAGACCAGGTCGTTGAGACTGGTCGGGTTGTCGTAGGCGAGCGTCAGGCTACCCTGATACTTGCCGGTGGCCTTGGTGCCGCTGTCGTCGGCGGCCAGGGTGGTGCGCAGGGGAAACGCCTGCCGATAGGCGACGGCCAGATCGCTCTGGCCCGGTTGCTCGGCCGGCAGGATCTTCACGTCGGCGTCGGCGGTGGGCGCATTGCGGAGATTTTCCAGGCCCTGCTCGATGTCGCGCAGGTTGAGGAGGTCGCCGGACCGGGCCGGGATGGCGGCCCACAGGCTGGCGCCGCCGGCGGTGTCGGGCGCGAAGCGGATGTCGCCAATACGGCCCGGGGTGAGCGCCAGGGTCAGTTCGCCGGTCTTGAGATCCTGCGGCTCGGCGGCGATGCGGGTTGTGATGTAGCCCTGGGCGATCAGGCTGTTCTGGAGTCGCTTGAGCACCAGGTTGATGCCTTGCCCGCCCAGGCAGCGGCCTTGCGGCGGGTCGTCGCCCAGCGGGCCGGCGGCCGCCTTGAGCAGCCAGGCGAAGTCGTTGCCCGTGTCGCCCCTCAGGGTCAGCCGGTCGATGACGAAGCAGGGGGTCTCCTCCGGCAGGCGGGTCGGTTCGATCGGCGGCGGCGCGGTGCGCCGGACGTCGGTGGTACGCTCCTGCTGTTGCCGGATGGCATTGATCCGCTCTTCCTGGCGGCGTTGTTCGCGTGCGGCGGTGGCCGCGTCGGCGCCCGGCGCGAATTGCGCCAGGGCGGTGCCCGGCGCGGTCAGGCAGGCGCCCAGGATGGCAAGGAGAATCGGGGAAAATGACGTGGCCTTGCGGGCACGCAGAACGGCGCGGTTGGGCATGACAATCGGAAAACGGGGGAGGGTTGTTCGGGGAGTGAATCAGCTTCTTTGCATATGATAAAGGACTTTCCACTTGGCATGTTGGCTGCGTTGGCCGTGGTCCGGTGTGTGGTGTGCCGATGCCGATGAATTCTTGTGACTATGTGGGCCGCTTCGCGCCCAGCCCCACCGGGCCGCTGCATTTCGGTTCCCTGGTGGCGGCGCTGGGCAGCTTTCTGGAGGCGCGCACGCGGGGCGGCCGCTGGTTGTTGCGCATGGAGGATGTCGATCAGCCACGCTGCTCGGGCCGCGCGGCCGATGACATCCTGCGCACCTTGGACGCCTTCGGTTTCGCATGGGATGGACCGGTGCTGGTGCAAAGCCGGCGCACGGCGCGCTATCGGGAGATTCTCGACCGTCTGTTGATGTCCGGCGATGTCTATCCCTGCGCCTGCACACGGCGGGAACTGGCCGATGCGGCGCTGTCCGTCGATGGTGCCGCGATCTATCCGGGTACCTGCCGCACCGGTTTACCGGCCGGCAAGGCGGCCAGGGCGTGGCGGTTGCGGGTCGACCCGACGGAGATCGCCTTCGACGACGCGTTGCGTGGCCGGCGGCGCCAGCAACTGGCGCGGGACGTTGGCGACTTCGTGCTGCTGCGCGCCGACGGCTACTTCGCCTACCAACTGGCGGTCGTGGTGGACGATGCGGATCAGGGCGTGACGCACGTGGTGCGCGGCGCCGATCTGCTCGATTCCACGCCCCGGCAGATTTTTCTCCAGCGCCGTCTGGGTTGGCCGACGCCGGCTTACGCGCATCTGCCGGTGGTGGTGAATGCCGACGGCGAGAAGCTCTCCAAGCAGACCCGGGCGCCAGCCATCGATGCCGGCAATGCGGCGGCGGTGCTGGTGGCGGCGCTGAATTTTCTTGGCCAGGCGCCGCCGGCCGGGCTGGCGGCCGCCCCGGTGGCCGAAGTGTGGGCCTGGGCGCTGGCCGAGTGGCGCCTGGCCCGGGTGCCGGCGGAGTCGGGAATGGTGTCCGGTCAGAACGGGATGCTGATCCCCAGCGATAGCGACTCCTGACGTCGCCCCGACTGGCCGAGCGTGGTGGTGGCGCCGACATGGGCGCTCAGCTTCGCCATCTGCACGTTGGCGCCCAGCGCAAGGAGGCCGTAGCCGCGCGTGTCGTTGGCCAGCGGCGTGTCGAAGCGGAACGGCGAGCCGACGAAGCCGGCGGCCAGCGAACCCTGCCGCTCTTTGTGTTCCTTCTCGTGAGTCAGGCGCAGGTAGGGCGACAGGTTGGCGCCGGTCATCGGCAGCAGCCAGCTGGCCTGCCAGCCGAGACGGTGGCGGAAGGACTGGCGGGACTGCGAACCGAAGGACATGGCGGTGGGCCCGGACTCGGCGAAGGTGTCCACCTCCGCCGTTTGCCAGAGCAGCGCGGCGACCGGCCCGTGGGTCAGCTTGCCGCTGGTCAGGTTGTAGCCGGCGCCCAGCTTCAGGCCCCATTGCTTGCCGCTGGCGCTGCCGGGGTTCGACAGCGGGCCAAGATTGCGCCGGGTGTCGAAGTCCAGCGAGGCGTGGCTGAAGGTGCCGTCGAGGTAGGCGGCATCGAGGTCCAGGCGGCCGAAAACCGACAGCGTGGTCTGCGTGTAGTCGATGTTGCCGGCGCCGTGATCGAAGTCGAAGCCGGCGTCGGCATAACCCAGCGCCACGCCAGCCACCGCTTCCTGCCAGCGCTTTTCCACGCCGACCGTGATGCTGTTGGTATGGCCGGATGTCCACGGCAGGGTCGAACTGGCATCCTGGCGGGCCGGCGCGTGGTCGGCGCTGGCGAACGCGTGCAGGCCGGGTGCGGCGGGGCCTTGCAGGCGGGCGTCGATGGCCCGCCACTGGCCATCCAGGCTGCCGATGGCCAACTGGGTCATGGCCGAGAGGCGGCTCGGCGCCTCGATGCTTGCGTAGGCCCACTCGGCGATGATGCGATGGGCGTAAACGGTGGGGTGGACGCCGTCGGCGAACAGGAAATTGGCCGAATCGGGAATTTGCTGCGCCGGTCCGCAACCGAGCGACGAGCTGGCGCCGCAGGCCGGAACCGTCGTGTTGGTCACGCCCCAGGCGGCCGGGCGGGCGACGATGTCGGCGAACAGCGGGCGCGGATCGAGGAACAGCACGTCGGTGGCGCCAATGCTCTGCAGGCCCTGGCTCAGCACCGTGTTGTAGCCGGCGGAGAGCTGGGTCAGCAGCGCGCCGGTCGTCGCGGGATTCTGGGCGCCATAGGGCGTCAGGCCCATGTCCGGCAGGGCCACAACCACGATGCGGCTCGCCCCGGCCCCGCGCAGACGGGCAATCTGGGCGATTTCGGCGCTGCCGGCGGCGACGATGGCGTTGCTGGCGGCGGGAATGGCCGAGGCACCGGTGGCCCCGACGATGCCGGCCTGGTAGAAGACGTCGTTGGCGCCGGCCCATATCGCATACAAGGCGCCCGGCGTGGCGATGCCGCCCGTTTGCTGGAGGTTCGCGCCTATCTGGCCGGCAACCGGAACGATGTTGGCCGCGATGGCGGCGCTGGCCGAGAAGACGCCTGGCGTGCCCTCCATGCGCGCGCCGCCGATGGCGTAGTTGTTGCCGCCCGTGGCTGTGAACTGGGCCGTGGCCGGGTTCAGCGAATAGCCGGGGGTGACGGCGATGCCGTAGCGGCTGCCCAGGTTCTCGGACCAGACGGTGCCCGGGTTGTTGGTGAACCTATTGACGGTCGGCCCGACCAGGTTGGTGAAGGCACCGGAGTCGGTGAGGCTGTCGCCGAAGAAATAGAGGTTGGAAAAACCAGCGGCGAATCCCGGCGCGGCACAGGCCAGCAATACCGCGCCGGCCATCGATTTCAGTTGTCCTTTTCTCACGAGGCCTCCTCCGATGATTGGGTGGCGATGGCAAAGCCGGTCTTCATCGGACCGGTCTTCGAAAACACCTTAGCATACTAAGCGCGATACTCGCGGCCGGCGCCGTAGCCGGTCAGGCCGACCGCCAGCCGGACGGCGGCATAGGCGAACCAGTTGGCGGCCCGCCGCAGCAGCGGGCGGCGCTTCAGGTCTTCGCGGCGTATTTCGACGCCACCCTGAATCATGGCCCTTTCCAGGCTGTCGCACAGGTTCGCGGCGAACCCGGCATCGCGCACCACCACGTTGGCTTCCCGCGCCAGCAGCAGGCTGAACGGGTCGATGTTCGACGAGCCGACGGTCGCCCAACGGCCATCCACCACCGCCACCTTGGCGTGCAGGAAGCCGCGCCGGTATTCGACGATGCGCACGCCGGCCGCGATCAGGCTGCCGTAGAGCGCCTGGGTGGCGTAGTGCAGCATCACGTACTCGACCCGCCCCTGTAGCAGGAGCGTGACCCGAACGCCGCGCGCGGCGGCCGCCATCAGCGCATGGCGGAAGCGCCGGCCGGGCAGGAAGTAGGCATTGGCCAGGATCACGTCCCGCGTGGCCGATTCGATGGCGTCGAGATAGGCCTCTTCGATGTCGCCCCGGTGGCGGAGGTTGTCGCGCAGCAGGAAAGCGGCCTCGATGGTGCCGCGCGGCGCCGACGCCACCACGAGCGAGGCGGGCTCCGGAAGCCGGTGGCGGAAAGTGGCCCAGCGCACCAGTTGCCAGAGATGGCGCATGGCGAGGTGGATGGTCTCCAGCAATGGGCCTTCCACGGTGACGGCGTAGTCGAAGCGCGGCGGAATCTGCCCCGGCGTATCCATGTCGTCGATGATGTTGATGCCGCCGACGAAGGCGATGCGCCCATCGATGACGGAGAGCTTGCGATGCAGGCGGCGCAGGCGGTGACGGCGCAGGCGAAATCTCGCCACCTCCGGCCGATAGACCTGCACTTCGGCGCCCGCGTCGATCAGTTCGCCGCCCTGCGTGGTCGGGAACTCGCGGGCGCCGAAGCCGTCGACCATCAGGCGCACGGTCACGCCGCGCCGCGCCGCCCGCGCCAGGGCGGTCGTGACAGCCCGGCCGGTGGCGTCGTCGGCATAGATGTAGGTTTCCAGGTGAATCTCGGTGCGGGCGCCATCGATGGCGGCGAGCAGGGCAGGGAAGTAGTCCGCGCCGGATTCCAGCAACGTGACGCGGTTGCCGGCGAGGAAAGTCGCTCTCATGGCCCGGCGGCAGGCAGCGGCAACAGATGGGCGGAGAGCGCGGCGTGGTCCGAGATCTGCGACCAGGGCGCGCCGAAATGGACTTCGCCGCGTTCGATGCTGAAACCGCGCACGTAGATGCGGTCCAGGCGCAGTACCGGCAATGTGCTGGGAAAGCTCTTCGGTGGCCGGCCGACCACGCCGGCGAAGACTTCGGTCAGCCCCATTCGCTCGGCCAGCAGGTCGTGGGCGCGGTTGCGCCAGTCGTTGAAATCGCCGGCGACGATCAGTGGCGCATCGGCCGGCACGGTGGTCTCCAGCCGGCTGGCCAGGGCATCCAGTTGCCGGCGCCGCGAGCGGCCGAACAGCGACAGGTGCACGCAAACGCAATGCAGGTGCCGCGCGAGACCTGGAACGTCGATGGCACAGTGCAACAGGCCGCGCCGTTCGAAGCGCAGATGGGTGACATCCTGATTGTGGCTGGTGACGATCGGCAGGCGCGACAGGATCGCGTTGCCGTGATGGCCGCGCTCGTAGATCACGTTCCGGCCATAGGCGGTGTTGTGCCAGACGTCGGCGGCCAGGAACTCGTGTTGCGGTTCGTCGGGCCAGGCGTCGTGGCGCTCGGCATGGTCCAGATGCAGGCCCTGCACTTCCTGCAGGAAAACGATGTCCGGCGCCAGCGCCCGCAGCGTTTCGCGCAGTTCGTGCACCACCATGCGCCGGTTGAACTGCGAGAAGCCCTTGTGGATGTTGTATGTCGCGATGTGCAGGGTCGGGGTCATCGCCGGATTCAGGATGCCGCCAGCATCCGCTCCAGCGCCACCTTCGCCGGCGCGGCTTCGTGGGCGGGCACGACGATGCGATTGACCACGTTGCCCTCGGCCAGATTCTCCAGGGTCCAGGCCAGGTGCTGCGGGTCGATGCGCTGCATGGTCGAGCACATGCAGATGGTGGAGGACATGAAGTGGACGATCTTGCCCTCGTGCTTCACTTCGTCGGCCAGGCGCTCGACCAGGTTCAACTCGGTGCCGACCAGCCAGCGGGTATTCGGCGCCGCATCCTTGACTGTTCTGATGATGGTTTCCGTCGAGCCGATGTGATCGGACGCCTGGCAGACTTCGAAGGAACATTCGGGATGGGAGATCACGTGTCCGTCGGGATATTGTTCGCGGAAACGGGCGATGTGGGCCGGCTGGAACATCTGATGCACGGAACAGAAGCCGTGCCAGAGAATGATCCTGGCCTTCCTGATCTGGTCGGCGGTCAGACCGCCCATTTCCAGGTCCGGGTTCCACAGCACCATTTCGTCCAGGGGGATGCCCATCTTGTGGCCGCTCCAGCGGCCGAGGTGCTGGTCGGGAAAGAACAGCACCTTGGGGCGCTTCCGGAACGACCAGTCGAGGATCTTCGGGGCATTGCTCGATGTGCAGACGATGCCGCCATGCTCGCCGCAGAAGGCCTTCAGGTCGGCGGCGGAGTTGATGTAGGTGACCGGGGTGAACTGCTCGTCGGGGTCGAGCACCGTCGCGAGTTCGCGCCAGGCGCGCTCGACCTTGGCCAGGTTGGCCATGTCGGCCATCGAGCAGCCGGCGGCGAGGTCCGGCAGGATGGAAATCTGTTCGGGGCGCGAGAGGATGTCCGCCACCTCGGCCATGAAGTGCACGCCGCAGAAGACAATGAACTCGGCGTCGGATTGCGAGGCCAAGCGGGAGAGCTTCAACGAATCGCCGGTCAGGTCGGCATGCTTGAAGACGTCGGCGCGCTGGTAGTGGTGGCAGAGGATGACCGCGCGCTTGCCCAGGCGCGCCCGCGCGGCGCGGATGCGCTCCTGGGCGTCGTTGTCGGCGAGGGCGTTGAAGCGGTCGAAGCTGATGGTGGCGGTCTGCATGGAGTGTTTGGACAACTCGGTTGGATCGGCTCGGTCGAGCCTGGGATGGCGAAATATTATCAGGCCGGCGCCGGTACAATTCGTCGCCATGAGCAGCGAGGAGCTTCCCGTCTCAACGCGCCTGCCGATCGACGACAGTCGCTATCACGAGGGCCGCACGGTAACGTGGGTCAGCGTGGCCGTAAACCTGGTCCTGACGGTCACGCAAATCGTCGTCGGCATTTTCGCGCATGCCCAGAGTCTGGTGGCGGACGGCTTCCATTCGCTGGCCGATCTGGTGGCCGATTTCATGGTGCTGGTCGCCAACTTCCATAGCCGCCATCCCGCCGATGCCGGCCATCCGTACGGCCACCAGCGCATCGAAACGGCGGCGTCCTTCGGTCTTGGCTTGCTGCTGGCGGCAACGGGCGGCGGCATTCTCTGGGCGGCGGCGGGGCGCATTCAGCATCTGGAAAACCTGCCGCCGGTCGCGCCCATCGCGTTGTGGGTGGCGGCGGCCACCCTGGCGGCGAAGGAAGGGCTGTTCCGCTACATGCTGCATGTCGGCGAGCGGCTGCGCTCGCCGATGCTGATCGCCAACGCCTGGCATGCGCGCTCGGATGCCGCCTCGTCCCTGGTGGTGACGGCGGGCATCGCCGGCAGTCTGCTGGGCTATCCCTTCCTCGATCCGGTGGCCGCGTTGATTGTCGGTTTCATGATTCTGCGCATGGGCGCGGTGTTTTCCTGGGATGCCTTGCGCGAACTGATGGATGAAGGGCTGTCCGATCAGGAGGTGGCGGCGATCCGCGCCACGGTGCGCACCACGCCGGGGGTGATCGGCCTGCACGAATTGCGCACGCGGCGCATGGCGCAGAAGATACTGATCGATGCCCACCTCCAGGTCGACGGCCATGTCAGCGTCTCGGAAGGCCACCGAATCGGCGAGGAAGTACGCAAACGGGTGCTGCAATCGCACGAGGACGTGCTGGACATGCTGGTGCACGTCGATCCGGAGGACGACATGACCGCCAACGCCGCCTCGGCACTGCCCGGCCGCCAAGTGCTGCTCGACCATCTGGCCGTGCTCTTGGGGCAAGAGGGCGCGGCACCGTTCGAGAAGGTCAATTTGCACTACCTCGGCGAGCGTGCCGAAGCGGAAGTGTTTCTGCCACCCGCTGTGGCGCTGGACGCCGAGGCGGTGGCGAGGCTGCGGAGCCGACTGGCCGATCGATTGCCCGGCGACCCCTACTTCCGCAGCGTCAGCCTGAATTGCCTCATTGCACCAAGATAGTGCCCATTTTTCTGTGTGGCACCAAGGTGGTGCGCTGTTGTGTGCTGGCCTCTACCAAGACTCCTTGTGGCACAATTACCTACTCCCCGCAAACAATTGGCACAGTAACTGCTTGATTGCTGCGCGACTGAATTTTCAGCTCATCACCGATTTCCATCGATTTCCTTATCAGGAGAGTCTCGTATGACGCCGCAAGACGTAATGAAGATGGTCCAGGAGCAAGAAGTCAAATTCGTAGACTTCCGCTTTACCGATACCCGTGGCAAGGAGCAGCACGTCGGCGTGCCGCTTTCCGCCTTCAGCATGGACAAGTTCGAGGATGGCCACGCTTTCGACGGCTCCTCCATCGCCGGCTGGAAGGGCATTCAGGCTTCCGACATGCAGTTGATGCCCGATCCCGCCACCGCCTACATCGACCCCTTCATGGACGAAACCACGCTGGTGCTGTCCTGCGACGTGGTCGAGCCGGCCGATGGCAAGGGCTACGACCGCGATCCGCGCTCCATCGCCAAGCGCGCCGAGGCCTACCTGAAGTCCTCCGGCATTGGTGACACCGCCTACTTCGGCCCCGAACCCGAGTTCTTCATCTTCGACTCCGTGGAGTGGAAGGTGGACATGTCCGGCTCCTACTGCAAGGTGTTTTCCGAAGAGGCCGCCTGGGCCACGGGCGACAAGTTCGAAGGCGGCAATACCGGCCACCGTCCGACCGTCAAGGGCGGCTATTTCCCCGTGCCGCCGGTCGATAGCCTGAACGACATCCGCGCCGCCATGTGCCTGGCGCTGGAGTCCTGTGGCGTGCCCGTCGAGGTTCATCACCACGAAGTCGCCACCGCCGGCCAGTGCGAGATCGGCACCGTCTTCAACACCCTGGTGCGCCGCGCCGACCAGACCCAGGTGCTCAAGTACATCGTCCACAACGTCGCGCACAGCTACGGCAAGACGGCCACTTTCATGCCCAAGCCGATCGTCGGCGACAACGGTTCCGGCATGCACGTGCACCAGTCGGTCTGGAAGGACGGCAAGAACCTGTTCGCGGGCAACGGCTACGCCGGCCTGTCCGAGTTCGCGCTGTACTACATCGGCGGCATCATCAAGCACGCCCGCGCCCTGAATGCGATCACCAACCCCGGCACCAACAGCTACAAGCGCCTGGTGCCCGGCTTCGAAGCCCCGGTCAAGCTGGCCTACTCGGCCCGCAACCGTTCCGCCTCGATCCGCATTCCGTTCGTGCATAGCGACAAGGCCCGCCGCATCGAGACCCGCTTCCCGGACCCGACCGCCAACCCGTACCTCGCCTTCACCGCCCTGATGATGGCCGGCCTGGACGGCGTACAGAACAAGATCCACCCGGGCGAGCCCGCCGACAAGAACCTCTACGACCTGCCGCCGGAAGAGGATGCCAAGATCCCAACCGTCTGCTCGTCGCTGGACCAGGCGCTCGACTACCTGGACAAGGACCGCGAGTTCCTGACCCGTGGCGGTGTGTTCAGCAACGACTTCATCGATGCCTACATCGAGCTGAAGATGGAGGAAGTCACCAAGTTCCGCATGACGACCCACCCGGTCGAATACGACATGTACTACTCGATTTAAACCAAATCGACGTTCGTGCGTTAGGAAAGGACGGGCTTTGCCCGTCCTTTTTAGTTTCCGCATAGCGCCCGCGGGTGGGCGGCGGCCTTCTCTGAAACTGCGTTTTCGCATACACTGAAACGATCGACATCGCCATTCCACCGCCATGAACCATCGCATTTGTCGTCCTCCTGTTCTCCTGTTGGCGCTGATCGCCGGCGCCGCCCAGGCCGATACGCTCTACAAGTGCCAGGACGATGCCGGGCATACGACCTATACCAATCAAAAGACCAACGCCAAGACGTGCGTCATCCTTTCGCAGGACAAGCCGGTTTCCACATTCACCGCGCCGAAGCCGCGCTCCAGCACGCCGACCCCCGATGGGTTTCCCAAGGTGACTTCCGAAGCCCAGAAGAATCGCGATGGCGATCGCCGGCGCATCCTGGAAGATGAGCTGGCCGCGGAGCGCAAGAACCTCGACGCGGCGAAACGGACGCTCACCGAGCAGGAGGCGATTCGGGAAGGCGGCGAGAAGAACTATCAGCGCGTACTTGACCGCCTGAAGCCACATCAGGACAAGGTGCAGCTCCACGAACGCAACATCGAGGCCCTGCAAAAGGAAATCGGCAACCTCCGGTAGCGCTGGCGCGATGGCTTGCTTCTTGCTCCACCGGAGAGAATGAACGCTGCCGATTTCGGGACTTCACCGACTGGATTCTTTTCCGGGCTGGATCTTCTTTCCTCCGCCGTCATTTTGCTCGATGGCCGGTTGCTGATCCGCCATCTGAACCCCGCCGCCGAGAACCTGTTCGCGGTCAGCCAGCGCACCTGGCTGGGCCGGCCACTCGCCCAGCTCGCCGGTACGCCATTGGCGCTGGACAACGCGCTCGACAATGCGCTGCGCAACAAGTGGAGTTACACCGGCTACAACATCGCCGTGACCCGCGAGCCGCGCGATGGCGAAGTCAGCCTGCCGCTGCACCTCGATTGCACCGTGACACCGGTTGACGCGGGTGGTACCCGCCTGCTGCTGGAGTTCCGCCCCATCGACCACCAACTGAAGGCGATCCGCGAGGAGCGGGAAGCCGTGCAGCAACAGGCCAACCGCGAGTTGATCCGCAACCTCGCGCACGAGATCAAGAATCCGCTCGGCGGCATTCGTGGTTCGGCCCAGTTGCTCGAGCGTGAGCTGGCGAGTCTGGCCAATGCGCCGTCGCTCAAGGAATACACGCAGGTCATCATCAAGGAAGCCGACCGGTTGCAGGATCTGATGCAGCGGCTGCTGTCGTCGCACCGGGCCATGCAACCGGCGCTGGTCAACATCCACGAACTGCTCGAGCGTGTCCGCCGGCTGATCCATGCCGAGTATGCCGCTGTGCGGGTTCGCCGCGACTACGATACCTCGCTGCCGGAGATCACCGGCGATCGCGAACAATTGATTCAGGCCATTCTCAACATCGCCCGTAACGCGGCCCAGGCCATGCGCGGTAGTGGCGAGATCGTCTTTCGTACCCGGGCGCTGCGTCAGGTGACGCTGGCCAAGAAGCACTATCGCTTGGCACTCGAATTGCAAGTGATCGACAACGGCCCGGGCATTCCGGAAGCGATCCGCGACAAGATCTTCTATCCGCTGGTCTCGGGCCGGGAAGGTGGCAGCGGCCTCGGGCTGACGCTGGCGCAGAGCTTCATTCAACAGCACTTCGGCAGCATCGACGTGGAATCGAAGCCCGGCCGAACCTGCTTCATCATCCGTCTGCCCCTGGCGGCCGGCAAGGATAGCGAGACAACGACATGAATGCTGTTTGGATCATCGACGACGACCGCTCGATCCGCTGGGTGCTCGAAAAGGCCCTGACCCGGGAAAGCATTCCCTGCCGGAGTTTTGGTTCCGCCGACGAGGCGCTGGCCGCGCTCGACGCCGGGGAGGCGCCCCGCGCGCTGGTTTCCGACATTCGCATGCCGGGCACCTCGGGGCTCGATTTGCTGAAGCTGGTGAAGACCAACTTCCCGGAGCTGCCGGTCATCATCATGACCGCCTATTCCGATCTCGATTCCGCCGTTGCCGCCTTCCAGGGTGGCGCCTTCGAGTACCTGCCCAAGCCCTTCGACGTCGATCAGGCGGTGGCGCTGGTACGGCGCGCCATCGAACAGGCCGCGCCCGGCGAGAACGGCGGCGAGGCGCTGCCGCTGGCCCCGGAGATTCTCGGTCACGCGGCCTCCATGCAGGAGGTCTTTCGCGCCATCGGCCGCCTGTCGCAGTCACACGCGACCGTGCTGATTAATGGCGAATCCGGCACCGGCAAGGAACTGGTCGCCCGCGCCCTGCACCGGCATAGCCCGCGGCGCGACGCCCCCTTCATCGCCATCAACACGGCGGCGATCCCGCGCGACTTGCTGGAGTCGGAACTGTTCGGCCACGAGAAGGGCGCGTTTACCGGCGCCGCCGGTCAGCGGCGCGGGCGCTTCGAGCAGGCCGATGGCGGCACGCTGTTTCTCGACGAGATCGGCGACATGCCCGCCGAGTTGCAGACGCGCCTGCTGCGTGTGCTTTCCGATGGCAACTTCTATCGCGTCGGTGGCCACCAGCCGGTCAAGGCCAATGTTCGCGTCATCGCCGCCACGCACCAGAATCTGGAGGATCGCGTCAAGGAAGGGCTGTTCCGCGAAGACCTCTTTCACCGCTTGAACGTGATTCGCCTGCGCCTGCCGCCGCTACGCGAACGTCACGAGGACGTGCCGCTGCTGGCGCGCCATTTCCTGAGCAAGAGTGCCGCCGACCTGGGCGTCGATGTCAAGCGGCTTTCCGAGGCGACACTCAAGTTCCTCCAGGGGCTGGCGTTCCCCGGCAACGTCCGGCAACTGGAAAACCTCTGCCACTGGTTGACGGTCATGGCACCCGGCCAGACCATCGAGGTGGCTGATCTGCCGCCGGAACTGCGCGAGCATCCCGCCGACACCGCGCCAGCCGACTGGCTGGCAGTCCTGGCGCTCGAAGCCGACCGGTTGATCGCCGTGCTGCCCGGCCAGGTGTTCGATCGCCTGACGCGGGAATTCGAAGGCGTGCTGATTCGACGGGCGCTGATGGCCACCGGCGGCCGGCGTATCGAAGCCGCGCAACTGCTGGGCATCGGCCGCAACACCATCACGCGCAAGATCCAGGAACTGGGCCTCGAAGACGGCAAAGATGCCAAGGGAGACGCGGAGCAGGGATAGGTGGCCCCCGCGCTCGCAATATCCGCTCGCTGCGCACCACAGAGGGGCATTCCGCCTCCTCGGGGCGGCCTTGCGGAGGCATAATCGGGCCATGCCCGAATCCAGACTGTCCGTGCCCGATATCGCCGCCGCGCTCGGTGCGCTGGCGCCGCGCTTCGATGTCGATGTGCTCGCCGAATGCGATTCCACCAACGCCCGTCTGCTGACGCGCGCCGAAGCCGGCGCGCCCTCCGGCACGGTCGTCGTCGCCGAACGGCAAATCGCCGGCCGGGGCCGGATGGGCCGCGCATGGTATTCGGACCACGGCGCCAGCCTGACGTTTTCCCTGCTCTGGCGACTGCCGCCGGGAACGGCTTTGGGCGGATTGTCGCTGGCCGTCGGCGTGGCCGTCGCCGAGGCCTTGCGCGATCTTGGCGTTACCCAGGTGGCGCTCAAGTGGCCGAACGACATCCTGAGCAATGGCCGCAAGCTGGGCGGCATTCTCATCGAACTGGTGTCCGGTTCCGCCACCGCGGCGGTCATCGGCATCGGCCTCAATGTGCGGATGCCGTCCGGGCTGCCCGACGAGGTACGGCAGAGCGCGGCGGCCCTGGAATGCGACCTAGACCGCAATGCGCTGCTGGCGCGGCTGCTGGCGGCGCTTCATGGCGTGCTGCATGACTTCGCCAGCGGCGGGTTTGCCGGGATCAGTCAGCGCTGGCTGGCGCTCAACGCCCATGCCGGCGCGATGGTGCGGATCGTCGCCGCGTTTGTACCGCCGGTCGATGGCCGCTGTCTGGGGATCGACAATGACGGCGCGCTGCTGCTGGAGACGGCCAACGGTGTGCAGCGGATCATTTCCGGCGATGTCAGCCTGAGGGCCGCATGATCCTTTGCCTGGACTGCGGCAACACGCGGCTCAAGTGGGGGCTGCGCGACGGGGCCGCCTGGGCCGGCCAGGGAGCGTTGTCCGTGGCGCGGCTCGACAGCCTGACGGTGCGGGCCGAGCGCATCGTCGCCTGCAACGTGGCGGGTGACCAGGCCGGGGCGGCCATCGAATCGTTGGCGGCCAGGATGGTGGCGCCGCTCCACTGGGTGCGCGCGCAGTCGGCGCACGGTGGCGTCACCAACGGCTACGAGCACCCCGATCAGTTGGGGGCCGACCGCTGGGCGGCGCTGATCGGCGCCCGCGCGTTGCATGCCGGGCCGGTGCTGGTGGTGATGAGCGGCACCGCGACGACGGTCGATGTGCTCGATGCCGACGGCGTTTTCCGGGGTGGGCTGATCCTGCCCGGCCTGGCGTTGATGCGCGAATCGCTGGCCCTGGGCACCGCCGACCTGCCGACGATGGCCGGCGAATTCCGGCCTCTGCCGCGCAACACCTTCGACGCCATCGCCAGCGGCTGCCTCAGTGCCACGCTCGGCGCCATCGAGCGGATGTTCCGGCAGGTGGCCGACCGGCCCGACGCGCTCTGCCTGCTCGCCGGCGGCGCCGCCTCGACCCTGGCGCCGCACCTGGCGCCGCCCCATCGCGTGGTGGAGAATCTGGTGCTGGAGGGGCTGGCCAGCTTTGCGGCGGCTCAGTGAACCAGCCTGCCAGCCAGGCGGCTAGACGGCTCCCCAGTAGGGGGTGGCGATGCCGTCGCCGAGGTCGGCCGCCACCAGGCGTCGGCGTACCTCCAGGAGCCTTTCGATCAGCGCCGGCTCGTCGCGGCCATAGGCGTCCGCATCCGGTATGCGCTTGACCACCACGCCCAGGAGTTCGGTGATCGCGTTGCCGATCGAGTTCTGGCTGATGGTGACGATCAACTGGCCTTCGTCGTTGCGGTAGATCAGTTGCTTGAAGGCGGGCTGCCAGCGGATCGCGTTGGCGTACTGGGCATCGTGGATGCAGCGGTCGCGAACCATCTTCGCCGTCATCAGGAAATCGTTGTCGAACTGGAGCTTGTTCTCCACCAGTTCCGGAAAGTAGATGTCGCGCGGCAGCGGGGCGTTGCGCGTCGACACCTGGCTGAAGAACGTGCGGTAGAAGTCGATGAAGCCCTTGAGGATGATGTCGTATTCCTTCCAGAAGCGGATGTCCTTCAACGCCGCGCCGCCGCCCTGAATCTCCCAGCTCGGCAAGCCCTGCGGGTAGCCGGTGAGGGCGATGCGGCATGAGCCGGCCTGGCAAGGTTTCAGGATCCGCAAGTCGAGTTCGTCGAAGAATGCCCGGTAGACGTCGCGCATGTGGGCCTGGAACAGCGAGTGCTGGCCGCCGTCGGTCAGGTTCGGATTGTTGGCGTCGGCGATCGGCGCTTCTCGCAACCGGGCCTTGTCAAAGACGATGAAATGGTTGTGCAGCATGCGGATGCTCGGCACGCCTGGCGAGGTGAGCGGCCAGGTCGCGTCCAGACTCGCCTCGCCGGCCAGCACCAGATGGGCGTCGGGATCCGGATACTGCTCGAGCATGTACTCGATGATGACCTGGTTCATCCGGTTCCAGACGTTCTTTACCGGTTCCGGCACCTGGGTGCGGCGCACCGGGCGACCGAGCGGATCGAGAATGCTCCGCGATGTGTTGTAGATGATCGAGGCGTCGAACTCGTTGCTGTGGCCCAGCGCCTTGCGATAGAGCAGCAATCCTTCGGGGTTCTGCAACAGGCCGTTGTTGTGGGCCAGATCGTTGAGGTTCTCGGTGCTGTTGAAGAACTCGTTCGGCTTCATGCCCTCCGGCACGGTGAGCGGAATGGGACGAAATGGGGTGGTGATCTCTCTGGGTCCGGACTGCATGGGGTGGCACCGTGGTGTTTTGATTGCCGGCGAGGATAGGCCCGCCGACGCGGGCCGGCAAATGAAAGATGGTTACGACCGCTTCAATTCGCTCTATGCTTTCGCCTTCATGATTTCAGTCAAGGAAGGATGGGGGCCAACATGATGCGCAAGCTGGTACTGGCCGGGTTGACCGGTGTGACGGTGGTGGCGATGGCCGGCGAAAAGGTCAATCGCGCCGAGGATCGGGACGAGGTGGCGGTCGCCATCTACAACGACTCGCTGGCCCTGATCAAGGAAGTGCGCCGACTCGACCTGGACAAGGGTGTGAACGACATCGCCCTGCGCGATGTTTCGGCCAGGATGCGGCCGGAGACCGCGAGCCTGCGCGCAGTGACGGGAGCGCCGCTGCGGCTGATCGAGCAGAACTTCGACTTCGATCTATTGACGCCGCAAAAACTACTCGACAAGTACGTCGGCCAGAGCGTCACGGTGATTCGCACCAACCCGGCCACCGGCGCCGAAACACGGGAAGCGGCGCAGGTGCTGGCCACCAACGGCGGTACGGTGCTGAAGTTCGCCGATCGCATCGAGACCGGCGTGCCCGGCCGGCTGGCCTTCGGCAACATTCCGGCGACGCTGCGCGAGCGGCCGACGCTGGTGGTCAAGCTGGATAGCGCCACGGCGGGAAAGCAGACCGCCGAGCTGTCCTATCTCTCCGGCGGCCTGTCCTGGAAGGCCGACTACGTGGCCGAGCTGGCGGGTGACGAAACCCGGCTGGACCTGGCCGGCTGGGTGACCCTGACCAACCAGAGCGGCACCGCCTTTGACAACGCGAAACTGCAATTGGTCGCCGGCGACGTCAATCGCGTGCGCCAGGATTTCGCGCCCAAGGCCTACCCGATGGCCGCGGCGGCGGCGGCACCGGCGCGCGAGATGGCTCGCGAGGAGGTGTTCGACTATCACCTCTACAGTCTGGGCCGCTCGACCACCCTCCTCGACAACCAGACCAAGCAGGTGGCTCTGCTCTCGGCCGCCCATGTGCCGGTCGGCAAGGAATACCTGCTGGCCGGCGAGTCCTGGTATTACCAGAGTCAGGCGTCGGATCTGGGCCGCAAGCAGAAGATTGCCGTCTTCCTCCAGTTCGAGAACTCCGGCGGCGATCTCGGCAAGCCGCTGCCGAAGGGCGTGGTGCGGGTGTACAAGAAGGATTCGAAGGGCAACGCCATCTTCATCGGCGAGGATGCCATCGACCACACGGCCAAGAACGACCGGATCCGGCTGAAGATGGGCAACGCCTTCGATGTCGGCGCCACGCGCAAGCAGACCGCCTACCGGCTGGTTAGCGGCCGCCCCAATCCGGTTTACGAAACGGCCTGGCGTATCGACTTCAACAACGCCAAGGAGCAGCCGGTGACGGTCAAGGTGGTCGAGCCGATGCCCGGCGACTGGGAAATGGTCGGCGAAAGCCAGCCCCACACCAAGGGGAATGCCCATTCGGCGGTCTGGCAGATTCAGGTGCCGGCGGTCGGCAAGGCCATGCTTGAATATACGGTGCGAGTGCGTTGATCTGCATCACTTGACCTGATGCCGGAAAGCGGTAACTTAACCGGCTTTATCGAAAACATTTCAGGGGGAAAAAATGGCTGAACCGACCAAGATCCTGCTCGACGAGAGCGAGATTCCCACCCACTGGTACAACATCGTTGCCGACATGCCCAATCCGCCCCTGCCGCCGCTCGGGCCGGACGGTCTGCCGGTGCCGCCGGAGCGCATGCTGGCGATATTCCCCGGCAACCTGCTGGAGCAGGAAATGTCCGCCGAGCGCTGGATCGCCATCCCCGAGGAAGTGCGCGAGGCCTACCGTCTGTGGCGGCCGTCGCCCCTCTACCGCGCCCATCGTCTGGAGAAGGCGCTGGGCACGCCGGCCAAGATCTATTACAAGAACGAGGCCGTCTCGCCGGCCGGCTCGCACAAACCGAACACCGCCGTGCCGCAAGCCTGGTACAACAAGCAGGCCGGCATCTCCCGCTTGTCGACCGAAACCGGTGCCGGCCAGTGGGGCAGCTCGCTGGCGTTCGCCGGCCAGATGTTCGGCGTCACGGTGCGGGTCTATATGGTCAAGGTCAGCTACCAGCAGAAGCCGTTCCGTCGTTCGATGATGCAGACCTGGGGCGCCGAGGTGTTCGCCAGCCCGACCGACATGACCCAGGCCGGTCGGGATGTGCTGGCCCGCGACCCGGACAGCCAGGGCTCGCTTGGCATCGCGATCTCCGAGGCGGTGGAAGAAGCGGCGGGCCGTGCCGATACCAACTACGCGCTCGGCTCGGTGCTCAACCACGTGTTGCTGCACCAGACGATCATCGGCCTGGAAGCCAAGAAGCAACTGGCCAAGATCGGCGCCTATCCCGACATGATCTTCGCGCCATGCGGCGGAGGCTCCAACTTCGGCGGCGTTGCCTTCCCCTTCCTGGCCGACAAGGCGACCGGCGACGCGAAGGCAAAGAATCTGCGCCTGGTGGCGGTCGAGCCGACGTCCTGTCCGTCGCTGACCAAGGGGGTTTACGCCTACGATTTCGGCGATGCCTCCGGCTACACGCCGCTGATGAAGATGTACACGCTGGGCCATGACTTCATGCCGCCGGGCATTCATGCCGGCGGCCTGCGCTACCACGGCGAGTCGCCGCTGGTGTCGCAGCTCTATCACGAGAAACTGATCGAGGCGGTGGCCGTGCCGCAGAAGGCGACGTTCGAGGCCGGGGTCTTGTTCGCGCGCGCCGAGGGCATCATTCCGGCGCCGGAATCCTGCCATGCCATCCGCGCCTGCATCGACGAGGCGCTGCGTTGCAAGGCGAGCGGCGAGCCGAAGACGCTGCTGTTCAATCTCTCCGGCCATGGCCACTTCGACATGGCTTCCTACGACCGCTACTTTGCCGGCGGACTGGAGGACTACGACTATCCGCGCGAAGCCGTCGAGGCATCGCTGGCGCATCTGCCCAAGGTGGGCTGAGCGGCTCCGTGGCGCGCGTCCTCTTCCTGCTGCTGGTCCTGGCCAACCTGGTGTTTCTTGTCTGGGCGCAAGGCTATCTGGGTGGGGCGGGAGAGCACGCGGGCCGCGAACCGGCAAGACTGAAGGAACAACTGCTCGCGGACCGTCTGTTCGTGACGGTTCGCGATGACACCTCGTCGCCGACGCCCCAGGAGGCCGACCCTCCGGCTGTCGGCGCGGCGCCTGGTGTGTGTCGCCGGATCGGCCCGCTGGTGGTCGCCGATGCGGAAAAACTGAAGAAGGCGCTGGCGGAGAAGGGCGGGGCGGTGAGCACAATCGCCGCCGATGAACTGAGCTATTGGGTCTTCATTCCGCCTGGCGCCGAGAAGGACGCGGCCGAGAAGAAGGCCCAGGAGCTCAAACAACTGGGGGTGACGGACTTCTTCATCGTCAATGACGAAGGAGCCAACCGCGGCGCCATTTCGCTCGGGCTCTTCCATCAGGAGGCGCCAGCCAAGGATCTGGTCCAGCGGTTGGTTAAGAAGGGGGTTCGGTCGGCGAAGATAGGGACCAAGATTCGCAAGACCGACAAGATTCTGCTCGAAGTTCGGGGCAGCCCCGCGCTGCTGGATTCGTCCGCCGTGACCGGCCAGGCGGCCAAAGTGGTCGATTGCCCGATCGAATGACCGACCGGGCGTCGGGCGCGGGATTTGTCGTCGGTCTCACGGGCGGCATTGGCAGTGGCAAGAGCGCGGCGGCCGATGCCTTCGCCGCGTTGGGCGTCGCGGTGGTCGACACCGACGCCATCGCCCACGAGTTGACCGCCCCGGCGGGCGCCGCCATGCCGAGCCTGGCCGCCGCGTTCGGCCGCGGCGTCGTTGCCGGCGACGGGCGCCTCGATCGTGCCGCCATGCGTCGCCTGGCATTCGCCGATCCGGTCGCGCGCCAGCGGCTCGAAGCGATCCTCCATCCGATGATTCGCGAAAGGAGTGCTTTGCGCTGTCGGCAAGCCCTGGCAACGGGGGCGCCCTATGTCGTGCTCGTCGTTCCATTGCTGGTCGAGTCCGGCGACTATCGGCGGCGCGTGAACCGCGTTGCCGTGGTCGATTGCGCCGACGATATCCGCATTGCCCGCGTGGTTGCCCGTAGCGGGCTGTCGCGGAGCGAGATCGAGGGCATCATGGCGGCCCAGGCCACTCGCCACGAACGTCTGGCGGCGGCCGACGATGTCATCAACAACGATGGCGACCTTGCCGAACTGTCGCAACAGGTGGGGAAGCTCCATCTCAGCTATCTGCAATTTGCGGCAGATACTAGGAAAAGCGCGATAACCGGTTGATATTTGCGGGATATTCGGTCAGAATTGACAGAATTTTCCTTCGAGCCGTCCGGTGATCACATACGAATATCCTCTGAATGAGCGCATTCGCACTCTGCTGCGCCTCGAGGATCTTTTCGACAAGGTGGCCCATTTCTCGGCGGCCGACGGTGCCCAGGAGCACCACGTCGCCTTGGTGACGCTGTTCGAGATCCTCGAAGTCGCCGGGCGCGCCGACCTCAAGTTCGACCTGGTCCAGGAACTCGAGCGGCAGCGGCAGATTCTGCTTTCCTTCCGCAACAACCCGGAAATTTCCGAAGAGGCGCTTTCCGGAGCCCTCTATGAAATCGAACAGGCCTCCGCGGCGCTGCTCGCCATGCAGGGCAAGATCGGCCAGTATCTGCGCGAAAACGATTGGCTGATGGGCATCAAGAATCGCGCGACCATCCCCGGCGGCGTATGCGAATTCGATCTGCCCGGCTACCACTTCTGGCTCAATCGTGACGGTGCCTTTCGGCAACGCGACTTGCGTGGCTGGGTGGCGCCGATGCTACCGATCAGCCAGGGCATCGCCATCGTCCTGCGCCTGTTGCGCGCATCCGGCCGTCCCGAACCCCAGGTGGCCACACGGGGCAGTTATCAACTGATGCTGGCGGGCCGCACCGCCCAACTGGTGCGCCTGCGCATGAAGCGCAGCGACGCCGCCATTCCCGAGATCAGCGCCAACAAGTACGCGCTGAATGTCCGCTTCACCATGCCCGATACCGACCTGAGACCCAAGCAGTCGGACGCGGACGTCGCGTTTGAGCTGACCTTCTGCAACCTGTAAGTCGCCGTGCGCTGGCGACTCGGACTGATGATCGTAACGTTGCGCCGCGAGCAGTGAATGGCGGCCGTTCAACCGTTCAACCTTTTCGTGGCCGGCTCGTTATAGCAACTAATGCAACGGATGGCGCAGCCCATCCCCGGACAGCGTAACCGGGAGCTCTCCCGACCCCGCCACTGCGTGCGGGGTTGTTTGTTTACGGGAGGGGCGGTGCGCTAGCCGGCCAGCCGGCGCGGTTCGATCAGCACGGTGGCCGGGCCGTCGGTCAACCAGACCTGGCCGTCCTGTATGGTGCATTGCAGATCCATGCCGCGCTCGGCCATGGCGGCGAGCGCGGCGGACTGCTCGCCGTCCAGCGCCAGTACGCGCAGCTTCGCCAGTTTTGCCAGCGTCTTGCCTTCCTTGTTCCACCACAGGTCGACCAGGCGGCCGCCATAGGCCAGCACCACCACGGCGTCGGCGCGGCCGGCGGCCTTGCGCACGATCCTTTCGTCGGGTAGCCCGACTTCGATCCAGAGCCGTATGTTTCCGGAATAGTCCCTGAGCCACAGCGCCGGTTCGTCTTCCGTCGACAGGCCGCGCCCGAACTCCAGTCTTTCGTCGGCGAAGAGCGCGAAGGCCAGCAGTCGCGCCATCATCCGCTCGTCGGTCTCCGATGGATGCCGCGCCAGGGTCAGAACATGTTCCCCGTAGTAGGGACGATCCAGGTCGGAGATGCCGAGCTTGGCCTTGAAGATGGTCGATTTGAGCGCCATGCGGTTCGCGGTGTCAAAGCAGGGGAATGTCGGCGGCACGGCGTTTCAGTTCCGCGCGTACCGTTTGCCATTCGGGATAGAGGCTGGCCACCACGGCCCAGAAACGCGGGCTGTGGTTCATTTCGACCAGGTGGGCGAGTTCGTGGGCGACGACATAATCGGCGAAGCGCGGTGGCAGATGCACCAATCGCCAGTTGATGCGTATGCCCGATTTCCTGGAGCAACTGCCCCAGCGCGTACGCGCCGACGACAGCCCGAGGGCCGGCGCCGGCTGACCCATGCGATGGGCGAAGTGAGCCAGTCGGGTGCTGAAGTGATCGAGTGCCCGGCGTTGTAGCGCGCGGCGGGCCAGGGCGTCGAGGTCGGCATCCGGGCGGGCCGCCAATATCAGATTGTCATCGCGCCAGTGGCTGCGATTGGCCCCCGCCTCGATGCGCACCACGGCCTCGCCACCGAGCAAGGGCAGCCGCGCGCCATCGCGAATACAGAGTCGCCGCTGTGCTTGCCGGCCGGCATACTCGTCGAGTTTCCTTGCCACCCAGTCGCCATGGCTGCGCACGAAAGCCTCGATCTCGTACAAGGGCAGGTGGCGCGGCGCGCCGACGCGCAGACCGCGCTCGTCGATGGTGATCGCCAGCCGGCGGCCGGCTGCCTGGCGCAATTCATAGGGCACGATGCGGGCGCCGACCTGCACGTGACGCGTCCTGGCGAGGGGCGCGGCAGGTGGCAGGCGGAATAGCGAAAGCTGCTCGAACAAGCTCACGCCAGGGAAAACAAGTCCAGGCTCGCGTCGACGCGCGGCAACCTGGCGACCGCCTGGCCAGTGACCTGGGCAATGACCGGTAGCGGCTGTTCGACCAGGCGCCAGTGAAAGCGCAGACAGGACACACCATCCTTGCTGTCCATTTGCGCCCAGCCGGCCCGGGTGGCGAAGGAAAGCACAACGGCGGGCGTGGGCAGGCCCCGCTGGCGCGCCGCCAAGGCCACCTGGCCGGCAATGACGCGCTGGGCTTCGGTGCGCAACCAGCTCTCGGCGGCATCCTGCACCTGGCGCGGCGTGGCTTCCGGGGGCAGGGGCAGGTGCAATTCGCTCGCGGCAAGGGCCGCTTCCTTGCGGCGCGTGTCGAGTCTCAGGATGACCGGGCCACCGAGGTAGGTCAGCGGCGCGCCTTCCTGCCAGCGCGCCGTCGCGTCGGGCGGGGCGGCGTCAAGCCGCAGCGCGAGCTGGGGATTCCGCCGCTTCATTTTGATACAGATGCGGGCTGATGCGGCGCATCTCGTTCTCGATCCAGGCTTCAACGCGCTGGTTGATCTCTTCCGGCGACAAGCCGGCCGGATCGATCGCCGGGCCGATGCTGACGGTGACCACGCCCGGATGTTTGATGAAGGCCTTGCGCCGCCAGAACTCGCCGGCGTTCAGCGCCACCGGTACCGCCGGGGCGCCGGACTGTGCGGCCAGATAGGCGCCGCCGACCTTGTAGCGCTTCTTGGCGCCGGGGGCGACCCGGGTGCCCTCGGGAAAAATGATCACCGAGTAACCCTCGTCGAGGCGCTGCTTGCCGCGTGTCGCCACCTGGCTCAGGGCCTCTTTGCCGGCGCCGCGGTCGATGGCGACGAAGGGCATCAGGGCCAGACCCCAGCCAAAAAAAGGTAGCCAGTGCAGCTCCTTCTTGTACACATAGGAGGTCAGCGTGAATATCCGTTGCAGGACGATGGTCTCCCACGCCGACTGATGCTTGCTGAGTATGACGCAGGGCACGCGGGGAATGTTCTCGGCGCCGAGGATGCGATAGTCGATATTCAGAAGGTGCTTGATCAGCCACATCGCGCCATCGACCCAGATCATGACGAACTGGCGCCGCGTACGCGCCGGCATCCAGAACAGCAGCAGCAGGCAGAGGACGAAGGGCGGCGTCAGGCTCATCAGTACGACCATGAACAGCAGGGACCGGAGCAGGGTCATGGCGTCAGGTGATCCACCGCGGCGGCCAGGTCGGCGAACACCAGCGAGCCGGTTGGCAAATTGGGATCGGCCTGGGTCTTCTTGCCTTTGCCGGTCAGTACCAGGATCGGCTGCGCGCCCACCGCGACAGCCGCGTCCAGGTCACGCAGCGAGTCGCCGATGGCCGGCACGCCTTCCAGGTCGGCGTTGTAGCGGGAGGCAATCTCCTCCAGCATGCCCGGCTTGGGCTTGCGGCAGGTGCATTTGTCGGTGTTGGTATGCGGACAGAAGAAGACGGCGTCGATGCGCCCACCCGCCTGCGCCGCCGCCTTGATCATCTTTTCGTGGATGGCGTTCAGCATATCCATCCCGAACAGGCCCCGACCGATGCCCGACTGGTTGGTCGCCACCACCACCCGGTAGCCCCACTGATTGAGCTTGGCGATGGCGTCCAGGCTGCCGGGGATCGGCCGCCATTCGTCCGGCGACTTGATGTACAAGTCGGAATCGAAGTTGATGACGCCGTCCCGGTCGAGGATGACGAGCTTCACGTCGAGAGCCTCGACAAGTCCGCCACGCGGTTCATCGCCTGATGCAGCATCGCCAGCAGGCCGAGACGATTGGCGCGCAGCGCGGCGTCTTCGGCATTGACCATCACACCGTCGAAGAAGGCGTCGACCGGACCCTTCAGGGCGGCCAGCGATTGCAGCGCGGCGCTGTAGTCGCCCTTCTCGAAGGCGGCATCAGCCTTGGGCTTCACCTCGGCCAGCGCGCCATTCAACGCGATCTCCGCGGCTTCCTTGAGCAGCGCGGCATCGACACGCGCCGCCACCATTCCCTCAACCTTCTTGAGGATGTTGCCGACGCGCTTGTTGGCCGCTGCCAGGCTTGCCGCTTCGGGCAGGGACCCGAAGGCGCGCACCGCGGCAAGCTGTTTCGGAACGAGATCCAGGCGCACGGGGCGCATACACAGGACGGAATCGACTTCCTGCGCCGAATAACCTTGCTCACGCAACACGCCAGCAAGTCGCTCGAAGACGAAGGTCTCCAAGTCCGTATGCGCGTCTCCAAGTATGCCTTTGGGGAATACCTCAAACGCTGTGTTGACAAGCTTGTTCAACGGGAACGAAATCTCTTGCTCGATCAGCATGCGAATCACGCCCAGCGCATGCCGGCGCAGCGCGAACGGATCCTTGTCGCCGGTCGGCAACTGGCCGATGCCGAACATGCCGGCCAGCGTCTCCAGCTTGTCGGCGAGCGCGACGCAGACGCCGACCTGGCCGCGCGGCAGCGTGTCGCCGGCGAAGCGCGGCTTGTAGTGGTCCTCGATGGCGTCGGCGATTTCGACCGGCAGGCCGTCATGCAACGCATAGTAGCGGCCCATGGTGCCTTGCAGTTCGGGGAACTCGCCGACCATGTCGGTGAGCAGGTCGGCCTTCGACAACAGCGCCGCCTGGTCGGCCTGCCGCGCCAACGCTTCGCCCCCCAGTTGCTGACCGATGGCGCTGGCGATGGCCGCGACACGTTGCGCGCGCTCGCCCTGCGTGCCGAGCTTGTTGTGATAAACCACCTTGGCCAGGCCGGGAATGCGGTCGGCCAGCGACTTCTTGCGGTCCTGGTCGAAGAAGAACTTGGCGTCGGCCAGGCGCGGGCGCACTACGCGCTCGTTGCCGCCGATCACCGCACTGGCGTCGGCCGGGCTGATGTTGCTGACGACGAGGAACTTGTTGGTGAGCTTGCCCGCAGCATCGAGCAGCGGAAAATACTTCTGGTTCGCCTTCATCGTGAGGATCAGGCATTCCTGCGGCACGTCGAGGAACTCCTGCTCGAACCGGCAGGTCAGCACGTTCGGTCGCTCGACCAGCGCCGTCACTTCGTCGAGCAGCGCGTCGTCGTCGATTGGCTTCAGGTCTTCCTTCGCCGCGGCGGCCCGCAACTGCTTCTCGATCTCCGCACGGCGTTCGGCGAAGCCTGCAATTACCGCGCCTTCGGTCTTCATCTGTTCGGCGTAGGAATCGGCACCACGGATCGAGACAACCGGCTTGGCCGCCTCGAAGCGGTGGCCCTGCGTCTCGCGGCCGGCCGACAGGCCGAGCACAGCGATCGGCACCACGTCCGCGCCATGCAGCGCCACCAGCTTGTGCGCCGGCCGCACGAAGTTCACGCTGCTCCAGCCATCCTGCAACTGATAGGTCATCACCTTCGGGATCGGCAGCCCGTTGAGCGCCGCATCCAATGCCACCTGCAAGCCGGCTGCCAGCGTCGCGCCGGGCATCACGCTGTCAAGGAACAGGGCTTCGGCCTTGCCGTCCATTGCGCGCTTGAGCTTCGGCACCACCGAAGCGTCGGTACCGAGCGCCGACAGCTTCTTCAGCAGCGCAGGCGTCGCATTGCCGGCGGCATCGAGCGCGACGGCGACGGGCATCAGCTTCTGCTGCACGGCCTTGTCGGTGGCTCTGTCGGCGACCGCCGCGACATGCACGGCCAGGCGGCGAGGCGAGGCAAATGGCGTGGCCACCGACTTGTCGTCGATCAGGCCTTGCGACTTGAGGCTCGCCGCCAAGGTGGCGGCGAAGGACTCACCGAGCTTCTTCAGCGCCTTGGGCGGCAGTTCCTCGACGAACAGTTCAACGAGCAGATTCTTCGTCGTCATCTCAGGCTGCCTTCTTGGCAAGTTGCGCGAGCACTTCGTCGGCCCAGGCCCTGGGCGCCATCGGGAAGCCCAGGCGCGCGCGGCTGTCGAGGTAGGCTTGCGCCACGCTGCGCGCGAGGTTGCGGATGCGGCCGATATAGGCGGCGCGCTCGGTCACCGATATGGCGCCGCGCGCATCGAGCAGGTTGAAGGTGTGGGCCGCCTTGAGCACTTGCTCGTAGGCGGGCAGCGCGAGTTGCTGCTCCATCAGATGCTTTGCGTTGCCCTCGTGCGCGCCGAAGGCGGTGAGCAGGAATTCGACGTTGCTGTGCTCGAAGTTGTAGGCGCTCTGTTCCACCTCGTTCTGGTGGAAGACGTCGCCATATTTGAGGCCCGGCGCATAGACGAGGTCGAAAACGTTTTCGACGCCTTGCAGGTACATCGCCAGCCGTTCGAGGCCGTAGGTGATTTCGCCGGTGATCGGCTTGCAGTCGATGCCGCCGACCTGCTGGAAGTAGGTGAATTGCGTCACTTCCATGCCGTTCAGCCAGACTTCCCAACCCAGGCCCCAGGCGCCGAGGGTGGGATTCTCCCAGTCGTCCTCGACGAAGCGCACGTCGTTTTGCTTGAGATCGAAACCCAGCGCCTCCAGCGAGCCGAGATAGAGTTCAAGGATGTTTTCCGGTGCGGGCTTGAGCACGACCTGATACTGGTAGTAGTGCTGCATGCGGTTGGGGTTCTCGCCGTAGCGGCCATCCTTGGGTCGGCGCGAGGGCTGGACGTAGGCCGCCTTCCATGGCTCGGGACCGAGGGAGCGCAGAAATGTGGCGGTATGGCTGGTGCCGGCGCCGACTTCCATGTCGTAGGGTTGCAGGAGCGCGCAGCCCTGCCTGTTCCAGAAGTCCTGCAGGCGCAGGATGATTTCCTGAAACGTCGGTTTGGTGGTCATCGAGGAACCCGCTGAGTCGCAAAAGCACGATTTTACAGGCAATTGCGCGCTTGCCTCACGACGCAAACGGCGATCAAGGGAGGCTATTTCATCAATTCGACCCGCTCGCCCCTGGCCCGGCGAGCGGCGGCGCGCGCCTCGATGAAGCGCTGGAATTCCGGCTGATCGCGATAGGCGCCGGAGGCGACGTAGTCCAGGGAGGAGGCGAGATGGAAGGGGCGCAAATAGCCTTCGACACGAAATACTTCCTGGCCACGGTGGTCGAAGAAGACAAAGCTGGGCGTATAGAACACGCCGATGCGGCGCGCCCAGTCGCGGGCGGCCAGGGTCTCGCCGGACGGGGTCTGCACCGGCTCGCGCGATGCCATGTCGATCCTCGCCACCTGAAACTTGCCGAGCAGGGCCGTTACTTCAGGGCGGGGGAAGCCTTCCAGATGCATTTCGTCGCAGGTGGCGCAATCCTTCTGCTCGAACAGCACCAGCAGTGGTTTGCCCGCCGGCTTCAGGCGGTCGGCCAGCTTCAGTGGGGCCGGCATCAGCCACGCGGCCTCATTGAGTTTGCCGGCGGCTGGCTCGCGCGCATGCGTGGCGAGGTAGTCGGTGAAGTTCTGGTTCTTTTCCAGGCGCTGGCCGGCGAAATCGAGCGCGGCCTCGAACTTGTGCGGCGGCAGGTAGCCGTTGAGGCGCAGCGCCACGCCACCCTGCTCGTCGAAGACCAGCAGCGTTGGCGTGAATTGAACGCGCAATGACTTGGCCAGGGTTTTTTCCGGCATGGCCTTGCCCGTCAGGTCGGTCACTTCACGGTCGCCCCAGAGGTTGAGCGCAATGACGTCGAAATGACGGCGCGTCTTGTCGACAATCGCTTTCTGACCCCAGTTGTCGCGCAGCAGCTTGGTGCAGTAGGGGCAGCCGTCCTGGTAAAAGTAGAGCATCAGGCGCCGGCCCGCCTTGGCGGCCTCGGCGATGTCCTCGCGCAGGTCGAGAAAGGATTCCTTGAACCAGGGCGGGGCATCTTCCTCGCCGGCCGCCAGGGCAACGTTGCTCGCGCAGAGCATGACCAACACCATCAGCAGGACGCGCATCGTTCTCGATCTCCGAAGTTGCGACAGAACCGGCTGGGCACCGGCACGTCGTCGGCAGGATAGCGCCGACCCGTCTTCCTGGCTATTGGTCGGCCGGCGCCATGAAACGATCAAGTAGGGCCGGCAGCCGGGTCGGGTCGGCCATCTCCCGCGCCAGTCGCTTGGCCGCCTCGAGATCCGCCTCCGTCATCACGGCTTCCTTGGCGCGCAGGTTTTCGGCCGCCAGTTCGTTGCCATTGGCGAGCGCCAGTGCTTGCAGCGCATAGGCGGCCACCATGTTGCGCGGCACGCCACGACCATTGGCGAACAGCGCGCCCAGATTGTTCTGCGATTCGCCGTGACCTTGCTCCGCCGCATGCCGCCACCACCTGATCGCCAAGCGATCGTCCGGTGGCACGCCACGCCCGGAAAAGTACATGCCGCCCAACTTGTACTGCGCGGCGGCATGGCCCTGGTCGGCCGCACGACGGAACCACCGCGCCGAGCTTCGATAGTTGCGGCGCAGACCAAGCTCCTCGTAGTAGTAGAGGCGGCCCAGGTAATACTGGGCCTCGGCGTCGCCTCGCGTGGCCAAGGGCTTCAGTTGCGCAAGCGCCGCCTTGCCGTCGCCACGCTGGTAGGCGGCCAGGCCCTCCTCAAGTCCGGCGGACACCAGGGACGAAATCAACAGTACCCCGACGAAGCCGCTTGCCAAGAAAACACTGCGCCAACCAACCCGCATACCCTGACCCTCCCTGTCGATCAGGGTACCGGGCGCTGACCGTCGCGACAAGCCGTCAATTGCGTTCGCGCGGGAACTGGCGACCGTCCGGTGGTGGGTGGCGGGGGCGGTCTCCACCCGGCATGTGACCGGACGGGGGTTCGAGGAAGGGCCTCGGTGCCGGCCCTGGAGCCGGGTTAAGCACGGGGCC
The DNA here is from genome assembly GCA_044220545.1 of Rhodocyclaceae bacterium. Lineage (GTDB taxonomy): Bacteria > Pseudomonadota > Gammaproteobacteria > Burkholderiales > Rhodocyclaceae > Fen-999. Next base: position 10,820 of record JBGAQX010000020.1, on the reverse strand, counting down.
TGGCAGGGGACCGGGCATGACATGAGGCATGGGTGCCCTTGCCGGTGGAGCAGGGGCGGGGCTCGCCGGCACCGGGCCTGGCGCGACAACCGGCGCCGGACGTGGCAGCGGCATGGCGGGAACCGCGCCGGGGGCGGGACCAGGCGCCGGCGGCCGGATGGTGGAACTGACTGGTGGGGTTGCTGGCTCCGGTCGAGGACCGGGCCGGCCGCGATCCTCGCCCCGGTGGTCGCGAAAGTCACGATGGTCGCGGTCACGGTCGTGATCACGATGATCGCGAAAGTCGCGTTGCCGCTCCCGATGGTCGGCCTCTGGCGGGCGAATCGGCTGGGCGGGCGGCTGTATCGGCACGGGGGCGGGTGGATGGTTTGGCCTGGCCCACCCGCCGGGCGGCGGCGGAGTCACATGATGCTCCCACCGGGGCGCTGGCCGGAGAGGCCGGCCAAACGGCTCGCGCCGGCCGATTTCAACCCAGACGATACCGATACCGTTCGTCGCGTAGTAGTCCGAGCGGGCATCGTTCCAGCGATCCCAGGTGTCGGTTTCGATCACGACCCGGCTGGGCAGCACGGTGCCAATGCTGCCCTCGACGACGATTTCCTCGTTGGCCGAGATGCTCCGGCCGCGGCCATCGGCCAGGCTGAGCGTGGCGCGGCCGCCACGGCGCGTGACGAAGCGGGTGCGGTCAGGCTGCACATCGACGCGGTAGTAGCCGGAACCGCCCACGACGAAGGCGGCATTGGGGGTGTCGATTTCGATGATGCGGCCGGACAGCGGGCTGCGCAGGTCGAACGAGGCGAGCCCCGAGGTGACGCGAAACTGCAACAGGCCGGCATCCTGCGCCAACAGGCTCACCTGGGTGTTGCTCGTCAGGCGCAGGAAATCGTTCGGGCCGATCAGGATCTCCGTGGTGGCGCCGTTGCCGGCATAGACGGCATCGCCGGCCGCCAGGGTGGCATTGGTTTCGATGGGCCGCCAGCCAGCGCTGCCGGGTCGCCAGAAATAAACCGCGCCCTCGGCAACCAGAACCTGCTGTGCCTCGACAGTCATGCTGGCGACAACCGTTAGCATGGGCAGCAGCAACCCTAGCAGCGCGCGGCGGGAAGACAGAAGAATTATCTTGGCCATCCCCAAGTAACGCGACCGCCCCCGGCGGCGTTGACCCGCTACCGGTTGCGGCGCGCCGCCAGCAGCGCCGGCAGGCAGGCCAGCAGCGCCAGCAGTACCGCCAACGCGTCGCCGATCCGGGCGTAGGGGGTGAGGCCCGTGTAGCCGCGCACGTCGACGGTCAGCGCGTCGGTCACGAAGGCAGGTAATACGGCCGTGACCTCGCCATCGGGCGCAATCGCCGCGGTCATGCCGGTATTGGTGGCGCGCAGGATCGGTCGGCCGGTTTCCAGGGCGCGCAGGCGCGCGATCTGGAGATGCTGGGGCTGCGCCAGGGACTTGCCGAACCAGGCGGTATTGGACAGATTGATCAACAGGGTGGCTTGCGGCAACGCGGCGCGCATGGCTTCGCCGAATAGATCCTCGTAACAGATGTTGGGCATCACCTGTTGGCCGGCGACCGGTAGCGGTTGCTGATCGGGCGCGCCGGCGGTGAAATCCGACATCGGTATGTCCACCAGGCGAAAGAACCAGTCGAAGCCGGGCGGAATGTATTCGCCGAAGGGCACCAGATGCACTTTCGAGTAAGCCTGGACCGTCAGTTCCGGCGTGACCGCCACCGCGCCGTTGGTGTAGCCGGACGCGCCGGTGCGCACGGCGCTGCCGAGCAGGACATCGCCGTGCACTGTCAGCCGCTTCAGTATCTCGCGCGGAATGCGCTCGAACAGCAGCGGCATGGCGGTTTCTGGCAACACGGTCAGCTTTGCCGGGTGCTCGGCGGCCAGCCGGGTGTAGGTGTCCATCGACAAGGGCAGGCGCTCCGGATCCCACTTGATGCTTTGCGGGATGTTGCCCTGGAGCAAGCTGACGGTGAGCGGCTCGCCGACCGGCTCGGTCCAGGCGATGCCACGCAGGCCGACGCCGGCGGCGAGCAGCGCCGCGACGATCGCCCAGTGCAATGGCTTGCGCCAGCCAAAGGCGAGCAAAGCGGCCAGCAGGGCGGCCAGCAGGCCCAGACCATGGACGCCCAGCAACGGTGCGAACCCGGCCAGCGGACTGGGCGGCGTTTGCGAGTAGCCGATGGCCAGCCACGGGAAGCCGGTCAGCACCCAGCCGCGCAGCCATTCGGTTCCGGCCCAGAGCCCCGCGGCAAGCGCGGCGTCGCGGCTGTCCTGTCCCGATCGCCAGTGGCCGAAGGCGAGGCCGGCGAGCGCCGGAAAGACCGCCAGCAGCATGCAGAACAGCAGGGTGGCGACGACGGCGAGCGGCGCGGCCATGCCACCGACGTCGTGCAAGCTGACATACACCCACGAGACACCGGCCAGGAAGCAGCCCAGACCCCAGGCGAAGCCGAGCAAGGCCGAGCGGCGGGCGCCACCGGCGCGCCGCCAAATCCAGAACAGCGACGCGAGGCTCAGGAGCGGCAGGGGAAACAGATCGAACGGCGCGAAGCCCAATACCGCCACCGCGCCGATCAGCAGCGCGGTGAAGCCGAGCCCCATCATTCGGGTGACGCGTCGTTCGTCGGGTCGAGCGCCAGGCTGCGTTGCTGGTCGACGAGCAGCGTGTGCACGCGGCGACTGTCGGCGCGCAGGACCTGCAAGCGCAGGCCATCGAGCATGACGACTTCGTTGCGCTTGGGCAGGCGCCCCAGTTGGTGGATGACCAAGCCGCCGACGGTGTCGTAGTCTTCGTCGGAAAATCGGGTGGCGAACGCGGTATTGAAATCGGCGATCTCGGTGGTCGCCTTGACCCGGTAGCGGCCGGCGTTGTCGAGCACGATATTGCCGGCGGCCTCGTCGAAATCGTACTCGTCCTCGATGTCGCCGACGATCTGCTCCAGAACGTCCTCGATGGTCACCAGGCCCGAGACACCGCCGTATTCGTCGACGACGATGGCCATGTGATTGCGGCTGGCGCGGAACTCGCGCAGCAGGACGTTGAGACGCTTGGACTCGGGGACGAACACCGCCGGGCGCAGGGTGTCGCGCAGGTCGAATTCCTTGCCGGAGAAATGGCGCAGCAATTCCTTGGCCAGCAGGATGCCGATCACGTCGTCGCGGTTCTCGCCAACCACCGGATAGCGCGAGTGCGTGGCCTCGACGACGAACTCGGTGATCTTCTCCAGTGAGTCATGGACGCTCACGAAGTCCATCTGTGCGCGCGGCACCATCACATCGCGCACCTGGATGTCGGAAACCGACAGGGCGCCCTCGATGATCGCCAGGGCGTCGCCGTCGAGCAGGTTGCGCTCGAAGGCGCCATGCAGCAGTTGCAGGAGTTGTTCGCGGTCTTCCGGTTCGCGCATCAGGAACGACGAAAGGCGTTCCAGCAGAGAAGGCTTTTGACTGTCGGGGTCCATGGATCAACCGTAAGGATCGGGGTAACCAAGGCCGGCAAGAATCGCGCGCTCTTTTGCTTCCATGCGCGCGGCGTCTTCGTCGCCAGTCTCGTGGTCGTATCCCTGTAAATGCAGCATACCATGCACGATTAGGTGGGCGAAGTGCGCCTCGGCCGCCTTGCCTTGCTCCGTTGCCTCGCGCAGCGCCACGGGCAGGCAGACCACCAGATCGCCCTGCACGGCCGGTTCTTCCGCATAGACAAAGGAGAGCACGTTGGTCGCATAGTCCTTGTGGCGATAGTCGCGGTTCAATGCCCGCCCCTCGTCGGCGCCGACGAAGCGCACCGCGACTTCGGCCGGCCGGTCGCAACTGGCGCGCACCCAGCGACGGATCAGGGAACGCGAGGGTAGCGCGACATCTTTACAGGCGTATTGCACGCCGAGCGACAGCTCAGGCAGTTTTCGCGACATGGCTTTCGTAGGCTTCGACGATCCGCGCCACCAGCGGATGGCGCACGACGTCGCGGGCGGTGAAGTCGGTGAAGGCCAGTCCGCGCACTTCGGCGAGGATTCGGCGCGCCTCGATCAGGCCGGATTTCTGGCCCTTGGCCAGATCGATCTGGGTCACGTCGCCGGTGATCACCGCCTTGGCGCCGATGCCGATGCGGGTGAGGAACATTTTCATCTGCTCCGGCGTGGTGTTCTGCGCCTCGTCGAGGATGATGAAGGCGTGGTTGAGCGTGCGGCCGCGCATGTAGGCGAGCGGGGCGATTTCGATGTGGCCCTTCTCGAACAGCCGCCCGACCTTGTCGAAACCCATGAGGTCGTAGAGCGCGTCGTAGAGCGGCCGCAGGTAGGGGTCGACCTTCTGCGCCAGGTCGCCGGGCAGGAAGCCGAGCCGTTCGCCGGCCTCGACGGCCGGGCGCGTCAGCACGATGCGCTGAACCTGGTCGCGCTCGAAGGCGTCCACCGCCGAGGCTACCGCCAGATAGGTCTTGCCCGTGCCGGCCGGACCGATGCCGAAGGTGATGTCGTGGTCCTGGATCTGGCGGATGTATTGCACCTGGTTCGGCGTGCGGCCGTGCAGGTCGCTCTTCTTGGTCAGCAGCGCCGGCATCGGCGGCTGGGTCTGGCCGCGATTACGTATCTCCACCAGGCCAAGCTGGATGTCGTCGATCGACAGGGGTTGCTTGGCCACTTCGTAGAAATGTTCCAACGCCTCGGCGGCGAGGCGCACCTTGGCCAGGTCGCCCGTCAGGCGGCAATGCTCGCCGCGCCGGCCGATGGCGATGTCGAAGGCCGCTTCGATCTGGCGCAGGTTCTCGTCCAGCGGCCCGCACAGGTTGGCCAGGTGCTGGTTGTCGAGAGGCTGCAGGGTGACTTCCAGTGACTTGCTTTTCATAGTTCGCGTGTAACGACTTCGCCACGAAGGCTGTGGGGCAGCGCGGCCGTGATGCGTACCTGGGCGAATTGCCCGATCAGCCGCGGCGAGCCGGGAAAATTGACCACGCGGTTGTTGTCGGTGCGCGCGGAAAGTTCGTTGGTGTCTTTCTTTGCGTGCCCGACGACCAGCACCCGCTGGATGCTGCCGACCATGCGCTCCGAAATGGCCATGGCCATCTCTTCGATGCGCTTTTGCAGGCGCGTCAGTCGAGCCGACTTCACGGTGGCTGGCGTGTCATCGGCCATCTCGGCCGCCGGGGTACCGGGGCGGGGGCTGAAGATGAAGGAGAAGCTGGCGTCGAAGCCGACCTCGTCGATCAGCGTCATGGTCTTCTCGAATTCTTCCTCCGTCTCGCCGGGGAAGCCGACGATGAAGTCGGACGACAGCGAGATGTCCGGCCGCGCGGCACGCAGCCTTCTGACCAGCGACTTGTATTCGAGCACGGTGTAGCCGCGCTTCATGGCGGCCAGCACTCTGTCCGACCCCGCTTGCACCGGCAGATGGAGATGCGAGACCAGCTTGGGCACGCGCTGGTACAGATCGATCAGCCGCTGGTTCATCTCGCGTGGATGCGAGGTGGTATAGCGCAGCCGCTCGATGCCCGGCATTTCGGCCAGCGTCTCGATCAGGAAGGCCAAGTCGGCCGTGTCGCCATCCGGCATGACGCCACGATAGGCATTGACGTTCTGGCCGAGCAGGTTGATCTCCTTGACACCCTGCGCGGTCAGCGCCGCCGCCTCGGCGAGCACATCCGCCAGCGGTCGCGATATCTCGTCGCCCCGGGTGTAGGGCACGATGCAGTAGGTGCAGAACTTGGAACAGCCTTCCATGACCGAGACGTAGGCCGAGGCGCCCTCGACCCGGCTCTCGGGCAGGCGGTCGAACTTCTCGATCTCCGGAAAAGAGATATCGACTTCGGCGCGGCCGCTTTGCCGGTGCCGGCCGATCAGCTCGGGCAGGCGATGCAGTGTCTGCGGGCCGAAAACGATATCCACGTACGGCGCGCGGGCGACGATGGCCTCGCCTTCCTGGCTGGCGACGCAGCCGCCCACGCCGATGACCAGCGCCGGATTATTCAGCTTGAGCTGGCGGACCCGGCCGAGTTCGTGAAAGACCTTTTCCTGGGCCTTTTCGCGCACCGAGCAGGTGTTGAAAAGAATGATGTCGGCGTCTTCCGGCTTGTCGGTCTTCACCGTGCCGAAAGCCGCGCCGAGCACGTCGGCCATCTTGTCCGAATCGTACTCGTTCATCTGGCACCCGAAGGTGCGGATGAACAGCTTGCTGGTCATCAGGGTTGCGACGCTTCCTGGGCCGAGAGTATCCAGACGCGGGCGATGGCCCCGCTCGGATCGGTGATGTAGCGCACCGGCACGGGCTGCTGGATCATGCCCGGCAGCACGACCATGTTGAACGGATCGCGGATCTGCACGCCCGGCGACAGCACCATCGGCTGGCCATTGACCGAAGCGCTGGTCGGGCTGGATACCACCATGCTGCCGGCGATCGCCCCCTCCGGGAGCGTGCGCGGCACGCCCACCGACACCATGGGCGAACTTGGCGCGGACGGAGTGCTCATCTGCTGCAAGGCGCTGCCAATGATCGAGCTGACAATGGCCGAGGTGATGGGATCGAGCGGCATGCGGCCATTATAGACGCTGATGGGCCACGACATTGCAACCGGTATATCGGCCGGCATTGACCCTCTGCTAACATCGGCCCATGAAGCCAGCGGTCATTCTGCTTTCTGGCGGCCTCGACTCCGCCACCACCCTCGCCATCGCCGGTGAACAGGGCTTTGCCAGCCATTGCCTGTCGGTCGACTACGGTCAGCGCCACGGCGCCGAACTGGCCGCCGCCGACCGGGTGGCCACCGCGCTGGGCGCGCGCCAGCACCGTACCATTCATCTGGACATCAACCAGTTCGGCGGCTCCGCGCTGACCGATCCCGACATCGCGGTACCGGTGGCGGGCATCGAGCCGGGCATACCGGTGACCTATGTGCCGGCGCGCAACACCATCATGCTGTCGCTTGCCCTCGCGTGGGCGGAGGTGCTGGGCAGCCAGGACATCTTCCTCGGCGTCAACGCGGTGGATTATTCAGGCTATCCCGACTGCCGGCCCGAATTTGTCCGGGCTTTCGAAGCCATGGCCAACCAGGCGACCAAGGCCGCGGTGGAAGGTCGCCGGCTGACAGTCCATGCGCCGTTGATCGAGATGACCAAGGCGGACATCATCCGCCGGGGAACGCAACTCGGCGTGCCCTATGGACTCACCGTTTCCTGCTATCAGGCCGACGCCGATGGCCGCGCCTGCGGACTGTGCGACTCCTGCCGGTTGCGGCGCGCCGGTTTCGCCGCCGCTGGTATTGCCGACCCGACGCGCTATCATTCCGCTACGTAGGGGCCGACCCGGCACACGTGGTCCATTGGGCCAGGGCACACCGAATAACAACATTCATAAAGCAACGGGATATCCAGTCCCGTCAGGAGGAAGAAAGCATGGAATTCGCCATTCATCACAAGATATTGTTGTCCGTATTCGCCGTCGCCGCGATCATGGGCGCCGTCGCCAACAAGACCAATTTCTGCACCATGGGCGCGGTTTCGGACTGGATCAACATGGAGGACAAGGGGCGGCTGCGCGCCTGGCTGCTGGCGGTCGCGGTGGCCATGGGCGGCGTGCTGGTGCTCGAAACGACCGGTGCGATCAACATCTCGGGCATGACCTTTCCGCCCTATCGCACCGCCAACTTCGCCTGGTTGCGCTACCTGCTCGGCGGGCTGATATTCGGCGTTGGCATGACGCTGGCCTCGGGCTGTGGCAACAAGACGCTGATACGCATCGGCGGCGGCAACATCAAGTCGCTGGTTGTCCTCGCCATTGCATCGATCATGGCGTACTTCATGCTGTGGAGCGACTTCTACAGTATCGCGTTCGATAGCTGGATGGCGCCACTGGCCATCAATCTGGGCGGCATGGGTGCCAAGAGTCAGACTCTGGATGGCATCCTCGGCGGCATCGCCGGCATGGACAATACCGGGACCCTGCATCTGGTCCTGGGCGTGGTCATCGTCCTGGGATTGGTGGGCTTCGCTTTTGCGTCGGCCGAGTTCCGCGGCAACTTCGACAACATCCTCGGCGGTGTCGTCATCGGCCTGGCCGTGGTCGCCGGCTGGTACCTGACCGGTGGCGCTCTCGGCACCGAGTGGAAGGAATGGGCCGAGATGGCCGACACCCCGCCATCACGCGTCGAAGTCCAGTCGTTCACCTTCATCAGCCCCATGGGCGATTCGCTGCGCTACTTGATGCACCCGACCGACTTCTCGCTGATCAATTTCGGCATTGCGGCCCTTACCGGCGTTGTCGTCGGATCCTTCCTCTACTCGATCCTGACGCGGCAGTTCCGCATCGAGTGGTTCGTCAATGCCGGCGATTTCGCTAACCATGCGGTGGGTGCGGTGCTGATGGGGGTGGGCGGAGTGCTCTCCATGGGTTGCACCGTGGGCCAGGCGATCACCGGCGTGTCGACTCTGGCTGTGGGCTCAATGCTGACCTTCGCCGCCATCGTTGCCGGCGCCGCCGGAACCATGAAGTACCAATACTGGAACATGATGCGCGAGGCCTGAAATATCCGCCTTGCCGGTTTGACGAGGAGGCGCGCGGTCCCTATAATCCGCGCCTTCCTGCAAGGGCCGGGTGGTTAGCTCAGTTGGTAGAGCAGCTGGCTTTTAACCAGTTGGTCACAGGTTCAAGTCCTGTACCACCCACCACCGCTCCTGCCGGCGCAGCTCCGTCGCGAAATGCTAGAATTCGCAGCGGCACACAGGTTCAAGGTTTAACCGGGGGGTCGTTAGCTCAGTTGGTAGAGCAGCGGACTCTTAATCCGTAGGTCGAGTGTTCGAGCCACTCACGACCCACCACCCCGATCAAGGGCTTAGCGACTCCGCTAAGCCCTTTTCACTTGCAGGCATAGGCACGCGCTGGAGGTCGAACGGTACTGACCGTCGTCCTCTGCAATCCGCGGCGCGATTGGATTCGCGGGCATTCAGCGCTGGCGCAGGGTCAAGAACAACGAACAGGAGACAGGAACATGAGAGTCACTACTGCATGGATAGCCGGCGGCTGCATTGCGGCGTTCTTTTCGCTTTCCGCCGTGGCCCAACCGGGTTCCGGCGGCATGGCGCCTGGCCAGCAGGTTGCCGATTGCGGCAAGACCGCCGATCCGAAGATGTGCGAGACCTACAACAAGGCCGTGGTCGCCTGTGGCGACCCGCGCGGCGCCGACTTCAACGACTGCATGGACGACCACGCTCCACCGATGGATTGCGCCAAGACACCCAACCCGACCATGTGCGCCTCCGCCCAGAAGGCGCTGCAATCCTGCAAGGGCAAGCGCGGTGCCGAGCGCGCCAAGTGCATGCAGGAACGGATGCCGCAGGGCATGGGGCCTGGCCAGCGCATCGAGGACTGTAGCAAGACCTCCGACCCGAAGATGTGCGAGCAGTACAACAAGGCTGTTAGCGCCTGCGGCGACCCTCGTGGCGCCGACTTCAACGACTGCATGGACGACCAAAGGCCGGCGGCGGACTGCGGCAAGTCGCCCAACGCCACCCTGTGCGCAGCTGCGGAAAAAGCGCGCGAGGCCTGCAAGGGCAAACGCGGCGCCGAGCGCGGCAAATGCCTGCAGGACAAGCTGCCGCGCGGGATGGGTGGCCCAGGCCAGCGCATCGAGGACTGCAGCAAGACCTCTGATCCGAAGATGTGCGAAGCGTACAACAAGGCGCTGACCGTCTGCGGCAACCCACAGACCCCGGATCACCAGGCCTGCATGGAAGACCAGCGGCCGGCGATGGATTGCGGCAAGACGTCCGATCCGGCCATGTGCGCAGCCGCTGAAAAGGCGCGCGAGGCCTGCAAGGGCAAACGTGGCGCGGAGCGTGGTCAGTGCATGCAGGAGAAGATGCCGCGTGGCATGGCCCCTGGCGGCGCCGCCCCGGGCAAGGGCCCGGCCCGGTAGTTTCCCCGTATGGACAGAAAGAATGGCCTACGATTTCTCGTAGGCCATTGATTTTTTGGTGGGCCCGCTGGGACTCGAACCCAGGACCAAAGGATTATGAGTCCTCTGCTCTAACCGACTGAGCTACAGGCCCTCAGCACGCACGTGACTTTGTCGACTTCGCCTCGCCGTGCCAATGGCACTGTCTTCGGCTCGTCTTCGCGTCCCGCGCGCGCTGAATTTCGAACTTACTCCGCACCGTCGAGAAAGCTGCGCAGCTTTTCCGATCGACTCGGATGGCGCAGCTTGCGCAGCGCCTTGGCTTCGATCTGGCGGATGCGCTCGCGGGTGACGTCGAACTGCTTGCCGACTTCTTCCAGCGTGTGGTCCGTGTTCATCTCGATGCCGAAGCGCATGCGCAGAACCTTGGCTTCACGCGGTGTCAGCGAGTCGAGCACTTCCTTGACGATCTCGCGCATGCTGCCGTGCAGGGCGGCTTCCATCGGCGCCAGGGTGGCAGTGTCCTCGATGAAGTCGCCGAGGTGCGAATCGTCGTCGTCGCCGATCGGCGTCTCCATGGAGATCGGCTCCTTGGAAATCTTGAGGATCTTGCGGATCTTCTCCTCGGGCATTTCCATCTTGATCGCCAGCGTTGCCGGATCGGGTTCGGCGCCGGTTTCCTGGAGGATCTGGCGGCTGATGCGGTTCATCTTGTTGATGGTCTCGATCATGTGCACCGGGATACGGATGGTGCGCGCCTGGTCGGCGATCGAGCGGGTGATGGCCTGGCGGATCCACCACGTGGCGTAGGTCGAGAACTTGTAGCCGCGACGGTATTCGAATTTGTCCACCGCCTTCATCAGGCCGATGTTGCCTTCCTGGATCAGGTCGAGGAACTGCAGGCCGCGGTTGGTGTATTTCTTGGCGATGGA
>JBGAQX010000019.1:0-63183 GCA_044220545.1 Rhodocyclaceae bacterium | reverse complement strand
TGGGCCAGGTGGTGACCCTCGACGTTTCTCAGCAGTTCCGCCGTGGCGGGCGTCGAGCGCGCCGTGTAGTAGTCGTTGGGGGTTTGTGCCAACACTGGCGCGGTGCAGAACGCCAAGGCAAGAACACCGAAGAAACGCATAGGCATTATAAATGGATGGGGCACGCGAACGGCACCTGCCGAGGCCATCGCTACCGCCGATAGTGTAAGTACTTGAATGCTATCATGAGGAAGATCGTGCTAACGCCATTTGCAGGTCGGTCCATTCTGATCGGTTGTTCTTGCAGGGCAATGTTCGCATCAGCGTAGTGGCCCTTGAGCCTATGGCTCATCCTTCCAACGATGAAGCCGTTTGGTCCGGCGCGATACGTAATCATATGTCGAGTCGTATATGCGGTGACTTTTTGCTCTCGATGACCATCGCGGAACGTCTGCAAGACAAAGACAAACTCCGATAGGACAGAAGCTTGAAAAACTTACTTGTGGTGGCTTTCCACTATCCCCCGGACAATACGAGCACCGGCGTGCTGCGGACCGCGAAGTTTACTGAATACCTTCCCGCGCAAGGATGGCGTTCGCACGTCATATCAGTTCCGGAGTCAGTGTACGCGAGCGTCGGTCCAACTGGGGGTGGGCAAATCTCGCACGATATTCGAGTTGAACGTGTATGGGCTTGCGATGTAAAGCGTACATTTGGAATTCGCGGGTATTATCCCAAATGGGTTTCCTATCCGGATCGCTACTGGCCATGGTTCTTCGCCGCGCGAAGGGCGGGACTCGCGGCGATCAGGAATCGGGACGTTCAGGCGATATACACCACTTACCCGATGCCAACCGCCCACCTCGTCGGGTGGGCTCTTAAGCGTGCGACCGGGTTGCCTTGGGTCGCAGACTTCCGAGACCCGTGGGCCATTCGCAGCGACACGCCTTTGTTTGATTGGCTAGATGCGCGCCTAGAAAAAATCGTTGTCGCGGCGGCCGATCGAGTGATCTGCAACACGCCGGCGATGAGGCGGCATTTCTTGTCCCGCTATCCTACATTGGCGAAGGATAAGTTCGTGACAATCACAAATGGGTATGACGAGCCGGACTTTGTCGGTTTGGTACCAACAACTCAGGAGAAGTTCGAAATACTCTATCCAGGTGGAATCGATAGTCAGTTTCGGAATCCGAGACCTCTGCTTGAGGCCATTTCTCTTGCCGTAGGCCAAGGGACGATTGACAAGGCAGATCTTCAGATCACGTTCTTGGGATCAGATAACTATGGAGTCTCAAAGGAATTTCAGGATGACTTGGCTCGCGTCGAGTTGACGACAGTTACGCAAGTTGTCCCACAGAGAATTCCGTACAAACAATCGCTTGGTCGAATGGCCGGAGCAGACTTATTGGTTGTCATGACTGACCATCGGCAGCGGTCCGAGGAAATGGACTGGCCATCAATGCAAGTGCCAGCCAAACTATACGAGTATCTTCGGCTGGGGCGGCCAATACTGCCAATGGTACGGCAGGGCGCCGTTGCAGAGCTGTTGAACGATGTTGGTGGTGTTGTGCCGGTATCCCCAGGAGATATCGAAGCCGTTGCAAATCGCATTGGCGAGTGTTATCGGACTCGGACCGCAGAGCCATTGACCGACAAGACCATAGTTCCAGAATCGATCAGAAGATACTCGCGTGAGAATCTGACGATGATGCTTGCGCGGGAGCTAGATACGTTGGTCGAGTAGTTCAGAGCCAAGAATGACCGCCGTCTATTTCATAACGCCGGTCGCGAGGGGACCAACGCGAGCACTTAAGGTCCTCCGCGAATGTCTCCTGATATCCGGGGTGGTCGCGATAGTGGGGTTGTCGCTGTCCGTTGAGCAAGGCATTGCCGCTACATTGTCCGGTACGCCAGAGAACTACCAAAGCCTGTTGTCAAAACTGAAACCGGGCGACACCCTGCGCCTGGCGCCGGGCCTGTACATGCGCGGCCTGCCTTTGCATGGTTTGTCCGGCACGCCCGGCAAACCGATTCTGATCGTGGGCGATCAGTCGGGTACTGGCACCGTCTTTGTGGCACGCCCCGGCGCCAATACGGTCAGCATCAAGAATTCCGCCCACCTGGAGGTACGGTCGCTGCGGTTGGACGGCGCCGGATTCCCCGTCGATGCCGTCAAGGCGGAAGGCACTTCAGCCTTCGCTCATCACATCACGCTCGAGGATCTGACCATCGTCAATCATGGCGTGGATCAGCAGACGGTCGGCATTTCGACCAAGTGCCCGGCCTGGGGCTGGGTCATCCGCGGCAACGTGATTCGTGGCGCGGGCACGGGAATCTATCTGGGCAATTCCGACGGCGGCGCGCCTTTTGCCGATGGTGTCATCGAGAACAATCTCATTGTCGATACGCTGGGCTACAACTTGCAGATCAAGCATCAGAACGCGCGATCAGCGGCGATGCCCGCCGAGCCCACGCGAACGGTGATTCGCCACAATGTGTTCAGCAAGGCCCAATCGGGTTCTTCCGGCCCCTTGGCGCGTCCCAACGTTCTATTGGGGCACTTTCCCGCGAGGGGCGCGGGCGCTGACGATGGTTATGAGATGTATGGGAACTTCTTCCATGAAAATCCCAATGAGTCTCTGTTGCAGGCCGAGGGCAGTGTCGTCGTCCACGACAACATCTTCTTCAACAGCACCGGTGATGCCCTGCGCATCCAGCCGCACCACGCGCCGCTGCGCGGCGTGGTGCTGCGCCACAATACGATCGTCGCTCGTGGGGCCGGAATCAACCTGCGGGGCGCGGAGCAATTGTCCCGGCAGGATGTCGAGTCCAACGCGGTGTTCGCGGGCCGCCCCATCACGGGAGGCAAGCAACGGTGGAACGTCACCGGTGACTACGAAGTGGCCGGCGACTTCCTGGTCGCACCGTTCGCGAAGCCAGGAGAAATGGATTTCTCGCCGCGTGGCGGTGGCCTCGATCTGACGGCCGCTTCCAACGGCGCGCTGGCGGACTCTGAGGATTTCTACGGGCGACGCCGACGATTTGCCATTGCCGGAGCGATCACGTCCGGCGTGGAGGCGCCTTGGCGCCTCGACTTGATCATCCCGCGCGGTCGGCAATGACGCCCTATCGACGGCAGCCCGCGCCGCGCGCCGGCAATTCGCCCTGGTTACGAGGAAAGGCGCTGTTGCCTATCCAGATTCCGACCGCGATGCCCAATGTGGCCGAGAGTTGCAGGATGCTCCAGCGCAGGAACAGGGAATCTGAATCTAGCGTGTGGCGGCGATCGGGGCCAAGAAGAAACTGGACTCCGGAAAAGACAAGATCATATTTCTCCACTTGGCGCTCCAGCCCCTCGTTGAGCAGCCACCATCCGACCGGTAGCGCGGCGAGCATCACGGCACCGGCCAACAATCGCCGCCACCAAGTGCCCGCGAGACTACCACCCAGGCCGAGGCCTGTGGCGCATACGAGCAGCAGCAACAGGTAGAGGTAGCCGCCGCCACCCAATCCCCATTCGCCGTCGCGAGCAATGAGTTCATTCAGATTGTCGGTTGATGACCAGTCAAACGCGACGGCTTTGCACAACCACATCAGCAGGAGCATGCCAAGCGTCAGTTCGATCAGCCAGCGATGGTTGGTGCCGCCGTGGTGGTTGTGCTCGGCTACGGCCAGCAGGTAGGCCAGGCATATCGGCAATGGCGCGTACAACGCCGAGTATCTGCAGTAGTGCTCGATCAAGCCTATCGTGTCCGGATCGTTAAGGTACAGAAAAATCTTGCGCCAGGCTTCGCCCCAAATGTCGCGGTTGGTGACGAACCAGAACAGATTGCTCGATCCGGCGATATCCTCGATGCTCTCGGTGGTGACGGCCGACCACAATAGCGAGAGGCTGACCAAACAGACCATCAGCGTCGCGGGGACGATCAGAAGTCCCGGGTGACGCGAGCGCGACAGCAGTCGGCCGAGCAGGACCGCTCCAGCACCCGCCCACAGTATGGTCAGCGCGAACAAGGTCAAGGCCGCGATGTTGCCGTTGCCGCGGAAGAGTTCCAGGATGTTGTAGGGGATGCCGGGAAGGTGCAGCACAGCCGAGATCGCCGTCACGATCACAGCCGTCGGAACCCCAATTTGGAGCGCCAAGCGGGACGGCGACCGGATTGCTGGCCGACGCGTTACTGCCGCTTCGGTCGAGGTGGGCGCGGGAAGCGTGGCAGCTTGTCGCTCTCTGCGCTCCTGTTGTAGTGCCGGCGCCAGGACTTGGCCGAGAATCAATACCAGCAAGGGTTCCGTAATATCGGCAGTGCGGGTCTCGATGAACGCCTGGAGGGATTCCATTCCCAGCACCCACATGGCGAGGATGATGCTCATGGCTATGGGGCGTCCTCCGGCGGCTTGGACAACGTAGAGGATGCTGGCGAACAGCACCATATCGGCCATGAGTGATTGAACGTTGGCCAGCATGGAACCCTGCAACATGGCCGAGAACGGCAGCCAGACGATGCCGGCTGCCGCGTCACGGAACGAGAACGGCGACAAGGCGGCGCATGTGTAGCCGGTCAGCAGCAGGCCCGCCAGTATCTCCCGCTGTCGTTGACGGGGCACTCTGTCGATGGTCAGCCAAGTGATCGCGCCCAGCGCAAGACCGATGAGCATCGACAGGCTTGCCTGTGCTCCGATGATGATCAGCTTGCCTGCCACAACCAGCGCCAGTATGGCGAAGAATATCCTGACGGGATGCCCTCGTTCGGTCCGCTGGCGAATCAGATGGCCGGCCAAGACGGTCATGGCCAATTGTGGCGCCAGTTCGCCAATGTTCAGGGCCGGGCCGGCAACGATGGTCTTGAGATGCTCTTTGATCAACTGGACATCCAGGCTGGGGATCAGCGGCAGCCATTCCGTCAGGAGCCATGCACCGAGCAAGGCGTCGCCAACCAAGGCGGGAGGCGCCGCTCCGCCATTCGTCTTGCGTTTGGCAAGCAGGCGATAGCCGATGGCGACACCGATGATGCAGCCAACCAGATTCCAGACGACGTCGCCAGCGGCGGGATCGCGGGCCGGAACCCATAGCTGTCCGATTTGGGCAACGCAGGCAAGGACGAACCCAAGGGCGCAGGCAATTGACGTCGCCACGATCCCACCTCGGCGTGGCGCCAGGGCAAGCACGGAAACCACGCCCCACGGGACGAATAGTCCGATATTGCCCAGTGCATCACCCCGGGAATGGAACAGATGCCAATTCGACAGCAGACCGTTCAGAGCGTTTGGTGCCGGCGATGCAAAGTCGAACGGATACAGGGATCCGTACATGACGAAGATTGCGACGAGCGCCGGCAGCCCGTAGGACATAATGATGGTCGCGGTGGTGAGCCAAGTAACAGGATACCGAAGGGTCGAGGCAGGTGTGGAGGCTTTCATACTGAAGAAGGTGCTCGGGGCGTTGGTGTTGCCCCCCATTGGCCCGCTCTTGCTGGTCGTCGGCGGCGTCGTCGTTTGGCAAGCGAAAGGCAGGGTAGGACGCTTGTTGGCGACTGCCGGGGCGCTGCTGTTGTGGGCTCTGTCGACACCTATCGTGTCGGGTGCCTTGTTGCATGCCCTGGACGAGGGTGATTTGCTGGATTGGTCGCAAGCCCGCGGCGCCGACGCGATTGTGATTCTTGGCGGCGGCGTCCGTTCGGACGCGCCGGAGTATGGCGGCGATACCTTGGGGCGGTTGACGCTGGAGCGGGTTCGCTACGGTGCTTTGGTGGCCCGCAAGACACGGTTGCCGGTCCTGGTCACGGGCGGGGCGGTCTGGGACACCGTGCCGGAAGCCGTCTTGATGAAGCGCAGTCTCGAGGAGGAATTCGGCGTCGGCGTACAGTGGTCCGAGCCGCGGTCGCGCAACACCCATGAAAATGCTCTCTTTTCCGCCGAAATTCTGCGGCGTGCCGGTATTCAGCGAGTCATCCTGGTCGCGCACAGCTTCGACATGCGTCGGGCGATGGCGGAGTTCGCCGACGCGGGATTGGCGGTGATACCCGCCGCCACTGGCATACCGGGCAGCAAGCCGAGCCGGTGGACCGATTGGGTGCCGACGGTGCCTGCCTTGCAGAATAGCTATTGGGCGCTGTATGAGCTTCTCGCCAACGCAGCGCGGTAGCCGCGGTAGCGGATCGATGCCAATTTGGCGCTGAACATCATCGAATACCTGCTTCCATGGGACAATGCGGCAAAACTAGCTGGGGGGAATGGCCGAGATGAGCTTGAGCCGGCCAATTACATTCTGGATTCACTGGCGAACGCTGATCGACGTTCTGGCCGACTTTTCCTTCATCGTCATCGTGATCGTCACGGCGGTGAGGTGGATTGGCGCCGGCCTGCCGATCGACATGAAGCTGGTTTTGACGTACGCGCTGATCGTTTCGCTGACGATGCTGCCGATCAACGCCTGGCTGGGTTTGTACCAGCGCGTGCACTATCGGACCTTGCACGATAGCCGGGCACGCGCGGTATTGTCCTTGCATCTGGCCGTACCCATCGCCGCCGGCATCTTTACTCTGCTCCAACTGGCGGAAGTAAGCCGGGATTTTCTCGAGGTGGCGGCGATGGTGGGCCTGTTCGGTGTTTTGACCAACCGGGTGCGCATGGCCCATGCGCGCCGCCGGCCTCTACCTAAAGACCGCGTGCTGGTGTACGGCATTGGCGAACGCGCCAAGATGGTCAAGGAGGCGCTGGATCAGGCGGTCGATCAGGTCGATGTCGTCGGCTACTACCCGAGCACCGCGGAAAAGGTGTTGAAAGTTCCCGAGGAATTCGTTCTGGACCGGGAGCGTTCATTGGTCGAGTTGGCACACCGCCTGAAGGTGGACGAAATCGTCGTGGCGGTCATGGAACGGCGCGGCGGGGCGATGCCGTTGCGCGAGCTGCTCGATTGCAAGCTGCGTGGCGTGCGTGTTTACGATCTGGCCAGCTATTTTGAACAAACGCTGGGCCAGATTCGGCTCGACGCGCTCTATGCCGGGTGGCTGATTTTCGGTGAAGGCTTCAGTCAGCCGGCGATGCGCAGCTTCGTCAAGCGGGTTTTCGACCTCTTGTTCGCCTTGGTGTTGTTGGTGCTGGCGGCGCCAGTCATGCTGCTGGCCGCTTTGCTGATCGTCATCGAGAGCGGCTTTCCGATCTTCTATCGGCAGGAGCGGGTTGGCCTGCACGGGCGGCTGTTCAATGTCGTCAAATTCCGCAGCATGCGCAACGACGCCGAAAAGGACGGCACGCCGCGCTGGGCGGTGGCCAAGGACGACCGGGTGACGCGCATCGGCCGCATCATCCGCAAGACGCGCATCGACGAATTGCCCCAGCTCTTCAGTGTCTTGTCCGGAGAGATGAGCCTGGTCGGCCCCCGGCCGGAGCGGCCCTACTTCGTCGATCAATTGACTAAACAGATCCCTTTCTACGCGGTTCGGCATAGCGTCAAGCCGGGCGTGACGGGGTGGGCGCAGGTCCGGTATCACTATGGCGCCTCGGTGGACGATGCGGCGCAGAAACTCCAATACGACCTGTACTACGTCAAGAATCACACGCTTCTGCTCGACCTGGTGATTCTTTTCGAAACGGTGGAAGTCGTCCTGACGGCGCGGGGAGCGCAATAGTTTCCATCGGCTGCCTGCCGGCGAGGCCCTTCCCGCGCGTGTGGGCCTCGCGGCGCTGACAAAGGTGATTTTTCGGCATGGCTGGCAATCTCGTTGAATTGATGGTCTGGAGCTATGGACTGGCGGCTGGCGGCTATGCGCTGCTGGCGCTGTACCTGGTTGGTCAGGCGCGTACCGTGGGCGGTTCCAGCTTGCGTGCGACGGTCATGTTGGCCGCCGTGGTGCTGAGCCTGTGCTGGAGTTTGCTGGCTCTGGGGTCGGGTTTGAGCGGCAGCGGCGGCTTGTACTTCATCGCCATGGAGGCCGATGTCATGCGCTACGGCGCCTGGTACGCCTTCCTGCTCCTGTTGCTGCGTCCGGCTGAAAAATGTCCGAGGCAGCGGGCGCATACCTGGGTGTCGCTGACCGTGGCCTTGGTCGTGCTGTCCGGCCTGGCGGTGCAAGCGTTGGTTGTCGCGCGCTTCGCGCCGATTGGCCCGCTGGTGGCCTGGCTGCCATTCCATCCCCTGGTGATGGCGGTCCTCGGCCTGTTCCTGCTCGAGCAGTTGCTGCGCAACGTGGCCGCGGATTCGCGCTGGAGCATCAAGCCGCTCAGCCTGGGTTTGGGTGGTGCCTATCTGTTCGATCTCTATGTGTATTCGGACGCCTTGCTGTTTGGACGTCTGGATCCGGATGCGGTGGTGATTCGCGGCTTTGTCAATGCGCTGGTGATTCCACTGGTCGCCCTGTCGGCGGCGCGCAGTCGCGACTGGACGCGCAAGATTGTCTTGTCGCGTACCGTGGTGATGCACACCACCGGCCTGCTGGCGGTGGGTGGCTATCTGCTGTTCATGGCCGCAGTGGGTTACTACGTGCGCTACTTCGGCGGCGACTGGGGGCGGGCCTTTCAGTTGGCGCTGGCTTTTGCCGCGTTGCTGGGCCTGGCGGTACTGGCTTTCTCCGGTGCCACGCGCGCCTGGCTGCGGGTGGTGGTCGGCAAGAATTTCTTTCGCTACCGCTACGACTACCGCGAGGAATGGCTGAAGGTGACCCGTGCGCTGTCGGCCCAGCAATCGCCGCGCGCGATGGGCGAGCAGGTCATTCGCGGCCTGTCCGACATGGTCGAGAGTCCGGGTGGCTCCCTTTGGCTGCGCGATGCCACCGGGCAGGCCTATCGGCAGTTTGCCCGCTGGAACATGGCGGAAATCGACGCGCTCGAGAGTCAGGATGCCTCCATGTGCCGCTTTCTCAGGGACAGCGGTTGGGTAATCAATCTGGAGGAGTTTCGCAGCCTGCCCAGCCGCTACCAGACGCTGGAGCTGCCGGAATGGTTGTCCCAACTGGATAACGCCTGGCTGGTCGTCCCGCTGATGGTGGGCAACGAACTGACCGGCTTTGTCTTGCTCGGCAGCTCGCGCACCCATGTCGAGGTCAATTGGGAAGTGAATGATCTGTTGCGCACGGCGGGCAGCCAGGCGGCTGGTTTTCTGGCCCAGATGCTCGCCACGGAAGCCTTGCTCGAAGCGCGCAAGTTCGATGCTTTCAACAAGATGTCGGCCTTCGTGGTGCATGACCTGAAGAACATCGTTTCGCAACTGTCGCTTATGTTGAAGAACGCCGAGCGTCACAAGGACAATCCGGAGTTTCAGCAGGACATGCTCATGACGGTCGAGCACGCCGTCGAACGCATGCGCCGCCTGATGCTGCAATTGCGCGAAGGTGCGGCGCCCACCAGCGCGGTCTGTGGCGTGGACGTGGCCAAGGTGTTCGGGCGCATTCAGGCGGCCAAGCAGAAGGCGGGCCGAACTGTCGAGGTGCGGGTTGGCGAACCGGTGGCGGTGCGGGGTGACGAGGAACGCCTGGAGCGCGTGTTTGGCCATCTGGTACAGAATTCGCTGGATGCCACCGATGATGACGGGCGCGTTTGGGTTAAACTGGATCGCGACTCCGGCCAGGCGCGGGTGGAAATCGGCGATACCGGCCAGGGCATGTCGGCCGAGTTTGTCCGCGAGCGTCTTTTCAAGCCATTTCAAACCACCAAGCAGTCCGGCATGGGTATCGGGGCCTACGAGAGCTTTCAGTACATTCGGGAGCTGGGTGGTGAGGTTTCTGTCGATAGCGAGTTGAACGTGGGGACGAAGATCATGGTCTTGCTGCCGTTGTTCCAAGCCAGTCGCGGCTCCGATCTGATGCGTTCGGAGCCGGCATGAGCAACGAGACCCAACGGCCACTCCTGATCGTCGAGGACGACCCGGCGCTGCAAAAGCAGATGCGCTGGTCCTTCGACCGTTTCGAGACCCTGACCGCCGGTGACCGCGAAAGCGCCCTGGCGCAGGTGCGCCGCCACCAACCGCCCGTGGTGACCATGGATCTCGGGCTGCCGCCCGACCCGGATGCGACGTCGGAAGGCTTCCTGCTGCTGGAACAGATGGTGGCCATGGCGCCGGACACCAAGGTGATCGTCCTCACGGGCCAGAACGACCGCGCCAATGCGCTGCGTGCCATTGAACTCGGCGCCTACGACTTTTTCGCCAAGCCCTTCGAGCCGGACCTGCTCGGCCTGACCATCGACCGGGCTTTCCGGCTCTACGATCTGCAACGGGAGAACCGCCGCTTGCAGTCGATGCGCCAACCGGACGCGCTGTCCGGCCTGATCACCCGCGATCCGGAGGTGCTGCGTGTCTGCCGCTTGATCGAGAAGGTTGCCAACGCCAACGTCACTGTGCTCGTCCTGGGCGAGAGTGGCACCGGCAAGGAACTGCTGGCCCGGGGGGTGCATCAGGCCTCGCCGCGCCGCAATGAGCGTTTCGTTGCCATCAACTGTGCCGCCATCCCCGAGAATCTCCTCGAAAGCGAACTCTTCGGCTACGAGAAGGGCGCGTTTACCGGCGCGGCGAAGACCACGCCGGGCAAGATCGAAACGGCCGACAAGGGCACGCTGTTCCTCGACGAAATCGGCGATCTGCCGCTGGCGCTACAGGCCAAATTGCTGCGCTTCTTGCAGGAACGCGTCTTCGAGCGTGTCGGGGGCCGCCAGGAAATCGCTATCGATGTGCGTATCGTTTGCGCCACGCACCAGGACCTTCAGGGGCTGATCAAGGCGGGACGATTTCGCGAGGATCTCTACTACCGGCTGGCTGAAATCGTCACCACGATTCCGCCGCTCCGTGCGCGCGTCGGCGACGCCGCGTTGCTCGCCAATGCGTTCGTGCGGCGTTTTGCCCAGGAGCACAATCGCGGCACGATGTCGCTGAGCGCCGATGCCCTGCGGGCCATCGAGGCGCATGCTTGGCCAGGCAACGTCCGCGAACTCGAGAACTGCATCAAGCGCGCGGTGATCATGACCGATGGCAACCAGATCGGTGTCGATGATGTCGGTCTGGCCAGCGAGTCGGCGGAGAACCCGCTGGCCTTCGACTTGCGGACGATTCGTGACGAAGCCGAGAAGCGCGCGGTGATCACTGTCCTGGCGCGGGCCAACGGCAACGTCGTCAAGGCGGCGGAGATGCTCGGCATCAGCCGGCCGACGCTATACGATCTGATGCATCGGTTCGGCCTCAAATAGCCGCCGGCATCGTTTATTCAATATTGGGGATGGACATGACTCGACATCGACTTGCTCACGGAACCCTTGCCGCCATAACGGCCACGTTGCTGCTCGCCGCCTGCGGCGGCGACAACCCGGACACGCTGCTCGCCTCGGCCCGCGATTACTTGGCGAAGAACGACGCCAAAGCGGCGGTGATCCAGATCAAGAACGTCCTGCAGAACGCGCCGAACTCGCCCGAAGCGCGCTATCTCCTCGGCAAGGCGCTGCTGGCCAACGGTGATCCGACTGGTGCCGAGGTTGAACTGCGCAAGGCGATGGAGGCCAAGTATTCTCCGGATGAGGTGGTGCCGCTGCTGGCACAGGCGCTGCTGGCCACCGGCCAAGGGAAGAAGTTGCTTGGCGAACTGCCGAAGATCGAGCTCAAGACGCCGGAAGCCAAGGCCGACGTGCAGACTTCGGTCGCGTTGGCGCAAGCGACCGTAGGACAAATGGACAAGGCGCGACAATCCATCGACGCCGCTCTGGCCGTGAAGCCGGATCATGCTCCGACGATCATCATCAAGGCGCGGCTGGCACTGGGTGATCGGGATGTCGATGGGGCCCTGAGGCTGGTCGAAGGGGTGGTGGCCAAGGATCCCAAGAACCATGAAGCCTTGAAGCTGAAGGCGGATATTCTAGGTCTCCAGGGCAATGCCGAGGGCGCGCTTGCGGCCTACCGGCAGGCTGTCGAGGCCAAGCCTGACTTCGTCGCCGCCCATGCGGCGCTGGTAGGCACGCTGCTGCGTCAGAACAAGCTCGACGATGCGGGCAGGCAGTTGGTGGCGATGAAGAGCGTGGCGCCGAAGAATCCGCAGACCATGCTGGTTGACGCCGAGTACTTGTACCAGAAGCAGGAATTCAAACAGGCGCGGGACGCGGTGCAGGAAGTACTCAACGTGGCGCCCCTGCACCCGAAGGCGCTGCTGCTGGCCGGCGCGGTGCACTTCAAGCTCAATTCGCTGGTCCAGGCGGAGGACTTTCTCAACCGTGCCTTGAAGCAGTCGCCGGGTGCGACCCTGGCCCGCCGTATGCTGGCGGCGATCTATCTGCGCGGCGGTCAGCCGGGCAAGGCCCTGGCGGTCGTGGAGCCCATCCTGGAGACGGCGGGCAATGACTCCAACCTCCTGTCACTTGCCGGCGAGGTCTATCTGCAGAATGGCAATGCAAAGAAAGCCGAGGAATACTTCACCAAGGCCTCGGCGCTCGATCCAAAGAATGCGGCAAAGCAGACCAAGGTGGCCTTGAGCCACCTTGTGGAAGGCAAGACCGATGCGGCGTTTGGCGAACTGGAACGGATCGCGTCGGCCGATACGGGTGTTACCGCCGACATGGCGTTGATAGCGACGGCGATCAAGCGCAAAGACTTCCCGAAAGCGATGAAGGCGATCGACGGGTTGGAGAAGAAGCAGCCGGATAATCCCTTGACGCATAGCCTGCGCGGCACGGTATTCCTTGCCAAGGGCGACGTGGCGGCGGGGCGGACGAGCCTGGAGAAGGCGCTGGCGATCAAGCCAGGCTATTTCCCGGCGGCGGTCACCCTGGCCAACCTGGATCTGAAGGACAACAAGCCGGACGAAGCGAAGAAGCGCTTTGAGGGCGTCCTGGCGGCCGATGCCAAGAACGCGCAGGCGATGCTGGCACTTGCCGAACTGACGGCCAGAACCGGCGGCAGCAACGAGGAAGTCGCCGCGCAAGTCGCCAGGGCGATCCAGGCGAATCCGACCGAGCCCGGGCCCCGTCTGGCTCTGGTTGGCCTGCATCTGCGCAACAAGGACGCCAAGAAGGCGGTTGCGGCGGCCCAGGAGGCCATGACGGCATTGCCGGACAATGTCGAAATACTCGACGTGCTGGCCCGCGCGCACCAAGTGGCGGGCGACAGCAATCAGGCGCTGACCATCTATGGGAAGATTGCCTCCCTGATGCCGGGTTCGCCTCAGCCGTACCTGCGCATGGCCGATGTCAATGTTCTGGCGAACAACAAGGAAGCCGCGATGCAGGACTTGCGCAAGGCGCTGGAACTGAAGCCGGACCTGCTGGCCGCGCAGCGCGGCATGATCCTTCTTCACCTGGATGCCCAGAACATCTCCGAGGCCCAGAAGATTGTTCGCGACGTGAAGCAGCGGTGGCCGAAGGAGCCGGTCGGTTTCATCTTTGAAGGCGATATTGCCGCTTCGCGCAAGGCTTGGCCGGAGGCTGTGGCCGCCTATCGTATTGCGCTAAAGCAGGCGCCGTCGGCCGAAACGGCATTCAAGGTATATGCGGCGCTTCAGTCGGCCGGCAACGGCGCGGAGGCAGAGAAGTTTTCCGCCAGTTGGCTGAGCGAGCACGCCCAGGATGGCGGATTCCGGTTGGCAATGGCAGAGAGCGCGACGGCGCGCAAGGACTTTTCGACGGCGGTCAAGCACTATCAGGCGCTGCTGCAGGCCCAGCCCAACAACCCCGTGGTCCTTAACAACATTGCCTGGGTGCTCGGCCAGTTGAAGGATGCCAGGGCTTTGGACTATGCTGAAAAGGCGCTGCGGGTTGCCCCGAATCAGCCGGCGATCATGGAGACCGTGGCATCGCTGTTGGCGGAAAAAGGAGACACGGTACGGGCTCTGGAATTGCTGCAGAAAGCAACCAGCCTTGCTCCGGCCTCGACCGACTTGAAGCTGAGTATGGCGCGGGTGCTGGTGAAGGCCGACAAGAAAGCCGACGCGCAGAAGATACTCGAGGAGTTGAACAAGCTGGGTGACAAGTTCAAGGGCCAGGCTGAAGTGACCAAATTGTTGAAGGAGATCGGCAATTAGTGATTGGTTGTCCTCGGGCGAGAGCTTCGTTGCCACGAGACTGATCGTCGCGGCACTGCTTCTGTGTAGCGGTGGCGCTCGCGCCGAGATATGTGGCGATCCCGAGCGGTTCGCCGATCTGCGCGCGGAGGCTTTGTCCCTCGAGCATGGCGAGGGTGTGCCGCGCAACGTCGAGCGCGCGGTCCAGTTGTATTGTGAAGCGGCGCGGCTCGGCGATGCGGAGGCCCAGTACCGCCTCGGGTGGATCCACGCCAACGGCCGGGGCGTCCGGCGCGATGATGCGCTGGCGGCGACGTTCTTTGCTCTTGCGGCGCGGCAGGGCAACGGCGACGCCGAGCGCATGCTGCGTCGTGTCGGTACCGATGTGGCGCCGGTACCGCCGTGCATGATTGTCGAAGAGAAGATCGAACCGAGCGAAGAAGAAATCGCCTTCGAGAATATCACGCCCGCCCAGCAGAAGGTGATCGAGCTGGTACGCAAGCTGGCGCCCCAGTTCGGCGTTTCGCCCCGGCTGGCCATGGCGGTGATTCGGGCGGAGAGCAATTTCGATCCACTGGCGGTATCGACCAAGAATGCCCAGGGTCTGATGCAACTGATTCCCGACACCGCCGTGCGTTTCAATGTCAAAAAGCCGTTCGATCCGGAACAAAACGTGCGCGGCGGATTAGCTTATCTGCGCTGGCTGCTGGCCTACTTCAAGGGCAACGTGGCCTTGGTCGCGGCCGCCTACAACGCGGGCGAGGGGGCGGTGAACCGGTTTCGGGGTATTCCGCCGTTCGCCGAGACACGCGGTTACGTGAAGCGGATACGTGAACTGTTCACCGTTGAAGAGCACCCATACGACCCGTCGGTGGTCGAGCCGTCTCCCGAGTTGCCGCGCATCCGCGTGCGCCTGATGTGACTGCCAGATTCCTACTGGTGTTCGCCGGGCTCGCATTCTTGGCAAGCTTCCCGGTGCGTGCCGACCTGGTGGATGCCATAGCCAGGGTCAAGCCTTCGGTCGTGATGGTTGGCACCTACAAGAAACTCGATAGCCCGCCGTTGAAACTTCGTGGCACCGGCTTTGTTGTCGGCGACGGCCGTATCGTCGCGACCAATGCGCATGTCGTCATCGACCAGAATGAAGGGGGAGAACTCGCCTCGATCATTGTGCAGGTGCCGGGTTCCACGTCGGAACAGCGCATGCGGTCCGCGAGCGTCTTGGCGCTCGACAAATCACACGATCTGGCGCTGCTGCGTATCGACGGACCGGCCCTGCCGGCATTGACCTTGCGCGATTCCGGCACGGTCAAGGAAGGCCAGACCATTGCGTTCACCGGCTTTCCGATTGGTGGTGCGCTCGGGTTTTCGCCGGTAACCCACCGGGGCATGGTTTCGGCGATTACGCCCATCGCCCTGCCCAGCGGTAACGCCCAGCAGCTCAAGGAAAACGTCATCCGCCGCCTGAAGAGCGGCAGCTTCGACATCTTTCAGCTCGACGGGACCGCGTATCCTGGCAATAGTGGTGGGCCACTGTTCGATGTGGAGACCGGTGAAGTGATCGGCGTCATCAACATGGTGTTGGTGAAGGGGACAAAAGAGGCGGCGCTTAGTCACCCTTCCGGGATCAGCTATGCGATTCCTGGAAATTTTCTCAGGGACCTGCTGAACAACTCTCGTTGACCCAACTACCTGGGTTGTTCGGCCTTGACGCCGGCGTCAACGACAGAGCGCCAGGCCTTATGGGCCGAGTGCCTGATGAGTAGTCCAGGCGGCATCCTCAACCAGTGGTAGCGGATCACGCCCAGGCTGGATGCAATGCGGTGGGGCAATCCCGTTTGGCTCCCCGGGAGCACGGGGGCCATGATGCGGGAAACCATCCAATCCATGGCGCGAACGCGCCAGGCAGGCGGGGCAACCAGCGTCAGGTCGGCTGGTATATGGGTACCGAGCCATTGCTGAACAAAATGCAGCGCGTACCACAGTGTGTCGGAGGCACCGTGCTCTCTGGCTCGACACACCAGTTCGTCCCAGTCAGTATCGCTTCGGATCGCGCTTGTGAGCAATCCGGAGAAGTCGATCAGGTCTCGCAGTCGGCCGGAGAGCTCCGAATCCTGAAACAGATGGATCGCAGCGTGGATGATCTGGTCACCGGGGTGCAGGGTGAGGAATCTGGAGCCGCAGACCGCTTGTGTCCCCGAGAAGAGCAGGTCGTTGTTCGGACGTATCCGGCTGGTCACGGGGGAAATGGTGTGGTGCAGATCAATCTCCAGGGCATGACCTGGAAACCGCATTGGCGGCAGTTCGTGGCTCCACTCGCGGTAGTAGCGTTCGGCATAGGCATCGGCCGCTTGGAAGCGCCAGCCGGCGGCGAGTAGCGCCGATTCGGCCGCATCCAGATCCTTCCTCGCGACAAGAATATCGACGTCGTTGGGAATTCGGCCCCGGGAGAATTCTTGGGACTGCAAGATATAGGCAGCGCCCTTGAGCACTACCACGGGTAGCCCCTCTGGCAGAACCTTGGCAATGGCCGCCAACTCGATGTTGACCATTTGTGTGCGATGGGCGGAGTAGTTGAGGGCCGATTGCAGATGACCCCGCACCGGGAGTGGAACGTGCCCCCATAGGTCATCCCGATCTTGCAAGCGAGCTCCGAGCAGGCCAAGGAGGCGTGCCTGTCGACCGAGGCGGACAACAGTCTCCCATTCGCGCAACGTCAGCGCGAGCGCCGTCTCGATATCGCGCAACACCGATAGCAGCGGGGTGGCGGCATTTTCGGCAAGCCGATTGCTGATCAAGGTTCGTCCTGGCCTTCGCTGAGTAGATTTCGCAGGCAGGCCACCGCTTCTTCGAGGTTGCCATAGGTCAATTGGTACGCCGGACAGTGTTCCGCCATGTTGGCGACCGCGGCAAAAGAGATGGGTCCCAGCAGAGCATAGTTGAAGCTGTTGAAGGCCAGCCGGGTGAACGCCTGTTCTGGCGGCTGAGGCAGCAGCTCCAGCCGAGCCCCATCTTGATAGCGGGGGAAAATGATTGTTCGCGGTCGGGCGCTTGCGTTGGCGGCATCGACACTGGCGATGTCGGGGGCCAGATGCGCCACGTCGCCCTTGCGCGTTCCGAGGAAGGTGGGGCCGATGATCGCTTGGTCGGAAAAGTCCTGGATTACGTCGATGGAACGGTTCTTCAGTGCCACGGGCTTCAGCATCGGCAGCAAGAGGCCGCTCGTGGGATCGAGAACACCAAATTCGTCCGAGAGTAGCCGAAAGCCGCGCAGCATCATGGCGGCGGACAAGGTGCTCTTGCCTGAACCGGGCGTGGCGGCCATGACCACTGCGCGGTCACCCAGAGCCAGGGTACCTGCGTGCAGCAGGACGAATTGGTTGAATCGCTGTGCGAAGCACCAGTTCACTCCCCACTCATAGAGGGGCAGGGCGCTGCGCCGAGGAAATGGATCAAATGGCTCCACTCCGTCGATACTGAATCTGACCGTGGGACGAATCAGGCGGCGTAATCCGGGGCCGGGAAACAGTCGCACGTGAAAGTCGGCGAACTCGCTTTCGCGCAGGATTGGGAAATTGCCGTAAACCCTGTGGAATGCTGGCTTCCACTCCTCGACCCCTGATGCCAGGGCTACCTTGCAGGCGCCATAGTCGATAACAAATCGGCCGCCAGGGAAGTGCCGGTTGAAACCTTCAATGGGGATGTCGCCGACTCTTCCTGCGAAACGATTCATTCAGGCAGGATGCCAATCTCACCCAACATGCGCAAGAGTTCCATGATCTCCGGGGAGTCCGGATCCAATTCCAGGTCCTCCCGCAGAGCTATCCGCAACGCCTCACCTGAAAACGTACCATTCGCGACGAGCTCGCCGATTACATCGGCAACGACGGTGGCCGCCGGTGGAAGCAGGTGAGTCTGCCAAGTGGACGCGTCAAAAACGACTGAGGCGTCGCCAAGACGCCTCATTGTCACCCGTTTGCCGCCACCGCCAAGGGGATCGATACGCACCGAGCCTTACAGGAAGTTGCCAGGGTTGGGTGTCACGCCGGTCAAAGACGCCCAGCATGAGCCTCCGGCAATCGGATTGGTTATGCTGCTGTCAGCCGGATAGGCGGATGCGATGACCGACGAGCCACTCTTGTAAGCGTCATAATCGACCAGTAGATAATAATGCTGGCCAGTCTGTGCCACATTACTAATATTGCCAGTGACCAGCGTCGCAACGCCACTTGCGACGGAATAGTAATTGTTATTCAAAACGAAGCCGATCTTTTGTCCTTGCGACACAAAGGAGATCTTCTCGACGCGATACCGTACCCACTTATCCGTAGTGGTGCTTATTCTTGGGCGAGGGGTGTTGGTATCCAACTTACTCTTGTCGGCGCAGGTAAGACTGGTGGTGGCGAGCGCAGCTCCACTCGGCAGGGTGAACACCACCGGCGCGGCCGCAACGGCCTTAACCAACGCCCGGCGTTGCAGTTTCTTGGATTCAATGTCTGACATGGCATCCCTCTTTAGTCGCAAGGACTAGCTGAAACGGACCGGCGCTACTCCAGAAAAGTGCTTCCGACCGCTATCGCGCAATTCATCAATGGGTAGGTACGCAATTATTGCGCCATGGATGCGGAAATGCAAGAAAATGCATAAAAAACAATAAATTGATTGATGGTGGTGGTCATGTAATCCGGGACTAGTCGCGATTCTGTAAAGAATGTCGACACCCTGTAGACATTCGATGGTATCTCCGCTACCTGGCACAGTCGGAAAGAATACGACGCGCTACAATCGACGTCGCCAATCATTTTCTGCCAAGGAATAGCTATGTCGCATGTTGTCGGAGTCTGTGGATTAGGTTACGTCGGCCTGCCCTTGGCGGTTGAGTTCGGCAAGAAGTTCGAAACGATCGGCTTTGACCTGTCCGAGACGAAGGTTGCCAACTACAAGAAATTCGTTGACCCGACCGGTGAAGTCAGCACGGAAGACTTGAAGGCCGCGACGAGGCTCTCGGTGTCGACCGACCCGGCAAGCCTGGCAAAGGCCGATTTCATCATCATTGCCGTGCCGACGCCGGTCGACGAAGCACATATTCCCGATTTCTCGCCTCTGGTCGGTGCCTCGACCATCGTTGGGCAGCACATGAAGAAGGGTGCCGTGGTGGTGTACGAATCCACGGTCTATCCTGGCGCGACGGAAGAGGTTTGCATCCCGCTGCTGGAGAAGCATTCCGGCATGAAGTGGATGCGGGATTTTCACGTTGGCTACTCGCCCGAGCGGGTGAATCCCGGCGACAAGGAACGGACCATCACCAAGATCGTCAAGGTGGTTTCCGGCGACGATGCCGCCACGCTGGATGCCGTGGCGGAACTGTATGGCTCGGTGATCGCCGCCGGTGTCCATCGCGCCAGTTCCATCAAGGTGGGCGAGGCGGCAAAGGTGATCGAGAACACGCAGCGCGACCTCAATATCGCGCTCATGAACGAACTGTCGATCATCTTCGGCCGTCTGGGCATCGACACGCTCGAGGTCCTGCAGGCGGCCGGCACCAAGTGGAATTTCCTGCCCTTCCGGCCTGGCCTGGTCGGCGGTCACTGCATCGGCGTCGATCCCTACTACCTGACGCATAAGGCCGAGATGCTCGGCTACCATCCGGAGGTGATCCTGGCCGGTCGGCGCATCAACGACGGCATGGCCGCCTACATTGCCCAGCAGACCATCAAGGGCCTGATCCGCGGTGGCGGTACGGTGAAGGGTGCCAAGGTGATTGTGTTGGGGCTGACCTTCAAGGAAAACTGCCCGGACCTGCGCAATTCCAAGGTGGCCGATCTGGTGCGCGAGCTACAGGACTACGGCTGCGCGGTGTCTGTGCACGATCCCATCGCCGAGGCGCCGGAAGCCCAGCACGAATATGGCATCGGGTTGCGGCAGTGGGGTGACTTGCCGGCCGATGCGGATGCCATCGTCGCGGCGGTCGCGCACCGGCAGTACCTGGCCATGCCCTTGGCGGAGATTCTCGGCAAGCTCAAGTCAGGCGGCCTGTTCGTCGACGTCAAGTCGGCCTACGACCCCGTGGCCATCCGACATGCCGGACGCGAGATCTGGCGCCCCTGATCGTCGATGACATCCTACGAACACCTACAAGCCCACTTGCGGGGGGAGAGCCGTTGCTGGCTGGTGACGGGCGTCGCCGGCTTCATTGGCAGCAACTTGCTCGAAACCCTGCTGAAGCTCGACCAGCAAGTCGTTGGCCTGGACAATTTCGCTACCGGCTATCAATACAACCTCGACCAGGTCCAAGCCTTGGTGAGCCCCGCGCAGTGGGAGCGCTTCCACTTCATCAAAGGCGACATCCGGCGGATCGACGATTGCCATGCCGCCTGCGCCGGGGCCGATTTCGTGCTGCATCAGGCGGCGCTCGGTTCGGTTCCTCGCTCGCTGGAAGATCCGATCACCACCAATTCGACCAACATCGACGGCTTTCTCAACATGCTGGTCGCCGCCCGCGATGCCAAGGTCAAGCGCTTCGTCTATGCCGCGTCGAGTTCTACTTACGGCGATCATCCGGGCTTGCCCAAGGTGGAAGATCACATCGGCAAGCCGCTGTCGCCCTATGCCGTGACCAAGCTGGTGAATGAACAGTATGCCGATGTGTTCGCCCGTGTCTATGGCTTCCTGACCATTGGCCTGCGCTATTTCAACATCTTTGGTCAGCGCCAGGACCCGAACGGTGCCTACGCCGCCGTGGTGCCGAAATGGACCGCGGCGATGATGGCCGGTGAAGCGGTATGGATCAACGGCGACGGCCAGACCAGCCGGGATTTCTGCTACATCGCCAATGCCGTGCAGGCCAATCTGCTCGCCGCGACCACGACCAATACCGATGCCGTCAACCAGGTCTACAACGTCGCCGTCGGCGACCGGACGAGCCTGAACGAATTGTTCGAGGCCATCCGTGTCCTGCTGGCACCACGTTTTCCGCATCTGGCCGGCTTCTCGCCCAGCTATCGTGATTTTCGGGCCGGCGATGTCCGTCATTCACTGGCCGACATCACCAAGGCGCGCACCCTGTTGGGCTATGAGCCCGACTATCGGATTCAACAAGGTTTGCGCGAGGCGATGGACTGGTACGTCGCCAATACCGCCGTGCGGTAGGTCCGGTACCGGCCGGAACTACGCGGCCAGGGCGGGTGTGCGGTGGGTGGCGATGACTTGCAGAATCTGCGAGAACACCTTGGGCGTGCCGCAGATGATGTTGCCGGTGGAAAGATAGTCCGATTCGCCGGCAAGGTCGCCGACCAGGCCGCCCGCTTCCGAGATCAGCAAGGCACCCGCCGCCATATCCCACGGCGAGAGGCCGAATTCCCAGAAGCCATCGAGGCGGCCGCTGGCGACATAGGCGAGATCCAGCGATGCCGCACCCGGGCGGCGTATGCCGGCGGTACGGCGGGTCATATCCTTGAAGATGGCCAGGTAGGCATCGACATGATCGAACACGCGATACGGGAACCCGGTACCGACCAGGGCGTCTTCCAGCTTGGTTCGCTTCGAGACCCGGATACGCTTGTCGTTGAGATAGGCGCCGGTACCCTTGGTGGCGGTGAACAGCTCGTTGCGCGACGGGTCGTAGACCACGGCATGGGTCAGGACGCCTTTGTGCGTCATGGCGATGGAGACGGCGTATTGCGGAAAGCCGTGGATGAAGTTGGTGGTGCCATCGAGCGGGTCGATGATCCACTGGAACTCGCTGTCCTCCTGGCCGGAGCGGCCGGTCTCCTCTGCTAGAATCGAATGCTTCGGATAAGTCTCGAGCAGCGTATCGATGATGATCGCTTCGGCGGCCTTATCCACCTCCGTGACGTAATCGTTCTGCTGTTTGACGTTGACCTGGATCTGGCCGATATCGAGGCTGGCGCGGTTGATGATCTGGCCGGCGCGCCGGGCAGCCTTGATGGCGATATTGAGTGTGGGATGCATGGCCGCGATTTTAGCAGACAGCTCGCTATGACCTTCTTGCCTCGCCATTCTCCGCTGGCGCGCATTCGCGTCGTCCTTTCGCATCCCAGCCATCCCGGCAACATCGGCGCGGCGGCGCGGGCGATGAAGACGATGGGATTGTCACGCCTCTATCTCGTTAACCCGAAGCTGTTTCCCGACCCGCAGGCCGACGCCATGGCCACCGGCGCAACCGACGTTCTGGCCGCCGCCGTCGTTTGCGCAACGCTCGCCGAAGCGCTCGCCGGCACGGTAACCGCCACGGCCCTGACCGGTCGTCGGCGCGAACTGGCGACACAACCCGCATGGGCGCGGCAGGCCGCCGCCGACTTGGTCGGCCAAGCGGGGCAGGGCGAAGTGGCGCTGGTGTTTGGCAACGAAACGGCCGGCCTCTCCAACGAGGAGGTCGCGCTGTGCCGCAATTGGGCGCTCATTCCGACCAGTCCCGACTACAAGTCCCTGAACCTTGCCCAGGCGGTGCAGATCCTCTGCTACGAACTGCGGCTCGCCGCCGTCGATATCGGCGCGCCGCCGGTGGTTGCCGAGGCGGGCGAGCCGGCGAGTCACGAGGAAGTCGAAGCGCTGGTCGCGCATCTCGAACGGGCGGCGGTGGGCAGCGGCTTTCTCGATCCGGCCAAGCCGAAACGGCTGATGCCGCGCATGCGCCGCCTGTTTTCCCGGGCGGGTCTTGAGAAGGAAGAAGTCAATATCCTGCGGGGCATGCTCGCCTCGTTCGAGAAATAAGTTGACCGACCGAGTCGGGATTTTTAATATTTCATTACTTTCTAATGGTCGCCGCTCATGTTTGCCCGTTTTCGCGAAGACATCTCTTGCGTTTTTGACCGCGATCCCGCCGCGCGGACGACTTGGGAAGTCCTTACCTGCTATCCGGGCTTTCATGCCCTGACGCTGCACCGTTTTGCCCATTGGCTGTGGGGCCATCGCCTGCGCTGGCTGGCGCGGCTTACATCGCACTTCGGCCGCTGGATCACGGGCATCGAGATTCATCCTGGTGCCACGATCGGTCGCCGGGTGTTCATCGACCATGGCATGGGAGTGGTCATCGGTGAGACGGCGGAGATATCCGACGACTGCACTCTCTATCACGGTGTCACCCTCGGCGGCACTTCGTGGAACAAGGGCAAGCGCCACCCGACGCTGCGCCCCGGCGTCGTCATCGGGGCGGGCGCCAAGGTGTTGGGCCCGATCACGGTTGGCGAGGGCGCCAAGGTTGGCTCCAACGCCGTGGTCGTGCGCGATGTGCCCGCCGGTGCCACAGCGGTCGGCATTCCTGCGCGTATCGTCGAGCCCGGCCGCGATCAGGAACGCCACGAAAAGGCGGCCCAAATGGGCTTTTCGGCCTACGCGGTGTCGCGTGACGAGGATGATCCGGTGGCCATGGCCATTCATGGCCTGCTCGATCACGCGGTCGAAACGGATCGCCGTATCGAAGTGTTGCTCAGATATATCGAGCGTTGCGGTGTATCGCTGGAAGACGATGTGGCGACGGCGGACAAGTTCGATCCAAAATACCTGTCAAAAATAGTTGACTAAGGTGGGTGCTGCCCAATATAGTTGAGCGTAACGGTCGGGTATTCTGCCGTTTCCCATTATTTTCGTTACGAGGTAAGCCATGAGACTGACGACAAAAGGACGTTTCGCGGTAACGGCGATGATCGATCTGGCCTTGCGCCAACACGCTGGTCCCGTCACCCTGGCGGGTATCGCCGAGCGGCAGCGGATTTCTCTTTCCTATCTGGAACAGTTGTTTGGCAAGTTGCGCCGCAACCAGTTGGTGTCCAGCGTGCGCGGCCCGGGTGGTGGTTATTGTCTGGCCAGGCAGATGGAGAGCGTGTCCGTGGCCGACATCATCCAGGCGGTCGACGAAACGCTCGACGCGACGCAATGCGGCGGCAAGGGCGATTGTCATGACGATCATCCCTGCATGACCCACAATCTGTGGACCAGCCTGAATCACCGGATGTTCGACTATCTGCGCTCGGTGAGCCTGCGGGAACTGGTCGATCAACAAAAGTCCAATGCCGCCTGCATTGCGGCGATCGACGTAGAAGGCAGCCCGCGGCGGCCGGTTCGTCGTATTCCCGTCGCCCTGGCGGTCTGACCTTCGGCACCCTGGCACGTATCGTGTTCGCTCCCGCCTACCTCGATCACAACGCTACGACCCCCGCCGATCCGCGGGTGTTGGAGGCGATGTTGCCCTACTTTTCGCAGCGATTCGGCAACGCATCGAGTCGGCACGAGTATGGCCGGGCGGCGCGGGCGGCGATCGACGAGGCGCGGTCGCGGGTGGCGGCGGCGGTTGGTGCCCATGGCACCGAGGTGGTTTTCACCAGCGGTGGGTCCGAGGCCAACAATCTGTTCATCAAGGGCGCGGCCGCCGGCATGAAGCCCGGTCTGGTCGCCGTCTCGGCGACCGAGCACCCCTGTGTGCGCGAACCGGCCCGGGCACTGGTCCGGCAGGGCTGGCGGTGCCAGGAAATCGGTGTCGATGGCAACGGCGTGCTGGATTTCGATGCCTATTCCGCGACGCTGGCGCAACGGCCCGGCCTGGTCTCGGTCATGCTGGCCAACAATGAAACAGGGGTCCTGCAGGATATCGGTCGCCACGCCGATGCGGCAAGGCCGACCCGGGCCTGGTTTCATACCGACGCCGTTCAGGCTTTCGGCAAGGTGCCCGTCGACTTTCGCGGCCTCAATGCGCGCGGCGTTCATGCCATGACCATCTCGGCCCACAAGGTTGGCGGGCCCAAGGGCGCGGGGGCGCTGGTATTGGACAAACGGCTGGATCTGGTCGCGCAGATTTCCGGTGGTGGTCACGAGCGAGGGCTGCGCTCCGGCACCGAAAACGTGCCGGCCATCGTCGGCTTTGGCGTTGCTTGCGAGCTTGTGCGGCAGGAATTGGCCGCGACCGCCGAACGCTTGCGCGGCTTGCGTATCGAGTTGGAGCGTGGCCTGGCGGAGCAGGGCGCGGTCATATTTGGCCTGGGCGCCGACCGTCTGCCCAATACCGTCTACTTCGCGCTGCCCGGGATCGATGGCGAAACCCTGGTGGCGAAACTGGATCGTGCCGGGTTTGCCGTCGCCAGCGGTGCCGCCTGTTCCAGCGCCAACCCGGAGCCGTCGCATGTGCTCATGGCCATGGGTGTCGAGGCGGGGCTGGCGCGCGGCGCGGTCAGGGTCAGCCTGGGCCGGCAGACCAAGGCAAACGAAGTGGGCGATTTCCTGATCGCGCTCGCCGAAACGGTTTTTCAATTGAGAAGGCTGGCCGTCCTGGCTGGTTGAGGAGAATACTGCAATGCTGAAACTACCCATCTACCTGGACTACTCCGCCACCACGCCGGTGGACCCGCGAGTGGCGCAGAAGATGATCCCCTACCTGACCGAGCATTTCGGCAACCCGGCCTCGCGCTCCCACCCCTTTGGCTGGGAAGCGGAAGCGGCGGTCGAGGAGGCGCGCGAACAGGTGGCGAAGCTGGTCAATGCCGATCCGAAGGAGATCGTGTGGACCTCGGGCGCCACGGAGTCGAACAATCTGGCGATCAAGGGCGCGGCCCACTTCTACGCGGGTACCAAGGGCAAGCACATCATCACCGTCGCCACCGAACACAAGGCGGTGCTCGACCCCTGCAAGGAACTGGAACGCGAGGGCTTCGAGGTCACCTATCTTCAGCCCGGGGAAAATGGCCTGATCACACTCGAACAGTTCAAGGCGGCCCTGCGCAAGGACACCGTGCTGGCTTCCGTGATGGCCGTCAATAACGAGATCGGCGTCATTCAGCCGCTGGCCGAACTGGGCGAGATTTGCCGCGAGAACGGCACGCTCTTCCATGTCGACGCGGCACAGGCAACGGGCAAGATGCCCATCGACCTGGGCAAGCTGAAGGTCGATCTGATGTCCTTTTCAGCACACAAGACCTATGGCCCCAAGGGCATCGGCGCCCTGTATGTACGCCGCAAGCCGCGCATTCGCCTGGAGGCGCAGATGCATGGCGGCGGCCACGAGCGCGGCATGCGCTCCGGCACGCTGGCGACGCATCAGATCGTCGGCATGGGCGAAGCCTTCCGCATTGCCCGCGAGGAAATGGCCACCGAGAACGAGCGCATCCGCATGCTGCGCGACCGCCTGATGAAGGGCCTGCTCGACATCGAGGAGGTGTTCATCAACGGCGACCTGGAACAGCGCGTGCCGCACAACCTCAACATCAGTTTCGCCTATGTCGAGGGCGAGTCGCTGATCATGGCCATCAAGGATATCGCCGTGTCGTCCGGCTCAGCCTGCACCTCCGCCAGCCTGGAGCCGTCCTATGTGCTGCGGGCCCTGGGCCGCTCCGATGAGCTGGCGCACAGTTCGATCCGCTTCACGCTCGGTCGCTTCACCACCGAGGAGGAAGTCGACTACGCGATCAAACTCCTGCACGAGAAGATCGCCAAATTGCGCGCCCTGTCGCCGCTCTGGGAAATGTACAAGGACGGTATCGATATCAGTACCGTGCAATGGGCCGCACACTGAAGGAGCAACGCCATGTCATACAGCACCAAGGTCATCGACCACTATGAGAATCCACGCAATGTCGGATCCTTCGCCAAGGAGGAAGGCGATGTCGGCACCGGCATGGTCGGCGCGCCCGCCTGCGGCGACGTCATGAAGCTGCAGATCAAGGTCGGCAAGGATGGTGTCATCGAGGACGCCAAGTTCAAGACCTATGGCTGCGGCTCGGCCATCGCCTCGTCGTCGCTGGTCACCGAGTGGGTCAAGGGCAAGACGCTCGATCAGGCGATGGACATCAAGAATACCCAGATCGCCGAGGAGCTGGCGCTGCCCCCGGTCAAGATCCACTGCTCCATTCTCGCCGAGGACGCCATCAAGGCGGCCGTGGCGGACTACAAGAAGAAGCAAGGAGGCTGACCGATGATCACGATGACGGAATCCGCCGCCAAGCACGTGTCCGGTTTCCTCGCCAAGCGTGGCAAGGGTATCGGTATTCGCCTGGGCGTGAAGACCTCCGGCTGTTCCGGGATGGCCTACAAGCTGGAGTTCGCCGATGCGCCCGAGGCCGAGGACGTGGTCTTCGAGAGCCATGGCCTGAAGGTGCTGGTCGACCCGCGCAGCCTGCCTTACATCGACGGCACCGAACTCGACTACGCCAAGGAAGGGCTGAACGAGGGCTTCCGGTTCAACAACCCCAACGTCAAGGATCAGTGCGGCTGCGGCGAGAGCTTTCAGGTTTGATGACCAGCTTCGATCTCGAGCACTTTTCGCGCGACCACTTCGCGCTGTTCGGCCTGCCACGCCGGCAGGCGCTGGACGAGTTGGCGCTGGAGCAGACCTATCGCGATGTGCAGGGGCGCGTTCATCCGGACAAGCACGCCCATCTGGCCGACGTCGACCGACGCATGGCCATGCAGTGGGCCAGCAAGGTGAACGAGGCGTATCTGACGCTCAAGAGCCCGCTCAAACGCGCCGAATACTTGTTGCGCCTGCTTGGCCACGATCCTCGGATCGAGCAGAACACGGCCATGCCGATGGAGTTCCTGATGCACCAGATGGAACTTCGCGAGGCGGTGTCGGAAGCCCGCGAGGCCGGTGACGCGGCCGTGCTCGACCAGATGCATCGGCGGATGAAGAAGGAAATGGCCGACCAGCACGCGGCACTCGCACGGGCGCTCGACGAGACGCGCGATTTTGTCCGTGGCGCCGAAGTCGTGCGTCAATTGATGTTCCAGGAGAAACTTCTCCAGGAAATCGACGAAGCCCTCGAACGAGTCGAGGCATAGGAACACCTTCCCCATGGCATTGCTGCAAATTTCCGAACCGGGCGAATCGACCGCTCCTCATGAACACCGGCTGGCCGTTGGCATCGACCTCGGTACCACCAATTCCCTGGTCGCCACCGTCCGCAGCGGACAGGCGGTGGTCCTGAGCGACGAACTGGGCCGTCCTCTGCTGCCTTCGATCGTCCATTACGGCGCCGGTCGGCCGGTCGAGGTCGGCTACGAGGCACTGGTCCGCCAGGCCGTCGATCCGCGCAACTCCATCGTTTCGGCCAAACGCTTCATGGGCCGAGGGGTCAAGGACATCGCGCACATCGAAGCCATGCCCTACGACTTCGTGGACGCCGAGGGCATGGTCAAGCTGCGCACCGCGCAGGGCATCAAGTCACCCGTCGAGGTTTCGGCCGACATCCTCAACACGCTGCGCGCGCGAGCCGAGGCGGCGCTGGGTGGCCAGTTGACCGGGGCCGTCATCACCGTGCCGGCGTACTTCGACGATGCCCAGCGCCAGGCCACCAAGGATGCGGCCAGGCTCGCGGGCATCAATGTGTTGCGCTTGCTCAACGAGCCGACCGCGGCCGCCATCGCCTATGGCCTCGACAACGCGGCCGAGGGCATTTATGCGGTGTACGACCTGGGTGGCGGCACTTTCGATATTTCGATTCTCAGACTCGCCAAGGGTGTCTTCCAGGTGTTGTCCACCGGCGGCGATTCCGCCCTGGGTGGCGACGATTTCGACCATCGGGTGTTTTGCTGGGTGATCGAACAGGCCAAGCTGTCGCCGGTCTCGCTCAATGACGCGCGCCTGTTGCAGACGCGCGCCCGGGAGGCCAAGGAATACCTGACGCTGCATGGCGAAGCACCGATCACCGCCAAGTTGTCCACCGGCGAGTTCGTCGATCTGCGACTGACCTCCGAAGTCTTTGCCGAGATCAGCAAGACCCTGGTGCAAAAGACGCTCGGCCCGACGCGCAAAGCCTTGCGCGATGCCGGTCTCACCCCCGAGGAGGTCAAGGGGGTGGTCATGGTCGGCGGCGCCACCCGCATGCCGCAAGTGCAGAAGGCCGTTGGCGACTACTTCGGCAAGGAGCCGCTCAACAACCTGGACCCTGACAAGGTGGTCGCGCTGGGCGCGGCCATCCAGGCCAATCTGCTGGCCGGCAACCGGGCCGCCGGCGACGACTGGCTGCTGCTGGACGTGATTCCCCTGTCGCTCGGTATCGAAACCATGGGCGGTCTGGTCGAGAAGATCATTCCGCGCAACTCGACCATCCCGGTCGCTCGTGCCCAGGAATTCACCACCTTCAAGGATGGCCAGACGGCCATGGCGCTACAGGTCGTCCAGGGCGAACGGGAGCTCGTGTCGGACTGTCGTAGCCTGGCCCGGTTCGAGCTGCGCGGCATCCCGCCCATGGTGGCGGGCGCGGCGCGCATTCGCGTCACCTTTCAGGTCGACGCCGACGGCCTGCTCTCCGTGACGGCGCGCGAGCAGACCAGTGGCCACGAGGCGCGCATCGAAGTCAAGCCGTCCTATGGCCTCACCGACGACGAGGTCGCCGCGATGCTCAAGTCTGGCTTCAGCCATGCCAGCGACGATGCGTTCCGCCGTGCCCTGCGCGAGGCCCAGGTCGAGGCCCAGCGCCTCATCGAGGCCACTCAGTCGGCCTTGCGGGACGATGCGGCATTGTTGTCCACCCTCGAACGCGCCCACGTCGATGGCTGTGTTGCCAAGCTGCAGGCGGTGATGATGGGCGACGACCGGCGCGCCATCGACGACGCCATGGATGCGCTGAGCAAGGGCACCGCCGAATTTGCCGCGCGGCGCATGAATCAGAGCGTGCGACGCGCCTTGTCGGGAAAGAAGATCGAGGAACTGGAAGAATGACGCAAATCATCGTTCTGCCCCATTGGGAGCTTTGTCCCGAAGGCGCCGTCATCGAGTCCCCGCCCGGCCAGTCGATCTGCGACGCCCTGCTGGAGAATGGCATCGAGATCGAGCACGCCTGCGAGAAATCCTGTGCCTGTACCACCTGCCATGTGGTGGTGCGCGAGGGCTACAATTCCCTGGGGGTCGCCGACGATACGGAGGACGATCTGCTCGACAAGGCCTGGGGTCTCGAACCGCTGTCGCGCTTGTCGTGCCAGGCCATCGTTGGCGCGACGCCGCTGGTGATCGAGATTCCGAAATACACCATCAATATGGCCAGGGAAGGTGGAGGAAAGCACAAGTGAAGTGGACCGACCAATGAAGTGGACGGACATCAACGACATCGCCATCGAGCTGGCCGAAACGCATCCCGGCGTCGATCCGACCGGCATCAATTTCGTGGACCTGATGCGCTGGGTCATGGCGCTGCCCGGCTTCGAGGAGAACGAGAAGCATTGCGGCGAAAAGGTTCTCGAAGCGATCCAGCAGGCATGGATCGACGAGGTCGAGTGAGATGACCGGGCGCTGGTCGGTACTCATCGTGATGCTGCTGGCTGGCGCCGCGGCCGCCGACGGCAAGCCGGTCGGCATTGCGGCCGATCTGCCCCATGTCGATGTCAGCCTCGAGGGCAAGCCGTTCCGCATCGAGCGCAATCAGGACAACGACGCCGAGATCGATCCCGACTATGCGCGCACCTCGCGCGCCTGCCCACCCTATTGCGTCCAGCCCATGCGCTTGGCGCCGGGCGTGGAAACCATCGGCGAACTCGAGCTCCTCGACTATCTCAAAGGTCTGACGCGCCGCGATAGCGGGGTGCTGGTCATCGATTCGCGGGACCAGGACTGGCTGATTCGTACCGGCCTGATTCCCGGCGCCATCCATCTGCCCTGGACGCGCCTTCATCCGGCGCATGCCGAGCCGCAGGCGGTTGCCGAAATCATCGAGCTTCAGTTCGGCGTAGCGCGCATCGGGCCGATATGGAACTTCGAGAACGCCAAGACGCTGGTCTTCTATTGCAACGGCGTCTGGTGCGGCCAGTCGCCGACCAACATCAAGCAGCTGCTGGCGCTTGGCTATCCGGCGCACAAGCTCAAGTGGTATCGGGGCGGCATGCAGTCCTGGAAAAGCCTCGGCCTGGCCACCGCCCCGTACAAGAAACCCTGATGCTGGTCGATACCCACTGCCACCTGGACGCGGCGGAATTCGACGCCGACCGGGAGGCGGTGGCGAATCGCGCCCGCGACGCGGGCGTGACGGCGATCGTCGTGCCAGCGGTAGAGCGCGCCAACTTCGGCGCAGTCGCCAGCGTCTGCCGGGAATATCCCGATTGCCGGCCAGCCTACGGCATCCACCCGATGTATGTGGACTGCGCCAGGGACGAGGATCTCGACGCCTTGCGGCAAACCCTGGCGCGGGAGCCCGCGGTGGCGGTGGGCGAGATCGGTCTCGACTACTTCGTGCCGACCCGTGACGAAGCTCGCCAGCGCTTCTATTTCACCGAGCAATTGAAGATTGCCCGCGACCTCGATCTCCCGGTCTTGCTGCATGTGCGCCGGGCGGTCGATGCCATTCTGGCGCTGTTGCGCCGCATCCCCGTGCCGGGCGGCATCGCCCATGCCTTCAACGGCAGCCGCCAGCAGGCCGACGAGTTCATTGGCCTCGGCTTCAAGCTCGGTTTCGGCGGCGCGATGACGCATCCGCGCGCCACCCGCTTGCGCGCGCTGGCGGCCACCCTGCCGCTGGACGCGATCGTTCTGGAAACCGACGCGCCAGACATTCCGCCAGAATGGCTGGCGAAAACCGGGGAGAAAGGCCGCAACGAACCGGCCGAGCTGGCGAGGATCGCCGGCGTCCTGGCGGAGCTGCGTGGCGCGAGCGCCGCCGCCGTCGCCGCCGCGACCACCGCCAACGCGAAAGCCGTGCTGCCGCGCCTGATCTAGGCTTGTCCCTCGGGCCGGCGCATCGGTTATCCTAGCGCCCGATGCTTGCCTACATCGTTCGCCGCCTGCTCTACGCCATCCCGATCCTGATCGGCGTCAACCTCATCACCTTTGCCCTGTTCTTCGTGGTGAACAGCCCGGACGACATGGCGCGCATGCAGCTCGGCGTCAAGCGGGTGACCCCCGAGGCGATCGAAAAGTGGAAGGCCGAACGAGGCTACAACCAGCCGCTGTTCTGGAACACGCAAGCCGAGGGCATCGATCGGGCGACCCGAACCATCTTCTATGCCAAATCGGTGCGCATGTTTGCTTTCGATTTCGGCCGCGCCGACGATGGCCGCGACATTGGCCGGGAAATCGCCACGCGCATGAACCCGTCGCTGGCCGTGGCGGTGCCGGTATTCCTGCTCGGCCTGTTCGTCACCATTTCCTTCGCCCTGCTGCTGGTCTATTTTCGCGCCACCTATCTCGATGTCGCCGGTGTCGTCCTCTGTGTCGCCATGATGTCGATTTCCGGTCTGTTCTACATCATCGGCGGCCAGTGGCTGGTGAGCAAGATCTGGCATCTGGTGCCGATCTCCGGCTATGCCGAGGGCCTGACGGCCGGCAAGTTCCTCATCCTGCCGGTCATCGTCAGCGTCATCGGCGGCGTCGGTGCCAGCACGCGCTGGTACCGCACCATCTTCCTGGAGGAGATCGGTCGCGACTACGTGCGCACGGCGCGCGCCAAGGGCCTGTCGGAGCGCCTGGTGCTGTTCCGCCACGTGCTGCGCAACGCCATGATTCCGATCCT
This sequence comes from Rhodocyclaceae bacterium, assembly GCA_044220545.1. Lineage (GTDB taxonomy): Bacteria > Pseudomonadota > Gammaproteobacteria > Burkholderiales > Rhodocyclaceae > Fen-999. The sequence continues at coordinate 30,797 of JBGAQX010000019.1, read as the reverse complement.
GACCGGCGTCGTGGTGGTCATCCCGACGCTGTTCATGGGCAGCCTGCTGATCGAATCCTTCTTCGGCATTCCCGGCCTGGGCAGCTATACCATCGACGCCATCAACGCCCAGGACTTCGCCGTGGTGCGCTCGATGGTCTTCATCGGCTCCTGTCTCTACATCGTCGGCCTGCTGCTGACCGACATCTCCTACACCCTGGTCGATCCGCGCATCCGCCTGCAATGAAGCCTGTCCTGCTCTGGTCGGATCTGCTGTTCTTCCTGTTGATCGCGGTGGCGGTGGGCGGCTTCTGGTGGGGGCGCCGGCAGGAACACTTGCGCGACGGCTGGGCGCGCGTGGCCCGGCGTCCGGCCGGCATGGCCGCCGCCACGCTGCTGGCGGTCTTCCTGCTCGTCGGCGTGCTCGACTCGCTCCATTACCGCTTGCCATTGCCGGCGGAGCCGGGCAAACCGGCGGCCTATGCGGTGGAGGTACTGTCGGCGCTCGATGCCTTGCTGTTGCCGATGAAGACGCGGACCGAAAAGACCTACTCGGCGCCGCTGGCGACGCATCTGTTCGCCAAGGAGAGCATCGAAGGCGAGCAGGGCGGCGGGGCGCGCGATTTTCCCCGCCTCAAGCATGGCGGCGCGGCGCTGGGCGACGCCCTGGATCGGCATGAGGCCGATCTGGCGGAGCGCGCCCTGCGCGGCTTGGCCGTGGCCCTGGCCATCTGGTCGGTGCTGGCGCTGGCGGCCTTCGCCTGGCTGCGCCACCGGCGGGTGGCCTGGCGCTCGATGCTGGCAACGCTGCTGGCGCTGGCGATCGTCACCGGTCCGCTGGCCGGTCTGGCGGGTGGCTACCATGTGTTCGGCACGGACAAGGTGGGGCAGGACGTGCTCTACCTTACGCTCAAGAGCATCCGTACCGGCCTGCTGATCGGCACGCTGACCACGCTGATCATGCTGCCGGCGGCCGTGTTGCTCGGCATCGTCGCCGGCTATGTCGGCGGTTGGGTGGATGACGTCATCCAGTACCTCTACACGACGCTGAACTCGATTCCCGGCGTGCTGCTGATCGCCGCCGCCGTCCTGATGATGCAGGTGATCATCGACACCCATCCGGACTGGTTCGCCACTGCCGCCGAGCGTGCCGACGCCCGGTTGCTGGCGCTGTGCGCGATTCTCGGCGTCACCAGTTGGACGGGCCTGTGCCGCCTGCTGCGCGGCGAGACCCTGAAGCTGCGCGAGATGGATTACGTACAGGCGGCGCGGGCCTTCGGTGTCCGCCGGCTGGCGATCATGTCGCGGCACATCCTGCCCAACGTCATGCACATCGTCCTGATCGCCACCGTCATGGACTTCTCCGGTCTGGTGCTGGCCGAGGCCGTGCTCTCCTACGTCGGCATCGGCGTCGACCCCAACACCATCAGCTTCGGCACCATGATCAACGCGGCACGCATGGAGCTGGCGCGGGAGCCGATGGTCTGGTGGTCGCTGATGGCCGCCTTCGGCTTCATGTTCGCGCTGGTGCTGGCCGCCAACCTGTTCGCCGACGCGGTGCGCGACGCCTTCGACCCAAGGGCCGCCCAATGAGTGGCGGCCTGCTGTCGGTACGCGATCTGGCGGTGGCCATCGGCCGCTCGCGGCCCGTCGATGGCGTCTCCTTCGATATCGCCGCTGGCGAAACCTTCGCCCTGCTCGGCGAATCGGGCTGCGGCAAATCGATGACGGCATTGGCGCTGATGCGGCTGCTGCCGCCCGTGGCCGCCATCGAGGCCGGTATGGTGCGGTTCGACGGCCGCGACACCTTCAGCCTGACCGAAACGGCGATGCGCGATGTCCGTGGCGCCGGCTTGGCGATGATCTTCCAGGAGCCGGCTACCAGCCTGAACCCGGTGATGACCGTGGGGCGGCAGATTGCCGAGGTGTTGGCGTTTCATGGCGGCGGTCAGGAGCGGGTGGTCGAATTGCTGGAGGCGGTCGGCATTCCCGATCCGGCGCGGCGGGCCACCGAGTTTCCCTTCCAGTTGTCCGGCGGCATGAAGCAGCGGGCCATGATCGCCATGGCCCTGGCGGGGTCGCCGAAGCTGCTGATCGCCGACGAGCCGACCACGGCGCTGGACGTCACCATCCAGGCCCAGGTGCTCGACCTCCTGAAGGACTTGCAGCGGCGCCAGGGCATGGCGATGCTGTTGATCACCCACGACCTCGGCGTCGTGGCGCGCATGGCGGACGTGGTTGGCGTGATGTACGCCGGGCAGTTGGTCGAGGTGGCGCGGCGCGAGGATTTCTTTGCCCGCCCCGGCCACCCGTATTCCCGGCGCCTGTTCGCGGCCCTGCCGGATGCCACGCGGCGGACCCGTCGGTTGGCCACCATCCCCGGCAGCGTGCCGGCGCTGGATGCCGATTTCGTCGGCTGCCGATTCGCCGATCGTTGCGACGAGGCGATGCCGGTTTGTCGCGAGGCGCCGCCACCCTGGCGGGACCTGGGTGGCGAACAGCGCATGCGCTGTCATCTGGCGGCCGCCGCGCCGCCCGTGGTCTTGCCGGCGAGCGCCGGGGCGGCAGGGCGGCGCGCGGCGGGAGCGTTGCTGGAAGTCGTCGATCTCCGGGTCCATTTTCCGATCCGGCGCGGCCTGTTGCAGCGCGCCGCCGGCCAGGTCAAGGCGGTGGATGGCGTTTCGCTGAGCGTCGCGGCGGGGCGCACGCTGGCGCTGGTCGGCGAGTCGGGCTGCGGCAAGACCACGGCCGGCAAGGCGATCCTGCAACTGATCCAGCCAACCGCCGGACAGGTGCGACTCGATGGTAAGGCACTGTCCGGCCTGGCCGCCGGTGACATGCAGATGGTATTTCAGGACCCTTTCGGTTCGCTCAACCCGCGCCTAAGGATCGGCGAAATCATCGCCGAGGGCATGCGGGCGCTCGGCGTGGTGGGCGAGGTCGGCGAACTGCTGGAACAGGTCGGTCTGGCGGCCGGGATGGCCGGCCGTTACCCGCACGAGTTCTCCGGTGGCCAGCGCCAGCGCGTCGCCATTGCCCGGGCCCTGGCGGTGAATCCGCGGCTGCTGATCTGCGACGAGCCGACCAGCGCACTCGATGTCTCGGTCCAGGCGCAGATACTCAACCTGCTCAAACAGTTGCAGGAACAGCGCGGCCTGGCCTTCCTGTTCATCACCCACAACATCGCCGTGGTCGACTACGTTGCCGACGAGGTGGCGGTGATGTATCTCGGCCGGATCGTCGAACACGGCACGGCCGACGAGGTGTTGCGCGGCGCGCGGCATCCCTATACCCAGGCTCTGCTGGCGGCGGTGCCGAGGATCGACGGCGCGAGTGTGAACGGCGGCGAACGCCTGCTGGTGGCTGGTGATCCGCCATCGCCGGCCAATCCGCCCTCCGGTTGCCATTTCCATCCCCGCTGCCCAAGAGCCATGGCCGTCTGTGGCGACCGCTATCCGGCCGTGACCGCGACAACGACAACGCACACCGTGCATTGCCATCTGTATACTTCGCCGGTTGAATGACTCGGCCGGAGCAAGACCGGCGCAACGCGACGCAAAAATGTCCGATCGGGAAACGGCACACTGCCCCAACTGCCAGGGGACGAGCTTCGATGCATCGCATTGGCGCTCGCGCGACGAAAAGCAGCGCAATGCCGGCAGCCGTCCGGTGCGCTGCCGCGTCTGTGGCCATCGATTCCTGATGCCGGTCGGGCTGGAAGCCGCCAGGGTTCCGGGACCGGTCGTGCTGGGTGGCGCCATCGCCTTGGTGTTGGTCGTGTTGGTGGCCCTGGTGGCCGCCTGGTCGCTGTCGACGCCGAGCGCATCGGATGGGCCGAACGCGTCCGATGGGCCGGAGGCGCCTGCCGCCGTCGTTTCGACGGCCATGACGCCCGCCGCGATGACCGCCGCCGAAGCGGGCGATCCCGATGCTCAATATGCGGTTGCGTCGGCCATGCTGGCGGATTCGACACTCAGCCTGGCCTACGCCACCAAGGCGATCGGGTTCTTGCAGCAGGCGGCCGAGCGGGGCCACACCCGGGCCATGCTGCGTCTCGGGCTTGTCTACCGCAAGGGCATCGAGGCGCCGCAGAACTACGCGCTGGCGGCCAAGTGGATCGAAAAGTCGGCGCGGCTGGGCGAGCCGCAGGCCATGCTGGAGTTGGGTCGCCTGCATCGCGAGGGTGTCGGGCTGCCGATGGACTTGGTCAAAGCCTATATCTGGCTCAATCGGGCCGCCGCCGCCCGGGATACCGAAGCGCCGCGCGAGCGGGGCGAAGTTGCCCGCCACCTGACGCCGACCGAGCTACAGCAAGCACAGGATGAATCGACCGCCGGCCACTTCGATTCCGCCTCGGCCCCCCCGGCGGCCCCGCCCGCCGCGCCGGCAACCCGCTAGCGCCGTTTCTTGCCTTTGGCGGGTTTGGCCCGCGGTTTGACCGCTGGCTTGGCGGAAACCTTTGCCTTCCCCTTGGCGCCACGGACATTGCCGCGCCCCTTGCCGCCTTTGACACCCTTGCCACCCTTGACGCCTTTGACGCTTTGGCGTGATTCGCCGGGAATCCTGGGCAACTGGGCGGCGAGCTGATCGGATATCTGGGCGCCGTGCGCCGGCACCAGCAGGTTGGATCCGGCACCGACCCTGGTGCGCGGGGTGATGCCGTTGAGTTGCTTGAGCCGGGCCAGGCTGATGCCGAAACGGCCCGCCACGCTGTCCAGTTTTTCCTTCTTCTTCAGCGTGTAGGTCAGCCAGTTGGTCAGCGGCTTGTCCTGCGCCTCGTGGCGTTCCAGATTGTCGCGAAAGGTCTGGATCTTGTCGGTCGGGATCACCAACTGGCTGCCGTTGTCGCCGCGCATCTGCGGTCGATGGTAGGCCGGATTCAGCGCGATGAACTCGTTCACGGGAACTTCGGCCAGCTTGGCCGCGACCGCGACATCCATGTCGCCGGGCAGTGCGACGGTGCCGAAATAGGGACGGTTCGGCACGGCTTCGAGCGTGAAGCCGAACAGGTCCGGCTGGGCAATGATGTTCTTCAGGGCCTGGAGCTTCGGCACGTAGTAGGCGGTTTCCGTCGGCATGCTCAGGCTGGCGTAGTCGGTGGGCAGTCCCTTGGCGCGATTCTTCGCCACCGCGCGCGCCACGGCGTTTTCGCCCCAGTTGTAGGAAGCCAGCGCCAGGTGCCAGTCGCCGTGCATCTCGTAGATGTTCTGCAAGTAGTCGAGCGCCGCCGAGGTCGAGGCGATGATGTCGCGCCGTTCGTCGCGCCACCAGTTCTGGTCCAGTTTGTAGTTCCGGCCGGTCGACGGAATGAACTGCCACATGCCGAGGGCCCGGGCGGGCGACGCGGCCATGGGGTTGAAGGCGCTTTCCACCATCGGCAGCAGCGCCAGTTCGGTGGGCATGCCACGCCGCTCGAGTTCGTCGACGATGTGGTAGAGATACTTGCGACTGCGCTCGGTGATCCGCCGCAGCATGTCGGGTCGGTTCAGGTAGTAGGCCTGACGGTCGGCCACCAGCGGGCTCGCCAGATCGGCCATGCCGAAGCCATTGCGGATTCGCTGCCAGAGGCTGTCGGGCGGGATCGTCAGGTCGATGGTCGGCAGCGGTGGCAGGTCATCCCGGATTTCCCGTAGCGCCGGCGGAGCCGGTGCCGCGAGCGTCACCGCGGGTTGCGACGGCTGGCTGGGGGCCGGAGGGGGGGCGGACTCGGGAACTGTCGCCAGCCCCTCGCTCAGTTGGAGCGGCGGTTCCTGTTCGACATTTTTCGGAGATGTGGCGCAAGCCCCAAGGAGCAGGGCGGCCAAGGCGGCCAGGGTGCGGCGGAGACGGGACATCGGACGCATTTTACCCGTGGCGCCCGGTCGATCCGAATCTGTGACGCATTTTCATATCCCCAGGTACCGGTGCCAGACGCCGTGGTCGGCATCGAGTTGCGTCGACGTGCCGTGCCAGACCACCCGGCCGCGTTCGACGATGGTGTGGTGGTCGGCCAAACGGATCAGCCGCTCGACATACTTGTCGATGACCAGGATGGTCTGTCCGGCATCGCGCAGCGCGGCCAGGCAGCGCCAGATTTCCTCGCGGATCAGCGGTGCCAGTCCCTCGGTGGCTTCGTCGAGGATCAACAGGCGCGGATTGGTGGACAAGGCCCGGCCGATGGCCAGCATCTGCTGTTCGCCCCCCGACAACTGGGTGCCGAGGTGGCTGGCTCGTTCCTTCAATTGCGGAAAGAAGGCGAAGATCCTGTCGATGGTCCATGGCTCGGACGCGGCCGCGCGGTTGGCGGCGAAGGCGACCAGATGTTCCCTGACGGTCAGGTTGGCGAATACCTGCCGGCCCTCCGGCACCAACGCGATGCCCAGTCTGCCGATAACGTCGGCCCCGAGGCCCGCAATATCCTGGCCGGCGAAGCGAATGCGGCCGGCTTTGGGGCGGGCCAGGCCGCACAGCGCGCGCACGGTGGTGGTCTTGCCCATGCCGTTGCGCCCGAGCAGCGTCGCCGCCTGGCCGGCTTCGATGGCGAGGTCGAGGCCGAACAGTACCTGGCTCTCGCCATAGGCGACTTCGAGCGACTCGACGGCCAGCAGCGTGCTCATCGGGGCGCCACCTCGTCGCCCAGGTAGGCGCGGCGTACCTCTGCATCGTCGCGTACCTCGGCGGGATCGCCGCTGGCGACGATGCGCCCCGCCACCAATACCGACAAACGGTCGGCGAGGCGAAAGACGATATCCATGTCGTGCTCCACCAGCACCATGGCGACCTTGCCCTTCAACCCGGCCAGCAGATCGGCCATGCGCGCCGATTCGTCCTGGCTCATGCCGGCCATTGGCTCATCGAGCAGCACTAGGCGCGGCCGGGTCGCCAAGGCCATGGCCAGCTCCAGCGCGCGTTGTTCGCCGTGCGAGAGGTCGGCGGCCAGAGCCAGGCCGCGCTGCGCCAACCCTACTTCGGCAAGGTGCCGACGGGCCTCGTCGATGATGGCGGTATCGGCCGCGGCGGGTCGCCAGAAGCGAAAGCTCGATCCCCAGTCGCGCCGCCGCGATTGCACGGCAAGGCAAATGTTCTCCACCGCCTGCAGATGCGGAAAGACGCTGGTGATCTGATAGGAGCGCACCAGACCGAGGTTGGCGCGCCGGTGCATGGGCAGGCGGGTGACATCCTGGCCATCGAAGTTCACCGTTCCCTCATCCGAAGGAATGGCGCCGGAGATCAGGTGGATCAGCGTGGTCTTGCCGGCGCCGTTGGGGCCGATCAGGGCATGCAATTCCCCCGGCGCGACCCGCAGGTCAACGCCGTTGGCTGCCCAGACCCCGCCGAAGTGCCGTCGCAGGCCGCCTACCCTCAGCATGGCGCCTTCCTGAACAAGCCACTGATTCCGCGTGGTGCGAACAGGACGACCGCCAGCAACGCGAGCCCGACGTAAAGATGCCCGTGCAACGTGAAGCTCGCCAGGAGTTCCTCGATGCCCAGCAGGGCGGTTGCGCCGACCAGACCGCCGTGGCGGCTGCCGACGCCGCCCAGAATCACCATCACCAGCAGCGTGCCGGATTGCGTCCAATAAAGCATGTTGGGGCTGGCCAGGCCATTCTGATTGGCCAGCAGCGCCCCGGCCAGACCGGCGAGGGCCGCGCCGATGACGAAACAGGCCAGCTTCAGGTTGCGTACCGGGTAGCCCAGCGCCTCCATGCGGGTTTCGTTCTGGCGAATACCGGCCAGGACGCGGCCAAAGCGCGAAGCCGCGAGGCGCTTCAGCGCCACCAGGACGATGCCGAGGCAGGCCAGCACCACGAAATAGAACTGGCTGTCGCTGGCCAGGTCGAAGGGCGCCAGCGACGAGCGCCTTGGCAGCGGCAGGCCGTCGTCGCCGCCGTAGGCCCGCACGGAAATGACGAGGTAATAGAGCATCTGGGCGAAGGCCAGCGTGATCATGATGAAGTAGACGCCACGGGTGCGCAGCGAAACCAGGCCGACCGGCAGTGCCGCCGCCGCTGTCACCAGGACGGCGAGCGGCCAGCCCAGCCAGCCCGAGTCGATGCCGTGGCTCATCAGGATGGCGACGACATAGGCGCCGAGGCCGAAGAAGGCGGCGTGGCCGAAGGCAACCATGCCGCCCTGTCCAACGATCAGGTTGAGACTGGTGGCGGCCAGCGCGAAGATCATCACCCGTGTGGCGAAGCCGATGTAGAAGCCCGCATCGGCCGCCACCAGGAGGAAGGGCAGGGCCAGGGCGACAACCAGCAGCAGGGGGTCGGCGAATCGCGTCATCGCTGGCTCAGCCGCGCGCCGGGAACAGGCCCTGGGGTTTCCAGAACAGCACGGCCGCCATGAGCAGGTAGATCAGGATCGAGGCCAGCGCCGGGCCGAGATTGGCGGCCACTTCCGCGGATGCGACGGAGCGCAGCAATGTCGGCAGCAGGGCGCGGCCGAGCGTGTCGGCGATGCCCACCAGCAGACTGCCGACCAGCGCGCCGCGAATGGAGCCGATGCCGCCGACGACGATGACCACGAAGGCCAGGATCAGGATGCCCTCGCCCATGCCGACCTGGACGGCCAGGAGCGGCCCGAGCAGTGCGCCGGCCAGGGCGCACAGGCCGGCGCCCAGGGCGAAGATGCCGGTGAACAGCGCCTTGACGTTCACCCCCATGGCCTCCGCCATTTCGCGATTGGCCGCGCCGGCCCGAACCCACATGCCGACCCGGGTCTTCGTCACCAGCAGATAGAGGAACGAGGCGACCGCCAGGCCGACGGCGATGATCATCAGCCGGTAGGCGGGGTAGGTAAAGCCGAGCATGTCCACCGGTCCGGACAACGCCTCGGGCGGGTTCAGCATCATCGGCTGGGCGCCCCAGATCATGCGCACCAGTTCGTTGCTGATCAGAATCAGGGCGAAGGTGGCCAGTACCTGGGCGAGGTGGTCGCGGCGGTAGAGGCGGCGCATCAAGGTCAATTCGAGCAGGGCGCCGACGATCATCATGGCGCCAATGGCCAAGGCCACGCCGACGACGAAGGAGCCCGAGCGTTCCACGGCGACGGCGGCCAGATAGGCGCCGCCCATGTAGAGCGAACCATGGGACAGGTTGATCATGTCCATGATGCCGAACACGAGCGTCAGTCCGGCGGCCAGCAGGAACAGCATCAAGCCGAACTGAAGGCCGTTCAGGGCCTGTTCGAGAACGAGCTGAAGCATACCCGTGCTTCAGGTATCAAGAAACACGCCGGGCAGTCCCAAGTGTTTCTTGGCCCCTTGAGGGGAGAACGACGCGAAGCGGCGTTTTCGGGGTGGGCTCATTTCATTTTGCACTCGGCGCCGTAGGCGTCCGAGTGATTGGTGAAGATGGTGCTCATCAGCTTGTTGGTCACCCGGCCCTGAGCATCCTGCCGGATCAGGCGCAGGTAGTAGTCCTGGACCGGGTAGTGATTGGCGCCGAACTTGAACGGGCCACGCACCGACTGGAAGCGGGCGGCTTCGAGAGCCTTTCTCATGGCGGCCTTGTCCTCGATCCTGCCCTTGGTGTCGCGCACGGCGGCGTCCATCAGCAGGGCGGCGTCGTAGCCCTGCGAGGCATAGAGCGACGGCAACCGGCCATAGTCCTTCTGGAAGTCGGCGACGAACTTCTTGTTGGCGGCGTTATCCATGTCGTGCGCCCAATGGCTGGAATTGAAGAGGCCCAGCATGGGCGCGCCGACCGCCTTGATGACATCCTCGTCGGCCGAGAAACCCGGCGCGAACAGGCGCATGTCCTTCGACAGGCCGGCGGCGACGAACTGCTTGACAAAGTTGATGCCCATGCCGCCGGGCAGGAAGAAGAAGACGGCGTCCGGCTTGTCGGCCCGTATCTGGGCGAGTTCCGCCGCGTAGTCGAGCTGGCCGAGCTTGGTGAAGATTTCCTCGCCGACCTTGCCTTTGTAGAAGCGCTTGAAACCGGTCATGGCGTCCTTGCCGCCTGGATAGTTGGGCGCCACCAGGACGACGTTCTTGAGTCCCTGGTCGTTAACGTACTTGCCGACGGCCTCGTGCAGGTTGTCGTTCTGCCAGGCGACGTTGAAGAAGAACGGGTTGCAGTCGGCGCCGGCCAGTTGCGAGGGGCCGGCGTTGGCGGAGATGTAGAAGGTCTGGCTGTCGAAGACCGGTTTGCCAACGGCCAGCATCAGGTTGGAGAAGACGATGCCGGTCATGAAGTCGACCTTGTCCTTCTTGACGAACTTGTCGGCGGTCTGCTTGGCGACATCGACACTCTGCTGGTCGTCGGCGATCTGGATTTCCGCCGTTAGACCGCCGAGTTTGCCGCCGAGCTGCTTCATGGCCAGGTTGAAACCGTCGCGGATATCGACGCCCAGGCCGGCACCCGGGCCGGAGAGGGTGGACACGAAACCTACCTTGACCTTGTCGGCCGCCAGGCTGGTTTGAGCGGCGATCAGGGCGAGAGCCGCCAGGGTCGCGAGGCGATTGAAGCGCATGGGGTGGTCCTCAGGTGGAACGGGAAAGGCGGCATGTTAACGCAGAAGCTCAGAAGTGATCGCGCCACTCCCGCAGGGCGGTGAACACCTCGAGTTCGTTGGCCGGTGCGCGACCGAGGCGGTGGCCGGCGGCGGCAACGACTTCGGGTTCGCGACAGCGGAAGAACGGGCTGGTGGCGAGTTCCTCCGCCACGGTGAAGGGCACGGTCGGTCGCCCCAGGTCGCGAAGCCGTAGAACCTCCTGGCCGCGCACCTCGATGGCTGGGTTGCCGGGCTCGACGGCGCGGGCGAAGCGGATGCCCGAGGCGGTGTATTCGTGGGCGCTGTAGATCAATGTTTCGGCGGGCAGCGCCGCGATACGATTCAGGGCGTCATGCAATTGCGCCGCCGTGCCTTCGAACAATTTTCCGCAACCGCAGCCAAAAACCGTGTCGCCACAGAACAGCGAGCCTCGGCGATAATAGGCCAGGTGGCCGCGGGTATGTCCGGCGACGTCGAGCACCTCGAACTTGACCTCCAGTTCCGGTATCTCGATGCTACGACCACCTGTCAAAAGGTGGGTCGTGCCGGCGATGGCTTCGGCGGCCGGGGCGAAGACGGGCACCGGGTGGCTCCTGACCAGTTCGGCAATGCCGCCGGTGTGGTCGCCGTGGTGATGGGTGATCAGTATGGCGCATAGCCGGTCGCCGCTGGTGGCGAGATGGCGGAGCACAGGCGCCGCGTCGCCGGGGTCGACGACCGCCAGCGCGCCACCTCGGCGCAGGCACCAGATGTAGTTGTCCTCGAAGGCGGGCAGGCAGAAGATTTCAGTATCCATGACGGGCAATTCTACTCATGTCGATCCAGGGTTTCGCTGAATGGCTGGAAACACCCCAGGGGCGCTACGTGCTCGACTGGGAGCAGGCCAAGCACGACCAACTGGTGGCCGACATCTTCGGCTTCAATGCCGTCCAGCTTGGCTGGCCCGGCCTCGACTACCTGCGCGCCAATCGCATGCCGTTCCGCTTCCGCTGCGACGACGGCAATGGCCTCGTGCAGGCGCGCAGCGACCTGCATCGCTTGCCGCTGGCCGGCAACAGCGTCGATCTGGTGGTGCTGCCCCATGTGCTGGAATTCGACGCCAACCCGCACCAGATCCTGCGCGAGGTGGAGCGGGTGCTGGTGCCGGAGGGCAGCGTCGTGGTTACCGGTTTCAACCCCTACAGTCTCTGGGGCGCCAAGCGCAGTCTGGCGCGGCGGGCACTGTTGCCGCCCTTTGGCGGGAGTTACATCAGCGTGCCGCGGCTGAAGGACTGGTTCGCCTTGCTTGGTCTGGAGCCGCATGCCGGGGCCTTCGGCTGCTACGCGCCGGCCGTGACGCAGGAAAAGTGGCTGCGCCGCTTCCGTTTCCTGGATGCCGCCGGCGACCGCTGGTGGCCGATCGGTGGCGCCGTCTATGTCATCCAGGCGATCAAGCGCCAGGTTGGCATGCGGCTGCTGACGCCGGTCTGGCACGATCGCAAGGCGCGGGCCAAGGCGCTGATGCCGGTGGCGCAGAAGACCGATCAGCAATGAGCGAGAGACAATGAACGAAGCCAAAGAAATTATCGACATCTATACCGACGGCGCGTGCAGCGGCAATCCCGGCCCGGGCGGCTGGGGCGCGATCCTGCGCCACAACGAACGCGAGAAAGAGTTGTTCGGCTATGAGCCGGCGACCACCAACAACCGCATGGAGATGACCGCCGTGATCGAGGCGCTGCGCTCCCTCAAGCGACCGGTGGCCGCGCGCGTGCATACCGACTCGCAGTACGTGCAGAAGGGCATGACCGAGTGGCTGCAAGGCTGGAAGCGACGTGGCTGGAAAACCGCCGGCAAGGAGCCGGTGAAGAACGAAGACCTCTGGCGCGCTCTCGATACTCTGGCCGCCGGACACCAGGTCGAGTGGCTGTGGGTCCGTGGCCACGCCGGCCATCCGGAAAACGAGCGCGCCGATGCGCTGGCCCGCCGGGGCATCGAATTGAAGCGGGGTGGCTAGCATGAGGCAGATCGTCCTGGATACGGAAACGACCGGCCTCCATGCGCGGAATGGCGACCGGATCGTCGAAGTGGGCTGCGTCGAACTGGTCGATCGCAAGCCGACCGGCCGTCGGCTGCATCGCTACATCAATCCGGAGCGGGAAGTGCCGGTCGAGGCGCAGCGCATCCACGGCCTGACCGATGAGTTTCTCGCCGACAAGCCCAGGTTTGGCGACATCGCCGCCGAGCTGGCCGACTTCATCCGCGAGGCCGAACTGGTGATCCACAACGCCAGCTTCGACATGGAGTTTCTCAACGCCGAGTTCGGCCTGCTCGGCATCGCCGACATGGACAGCGCGAGCCGGATCTGTGCCGGCGTCATCGATACGCTGAAGATGGCCCGGGACCTGCGGCCGGGCAAGCGCAACTCGCTCGATGCGCTCTGTGGCGAGTATGGCGTGGATAACTCCAATCGCCAGTTCCATGGCGCCTTGCTCGACGCCGAGCTGCTGGCCGAAGTCTATCTGGCCATGACGCGCGGCCAGGAAAGCCTGGTCATGGAACTCGATGCGCCAGTGACGGAAGTGGCCGCCTTCGTCGTCGGCGACCGGCCGGCACTGCGCGTGCTGCGCGCCGGCGCGGTGGAACTGGCGGAGCACGAGCGGGTGCTGAAGGAAATCGACCAGGAAAGCCGGGGCAAGTGCCTCTGGCTCGCCGAGGCTAGCGCGGCTGGCTGAGCGCCCGCCGGACACCCAGGGCCATGGCGCCGACCAGCCAGAGGGCGCCGAGTATTCCCAGCAGGTAACCCGTCGCGCCGACTGTTTCGTTGTCGGCCGCCGACAGGACGCCGGCGCAGACCAGCAGCACGGCGCGGGTGCGCGTGAACGCGGCCAGTCGGGTCCGCTGCTGTCGATGCCAATCGGCCTGGACGCCGGGGCGCAGCCACACCGGCAACAACTGGCTGACCGCGCCGCTGACCAGCGGCAGCAGGAAGCCGATCACGAACATCGGCAGCACGCCACGGGCGTTGATCATTCCCGTGCCATGGGCGATGCCATGGATCAGGGTCAGAGTCAGGCCGGTCATCGCCGCCAGCAGCAGCGGTGTCGCCTGGCGTGGCGACCAGAGCTGTCCGCCGAAGGCGCGTCGGATGTCATGGGCCAGGTGCAACAACGGCCAGGCATAGGCGACGGCGGCCCCGGCGGCCAGCACCGCGCCCAGGGCGCCGCCCAGGCTCGCGCCGGCGGCAACGCCCAGTGCTCCGGCCAGGCTCCAGGGCAGGTCGCGAACCAGACGCCGGGGTGTGGCGGGGTCGGGCCGGCCGAGCACCGTGGGCAGCAATACCTGCAAGGTGCCGATGGCGGTGAGACCCATGAAGCCAAGGGTGTTGACGTGGAGGTGGAAGGCGCGCAAGGACGGCCCGAGCTCGGGACGGAAGGCCGAAACGCCGACGGCGACGAGGCCCAGCCCGAGGCAGAACAGGGCCGCCGCATACCAGGAGAGGCATGCGTGCGGTGGGCCGAGGCAGGCGCGCCAGCGCCGCCGCATCCAGAGCGCCAGGCCGGCCACCGCGCCGAGCGCCAGCCAGGGCGCGACCAGGCGCGGCAGCCCGGCGCCGTGCGCGAACCAGACGACGATGGTCAGTCCGGCAAGCAGCGCGACCAGCGGCAAGAAGGCGAGACCGCGCGGCGCTTCCGGCGTGCGCGTCAGCACCGGCGTGAAATAGGCCATGGCCGCCAGGATCAGGGGCAGGGCGCCGACGGCGAAAACGATGTGCCAGAAGGCACCCGGTAGCCAGTGTTGTCCGACGGCCGCGCCGGCCAGGGCCAGTACGCTGCCGATGGCCGTCACGGCCGCCAGGAGGGCGGCAAGCCGGGCGGGAAAATGATGTAATCGGCGGGTGGATCGTGTGGTGCCTGGCATGGTCGAATGATGCCCCAGAATTGAGGCGGAGACCCGTTTCCGGTATCATAGAAATTTCCCGCACCCGCAGTCTCCATGACCAAATACGTCTTCGTTACGGGTGGTGTCGTGTCCAGTCTGGGCAAGGGCATCGCCGCCGCGTCGCTGGGAGCGATTCTCGAATCGCGCGGCATCAAGGTTACCCACCTGAAGCTCGATCCCTACATCAACGTCGACCCGGGCACGATGAGCCCGTTCCAGCACGGCGAAGTCTTCGTCACCGAGGATGGCGCCGAGACCGACCTGGACCTCGGCCACTACGAGCGCTTCACCAGCGCCAAGATGGGCAAGCGCAACAACTTCACCACCGGGCAGATCTACGAGTCGGTGATCAAGAAGGAACGGCGCGGCGAATATCTCGGCAAGACGGTGCAGGTGATTCCCCATATCACCGACGAAATCAAGATCTACATCAAGCGCGGGGCCGAGGGCGCCGATGTCGCCCTGGTCGAGGTTGGTGGCACGGTGGGCGACATCGAGTCGCTGCCTTTCCTCGAGGCGATCCGTCAGATGGGCATCGAGGAGGGCAGGAACAACACCTGCTACATGCACCTCACCCTGCTGCCCTGGATTCCCACCGCCGGCGAACTGAAGACCAAGCCGACTCAGCATTCGGTCAAGGAATTGCGCGAGATCGGCATTCAGCCCGACGTTCTGCTGTGCCGCGCCGACCGGCCAATACCGGAGGAAGAGAAGCGCAAGATCGCCCTGTTCACCAACGTGCAGGCCGAAGCAGTGATTTCCGCCATGGATGCCGACAGCATCTACAAGATTCCCGCCATGCTGCACGACCAGATGCTTGACGAGATCGTCTGCCACAAGCTGGGCATCCTGGCCAAGGCGGCCAACCTGTCGGTGTGGAATCATCTGATCGATTCGCTGGAACATCCGGAACACGAGGTCGCCATCGCGTTTGTCGGCAAGTACGTCGATCTCACCGAGTCGTACAAGTCGCTCACCGAAGCGCTGATCCACGCCGGCATCCATACGCGTAGCAAGGTGCGCATTCACTACCTCGACTCGGAGGAGATCGAGCGAAACGGCCCGGCCGCCCTGGCGGCCATGGATGCCGTTCTGGTCCCCGGTGGCTTTGGCAAGCGGGGCACCGAGGGCAAGATCGCCGCCATTCGCTACGCGCGGGAAAACAAGGTGCCCTACCTGGGCATCTGTCTCGGCATGCAACTGGCGGTGGTCGAGTTCGCCCGCGATGTCGCCGGCATGGCCGGAGCCCACTCCACCGAGTTCGATGCGCAGACGCCTTACCCGGTCATCGGCCTGATCACCGAGTGGCTGGATCGCGAAGGGAGGTTCGAGAAAAGAAGCGAGAATTCCGACCTCGGCGGCACCATGCGCCTGGGTGGGCAGATCTGCAAACTGACGGATGGCAGCCTGGCGCGGCAGGTTTATGGCAAGGCCGAGATCATGGAACGCCATCGGCATCGCTACGAAGTGAACAACACGCTGCTGGCCGAGCTCGAAGGCAAGGGCCTGCGGGTGTCGGGTCGTGCGCCGGGCACCGAGCTTTGCGAGATGGTCGAGCTGCCGGCGGAGACACACCCCTGGTTCGTCGGCTGCCAGTTCCACCCCGAGTTCACCAGCAATCCGCGTACCGGCCATCCCCTCTTCAACGCTTTCGTCAAGGCGGCGCTGGCGCGCAAGGTCCGGACATGAAGCTCTGCGGCTTCGAAGTCGGCCTGTCCCGGCCGCTGTTTCTGATCGCGGGGCCCTGCGTCGCCGAATCACGCCAGCTATGCCTCGATGTGGCCGGACGGATGAAGGAAATCTGCGCCGGCTTGGGTATTCCCTATATCTTCAAGGCCTCCTACGACAAGGCCAACCGCAGCTCCGGCAAGTCTTTTCGCGGCCTGGGCATGGACGAGGGCTTGGCGATTCTTGCCGAAGTCCGGAAGCAGATCGGCGTTCCCGTCCTGACCGACGTGCATGGTGAGGATCAGGTGGCGGCGGTGGCGGCGGTGGTGGATGTGTTGCAGACGCCGGCCTTCCTCTGCCGGCAGACCGACTTCATTCAGGCCTGTGCCGCCTCGGGCAAGCCTGTCAATATCAAGAAGGGGCAGTTCCTCGCGCCGGGCGACATGAAGCAGGTGGTGGCCAAGGCCAGGGAAGCCAACGGCGGGGCCGACACCATCATGGTCTGTGAGCGGGGCGTCTCGTTCGGTTACAACAACCTGGTTTCCGACATGCGCAGCCTGGCGATCATGCGCGAGACAAGCTGCCCGGTGGTGTTCGACGCCACGCACTCGGTGCAGCTGCCGGGTGGGCAGGGAACCTCCTCGGGCGGACAGCGGGAATTCGTCCCGGTGCTGGCGCGCGCGGCGGTGGCGGCCGGCGTGGCTGGTCTCTTCATGGAAACGCACCCCGATCCGGATCAGGCGCTGTCCGACGGCCCCAATGCCTGGCCGCTGGCCAGGATGGTGGAGTTGCTGGAAACGCTGTGTGAACTCGACGCCGTGGTGAAGCGCCACGGATTTGCCAAACAGTACTGACTTTCAATGCGAGGAAAACAATCATGAGTGCCATCGTCGATGTCGTCGCCCGCGAGATTCTGGATTCCCGCGGCAATCCCACTGTCGAAGCCGACGTTCTGCTCGAATCGGGCGTCATGGGCCGCGCCGCCGTGCCTTCCGGCGCGTCGACCGGCTCGCGCGAAGCCATCGAGCTGCGCGATGGCGACAAGGGCCGCTTCCTGGGCAAGGGCGTGATGCGGGCCGTCGAGAACGTCAATACCGAGATTTCCGAGGCCATCATCGGCCTCGACGCCGAGGAACAGACTTTCATCGACTACGCGCTGATCGAGCTCGACGGCACCGACAACAAGTCGCGCCTGGGCGCCAATGCGATGCTGGCCGTTTCGATGGCAGTCGCCAAGGCGGCGGCCGAGGAGGCCGGTCTGCCGCTCTACCGCTACTTCGGCGGTTCCGGGCCAATGACCATGCCGGTGCCGATGATGAACGTCATCAACGGTGGCGCGCACGCCAACAACAACCTCGACATCCAGGAATTCATGATCCTGCCGGTCGGCGCCAAGAGCTTCCGCGAGGCGCTGCGCTGCGGCGCCGAGGTTTTTCAGCACCTGAAGAAGCTGGTGGACAAGAAGGGCTACCCGACCACGGTCGGCGACGAGGGCGGCTTCGCCCCCAACGTGGCCGGCAATGACGAGGCCATCGAACTGATCCTCAAGGCCATCGAAACGGCCGGCTACACGCCGGGGCAGGATGTCGTGCTGGGTCTGGACTGCGCCAGCTCCGAGTTCTACAAGGACGGCAAGTACATTCTGGCTTCGGAAAAGCTGGAACTGAGTTCGGCGGGATTCACCGACTACCTGGCGACGCTGGCCGGCAAGTACCCGATCATCAGTATCGAAGACGGCATGGCCGAAGGCGACTGGGATGGCTGGAAGCTGCTCACCGACAAGCTGGGCAAGACCACGCAAATCGTCGGCGACGACCTGTTCGTCACCAATCCGAAGATCCTGCGCGAGGGCATTGCCAAGGGCATCGCCAACTCCATCCTGATCAAGATCAACCAGATCGGCACGCTGACGGAGACCTTCGCCGCGGTCGAAATGGCCAAGCGCGCCGGCTACACCAACGTCATTTCGCATCGCTCCGGCGAGACCGAGGATTCGACCATCGCCGACATCGCCGTCGGTCTCAACGCCGGCCAGATCAAGACCGGCTCGCTGTCCCGTTCGGACCGGATCGCCAAGTACAACCAATTGCTGCGCATCGAGGAAGATCTGGGTGACTCGGTTACCTATCCTGGCCTGGACACGTTCTACAACCTGAGGAAGTAAGCTCGGGCGATGCGCTGGCCGACGTGGATATTGGTGGCCCTGATCGCGCTGCTTCAGTATCCGCTCTGGCTGGGCAAGGGTGGCTGGCTGCGGGTCTGGGACGTCGACCGGCAGTTGGCGGCCCAGCGCGATGTCAATCTGAAGCTGGAAAACCGCAACGCGGGCCTCGACGCCGAGGTCCGCGATCTGAAGACCGGCCTCGACGCCATCGAGGAGCGGGCCCGCTACGAACTGGGAATGATCAAGGAAGGCGAGATATTCGTCCAGGTGCCGCAACGGCAGCAGCCCTGATGCCCAGGCCGCCGATCAGCCGATTGCCCTGATCTGCGTCATGTAGCGCTGCCAGTTGGCCACGTAGTGCGCGGCGCTGGCGCGAAACTTGGCCACCTCCTCGTCGGTGATCTGACGAATCACCCGACCCGGCGTGCCCATGACCAGCGACCGGTCGGGGATCTCCTTGCCCTCGGGAATCAGGCTGCCGGCGCCGATCAGGCACTCGCGGCCGATCACCGCCCGGTTCAGCACCACGGCGCCGATGCCGATCAGGCTGGTGTCGCCCACCGTGCAGCCGTGCAGCATCACCATATGGCCGACGGTGACATCGGCGCCAATGGTGAGCGGCACGCCCTCGTCGGTGTGCAGTACCGAACCGTCCTGGATGTTGGTGTTCTCGCCAATGCTGATCGGGTCGTTGTCGCCGCGCAGCGTGGCGTTCCACCAGATGCTGACGTTGCGCGCCAGCCGGACGTCGCCGATCACCGTGGCGTTGGCCGCGACCCAGACGGGGTCGGCCAACCGCGGGTGCCGTTCGCCAAGGGAGTAGATGGGCATGTCGAGGCTCCTCAGTCAGTGGCCGCCGGTTGGCTCGATTGGCCGTGGCGGGCGATGACACCGTCGGCGAACGCGCGCAGGAAGTGCATCGGCTTCGCGCTATGGAAGCGGTCGATCTCCTTGCCGCCGCTGTAGGCGATGACGGTGGGAAAGCCGCGCACACCGTGGCGGCCGGCGATGCGCATGTTCTCGTCGGCGTCTACCTTGGCCAGTTCGAAACGGCCGCCGTACTCGTGGACCAGCTTGTCCAGCATCGGCGCCAGCACCACGCAGGGACCGCACCAGTCGGCGCCAATGTCGACCAGCACCGGTACCCGGTGCGAGCGCGCGACGACGCGCTGGTCGAAGTCTGCTTCCTCGACGTCGTAGGAAAGCTTAGGCTGGTCGGGGTGCAGGGCATGGTGCAAATGCATCGCGGTGTCGTCCTTGGCTTGATTCAGTAGCAGGCGCGCAGAAACTCGTT
Organism: Rhodocyclaceae bacterium; assembly: GCA_044220545.1. Classification (GTDB taxonomy): domain Bacteria; phylum Pseudomonadota; class Gammaproteobacteria; order Burkholderiales; family Rhodocyclaceae; genus Fen-999. The sequence goes on along the minus strand of JBGAQX010000019.1, from coordinate 11,292 downwards.
GCGGCGCTGCTCGGAGGTTTCGAATTCGCCGCTGAACGCCTGGGTGACGACACGCTCGTCGCCGCGCCGGTCCTCGCCGAGCAGCAAACAAAGTTGTTCCGCCTCGATGACGCAGGCGGCGCCCCGCGCCTTGCCGTGACGCATCAGGGCGTCGGCGATGTCGCGCGTCATCCATTCCTGGTAGGTGAAGCGGTGGCCGATGGCATCCACCAGGCGGGCGATGCGGCCGAAGCCGTGCAGGCGGCCGCCGGGCAGGTAGGCGACATGGGCGACGCCCCGGAACGGCACCAGGTGGTGCGGGCACACGCCATGGATGGCGATGCCGCGTATGGTCACCATGTCCGAGCGGCTGTCCTCGAAACCGTCGCCCAGGGCGGTCGCCGGGTCGATCTCGTAACCGCCCAGCAGGCGCTTCTGCCACAGTTCGCGCACCCGCTGCGCCGTCTTGCCGGTATGCGCCATGTCGGCGGCCACGCCGCAGGCCTTGAGCAGATCGGTGATGGCTTGCTCGAAGGCCATGGCGTCGAAGCTGCCATCGCGGGGGATGCCTATGCCGACTGGTTGGCCGGCGGGTGGGTCGTGGTCGTCCATGGTGTACCGGTGCGTGACGGATGCCGCCAATGATACTCAGTCAAGCGCCGGAACAACATTTTCCGGTCCATCGAGAAGATATCCGTGGGACAGGCGGCCGCGCACCACGCCGCCGGGCAGACCACCCCGCCGCCGGCCTACCAGACCGCGCGGGCGCTGGTGCTGGCGGCGAACTGGCCGTGAGTATCGCGATGCGCTCATTGGACTAATTGGGGCGCTGCCGCCGACACCTACAACAACCGGAGAATCTGCTGCTCCAAGGTGGGAATATCCCGCCGCACCGTTCGCCAGACGATTTCCAGATCGACCGAGAAATACCCATGGGACAGCCGGTTGCGCATCCAGTAGATGTCTTCCCAGGGAATCTCGGCGTGGTCGGCGGCAAATGTCGGGAAATGCCGCTGGATGTTGCGCGCAGCTTCGCCGAGGATTTCAATGTTGCGCATCACTCCGTCCTGGACGAGTTCGCTTTCCAGAAAGGCTCGTTCATCCATGTCGTTCGAGTATCGACGAATTCGTCCGATGGCCTGGGCCATGTGTTCCAGGTAAAGCCGGGCCTCAGGGATCTGGCCGGTCATACCGGGCGCGCTTCCGCAAGTACTTGGGCACGGAAGCCGTCCGGCAACGCCTTTGGGGATCAAGGTGGTATCTGGTGTCGGGTCGACCAGCAGATCGAGGTCGCTGCCATCCCGATCCAGCCCGTGCAGCACGGAACCGAACACGCGGGGATTGGCCGTGTGGTGCTGTTCGACCACGCGCCGAATCGCATCGTGATGCAGGCGCAGGGATTCGGAGGGTTTCATTGCGTGGCGACGTCGAAGGTCGAGTTGACGATTGGGTCGATGTTACCACCGGCGATATTCGTCGGACAGCACCAGTGGATAGGGACAGGCCGGTAGTTCGGAAACGGCCGACAAGACCGCCGACACAGGCCTGCGGGCTTGCTGCCATGGTCTGGCTGTCGATCCGGCGCACCTGACCCACCAGGCTGGGACGCTATCGAGACCGCCCTCAGTCGAGTACCAGCACGCCCCGCTTCAATCCCGAATCTTCCGGATGCGCCGAGAGGACGAAGCCGAGGCTGGTGACGAAGCGAATCATGCGTCCGTTCTCGGCCAGGAAGTCGCCGTTCATGTACTTGAGGCCGCTGCTGCGCGCGGCGTCGATCAGCACGCCCATCAGGCGGCGCGCCACACCCTTGCCCTGCCAGGCGTCGGAGACGACGATGGCGAACTCGCAGGAGTCGCCGTCCGGGTTGGTGGCGTAGCGGGCAACGCCGATTTCGCTTTCGTGGCCGTCCCCGTGGGCAATCGCGACGAAGGCCATCTCCCGGTCGTAGTCGATCTGCGTCAGGCGGATCAATTGCGCCTGCGAGAGCTCGCGAATCGTGTTCATGAAGCGGAAGTACTTGGTCTCGGCGGAGAGGCTCTGGACGAACTCCTGCTCCAGGTCGGCGTCTTCGGGCTTGATCGGTCGGATGGTCACCGTCTGCCCCTCGCCGGTCTGGTAGCTGACGACCATGTGCGATGGGTAGGGGTGGATCGCCATATGGTCGTAGCGGCCCGCCGTCAGGGGCATGTTGGCGATGGAAATGCTGGCATCGACGGCCACCGCGCCGTTTTCGTCAACGATCAGCGGATTGATGTCGAGCTGGCTAATCCAGGGCAGTTCGCAAACCATTTCCGAAACGCGCAGCAGCACCGCCTCGAGTGCTTCCATGCTCACCGGCGGCATGTTGCGGAAGGCGCCGAGCTTGGCCGATGTGTGCGTCGAGGCCAGCATGTCGGAAACCAGGAACTGGTTGAGCGGCGGCAGCGCCACCGCCCGGTCCTTGCCGGCGTCATCGACGCCGACGCCGCCCGGCCCGAACAGGATGGTCGGGCCGAACACTTCGTCGCGGGCGATGCCCACCATCAGCTCGCGGCCGTTGGCCTTCTGGATCATCGGTTCGATGGCGACGCCGTGCACAATGGCGTCGGGGCGATTCTTGCGCACCTCTTCGACGATCGCGTTGTAGGCGTCGCGCACGGCGGCCAGCGAGTTGAGGTTGAGGCGCACGCCACCCGAATCGGTCTTGTGCGTGATCTGCGGCGAGTCGATCTTCATCACCACCGGCAGGCCGATCTCCTCGGCCAGCACCATGGCTTCCGAGGGCGAGCGGGCCACCACCGTCTGGGCGATGGGAATGCGGAAGGCGGCCAGCAAGGCCTTCGATTCCATCTCGTTCAAGACCTTGCGGCCTTCCTGCAAGGCCGTTTCGATGACCAGCTTGGCCGATTCCAGGCGCGGCGCGACATGGTCCGAGATGGAGGCCGGGGTTTCCATCAACAGGCGCTGGTTGCGGTAGTAGTTGGAAATGTGCGAAAACAGCTCCACCGCCGGTTCCGGCGTGCGGAAGGTCGGTATGCCTGCGCCCTTGAAGAGCAGGCGGGCTTCGCGCACCTGCTCCTCGCCCATCCAGCACGTCACCACGGGCTTGTCGGTCTGGCGGGCGATGTCGATGACCGTGCGGGCGGCCTGGGTCGGGTCGGACATCGCTTGCGGCGTCAGGACCACCATCACGCCGTCGACCTGATCGTCGTCGATGCAGGCCTGCAAGGCGGCGCCGTAACGGATCGGGTCGGCGTCGCCGATGATGTCGATCGGGTTGCGCTTCGACCAGGTGGGCGGCAGGCTGGCGTTCAGTTTGGCCAGCGTCCCGTCCGAAAGTTTGGCCAGCGGAATGTTGATGTCGCAGCAGTGGTCGGCGGCCATCACGGCCGGGCCGCCGCCGTTGGTGATGATCGCCAGGCGGTTGCCGCGCGGCCGGAAGTGCGAGAACAGCGCCTGGGCGGCGGCGTACATCTGGCCTACCGTGCCCAGCCGGACCACGCCGGCCCGGCGCAGGGCGGCGTCGAAGACATCGTCGGCGCCGACCGTGGCGCCCGAATGGGAGCGGGCGGCCTGTTCGCCACAGGGATGCTTGCCGACCTTGATCAGCAATACCGGCTTGCAGCGGGCGGCGGCGCGCAGGGCGCTCATGAACCGGCGCGCGTTCTTGATGCCCTCGATATAGAGAAAGATGTTCTCCGTTCTCGGGTCGGCGACCATGTATTCGAGGATTTCCCCGAAATCGACATCGCCTTCGGCGCCGAGCGAAACGACGGTCGAGAAGCCGACGTTGTTGGGCAGCGCCCAGTCGAGGATCGCGGTACACAGGGCGCCCGACTGGGAGATCAGGCCGATGGTGCCCGGATTGGCATTGCCGTGGGCAAAGGTGAGATTGATGCCCGCCGACGGCCGCATGATGCCCAAGCAGTTGGGGCCGAGCAGTCGGACGCGATGGCGCCGGGCGCTTTCGATGACCGCGCGTTCAAGTGCCGCGCCGCGCGGCCCGGTTTCGGAGAAGCCACCGGAAATCACGATGGCGGAGCGGGTGCCGGCCCGGCCGCAGGCGTCGATGATGCCCGGCACGGTTTCCGGCCTGGTGCAGATCACGGCCAGATCGAGGCGCTGCGGGATGCTCTCGACATTGTCGTAGCTCTTCTGGCCGAAGATCTTGTCATGCTTGGGGTTGACGAAAAACGCCTTGCCGGAAAAGCTGCCGTCGAGGAGGTTCCTGACCATGGTCTCGCCGATCGAGTTCGGCGTTTCCGAGGCGCCGATGATGGCGACGGATTTCGGTTCGAGCAGGGAAGTCAGGTAGTGACGTTCGTTGTTCATGTTGGCGCCGGGAGCCCCTGGGCTAACCGGGATTGGGTTTGTTGCGATGCAGCAAAGGATAGCATTCTTGGTACTCCCAGTCACTGCCGATGGTCAATATTGGTGGAAAATGCCGTTCATGAACAGACCTTTTTCCGACACCCCGCCGTCGCCCTGGGTCCGCCGCTTCGCTCCCTTGATTCCCACGGCCGGCGAGGTGCTCGATCTGGCCTGCGGACCGGGCCGGCACGCACGCCATCTGGCCGGTCTGGGCTACCGCGTCGAGGCGGTGGATCGCGACGAGGCGTTGTTGGCCGGCCTGGCGGGCGTGCCGGGTGTCGGTACGCGGCGCGCCGACCTGGAAGGGGGGGCCTGGCCCTACTACGGTCGCCAGTTCGAGGGCATCGTCGTCACCAACTACCTGTGGCGACCCTTGCTGCCGAGCCTGATGGCCAGCCTGGCGGAGGGTGGAATCCTGATCTACGAGACGTTCATGGTCGGCAACGAGCGTTTCGGCAGTCCGAGCAACCCGCAATTCCTGCTGCGCCATGGCGAATTGCTGGATCTCATGCACCGGCGTTTCACCGTGGTGGCCTTCGAGCAGGGCGAGGTGGCGCAGCCGAGACTGGCGGTGGTTCAGCGTATTTGCGTCAGTCGCGGGCGGGACTTCAGGCTGCCAGAATCCGTCGCGCCAGCCGACTGATGCTCTCCGGCGACAGGTCGTCGGTGGCGTAGGTGGGCGCCTGGCTGTAGTCGGCGTAGTTCTTCGACTGCGAGCGCTGGTAGAGCGGGTCGTAGTGCTTTTCAAGCAGCTCCGTCACCAGCGGGCGGAAGTCCCCCGCCTCGACCAGTTCCAGCCAGCGCGTCAACGTCTCGTTGCTCTGGATGCCGCGCAAGCGCCCCAGCTGGTCCACCAGCCAGCGCGGATCGGCCGGGAAGTAGGCATAGTCGCGCAGCAGGAAGTCGACCCGCGCCGCCGGCGTCGCGTCGATGCGCAGGCAGGGTGCGCCGCGGATCGCGGCCAGCAGGGCGTCGGGCAACTGCACGCCACCGATGCGCCGGCTTTCGGCTTCGACGAATACCGGACGTTGCGCGTCGAGCGTGGTCAATGCCGTGTGCAGGCGTGTCTCGAAGGCCTTTTGCGAGGGTTGGCTTTCGTGCGGCAGGGAGCCCAGCACCGAGCCTTTGTGCGCGGCGAGATCCTCCAGGTGCAGGATTTGCGCGCCTTCGGTCGCCAGCGCTTCCAGGACGCGGCTCTTGGCACTGCCGGTGGCGCCGGAAATGACGCGGAAGGAGAACTGGTCCGGCAGCGTCACCAGATCGGCGACGACCTTCTGCCGCCAACGCTTGTAGCCGCCTTCGAGCCGGTGGGCGTCCCAGCCGATTTCGCGCAGGATGTGCTGGAAGGCGCCGCTGCGCTTGCCGCCGCGCCAGCAATAGACCAGCGGTCGCCAGTCCTTCGGCCGGTCGAGGAAGCGTTCCTCGATATGGCGGGCGATGTTCTTGGCCACCAGGGCGGCGCCGATCTTCTTCGCCTCGAAGGCGGAGGCCTGCTTGTACAGGGTGCCGACGCGCGCCCTTTCCTCATCGGAAAGAACGGGACAACTGATCGCGTCGGGCAGGTGATCGTCGGCAAATTCCGCCGGCGAGCGGGCGTCGAGGATTGCGTCGAATTCCGCCAGGTGTGCTACGGTGGCGACCCCTTTGGGTTGATGGTCGGACATTGGTTCTCATGGAAAAAATCAAGCTGACGGCATTCTCACACGGCGGCGGCTGCGGCTGCAAAATCGCGCCCGCCGTGTTGTCGCGCCTGCTCGCCGAAGCGCCGCTCCGGACGATGCCGGCGGACTTGCTGGTGGGGGTCGAAACCGCCGACGACGCGGCCGTGTATCGCTTCAACGACGGGCAGGCCGTGGTGGCAACGACGGACTTCTTTACGCCGATTGTGGACGATCCCTACGATTTCGGCCGCATTGCCGCGACCAATGCCCTGTCCGATGTCTATGCCATGGGCGGCAAGCCCATCTTTGCCCTGGCGCTGGTCGGCATGCCGCTCGACAAGCTGCCCGAGGAAGTGATCCGCCGGATTCTCGCCGGCGGCGAATCGGTCTGCGCCGCCGCCGGCATTCCCATCGCCGGCGGTCATTCCATCGACGTGCTGGAGCCGATCTATGGCCTGGTGGGCATCGGCATGGTCCATCCGGAGCGGCTGAAGCGGAACAGCGGCGCCCAGGCCGGCGATCTGCTGATCCTCGGCAAGCCGCTGGGCATCGGCATTCTTTCGGCCGTGCTGAAGAAGGGGCTGCTCTCCGAGGCGGGCTACGCCGAGATGATCCGCTGGACGACCAAGCTCAACGTCACCGGCACCCGGCTGGCCGAGATGGCGGCGGTCCATGCGGTGACCGATGTCACCGGCTTCGGGCTGGCCGGCCACCTGATGGAGATTTGCCGGGGCTCCCGGCTCGACGCCACGGTCGAATTCAATCGCCTGCCGGTCATCGCCGAGGCGGCCAGCCAGGCCAGGGTGGGCAGCGCCACCGGCGCGTCGACACGCAACTGGGCCAGCTACGGCGAGGCGGTCGACCTGGCGCCGGGCCTGGAGGAATGGCAACAGATGATCGTCACCGATCCGCAAACCAGCGGCGGTCTGCTGGTGGCCTGCGCCGCCGAAGCGGCCGATCAGGTGCTGGATGCCTTCCGGGCCGACGGCTTCGACCAGGCGGCCGTGATCGGGCGCATGGGCACGGTCGCCGACGCGCCCCGGCTGTCGGTCATTTGAGCAAGGCTTGCAGCGCCGTCCAGACGTGATCGAGCAACTTCGCCTGGGCGGCCGCCGTGGGATGCAGGCCGTCGGCCTGGTAGGCGCTGGTATCGAGGGCGATCGGCGCCAGCAGGAAGGGCAGCAACGCGACGTGTTCTTCACGGGCGACGTCGGCAAAGGTTTGCTCGAACTGCCGCGCGTAGTCCGGGCCGTAGTTGGGCGGCAGTTTCATGCCGACCAGCAGCACCCTGGACTTGCCTGTTTTCGCGGCGCGGATCATGGCGACGAGGTTCTGGCGCATCGGCGCGATCGGCAGGCCGCGCAGGCCGTCGTTGGCGCCGAGGGCGATGACGACGACCGAGGGCCGCGCGCGCTCCAGCGTGTCGGCGAGACGGGCTCGGCCACCGGCGGTGGTTTCGCCGCTGATGCTGGCGTTGACGACGCGGTAGGGAAGTCGCTTGTCTTCCAGGCGCTTGGTCAGCAGGGCTGGCCAGCTCTGGTCAAGCGCGATGCCATGACCGGCGGACAGGCTGTCGCCGAAAATCAGGATTGCGGGGCTGGCGGTGGCCGCAAGCGGCGTCGTCAGCGGGGTTGTCAGAAGGAACAGCAATAGAAGGCGTCTCAGCATGGCAATGATCGAAGTCGAACAACTGGGCAAGGACGTGCCGAACGGCAATGGCGTGCTGACGATTCTGCACGAGATTTCCTTTGCCGTGAGCGCGGGCGAGGCGATTGCCGTGGTTGGGGCCTCGGGGTCGGGCAAGTCGACGCTGCTGTCCCTGCTGGCGGGACTGGATACGCCGAGCCGGGGCCACGTTCGGCTGGCGGGCGAGGAGATATCGTCGCTCGGCGAGGATCCCCGGGCCGAATTGCGCGGCCGGTTGCTCGGTTTTGTCTTCCAGTCCTTTCAGCTGTTGCCGGCCCTGACGGCGCTGGAGAACGCGGCGCTGCCGCTGGAGCTGATGAACCGGCCGAACGCCCACGACCAGGCCGAGGCGATGCTGGCGCGGGTGGGCCTGGGCGAGCGCCTAAACCACTATCCCAAGCACCTGTCGGGTGGCGAGCAGCAACGGGTGGCGCTGGCGCGCGCCTTTGCCGTGCAGCCGCGGCTACTGCTGGCCGACGAGCCGACCGGCAACCTCGATTCCGCCACGGGTGGCGAGATCATCGATCTGATGTTCGACATGAACCGGGAAGCCGGTACCACGCTGGTGCTGGTGACGCACGACGAGGCGCTGGCGGGGCGTTGTGGGCGCGTGCTAAGACTGGCTGGCGGCCGCCTGCTGGCGAACTGAGGCCGCGGCAGAAATACCGCTCCGGACCGCGCCCTCGATGGTGGCGGGATAGTCGCCGGCGACGTAGTCTCCGGCCAGCCAGAGGCCGGGCAGGGGCGTGGCGGTGGCGGGGCGGCGCAGGTTGGGCGTGCAGGCGAAGGTGGCGCGCCGGTCAGCGATCACCCGGCTCCAGCGCGGTTTAGGCAGGCCGGCAACCATGGCGCCGACTTCCTCGTGGATGCGTAGCTCCAATGTTTCTTGATCGAGCTGCTGGTGCGGACCGTGGCCGCTGATCACGGCCGCGACGAGGCCATGCTGCCCGCACAGGGCGCCCCGGTCGAACAGCCACTGGGCGTGGCCGCCGTCTACGCCGACCATGGGCCAGGGCAGGCGTGTGTCTTCCGGATAGGCCAGGTAACAGGCGACGATGGGTTCCCAGCGCAGCGCCGCCACTATCGCCACCACCGGCGCCAGCTCGGGCAGACCCTGGACCAGGTGGGCCAGGTGCTGGGGCGCCACGGCCACGATGACCTGTCGGTAGGGGCCGTGGCCATCGACAAAATAGTGGCCGCTCCGTCGCTGAACGGCGTCGACCCGGCTGCCGCGCCGCACTCGGCCGCCGCGTGCGGCGACGAATTTCGCCGCGGGTTCCGGGAACAGTGCCGAAAGGTCGGTGGCCGGCAGCAGCAGGTCGCTGGCGGCGCGATCGGCCGCCAGGCTGTCGCGCAGGACATTGAGGAAGACCTGCGCCGACGCCTCGCACGGTGGTGTGTTGAGCGCGGCCAGACAGAGCGGGTCCCAGAGGTAGCGGCGCAAGCGCTCGGGTTGGTCGGCCAGCAGCGTGGCGACCGTGGTGTCGCTGGCGAGCCGAAACCGGCGCCGCTTGATGTCGCGCATGAACCGGATGGCGGCGAACTTGTCCGGCAGGGGCAGCCCGATCGCCGTCAGCAGCGCCCAGCCGAGGTGCAAGGGCGCTGGTAGTCCTGGCGCGCGCAGGCGGAATGCGCCGGGGAATTCCAGATGCAGCGGCTCGCGGCGCAGCGCATCCGGCCGGGAGCCGACCACGTCCATGAGTCGCCGGGTTTCGCGATAGGCGCCGACCAGGATATGGGCGCCGTTGTCGACCCGCAGTCCTTCGATGTCGATGGCGCGGGCGCGGCCGCCAAGTGTGCGCGAGGCCTCGAAGACGTCGACCAAAATGCCCCGTGCCGCCAGCTCGACGGCGGCCGCCAGCCCGGCGTAGCCGGCGCCGATGATGGCCACGTTCGCGCCGCTTGCGTCGGTCACACTGCTCACGTCGCCATCCAGGTCTTCGCCGCCAGCCATAGCTTGCGCGCGGGTGGCAGGGCGATGCGATGGGTCAGGACGCGGCAGCCATCCTGGGCGATTTCGTCGAGCAGCGTGCGGTAAATGGCGGCCATGATCAGGCCGGCGCGTTGCGACTTGCGATCCACGGCCGGCAGCTGGCCCAGGGCCCGATCGTAGGTCTCCTGGGCGCGCCGGACCTGAAACTCCATCAGGTTCCCGAAGCCTGCCGAATGGCGGGCTTGCAGTATGTCGGCCTCGGCGACGCCGAAGCGCGCCAGTTCGTCCTGGGGCAGGTAGATGCGGCCGCGCCGGGCATCCTCGCCGACGTCGCGGATGATGTTGGTCAACTGGAACGCCAGGCCGAGATCGTGGGCGTACTTGAGCGTGCGCCGATCCGTGTAACCGAAGATTTCCGCCGCCAGCAGGCCGACCACCGAGGCGACCCGGTAGCAATACAGGTGCAGCGCCTTGAAGTCCGGGTAGCGGGTCTGGTGGAGGTCCATGGCCATCCCGTCGATGATTTCCAGCAATTGCTCCGCCGGCAGGTGGTAGCGGGGCAGGGCGGTGGCCAGGGCCTGGGTGACCGGGTGGGTAGGGCGGCCTTCAAAAAGCGCCGCCACCTCGCCGCGCCACCAGGCCAGCTTCATGGCCGCCACGCCGGCATCGGCGCATTCGTCCACCGCGTCATCCACTTCGCGGCAGAAGGCGTAGAGGGCGGTGATGGCCGCGCGGCGCGGCGGGGCCAGGAAGCGGAAGCTGTAGTAGAAGCTGGAACCGCTGGCGGCGGCCTTCTGGCGACAGTATTCGTCCGGGGTCATGGTCGGATCACAGGGCGCGCCACAGGATGGTTGGCCAGTCCAGCGTTCCCAGCACGGGCCGCCGCCGGAAGATGTCGAGCGTTCCCAGCACGGGCCGCCGCCGGAAGATGTCGTAGTCGACCGCCTCGATCTTCTCCAGGATGCGCAGCCCGCCGGCGACGATGGTGCGTATCTCCAGGCCGATACGGCCGGGCAGGTCGCGGCCGAGCGGCGCGCCACTTTCCATCAGGGTGCGCGCCCGGTCGACCTGGAAGCGCATCAGGGCGCGCCAGTGTTCGTCGCAGTGCCCGGCGGCGATTTGCGGCTCGGCGACACCGAATCGGCGCAGGTCCTCCTGGGGCAGATAGACGCGCCCCTTGGCCCAATCGACCGCCACGTCCTGCCAGTGGTTGATGAGCTGCAGCGCAGAGCAGACGGCGTCCGAGCGGCGCAGGTTCTCGTCGTTGTCGGCGCGAAACAGCGCCAGCAACAGCCGCCCGACGGGGTTGGCGGAACGGCGGCAGTAATCCAGCAATTCGGAATGGCTGGCGTAGCGGGTCTTGACGACATCCTGGCTGAACGCGTCGAGCAACTCGCGAAAAGGTTGCAGCGACAGACCATGCCTGGCCACGACAGGGCGCAGGCGCTGGAAGACGGGGTGTTGCGTGGCGTGGTTGCGCTCGATGGCGTCGAGTTCGGCGCGGTAGCCGTTCAGCAGATCAAGGCGCTCTTCGGGCGATCGCTGGCCCTCGTCGGCAAAATCGTCGGCGCCGCGGGCAAAAACATAGATTGCCGCCACGGGCTCGCGCAGGGCGCGCGGCAGCAGAATCGAGGCGACGGGGAAGTTTTCGTAATGGTCGACAGCCATGGGCAGCGGCCG